>CAYUII010000004.1:0-121966 GCA_964444785.1 uncultured Bacteroidales bacterium | reverse complement strand
TCATCGACTTCTGGTAAGAAGTTCAAAGTCAATTTTTCAACTCTAGTTATTCCTGTCGCATTTTTGACAGCATTAGGTGTATTTCATTTCATTATGGGCAATCCCAATAATTTTCAAGGAGGATCACCTGAGAACGCTGCATTACCTGGTAATTATTTCGGGATCATCTACAAAGGGGGCTTTATAGTACCAGTGATTATGACCTTACTTTTAACAGTATTAACCTTTGTTGTTGAGCGTTTTATTGCAATTCAAAAAGCTACTGGCAAGCATGCTGTTAGTTCCTTTGTTCAAGAGGTTAAAATGCATTTAGGTAACAATGATTTTGAAGCTGCTTTGGCTGCTTGTGATAAGCAAAAAGGGTCTGTGGCTAATGTAGTTAGATCTGTTTTAAAGAGATACCGCACATTGGAGAAAGAACAAGGAATGACAAAGGATCAGAAAATTGCATCGTTGCAAAAAGAGATTGAAGAGGCTACTTCATTAGAGCTACCAGGCTTAGAGCAGAATTTAGTCATTCTTGCAACAATCACTTCTCTGGCTACATTGATGGGGCTATTGGGTACGGTTCTTGGTATGATTCGTGCATTCTCAGCCTTGGCAAATGCAGGTGCCCCTGATTCTGTTGCTCTCGCTGCTGGTATTTCAGAAGCACTTATTAATACAGCATTTGGTATCGGAACAGCTGCTTTAGCATTGATTTTCTATAATGTATTTACTACACGTATCGATAAAATCACTTACAGTATTGATGAAGCTGGCGTAAGTCTAGTTCAATCATATGGTGAGAAGCACGCATAATAACAGAAAAAGTTAAAAGAAGAGACAATGCCAAAAGTAAAAATACCCAGAAAGAGTACATGGGTAGACATGACTGCGATGACAGACGTGGCTTTTCTTCTCTTGACCTTTTTTATGTTGACTTCGAACTTTACAAAAAAGGAGCCTATACTAGTATCAACTCCTTCCTCTATTTCAGAGATAAAGATTCCCGAAGTGAATGTAATGACCATGCTGATCGACCCTACAGGAAGAGTATTTTTCGGTATCGATGGGCAAGAGAAAAGGCGTGAGCTGTTGAGTAAGATGGCAGAGCTCTATAAGCTATCATTCACTCCAGAGCAGATTAAAAAGTATACTCTGCTTGATGTGTATGGTAATCCGTTAGAGATGTTGCCGGCCTATTTGGCCTTACCTGCCGAGACAAGAGATAATCCACAAAATAATCTTGGTATACCCTCAGATTCGGTTAACAATCAACTAAAATCTTGGGTGAAGGCAGCCAGAGAGGTAAATCCTGATCTACGTATCGCCATTAAGGCCGATGAGAAGACACCATACCTGGTGGTAAAAAATGTAATGAAAACCCTTCAAGAGTTAGATGAGAATCGGTATAACCTGATTACCCGTCTCGAAGGTGAAGGATCCATGTAAATCTTAAACCCACTACAAAATGGCAGACGTTAGTCAAGATCAGGGATCACATAAAAAAGGAGGCAAAAAACGCTCGAAAAAGCTTGCCACCAGAATTGACTTTACCCCAATGGTAGACCTTGGGTTTTTGTTAATAACCTTCTTCATGTTAGCTACCACTTTAATAAAGCCTCAAACAATGGAGATTACTATGCCATCTACTAAAGACGTGCAAGAAGATAATCAAACAGTTGCAAAGGCTTCGCAAGCTATAACGATCATTCTAGGTGGAGCTGATAAAATTTATTACTACTTCGGTAAAACCGAAGGTGCTCAACTCATCGCTACTGACTATTCGGCCACCGGGCTCCGTAAGATTCTTCTCCAAAAAAACTACGATATCGTAAAACAAGTGGAAGATCTTAAAAGAGAAAAGCAGAAGACTAAGATGACGGATGAGATTTTTAAAGAGCAACTCTCTAAGATCAAAGCTGGAAAAAATGCTCCGGTTGTCAGAATCATGGCGTCTGACGATGCTTCATATAAGAATCTTGTCGATGCTTTAGACGAAATGAATATCTGTAGCATTAGTAGGTATGCTATTGTTGATCTTTCAGGACCAGATAAAGACCTGTATTCTAAAGTAAATATATAATCACGCACAAAAAAGTTGAATTAATGGCTAAAACGAACATATTTTCAGATGCCTGGTGTGATCTTGTATTTGCTCAAAGATTCAAGGATTATGGAGCTTTTGTCATTCGACGAGACTCCTCCAAAAGACACCGGTTAGCTCTGATCGTTACCGTTGTGTTTTTTATACTTGCAATTCTGGCACCAGGGTTTATTAAAAGCATTATTCCGGAAAAGAAAGAGGTTAATGTTGAGGTTACCGCATTAGCCAATATCGATCTCGAAAAGAATAAGGCTAAAGAACCTGAACAACCTATAGTGGAACAGCAACCTCCTGAGAAAATTAAAAGCACTATTAAGTTTACCCCTCCTGTTATTAAAGATGACTCTGAAGTAAAGGATGAGGATTTAATGAAAACACAAGAGGAGGTTACTGATTCAAAACTCTCTGTTTCTGTTAATGATGTTAAAGGAAATAGCAGTGACGCTGATGCGGTAGACATGGCCGACTTACAACAAGAGCAATCTCAGGTTGTGGAGGAAACGCAAGAACCTTTTAAAGTTGTTGAGCAGATGCCTGAATACCCCGGCGGAGATGAAGCTCGTATAAAATTCCTAAGAGATAACATCAAATACCCATCTATCGCTCGTGAAAGTGGAATCACTGGAACGGTCTTCCTTACATTTGTTATTGGCCGCGATGGTAGAATTTCCAACATTAAAGTATTGCGTGGAATAGGTGGCGGCTGTGATGAAGAAGCGGTCAGAGTAGTCAAATTGATGCCGTCCTGGATTCCAGGTAAACAGGCTGGAAAATCGGTCCCAGTCCAATTTAATCTTCCTATCAAGTTTACTTTAAACTAAACCCAAATGAAATATATCTATTTCATTTCTTCATGGATAATGCCTGGGTTTTACCTCTTAATAGGTCTTCTCTTACTCGGCTTTGGCTTTCAAAATAGCTCATCTTGGCAGAGGTATGGTTTAGGCTCACTTCTTTTCCTATATGGATGTTGGCGCCTTTTTCGTACAATTAAAGATGGAAAAAATGTTAAAAGGTAAACCTCTTGGAAAAATAGTTGAAGGGAGATGGAGCAAGGTTCTTGCTTTATTTATTCTGTTGTTTAGTGTTAGTACGTCCTGTCAGAATAATACTGACAGGGCGTCTGATACGCCTACTTCCGGTAATATTAATGCTTTAGCTGATGCTACCTTTTTTCCTATTGTACAGGCAGAATTAGATGTCTTTCATTCAGTCTACAATAATGCACATATTAAATTCGAGTTTCTTCCAGAATCTGAAGCTTTCAAGAAACTGTTTGCTGATAGTGCCAGACTTCTTATTGCGAGTAGAAGATTGTCTATTGATGAAAGAAAATTCTTTGAACAAAAGAAGATCTATCCCAAAGAGATTCTTGTGGGACGAGATGCTGTTGCCTTCATTGTTAACCCCAATAATCGCGATACTGTCTTTGATCTTCAACAAATAAAGGATATTCTCGCCGGTAAGATTTTATCTTGGAGGGAAGTATCTGAAGATAATTCTAATGATAAGCTGGATATCGTTTTTGATCATCCTCAAAGTGGAATAGTTAGGTATATGCTGGATAGTATAGTAGGTACAGATAGCCTTAGCCCGTACTCTCATGCTTTGAACTCCGATACATCGGTTATCAATTATGTAGCTCATCATAAGAACGCAATCGGTATGATTGGGGTGAGCTGGATAAGTGATCGAGATGACTCAACTGCTCTCTCTTTTACAGATCAAATTAAGGTTTGTGCTATAAGGCCAATAAAGAACGACCGCAGTTATAAACCTTATCAAGCCTATATGGCTCTTGAACAATACCCGTTCATTCGTAATATCTGGATGATTTCAACGGATCCTCATCTAGGATTAGCTGATGGTTTTACTTCCTTCGTGGCCTCTGATAAAGGTCAGCGAATCATTCTAAAGGCTGGATTGCTCCCGGCTATCGCTCCGCTTCGATTAGTCAATGTTAGAAAGGACTAAAGTATTATATCACACAAACAAACAATAACATGATATTAAAATTTAATTTATATCGGTTTACATTATTAAAGGGACTAAGTTTGTCGTTTTTGCTGATTCTCCTGCCCTCTTTAATGGCAAATGGTTATGAAATCCCTAGTTGGATTCATACTTACTGGCAAAATGGACAAGCAAAGGGTTTAAAAGATCAGCTTAAGGTGGAAAGTAGAAAGCAAACTACTAATCCGATATATTCTTACTGGCTCGGAAAGGTTTACCTTTCACAAGGGCTATCCGATAGTGCTCGCTTAGCATTTAATGATGTTAAACTTAAACCAGATGGGGGCTACCTTGCAAGCATAGGCCTGGCTCTATTGGAGTCTTTAACTGGGGATAATAAAAAGGGGCAGCTTGAATTAAAAAGGCTTTATTATGATAAGGACCTTAAAAATGGTTATGAAAAGTGTCAACTAGGCTACGCTTTTGGCCGAACTGGTGATTTAAAGAGTTGTGATGAACTGATCAGTCAAGCGTGTGCGGTTTTAACGGATCAACCTTCCGTCTTTATGTATGCAGGAAATGTCTATGCTGAACTCGATTTACACTATAAAGATGGGCAACTTCTAGGCAAGGCCTGCGGCAAATATGAACAGGTTATTTATAAAGATAAACAGAATATTCCTGCAAGATTAGCGATAGCTAAAGCCTATACCGGAGGAAGAAATTTTTCCGATGCTAGAAGATTGCTTCAAGAGGTGTTTAGCATTGATTCTACTTCCTTAATGGGTCATAAACTGATGGGAGAGTTGTGTTATCTGACTGGTAACTACACGGAGGCATCAAAGAATTACACTTATTATGCTGATAGATCTAAGCTAGACCCCAGCGAAATGGAGAAATTTGTTAATATCTTATGGTTTAACAAAGAGTATGCTAAAGCTAATAAAATCATTAAGCAGCTTTTGGCTATGGGGAGTAAGAGTGAAGTCCTTCTAAGACTCTATGCTTATACCTGTGCCGAGACAAAGCAAGGTTCTGAAGGATTAGAGGCTATTCGAAGTTTCTTTAATCGTCGAACCGTAATAGACTCTTCAAGACTGATTGCCTCCGATTTTGATTATTATGGTCGTCTTTTAGCTGCAACAGGTAAAGACTCATTAGCGATTATTCAATATAAAAAATCATTGTCGCTCGACTCTACACAGTTCAACATCTATGAACAGATTGCTAAATCAGCTGAGAAGATGAAGGATTTTGTCCAAGCTGTTGAGGCCTATAATAGATTGATAAAGAGTAAGCCCAATACACCTAGTGCAATATTCTTCCAGAAGGGACGAAACCTCATGTTATTAATAGATATAGCTACGGTAAAGGCTGATACCGCTTTAACGAATGGCTATTTACGTGAGGCAGCAAACTCCTTTGAAAAGGTTATAGAATTAACTCCGAATTCACACCTAGGTTATCAATGGAAAGGTAGAGCTCTTTCAGCTTTAGATCCTGAGACCACTAAAGGGTTGGCAAAAGAGTGTTATCTAAAGGCTGTCTCAATGCTTGAGGCAAAAAACCAGCCTGACAAATATAGACAAGACCTAATAGAAGGTTATAGGTATCTTGGATACCTCAATTACCTTCTATATGATAAATCAAAGGCAGAAAAAAATCAGGACCAAATGACAACCTATAAGACTGAAGCAACAGTCTGGTGGCAAAAGGTCCTGACGTTAGATCCTGAGAATACTATCGCAAAGCAAGCATTGACTGCTTTAAAATAGTTTGAGCATTGTTGTGAAGCTCTTAACGGTAAGGATCATACTGCTTTTGACGGTCGGCTGCGTTCCTGCGAGTTCAATAATTGGGTTTAGATCAGCCTCGCAGGGCGCAGACCGACAAATATAACGGTTTCAAATGAAATAGCCATGATAGGATTTATCGCACCAACCTATTCACACAGAAATTTATGTTGACATTCCATTTGAAACAAATAAAAAATTATTTAACATACGAAAACTGAATCAGTTTATGACTACAGTAAACGGTTTATTGGTAATTTTCTTATTGACATTTATCATCTCGATGGCTATCGGATTGATGATAAGTGTTCTGGGCTTTTTTACCGGTAGTACACCAGACCAATTATCTTTAAAAGACCAAATAAAATCTCCTTTTGTTAAGTTCAAACAGTTCCTTGATTCATATAAGGAGTATTGGCATAAAAACGGAGTACCCAAGAACGAATTAATAGATTTTTATTATGGAAACTGAAGTCTTAGGGAAATTATTCCAAGGGTTCTATACTCTAGCTATATCCGAACCAATAATAGGCTTTACTAGAGCAGGCCTAATCGTTCTTGGAATGCTTCTCATCTATCTTGGGAAAAAGGGTGTTTTGGAGGCTATGCTTATGATTCCAATGGGCTTAGGCATGGCTACTATTAATGCTGGCATTATGTTAATGCCTGATGGCTCTCATGGTAATCTCTTTGTTGATCCTCTGATTTCAGATACTGAAGGACTAATGAATATCATGCAAATTGACTTTCTCCAACCTATCTATACTCTTACCTTTAGTAATGGATTAATTGCTTGTTTTGTCTTTATGGGTATTGGTACTATGTTGGATGTTAGCTATTTGATGCGAATGCCTATGACCAGTATCTTTCTGGCTTTTTGTGCTGAATTAGGTACCTTTCTAACCGTTCCTATAGCATTAGCTATGGGGTTAGACCTTAAGGAGGCAGCCTCAATTGCAATGGTTGGAGGCGCCGATGGTCCTATGGTTCTTTTTACCTCACTTACCTTGGCTAAGCATCTCTTTGTACCTATCACCGTTGTTGCTTATCTCTACCTTGGGCTTACCTATGGTGGGTATCCATACCTGATTAGACTTTTAGTCCCAGCGAGACTTAGAGGAATTAAGATGACCGCCGACCCCAATAAAGTTACTCGCGTTTATTCTGCTTCATCTAAACTCTGGCTTTCTGTAATTCTTTGTGTAATTCTAAGTCTTCTCTTCCCTGTTGCCTCCCCTCTGTTTTTTAGTTTATTCATAGGTATTGCAGTGCGTGAATCAGGATTGACAAAGATTAGAGAATTTATTGAGGGGCCTCTATTATATGGTTCTACCTTTATGCTTGGATTGTTGCTCGGCATTCTTTGTGAAGCGCATCTACTTTTGAATCCTAAAATTCTACTCCTCCTCGTTCTGGGAATCGTTTCTCTATTCATCTCCGGCGTTGGTGGAATTATGGGGGGATACATAATGTATTTTATTAAAAAGGGAAACTTTAATCCCGCTATTGGAATCGCCGGGGTAAGCTGTGTCCCGTCAACCGCTAAGGTGGTTCAAAAGGAGGTTTCAAAGGTTAATCCTTCTTCTTTGGTTCTCCCGGAAGCCCTTGGAGCTAACATTAGTGGGGTAATTACAACCGCAATTATTACCGGATTGTATGTTACACTTATTCCTCTACTGAAATAACGCGCTCCGCCTACTGGATCGTGTTTATTGTTTGTTGTGTGATGAGGTCGCTTCCATCTTGGTTGCGGCCTCTTTTCTTTTAGCTGCTCCGAACCATTTTAAAATGGTGGGTGATAACAGAAACAATAGAAAAATAATTGCCGATTTTATTAATGATTCAATGGTTTGAGTTCTTAAGGGCTCACTGAGATTTGCTTCTATAGCTGGTATTATTCTTTGGAAAAATGGATTTGGATAATGGGTTGCTAATCCTTGCCAATAGGTGTTTAATGCCATTAACCCTAAAATGAGCCCAAAGAGGGATAGGATTCGGAATAGTGGATATAAATACGTTTTTTCCTTTATTGCAACTATAGAACCTAAAGCTAAAATGGTATATGCTGAGGTAAGATGCCTTGGCCCATAACACCAACCACCCCACCAAGAGAAATAACCCGACATTAATATGATATACAGTAATGGAACAATAAGAAACGGATTTAAAAGAGTATTCCTCACTATCTGCTTTGGAGTGTTAAAGGTGTACAATAAGATGAATACTATGGTCGTAGGAGCATAGAAAAGAAGTCCACGAAATGGCGATACGGTTAAGCCAATAAATGCTTTCCAAGTTGGCCAGGTAAAACCAAAATGTTGTTTCATCTGCGAATAATCAGCCATTACATTCTGGTAGGGCATCTCAAAAGGAGAACCCGTGATCATTTGATTGTATATAACCTGAGCTAATAACGCTGGTATTAGTCCATATCCCACAACTAGGAGCTCTTTGAATTTCCTCTTGTTTTGTATGTGTAAAAGAATAAGAATCAGAAGAAAAAAACCAATCGCATATTCTGAAAGAATAGCTAGTCCGATGAATAGCCCTGACAGAAAGAATCGGTTCCGCTTATATAGAATTAAGCCCGAAACCAACAAAAGAGTCGCAATCAGATGGGCAAAAAGAGTTCCTGCTTGTAAGAATAGAAAAGAACCATAAAAAAACCCCATCACAATAGCTGCTGCTTTATTTGCCTGAAAATTGAACTCTCTTATTGCATAATTAAAGAGCAGCTGAAGAAGAATAAGAGAGGGTATAATTCCGATGATGATAGCACCGACCATCTCAAGCAAAGGGCTGTTATATAATGAATGCGTTTTTGGATCCAGAGAGACCACTCCAGTAAAGTCTAGAAGTGCATATCCGGGAAGGATAAGAAAGGTTGGTAAAGGGGCTTTGTCTGAGTAATAGTGCCCATTACAAAAGCATTTATCGTTAGTAAGTTTGTGATATCTATCAATACTTAATGTTCTCTCTTCTAAAATAGTAACCACGGGAAGGGTGCGAGATAATCCTTGGTGATTAGGCCTTCTATCAATAAACAACGAGAGCATTATAAGATTAATCAGAGCAAAGATAATGGTCGTTTTGCGGGTGATCATTGTAAAGAAGTTCAGTTGGGCAAATGTAAGAAATCCAAAGGATAAAGACTGTGAAATGATTTTGTAACTTTGCGCCTTATAAATAGAAGAAGGCATAATGGACTATAATTTCAGAGAAATAGAGCCTAAGTGGCAGGCCAAATGGAGCAAAGAGAAGACTTTTGCTGCCAATAACACATCATCAAAACCTAAGTATTATGTGCTTGATATGTTCCCTTATCCTTCAGGAGCCGGGCTACATGTTGGTCATCCATTAGGCTATATTGCTAGTGATATAATCTCTCGATATAAACGCCTTCAAGGTCATAATGTCCTGCATCCAATGGGATATGATGCCTATGGGCTGCCAGCCGAGCAGTATGCTATTCAGACAGGAACTCATCCTGAGATTACTACTTCTAAGAATATCGCCCGCTATAGAGAACAGATGGATAAGATTGGTTTCTCCTTCGATTGGGACAGAGAGGTCAGAACTTGTGATCCATCATACTATAAATGGACTCAATGGACGTTTATTCAGCTATTTGAACATTATTATGATAAAAAGGCTGATAAGGCTTTGCCAATCGCTCAGCTGATTAATCATTTTTTTGAAAAGGGAAGTGATGGAGTAACTGCTTCTTGTGACCCTCATGATTCCTTTACAGCTGCTGCTTGGAGGGCTATGAGTGAGCAGGAACAACAATCGCTGCTGATGAACTATAGACTTGCCTATCTTAGTGATTCTTGGGTTAACTGGTGTCCTGAGTTAGGGACTGTACTTGCTAATGACGAAGTTAGCAATGGACTATCGGTTCGAGGAGGACATCCTGTTGAGAGAAAACTAATGAAACAATGGTCATTACGTATCTCAGCCTATGCTCAGAGACTTCTTGATGGATTGGAAACCATTGACTGGTCTGAATCGATTAAAGAGATTCAACGTAACTGGATTGGAAGGAGTGAGGGTTGTGCTGCCTCCTTCTCCATTAAAGGGCATGAAGAACGGCTAGATATCTTCACGACGCGTGCCGATACTATCTTTGGTGTAACCTTTATGGTTATTGCCCCTGAACATCCTTTCGTAGATTTATTAACAACTTCAGAGTATGAGAAGGAGGTTAAAGAATATGTTACTTGGGCAAAGAATCGTTCGGAACGTGAACGAATGACCGAGGTGAAGCGGGTTAGTGGCCAATTTACAGGCTCATTCGCAATTAATCCGTTAAGCGGTACTGAGATTCCAATCTACATTGCTGATTATGTCTTGATGGGATATGGAACAGGTGCTATCATGGCTGTACCTGGTCATGATAGTCGTGATTTTGCCTTTGCCAAACACTTTAATCTGCCCATCATTCAAGTGGTATGCAAAAAAGGAGAGGAGCCAGTTGATCCTTCTGAATGGACTGAGTCATATGATTCGAAAGAGGGAATTATGATTCAATCTGGGTTCATTACCGGTCTTGAGGTTAAGGAGGCTATAAAAACAACCATCCGTAAGATAGAGGAGATGGGAATTGGGAAGGGGACAATTAACTATCGCCTCCGAGATGCCATCTTCAGTCGTCAGCGTTATTGGGGAGAACCTTTCCCTGTCTATTATAAAGATGGAATGCCTTATATGCTATCCGAAGAGCAGTTACCATTAGAACTTCCAGAAGTAGATGCCTATTTACCAACTGAGTCGGGTGAGCCTCCTTTAGCCAGAGCAAAAAACTGGACTTACAATGGATATCCATTAGAAACCAATACAATGCCTGGTTTTGCTGGCTCTTCAGGATATTATCTTAGATACATGGATGCATCCAATAATGAAGCTTATTTCTCTAAAGAGGCAGTCAACTATTGGGGTAATGTAGATTTATACATCGGTGGAGCAGAACATGCAACAGGTCATTTGATTTATGCCCGCTTTTGGAATAAATTCCTGTATGATATTCATCTTGCCGTTGAACAGGAACCGTTTTCCAAATTGATTAACCAAGGAATGATTCAAGGAAGATCAAGCATTGCCTATCGAGTTACGGGAACAAACCAGTTCGTCTCTTTTAATCTAAGAGATCAATACGAAACCCAACCAATCCATGTTGATATCAATTTAGTTGATAATGATGTGCTCGATACTGAGGGTTTCCGTAATTGGCGCCCTGATTTAAAAGATGCCGAGTTTATTCTCGAAAACGGTAAGTATATTTGTGGCTTCGAGATAGAAAAGATGTCTAAGTCATTATATAATGTTCAAAACCCGGATGATCTGGTCGACAAATATGGGGCTGACACTTTACGTCTATATGAAATGTTCTTAGGACCCCTCGAACAGGCCAAGCCTTGGGATACAAAAGGGATTGAAGGTACTTTTCGTTTTATTAAGAAATTCTGGAAGCTATTTCATGATCGCGATAATCAGTTCATCGTTACCGATGAACCGGCCAATGATCAAGAATTAAAAACGCTTCATAAGACCATTAAGAAGGTGCAAGAGGATATGGAACGATTCTCTTTTAATACTTGTGTAGCCAGTTTTATGATTTGCGTTAATGAATTGACCGATATGAAGTGCTCTAAAAGAGAAATTCTTGAGCCATTAACAATTCTAATCTCTAGCTTTGCACCCCATATAGCTGAAGAATTATGGTCTCTTCTGGGGAATAAGGGGAGTATTAGTTTTGCCGATTTCCCGGTTTATGAAGAAAAATACTTAATTGAAAGTACCTTTGAGTACCCGGTTAGTTTTAATGGGAAGATGCGCTTTACCTTACCTCTTCCATTAGATATGACTGCCGATCAGGTTCAACAAGCAGCTCTTTCAAATGAGAAATCGGCAAAGTATCTTGAGGGGAAAACTCCTAAAAAAGTGATTGTCGTTCCTAGAAAAATTATTAATATCGTTATATAAGGATTCATCCTTCTTACAGAAATAAAGCGGGCCACCAGATTATTCCGGTTGGCCCGCTTAATATTACAAAAACTCCTAGTAAACATTTAGCAAAGGCTGTTCTAAGCCTCTGTCTGGATAAAACCTACAAATTCGACTTTAATACTTTTATTATTGTCTGCGGAAATCTGCCACTGTTCAATTTTCCCTGATTTTCCTAATAAGAAAGCATAACATTGATGATTTTTATTGGCTCTGCTTACTCTGCAAGCGTAGATATCATTAAGACGGCAGCCAAAAGAATCTCCTTTTACCTCTCTCATATCCATGGTTTTACTCTCTATATGGAAAACTCTAATTGCCTTGGTGTATTTACTAAAGGTTATAAGAATAGCATGATTAGGGTCGTCTTTAAAAATGCCATAAACCAAATCTCCAAGATTGGGGGTTACATGCCGATTTAATTGGTGCCATGGTAAGGATAACTTAACGGTAGAGGGTGTCCCTTTAGGGTCAATCATTAGTAAGATAGGATTCAACGAATGTGGGGTTTCTTTTAATATTATTATTGAATCTGGATTGTCTGGTTTATTTGAGATGTTCAAATGGCGATCAGTACAATCAACTTGATTGATTATCAATCCAATCAAACCGGTTAGAACTATGGATAGTTTCAGTATAAGGATCTTTTTCATTGCTATTTTAATAATACAATATTGATTAAGAGAATACACCTGATTTTTTCATGGCATTGCTTCTATTGAGAGGCTTTTCATTTTATAGAGCATCAGCGCATCAGTATATCGGAATGCAAAGATGTATTATCAATACAAAGAGAGTATTAACCTAGGTTTAAAGAATGGTAAACCATGAATAAATGATGTGTAGTCATACAAAAGAGCCCCTTGAGAAAAGGTGACAGAGTTTACTTATGAATTGATATATTGAAGTGAACGAGATTGAATAAGGGTTATCTGTTTCTATAGGTGTCATAATCAACTAATTTATCATTAATCGTAGTCCAATCTAATCCTTTTAAACCTTACTTTTGTTATAGTAAGAAATGGTGATGTTTGAATTGAATAACTGACAAATTTTCTGATATGCTAAAGCTTAAAAAGCCGATAAAGATTGTATTTATATCGTTTTTATCTCTAATTACACTGTTCGTATTAGCAATTGTTTTGTTTATTCTGTTTATAAATCCAATTGCACATTGGGCTATAGAAAAATACTCTCCAGAGTATACAGGAAGACAGGTTCTTTTACGAGATATCCATATTGGTCTTTTAACCGGTAAGTTTAGTACTAATGGCGTATACATCCTTGAGCCTAATCATAAGGATACATTAGCATATACTGGAGATTTATTTGTAAAGTTCAGCCTATCAAAAGCCATAAGGGGTGTCTATAAGATTGATACTGTTGGTATAGATACGCTTATCTTTAATATTAATCAGAATAGAGGTAAGTTTAATTTTGATGACTTGCTTACCCGTTTTCTTGCTCCAAGTGTAGATGATACCTTACCTTCTATGGATACGGTAAAGTATTTTGTGAATAATATCTCCCTTCGCAATGCAAGAATAAGGTACAAAACAGCCCAGCCAGATGTTACACTTCTTTTGCATCAGACTCAAACTTTTATTCCAGAGTTTGCATATAATAATCCATGGATAAAGATAGATGCTTCATCACTAATCAACCAAAAAGGGTCAGCTCATCTTAAGATGGAATATAATCTGAATACTATGGCTTATCAGATGGAGATCGAAACGGATAGCATAAGTACAATACCTCTATTTCCTTATGTAAGCCCCTTTGTTAATAGTTCCCGTGCTGATGGTCTGATATCGGGAAGGATGACGGTTTCAGGTAATTTTAATACCCCAACAAAGCTATCTCTTTCAGGTGATCTTCACTTTAGTGATTTTGTTATGACCGATTCTAATAATGAGAAGGTTATTGGATGGAAGGATTTTGCGATAACTATAGATTCTGTTAATACGGTTACTAATAAATATGTGTTTAATGAGATAAATATTAAGAACCCATATACTCTCGTGGTGCTTACTCCAAAGGGTAATAATATTCAGGATCTTGTTAAAATGGGTTCTTCTTCTGTTGCGGCTGATCCCACAGATAATAGAACCGGGACACCTATTGATTATGCTAATCCATTTATCATGCTCGGAACCCTAATAAGAGATATTGCACAACAATACTCTAGGAATGAGTATGGTGTTAATAAATTCGCCATTGAAAATGGAACAGTAATATATCATGATTTTTTAACCGGAGAGAAGTTTTCTATCTTTTTTGATGAGTTTAATGCTTCATCGCAAAAGTTTACAGATAAGAGTAAATCGATCAATTTTAAGATTCATACCCTAATGAATCGATATGGAAATGTAAATGCATCTCTTTCGATAGATAATCAAAACTATCGTAACTTTGATCTTGATCTTAAGATTAGTTCACTAACCATGTCCATTTTTAATCCTTATACTAAGTACTATGTTGCTTATCCTTTTTGGCGTGGTGATATCACTTTTATGAATCAAACATCTGTGAGAGGAGATTATATTGATAGTAAGAATAGGTTGATAGTTAAACAGATCAAGATAGGTGACAGGATCAAAAATGATTCAGCCTTTAAGATTCCTATGAAGTTGGCTATTGCTATCCTACGAGATAGACATGGCAATATTGATATAGAGATTCCTGTTGATGGTAATATGAAGGATCCTAATTATCATTGGGGGAGAGCCGCATGGAAGATATTCAAAAACCTTGTGGTTAAAGCAGTAACAAGTCCTTTCACCTGGTTAGCTAAAGCAATTAATGGAGATCCGGAGTTACTTAAGAGTGTTGAGTTTAATCCGATGCAGATGGATATTCAACCAGACCAGGCTCGGAACCTTAATGCCATTGGCAAAACGTTACAGGAGAAACAAGAGATGGTTACTGAATTTTCTTTCCGGAATAATCTGTCTCTTGAACAAGATGCTATTTCCACTCAGTTGGCTCTCTCAAAATGGTACTTTGAAAAGGCAAAAAGAAAGCAACCTGTTTTTCTCTCAAAGGAGCAATCGGATACTATTAATGCTCTTTCCGTTTATGACTCGACTTTTCAAGATTGGTTGACAAAACGAACTGGGTTGACTTCGCTTGCCATCGCTTTGCCTGAGAAATGTAAAGCAGCAGTAGGAGGTGAGACGGTGGTTAATCAGGAATTATCTAGAATAAATGGTCTAAGAGATAAAGCCATAGCCGATTTCCTTTATCAGAAATACGCTATTGAACCCAAGCGAATAAAATTCATTAGGAATAGCGACGATGCGGCAAACAAAAACACTCCAAGACCCATTTATGATGTTAAGTTTTCTGTTTTGAATGAGCCTGAACTGAACCTATGATTTCTCTTTAAAATGCAAAAAGGATAAGTTACTTTTGTATTAAAGATAAATGTCTGAATGAAGAGTAATCAGCTTCGGAGTATTCGATTTGGACTTCTGTTAGGATATCCTTTACTTGAAAAATGGCAACATGAAGTAATTAGAAACCTTATAGAGGGCGGGGCTCAATTTGTGGTGTTAGTCCATTGTGGTGGATTGGTTGAATCCGATAAAAGGCGAATTAGTCGGTTGAAGCGTTTCCCATGGAACCAGCTATTCTTTAAAGCATGGCATAAGTATATTTATAAACCGGCTGCAAAAGAGTTAAGTTCTATTGATGAGATGTTAGCCTTAAATACGGTCTCTATTGAGCCACAGAATAGCTCCTATTTTGTGAAGTTTCTTGATGAAGATGTTCAGAGTCTTAGAGAATTTGAGTGTGACTTTTTTTTGCAATTTTGGATGGGGATCATTCAGGGCAGGGTATTAGAGATTGCAAGACATGGCATATGGTCGTTTCATCATGGGGATGAGACTCAATATAGAGGAACCCCTCCTGGTTTCTGGGAAATATACAATCGGGAGCCGGTAACTGGCGCAATTCTTCAGCAGCTTACCAATAATCTTGATAAAGGAATAATCTTAAAAAAAGGTTATTTCCCAACTGTATTACACTCTTGGAATCATCAAACGGAGAATTTGTTGATGCAGACAGTTAAATGGCCTGCCCTTTGTGCCCTTGGCTTAGTTAATGGATCTCTTGAGAAGAGAGAGAGTCAAAGCAAGGCAAAGATCTATAAGCCTCCTAAAAACCTTACCTTTCTTATTTTTGTTTCTAAACTGATAATAAACCGTATTGCTTTTCATCTTCATAATATATTCAAGGCTGAGGATTGGAATATTGGTCTATACCCAGGGACTAAATCGGTTGTTTCTGAGAAGGATTATCAGAGAAATGTTTCAGATAGCATGCAGACAAGAAGAGGTGAAGTTAAAATATGGAATGGAGCCAAGTCGATCAATTGGTTTTCAAAGATTGATAAAGATCGATTTGTTGCCGATCCATTTGTATTTTTAATTAAGGATAATTGGTGGATGTTTTTTGAAGATTTTAGTTATAAAACTGGTAAAGGAGTCATTTCAGCTATTCAGTTAAAGGATTTTGGGTCTTTTCCCTATGAGGTAAAGAGGGTACTTGAGTTACCTTATCATCTTAGTTATCCGTATATATTTGAGTTTAAGAATAAGATATACTGTATGCCAGAGTGTCATGCAGCTGGTAGGGTGCAGCTTTTCGAGGTTGATCAAGACACCTTACAGATGACACCCGGACCGGTTCTTATTGAAGGAAGAGAATTGGTTGATACTACTTTATGGCATGATGGTACTCGTTGGTGGATGTTTGCAGGGGAGAAGCCGTATCAAAGTACGGCGCTCTATATATGGTATGCTGATTCTCCGTTGGGTCCTTGGATAGAACACTCTTCTAACCCGGTGAAACAAGATATTTGTTCAAGCCGACCGGCTGGAAATTTGTATGTTGAGGGAGGTAAGCTGATTCGTCCTTCACAGGATTGTTCTGGTCACTATGGGAAGAGGATTACTCTGAATCATGTGACCGAGCTAAGTCCATTGGTATATAGAGAAGAGTATTATTCGGCTATTGAGCCCCAAACGAATTGGGAGTATAATAAAGGAATACATACATGGCAATATTCTGATCAATTTACCATTTTTGATGCAAAACGATTTTCTTTTATTCCCGATGCTACAAGGTGGGCAGTAAATAGATTATTAAAAAGGAAGATCAAGATGGATTATGATTAAGAAACTTTTATTTACTGCCTTTGCACGTCTTACTGGTGCCGCAGCGACCCTTTTTATGGTCATTGCCGGAGCTAGTCTTCTTGGACCCGAGCAATATGGAAAAGTTGCCCTATTTCTATTGGCCGTTACTATATTATCACTAGCAACTGATTTGGTTACCGGAGGAATGGTATACTTTGCCTCACGCTATCCAAAACGGGCGTTATTGATACGTTCCTATTTATGGACAATCTCTGTTGCTATATTGGGAGCTGGTTTGGGTTGGATACTCTCTTTATATCCGGTTTTATACCAGGTTATAGTACCAGAGGGTACTGCTATTCATATCTTATTTATGACTGTAATAGCCTCTTTTTGTTCAACCCATCAGAATATTCTTTTGGGCAGGGAAATGATTAAGCTATATAATTTCAGTGTAATTCTTCAGTTTTTAGTTCTGCCCCCAGCCTTTCTCCTCCTAACCCAGCTCTCTGGTAGCGCCCATTTGAACCATTATATATATTCTCTTTATTTTTCATATTTCGTAGGGTGGATCAGCTCAGTGATATTTTTAATTAAAATCCCTGACAACTTGGTCGGTGGTCAAATGAATAGTTTGAATAAAGATATTTTAAGGTATACATCGGCTACTCAACTGGCTAATTTGACACAGTTAGGAAGCCGAAGAATAAGCTTTTATTTTATTAATGGTTTTTTAGGATCTGCGGCACTAGGTATATACAATGCAGCAATACAGCTTACGGAAGGAATACGCATGATTACCCAAAGTATCGCATTAGTTCAATTTGGTCATATAGCAAATGATCATAACGAAGAGAATAATGTTCAGTATACAAGAAAGATGCTTTGGATTTCTGGTATTCTTACTTTTATAGCTCTTTTTATGCTTCTCGTTATTCCGGAAGAATGGTTTTTAATCATTCTATCTGATAAGTTTCATGGGATAAAACCTGTTATGTTGATTCTTGCTCCTGGTGTTTTGGCATTATCGTTCTCGATGATTTTTAGTCACCATTTCTCAGGAAGTGGGATCCCCATGTATAATTTTAAGGGGTCTTTACTTGGCTTTATCATTACCCTTGCGTTTATTTGGCCATTAGTTGCTTCTTTTCAACAATACGGAGCTGCTTTAGGTGCATCCATAGCTTATTGTGCTGCTTTCTTTTATCAGGCAGACGTGTTTGGTTCCTTATATGAAAAAAAGATCCAATTCTATATTCCAACTAAAAATGAATTGGTTGAGGTGAAAAACAAAATTAGAAAAATATGGAAGAGAATTTAACTTATTCCGAAGCGATTGCCGAGGTTGAAGCACTTATAAAAAAAATGGAGCAACCAGATAATAATCTTGAGCTCTTAACAAGTCAGGTGAAGCGAGCATCAGAGCTTTTAAACTTTTGTAAGTCACAGCTATTAATTACCAAAGCAGAGGTGGAAAATCTTACTGGTAACAAGGATGAGTAAATTGTAGCTACTGATACGTACTTTACTTATATCGCTTTCTAATGCGCTTTTCCCGATCGCTAACTTGGCATGCCTCTAACCTCCTTCTTTTGGGATCCAACACCCGTGTTGTTCAGGGCTGATTTTAACCTAAAGGATGTCATAGAATAGGATGAAGCCATAATCGGTAATTACTCGTTAAGGGGCGAGGTATTGGGAATAGGATTAGAAGGTGTAAGTTACTTATTATTATAGAAAAGGAGCCTAATTAGGCTCCTTTTCTATTAATCATCGTTGATGATTAATTATTGCTTTTGCATTCATCTTTTGCAGGAGGGAAACTCGTTTGATTGTTAGATGATTTGTCGCCGACATAGAGTCTCATGGTAGAACAACCTCCATCAGTAATTTCGATTTCTCCTTCCCAGTTATAACTATTGCATGATGCAGTAAAGGGATAAGTGCCGACAGGTAGGTTAAAGTTGGCACAACCATAGCTACCGCAGGAGGGTCTTGATGCATAATAAGAACTGATAATACGAGACACTCCATTGACAATAACGGTAATATTACCACAGCCCAGATCCGTTTGTGTCCAGAATGTTCCATCGCCATAGGCACTGGGAGTAACAACAAGTTCTTGTGTTAGGCATTCATCGCTAGCGGTAACGGTGATATAGCCTGACCAGCTCTGATCTCCTGTAGCGGTGTATTGATAGGTACCCGGTGCAAGTATAAATGTAGCACAACCATAGGCATCGCATAAAGGGGCAGAGGTATAACTCTGTGTGATTGTAGCATTTTTACCATTTATTGTAACATTTGGTAGACTTGACCCTGTGTTCTTAGTCCAAAAGGTTACTGTGGCACTTACATCAGCATATTGTCCCTCTTCATCACTGCAAGATGCGATGATAACAATAAATAGAAGCAAGAGGTATCTTAATGATTTAGTCATAGTATTATTTTTCAATTATTGCTGTATTATTATTTCCTGTTTATCTATCATGAAGGTAACGCTAGATTAATTAGAAATTTTCTGATGTTGTTTACATTCATTAATCATAGCTAATTCATCTTTTAATTGGAGTTAAAATCTCCCATACCAATGACATTCCCATCTGAATCTTTAGTAGGTTGCCAGGTTCTAACGTAGATCTTAGGTTTTAAGGAATCTTTTAGATCGATCATTAGGAAGAGATAGCCTTTATCAGCATAGTTACTCGATGTATAGTGTTGTTCGAGTTGAATGCCATAGATTTTTTCTTTGTTCTTTTTTTTAATTATAGTCGATTCAAACTGAAGATTAATAAACTCATTTGCTGCGAAAGCTTTCTCTACTCTCTCTAGATATTCTGTTTTACTCAGTTTGACATATTCGACTTTATCTCCAAGTGAACCATACATTTTTTCAATATTACCTCCATCTTTAAGAAGGCGGCCTACAATGATTAAGGCGTTATCAGCAAAGACGGATTTTAAGAAGTCGAGTCTTTTGAGAGAGTATGCTGTTTTGAAATCTTCAAGGAAGTTGATTAGGTACATCTTTTCTTCAGGAGATCCAAAAGTAGCAGGGCTATTAGCTATTCCATTAAGAGCGGTATTGCCCAATGAGAAGGCAAGATGATCTATTTTCTTTTCGTTGGTTAATTCGAAGTTTAAATATTCAACAAAATGCCGATCAGAGTTTCTATAGCTGAATTTTACAGGCATGTTTCTAACTTCAAAGCCATCTGAGGTTTTAAATACGGTTAGATCCATAGAAGACTCTATTACTCTCATTTTGCCTTTCAGGAAAAGTCTCTTATAGAGTTCATATCCTTGTGGGGTAAAGATATTTCGAGCTAATTCGGGATTACCAGCATTTATACTCTTAACAACCTGATTCATCATAGCGGTGTACGAGGTGGTCTCTTCTTCTTTTGGAAGAGGAATATCAGCACGGGTCAGAGTGACTGTACTATTCGTTTCAGGTGTATTTGATTTCTGGCTTACCGTTTTTGCGTCTCCTATTTTAATAACTATTTTAGAAGAGGGGAATGTAGGTAAGGATGAAGTCTTTAATATTTGGCTAAGTTCATTATCCCAACGTGATTTATTGAGATTTTGGTACTCTCCAATTGCTTTCACACTAGTTAAGGTCGCAGCAGTCCCTTTGTTTAGGTCTATCTCGGTTAAACCGTCGTTTACAGTTGTTAAAACACTGTAAGAGTCTCCTGTCCAGTATTGGAAGTCAAAGTTCTGAACAGGGTTTCCCTTATATGTTACAGCAAGTGTTATTAATTGCGATTTGGATCCTGACTCCTCTTTTCTTTCAATCAGCTCAAAATTCACTCCTTTAAAGATTTTGTCTATTTCGTCAGGAATGGCTGATAAAAGAATGGCATTTATTCTATTAGGAAGGTCACCTCTTATGGTATTAACTTCCGGATGGGAACGAAGTAGAACAAAAGCCCAGTAGTAGTTTCGTAGGGCATCTGATAACCTTAACTCGGTTTCAGCTTTATTAGCCTCTTTGACATAATCTAGGATTTTGCTTTTTCTACTATTGTACATTTCCGCCAGATCCGTAAGAGCCATGAATCGCATAACAACAAAGTTACCCGGTTCATCATTCAATAGTTTACTTCTATTCTGAGTGATAGATACATTAGAGTAGGTACGTACCACTGATTGAGAGTAATTTGAAAGAGAATCACCTTTTTCGTTTACGACATTACTGAAATTGCTTTCAACTCTTACCGAAATCTGGCTTACCAATAGATCTAAAGCTTGTGCATCTGCTTCTTGGTAGGTTTTCCCCTGTCCAATTCCATAGATATATTCCTTTGAATTCTTGATCTCATCAACCGTTTGGGCGGTTAATGGCAGACAATAGAAAATGGTCAAAATAAGGAGCCAGAAGCTTGTTAAACCTATTTTATATGAATTATTCATTTCGAGTATACAATCTTTTATTCGATATTAATTTCTTGCGATTTGAGAGAGTACGCCAGGCTAAGTAATATCTTTTTTGTTTGTAGGTGGTTGCCAATAATGGCGTTTTAATTATAGTTTGAATCCAATACCTGCGGTCATATTAACATTAGATTCATCCTTAATCTCGGTGTGGAACCAATAGTTAATCTGCCCATAGAGCCAGAAATTTCCTCCTCCGAAAGAGATGGGTAAGGTTGCTCCGATGACAGGAGAGTAAAACTGTCTGTCATATAATTGAAGTGCGGCATCCTCCTCCGCAACTTCGCCCATCCCTCTAAATCCATAACCAAAATGGAAGCTCAATGGAAGCGGTCTGTTAATTCTAAAGCCCATGGCCATCATAATCTGTAAACCGGATTGTTGTTCTGGAGCAGGATAGGGGTCGATGTCACGTTGTTTAATAGATTGAATGTCTAATACAAAGGCAAATTGGCTGGCCCAAGTCATGAGGTTACCTCCAATGCCGGCATCCGATGAACTGACTCCCAGAAACATAACATCTCTTGGGCGAAGTCTGTAAAAGAAGGTCTCTCCTTTGTCCCCAACTGAGAGAGTTGTTTTCTTTGTTATATAACGAGGACAGGTTAAAACAAGTTTATAATCCCCTTTTTTTAAGTCTACTTGTCCAGGCGTAACGATTGATTCCTCTTTTCCGGCTATATAAGCATATGCGCCAGATGGGGTGGTGGTTATATAGGTTGTTTGATCTTTTAATTCTAGATCAAATTGATATTCTGTTTGATTTTCTCTAAGGTAAAAATCCCTTTCAAGTCGTTTGTAACCCTCCTTTTCGATTACAATATGGTTTGATCCGGGATTCGCTTTGGCAAGCAGAGGCATTTTACCCGACAATTGAGTCCCATTAAGAGTTACAATGGCTTTAGGTTCAGTAGTAATGCTGATATCAACTCTTTCATTTAGTGTGAGCGATTGACTGGTTATCTCATTTTCTAATACGTTAGCCATGGCAGAACTTGAGGCAAAACCTTCTTTTCTCACAACAATTTGATATCGACCAATACGGACCTCTTTTTCAAGAGGGGTTCGCCCATAAAGGGAGTCGTTGAGATAAACCTCAGCATTACTTGGCGAGGAGGTAACCTTTATAAAGCCTTTGATGGGCTCTAGAACGAAGTCTAAAACAGCGATTTTATCATTGGTTACTTTTACAGTTTGTCGTTGAGGGGTATATCCATCTAAAGTAGCTTCTACATCATAAGAACCGATGTTTAAGGCCTCCTCAACGGTGGTTAAATCGAGATTGCCAGTACCTTGTACCTTTCCATCAATTCTAATGGTTGCATTTTTAGGCGAAACGTTAATTTTAAGTTTTCCCCATTTAGGTTTAAGGTTAATTTTTACACTTATGCTCTTCTGATCTAGAAGTTTGATGATAGTGTCTTTGGCTTCATATCTATCTTTAGAAAACTTGAATTTAAAGGTACGAGCTTCGT
Organism: uncultured Bacteroidales bacterium; assembly: GCA_964444785.1. Lineage (GTDB taxonomy): Bacteria > Bacteroidota > Bacteroidia > Bacteroidales > TTA-H9 > JAJTBW01. The sequence continues at coordinate 99,069 of CAYUII010000004.1, read as the reverse complement.
AATCTTTATAGATTGCCGGAGTCTGTTTTCTGGAGTTTCCAATACCATCCATTTCAACAAAAGCACCCTCTGGTACCGTAGTTAGTATAACCGTTCCTCTTCCTGAAGCAAGAGTTGCGGATAGATCGGTCGATACTTCAAATTTATAGACGGCTCCTGATTCAGCTGGCTCAGGTAAAGAGATGGTTTTAGGCAGAAAGCCCTCTTTTTGGATCTTAATCTCCCGCTCCTTTGGCGAAACAAACAGTAAAATTTCACCTGGAGACTCTTTTACAGCGGCCTTTGCAAAACCTAACTTGCAGTCAAATGAGAGTCCCTCAATATTTGTGATCACCTTTACCACGGCCGTTAGATCGCCATTGTCGTCTTTTACATCTTCTTTGATTGCCTTTAGGTCGTTTCCAACTCTTACCATTTCTTTGGTCTGGAATTCTTGAGCAATCATATTCGAAGCGAATATTAAGCAAAAAAAGATCAGAGTATACCTGATAAATTTCATAATTTCTCCTTTATATTATAGTTTTTACATCAGCTTTTGTGCGGTGGGCATTGAGTCTGTCATGCTCAATGATGACGAGTCAAATTTAATACTGGTTTCCGATATTTAGTATTGGTTTGACCTTTCCATTGATAATTTCGAAGACCATCCAGCTGGTTCCTTTTTTGTCTTTCTGAATTTCGAAAGTATTGAGAAGTGCATTATTGCCATATACAAGAACGGATGCACCAGATTCTGAAAGTTTACGATTATTAGGACGATCTTTGTCTGTATAGTTCTTTACATAACAAGTGTACACAGCCTTTTCATCAAGATCTTTGATGGTAATGGTTTCAGGGCCAAATCCGTCTCGGTCATCTAAATCAAGTTTACCATTACCATCATTGCTTTTATGCATATCCTGATAACTGATGTGATATTCTCCCTGTTTTATTAAGTGAAGGTCAAGATCAGCCGGTTTTCTGTTCCATTGTAGTACCACTCTTAAAGATCCAAAGTCAAGTATCGGACAGACAACAAATCGGTTACTGAAGATTGTGCCGGCAATGACTTCAAATCGATAGATGGCCTCAATGAAGCCCTCTTTAGAAAAGCTACAAGCATAACGAGCATCTGTCGGAATATCAAATATTACTCGTCCTTGCATATCGGTTTGGAAATCACCAATGCCTTCTATTTTTATCGTTGCATCAGGAACGGGTTGGCCATTATCAGCATTAAAGAAACGTAAGGCTAGTTTGCCATCTTGTGCTTCCGTTTGGCTGTCTTCGAGTTCATCCAGCATTTTATCGTATTGTCCAAATAAAAGGGATGGGATGAAAAATAGTATGATTAATAATTGTTTCATATGTTATTTATTTGTTGTTATCAGATTGATGGCATACGTCAGTTATTTATGCGTTTCTCTGTTTTAGAGGTGACTTACAATTATGGTCGCCTCATGGTTATAGACTTGATCAATTTAAGATATCTCTTTTAAGATTTAATTGTTTCTGTGTGTGATCGGAGTCATAGTCAAAAACAAGGTCACCGGTATTTTTCCTCATCTTTACAAAATTGAGGTCATACCAAACAATGGCTTTACCCACTTTAATCCCTGACAGAATATTGAATTGGATGTCGCCACTTCTATCTTGAGATATGGTAAGTCGTGAGCCGTTTTTAATTTTGACTTTATCAAAACTTATATCTTGTCCTTTATCTGTTTGAATAGTTATGATTCCTTCTGCGTTTTTTAGGAAAGTAATTTTCCCAAGGTTTTTATACGTTTCATTGCAGCGTTGTTTAAATCCAGGATTATATTTATCGAGGGCGCGTTGAGCGTCACTGCCTGTGAAGGTATAGCCCATTTTACAGACTAAGTTAGCTACGGCAAAGACACCGGCGATGGCTCTTTCCGTGTTACTGGCAATTAAAGCATCGTGTTCTTCTTTAATAACCTCAGGGGTTAAAGCCTTAGCTCCGGCGGCAAAGGAGGTTGATTTCAGTTTAGGCTGTTCTGGGTAGAAAACCCCTGATTGACCATTTAAAGTAAAGGTGAGGTTCATCTTGTCAAAGAATAATCCGGTGTTTTCTGTAACCATGGCCTCTACGAAACGAGGAGTTCCAATTAGTCGGCCATTGATATCAAATTGCAGTGAGAAATCAATACCGGTTCCTTGATTGAGGCTATCTAATGTAACCGTTTTTAACCATTTAATGGTGCTATTTGAGGCAATACAACTGATGAAGATGGTTCTTTTCCCATTCTTGGCAAAAATTTCCTTTGATCCTGCAGTCAGTTTACCTGTGAAACTACCTGTAATATATAGATTATCTGAATTGTCTGTGGTTGTTAAAATGGGGAGGACTCCTTCTGTGGAGTTAAAGGTAGTACCCCAGATTGGCTGATTTTTATCATTTGTTTTGCCAATAAAGTAGCTGCTTCCTGCTTCACTTACCGATAACGGCATGTTAAGGAATAATGCATTTTTGTCACTTAGCCCAACGTAATATTTTGCACCGTCACTCAGTGTAACCATCTCGGCTCCATTTACCCCTGCTGGATGACAACCAGTGGTGGCCAGTTGTTGCCATATTGGATCTAAACCAGGCATGGTCTTTGGCTTATCGATTAAGATTACTTTAGGTGATACCTCTTTAAACTGAGGCATACACATCCCAATGGGGGCTCCAATATAGGTGGGGTCAGAAATAACATATCGTTTACCCTCGAAACTAATATAGTCACCACTAACATTGGAATCGAAGTTAACTGCGGTAGACATATGTCCCGGATATTCTAATCCGCATACCTCTAATCCAACCAGATTCCGTACTAAGTAGGAGAAGAGCACGCTTCTATCTTCACAATCACAGTAGGGATAGTATAAAAGCTCTTCTGCAAAGAAAAACTTCTCTCTCCCAAATTGTTCCGGATCAGTTTGGTATTCAAATCCATTCTGTACAAAGCTTAATATTAGGCCTACTTGTTCGTTGGTGGTTTTATCTAGGATCAACGGTTTAAGTGCCTCCATCAAGCTTTCTTTAGCGGTCAGAGAGGGTACTGAATTGAAATAGGTTGAGATCTCGAGTTGAGGGAAGGCATCATATAGTTTGATTAAGGCTGGATTATATGCGATCTTGACTGTATTTGTCTTTCCTTGAACTGGGAAGGAGATATTTCGATAGGCTATCTTATTACCCAGCTTGGCCGGTTGGGTGATGGTAAAGTCGAGTGCTTTGGTTGCCCCCTCATAATCACCGGGGTACGAATTAATCTGAGAGACCTCTTCAGACGTCATAATATAGTATTTCTTACCATTTTCTTCTATGAAACTTACACCGTATAGGTCTTGGTAAGCTGGGAGCAAATGATACAAGGTATTGTTACTATTGGCAAGTCGGATGCCATATCCAGATCTAACCATAAGGAACCAACTCATTAAAACACTACCTTGACTTCCTTGGCCGTATAGGTCATCGCTAAAAGCCTTAATCAATAGATAATAAGCATAGTCATTTAAAGATAGTTTCTCTTTTTGATCTTGAAGTTGTTCAAGAGGCCATGTATAATCGGTAGCACTGCATTTAGACCAGAAGTCTGCAACAGCCTGTTTCCCTGAATTGGATGGTGCTGCGACCTTAAAAGCTGGAGCGTACTCCATACTTACATTATTACCAAAGAAGGAGATGTTGGCTATAGCTCCACCCTGAGGTTTGTCAGCAATAGGCCGGGCAACAGGTTCAACGGGTGGGATATTGTCAACTATGATTGGCTTAGGTCTGATGGGAGATATAGGTATAAGCTCAGAAGGAGGAGTAACTGGTTTATCGGGTTGAACATACTCTGGAATAACCTCCGGTTTAGGAGACGGAGCCTTTACTATTGGAGCCTCAGGCTTATAGTTTCTCCAGTTCTGTTCTAGGAACTGCTTAAATTCTTTATCTTTTTTTTCAACGTACTCTTTAAACTCCTTTTTTCGATTTTTGATCCACTCATCTTGCTCCTTCTTGAATTGATCAAATTTCTCTTTCTCTTGCTTTTTATACTGTTCAAAAGTCTGACTCTGAAGCCCCAGACTTATAGAGCTGAACAGTATGATTAAACTATAAATAATTGCCCATCTTTTCATTTGCTACTTGTTTTTAAGTGATCGCATGAAGAACAGCCATTTTTATCTTATCATTTTCGTTTTTGAGAGACTATAAATGTGACTTATTCACTTTATCACTTTGTTTTAATCTACTATTCTTAAAATCATATAAAAATTATTGAAGAGTTTGGTCTTCATCCTCTATTGGCACCTTATTTTCTTCTTGTGGATGTTTTACGTTAAAAGTACTTGAAATCTCAGTTGTAAGTAAGCCTCCTGAGAAACATAATCCCATTAGGTTGAAGTTTACTTTTGAGGATTGTATTGTTCTGTTTAATCTAAGAGCCAAAGAGTTATAAAAGTCCCCTACTTCTCGAATTACTAAGGAATCTGACTGCATGTTGACAGGTAATTGCCACGCAATTCCGTTAATCAAAGCAGGCCATAAACCATAGATTGTTGAGATCGACATACCTTGTTCATCAGTGGTAGCAGATCGAAAATATCCGTTCATGCCTCTATAAAAGAACTTGTGCGACATAGATAGGGAGCTGTTCTCACAGAAAACCCGATTAAACCGTTTTTTGTCTCGGTTGATCCAGAAGAAATCCAGAGAGTCAGAAAAAGAGATGTGCTCTTCAGGGAAAGTAATTTTTGATATTTTGTACTTTAAGCGAAAAAGTTGATATAGACTTCCAGCCTCATTAACTTTATGAAAAAGCAGAAATTTAACTTGAAATGAATTCTTTAAAGAATCGTTTTGAAGAGGAGAGGGATCAATCGCTACTATATATTCTCCACTGGAGAGTTGAGTTGACCAATTGATTTTAATACTTGACTTTTTTGGAAGACTGACAATGGTTTCTACAGAATACATTTCGCTAAAGACTCCTTTGGGTTTACTTCTGTTTTTACCATCATTTGTATGAAGAAAATTATCTTCAACTTGGTTTATTCTATTTGAATAGGAGAGTGAATTTATTAGTACTGCTCTAAAAATAGCCTGATTATAGCCAGTTAAAGAATCTAATCCAGGATCAGATATGCCAATTAACTCACTTGAGAATTGTTTTAAATTATTCAGGATAGAATCTGGGATGACTATTGTTTTGGCTGAAGAGGTTTCATTAGGAAGAAGCGTATCACTAAGATTGATAGACTCCTGAATTACAGCTTTGAATAGGGGTAATGAACCATAAGCTGCAAGAGTAATGGTGCAGCAAAAGTATATCACCACGAATGGAAAAGCTTTTTTAATCCCTCTCATATCAAAATTGTTCTCCTGTTGTTTTTGCTAAAAAGTAGCTATGATTGCTACTCAAAGAAGACCAACTGTGGCAAACTAAAATCGTCTGCCACAGTTGTTAGTATTGTCTACGAGGTCAACCGATTAGTTATTTCCGGCTTTACTCATCTCCTCTTCAAACGTCTTTTTAAACTTCTCATAATCATAGTCGATTTTGAGCTGTTCATCTTTTGAAAGGCGATTGTTTAAGGAGTTAAGAATTTCAGGACCACCAAGTTCGATGCAAACATATGACTTATACGTTCCTTCTTTTGTCTTAGTCATCTTTTCACAGATCGTTCTTGTTCCTGTTAATTGTTGATTAATGACTTCACGAGTTAACCCTTCATACCTTTTTTCAAGGTCTTCACGGTTCTGATGTTCAGCTGACTTAAGATAATTGTCGATAACCCCTTTTAAAGTAGTCTCAATCTGTGCGGCAAGTCCGGCTCTAGCTTCTGAAAGAGCTTTCTTTTTAGCCGTCATTTGATCCATACTTGAGCTGATGGCAGAAAACCTTAGTGCAGTAGCATCTGATTGGTATTCAGGACCAGAGCAGAGTACATTAACCTCTACTTCATCATTTGGAGGGGTAACTTTGGTGCTGCTCTTTGAGCCACCGCAAGAACCAAGAGTCAATAACCCGATTGTCAATAGACCGACACCTACGTAATTTTTTAGCTGTTTATACATTGCGTTAGACTTTTAAATTGAAACATTCAAAAGTAATTAATATGAGTTAGATATTGTTCTATATTCTTGGTTTTTTTTAACCAAATATTTACCATTTTTATGTTTTTTTTCTGCTAGTGGCTATCGCGTTTTCTTTAACTAGTTTTTCGTTACCCCTTCGCTTCTTCTTCGCTTCTTCTCCCTATTTGAATGGATAAAATCGAATGAAATTGGGAATAATGTAGAAAAGAATTGCTCTTTTTTTCGAAGAAGAAGCGCAGAGAGAACGCAGCGGGAGCGAAGAGGTGCCCCTAGTTATGGTACTAAGCTATGTAACCTCTTTTTTTTGATTGGAAACCGTAAAGCTTAGAGATATTGCAAAAACACAGTTTTTGGCCTCTAATTTGATAAGGATATTAAAAAGGTCATAAAATGAGAAAAGCTATTCTGTTTGTTTTTGCTTTAACAGCTGTTGCCGGTCAGGCTCAACAGTTGAACAAAGCATTTAAAGCAGGGGAACAGTTGAGCTTTCGTTTTTTTTATGATAGTTGGTTTGCTGACATAACGGCAGGAACTGGAACTGCCACTGTTTCTGATGAGATTCAAGAGGTTGATGGCAAGAGGGTCTATCATATTATTGGCCAAGGAAATTCAAAAGGAGCGTTCAACTTATTTTTTAAGGTTAATGACCGTTTCGAAAGCTGGGTAGATACATCAACTCTTTTGCCAGAACAATTTAAACGGCGCACTCGTGAAGGGGGCTACGTTTTTGATGATGATGTCTATTTCAACCATCAGGCAAAGTATATACGAAGCCGTAGAGCGGTTAAGGATGTTCCAGTTGGGACTCGTGATGTGGTTTCTGCTTTCTATTATGCCAGAAATTGGGATTTAGAGAACCTTAAAGTTGGAGAGATCTATAAAGTCTCTTTTTTACTTGACGATTCTGTATACCAATCAGGCGTTAAGTTTTTAGGACGAGATACGATTAAGATAGCGGCAGGTCGCTTTGCCAGCCTTAAATTTAAACCTATGGTAATCAAAGGGAAGGTCTTTAGTGATCCTTACCCGATGACTCTATGGATTAGCGATGATAAAAATCGACTCCCTTTGTTGGCAGAGTCTAAGATAGTTGTAGGAAAGGTAAAGATGGAGTTAACCGGCTTTCGTGGGTTAAGACATGAGCCGGAATCACGTTTAGGACCGTAAGTTTTCTGTAGGAGTTTAACATTCAGTTTTCTGAAACTTTTATTTTCAATACCTTTGTAGGTTGTCGACTTGTTAGCCCGGCAACTGATTGAGGTGATTTTTATTTATGATTAAAATCCATACAGATTAATATATGCTTAGCCTTTTAAAAAAATTCTTTGGCACTAAGTCAAATCGTGACTTAAAGGAACTGACTCCCTTAGTGGAGGAAATTAAAGCAACTTACGATAAAATTAAAAGCCTCGACAATGATCAGCTTAGGGCTAAAACGTTAAAGTTTAAGTCATTTATTGCAAAAGCTATTGAAGAGCAGGAGAATAGAATAGCTGCGTTGAAACTTGAGATGGATCAAAACTATGATCTTGAGGTATCGCAAAGAGAGGCAATCTATACAGAGATAGACTCTTTAAAAAAGGTGGTCACTGAGAAAATTGAGGAGGCGCTGATGGAGATCCTTCCTGAAGCATTCTCGGTTGTTAAGGAGACTGCAAGAAGATTTAAAGAGAATGAATGGGTGGAGGTTACTGCCAATGAGCGTGACCGAGATCTTGCAGCTAAGAGGGACAATATTATTATTGACGGTAATAAGGCGAAATATCGTAACTCTTGGATGGCAGGCGGTAATCTGATCCAATGGGATATGATGCACTATGACGTCCAACTTATTGGGGGTGTAGTACTGCACCAGGGTAAGATCGCTGAGATGGCTACCGGAGAAGGAAAGACGTTGGTGGCAACGCTTCCTGTTTATTTAAACGCTTTACCCGGTAAAGGTGTCCATGTTGTTACGGTTAATGACTATCTATCAAAACGTGACTCTGAATGGATGGGGATGTTATTTGAGTTCCATGGGATGCGTGTTGATTGTATCGATAAACATGAGCCTAACTCTGACGCACGTAGAAATGCCTACCTTGCTGATGTTACTTATGGAACAAACAATGAGTTTGGTTTTGACTATCTGCGTGATAATATGACGGGTAATCCTTCCGAATTGGTGCAACGTGAGCATAATTATGCTATTGTCGACGAGGTTGACTCGGTTTTGATAGATGATGCCAGAACTCCATTGATCATTTCAGGACCTACTCCAAAAGCTGAGGATCAACTCTTCGCTGAGATGAAACCGGCAGTTGAGCGTATGTATGACTTACAACGTAAATTGGTGACCAAGATACTTGCAGACGCTAAAGTCTTATTGCAGAATGCAAAGAATGATGATGAGCGAAAGCAGGCAGGTGAAATGGTATTTCGGGCACATAGGGGTCTTCCAAAGAATAAGGCTCTCATCAAGTTACTATCTGAAGAGGGAATAGGGGTCTTAATGCAGAAAACGGAAAACTTCTACCTTCTTGAACAAGGAAAGAATATGCACATCATTGACGATGAGTTATATTTTGTTATTGAAGAGAAACAGAATTCGGTTGATCTTACAGAAAAAGGGTTAGATTTCTTAGGAGCAGCTTATAATGACTCCGACTTCTTTATCCTTCCTGATGTAGGAGCTGTTATCGCAGATCTGGATAATAAAGAGATGAAAGATGAGGAACGCATTAATGCTAAAGATGAGCTTATGCGTAATTATGGTGTTAAAGCCGAACGTGTTCACACCGTAAACCAATTAGTTAAGGCCTATGCTATGTTCGAGCGCGATATTGAATATGTCGTCTTAGACAATAAGATCAAAATTGTTGATGAACAAACGGGTCGTATTCTAGAGGGTCGACGGTATTCAGATGGTCTGCATCAGGCTATTGAGGCAAAGGAAAATGTAAAAGTTGAAGCTGCTACGCAGACCTATGCTACCATTACCCTGCAGAACTATTTCCGTATGTATAAGAAACTGGCAGGTATGACGGGTACTGCTGAAACGGAAGCTGGTGAATTCTGGGATATCTATAAATTAGATGTTGTGGTTATTCCTACCAATCGTCCGATTATACGAAAAGATCATGATGATTTAGTTTATAGAACTAAGAGGGAAAAGTATAATGCGGTTATTGATAGAATTGTAGATCTGGTAGCAAAGGGACGGCCTGTATTGGTGGGTACAACCTCTGTTGAGACCTCTGAATTGCTAAGCCGCATGCTTAAGCTTAGAAATATCTCTCATAATGTCCTTAATGCGAAATTGCACGCTCGTGAAGCCGAGATCGTTGCATTTGCCGGTAAAGCAGGTACAGTAACCATCGCTACGAATATGGCCGGTCGTGGTACCGATATCAAGCTTGGCCCTGGTGTAAAAGAGGCAGGTGGTCTTGCTATTATTGGTACTGAGAGACATGACTCTCGTCGTGTAGACCGACAGCTTCGTGGTCGTTCTGGTCGTCAAGGTGACCCCGGAAGTTCTGAGTTCTATGTATCTCTTGAAGATGATCTGATGAGACTCTTTGGCTCTGAAAGGATCTCTGGAATCATGGATCGTCTTGGAATGAAGGAGGGAGAGGTTATTCAACACAGCACCATCACTAAGAGCATTGAACGCGCTCAACGTAAGGTGGAAGAGAATAACTTTGGAACTCGTAAAAGACTCCTCGAGTATGACGATGTGATGAACTCTCAGAGAGAGGTTATCTATTCACGTCGTAGAAATGCCTTGTTCGGTGATAAACTGCAGATCGATATTAGTAATATGATGCAGGATGTCTGTGAGTCTATTATTAATGAACATCACGATGGTAGAAACTTTGATGAGTTTCGTCTGGATCTGATAAAACACCTGGCTGTTGAAACCCCATTTAAGGATAAGGAGTTTTTCAGCGGCAAGGTTGATGCATTGACAGATCAGCTTTTTACAAAGATCTATATACGCTATAAAGAAAAATGCAATCAAATTGCAAGTTCATCTTATCCGGTTATTGCAGATGTTAGAGAACGTCAATCTCAATTTGAGTATATATCCATCCCTTTAACGGATGGATTAAAGACTGTCAGTATTATCGTTAATATCTCAAAAGCAATTGAAGATAAAGGCCGTGAGGTTGTCTTAAGTATGGAAAAATCGGTGGTGCTTTCAACGATCGATAATGCTTGGAAGGAGCACCTTCGCGAAATGGATGATCTAAAACAGGCTGTTCAGAATGCTTCTTATGAGCAAAAAGATCCTCTTTTGATCTACAAATTTGAATCTTTTGAGCTCTTTTCAAAGATGATTGGTCGAATTAACAATGAGATTGTTAGCTTCTTAGCTAAAGCAAATCTTCCAGGTGCTGATACGCAAATCAGAGAGGCTCAGGCTCCAAAAAAAATGGATACGAGTAAGATGAGACAGGAGCGCTCAGATCTGCTCTCTCAAAGCAATCCTACAAAGGAGAATGCTAAACCTTCTCCCATTAAAGCTGAGAAACACGTGGGTCGAAATGATCCTTGTCCTTGTGGAAGTGGCAAGAAGTTTAAGAACTGTCACGGAAAAGAGGAGTAGTATTCGTAAAGCAATCTGAGGCACGTTAATTAGACGATTGACGTACCTCAGGTTTTGATTTCTAATTTTGTGAGATATTTTTAGAAGCATTAGGGTTATGATAACCTTAAATGACTTTCTAACGGATAATTTAATTAAAAGGAATATTCCTCGGTTTTTCAAAAATATAATCAGATGATGTATAATCGTATTTTATTAAAACTCAGTGGAGAGTCTCTAATGGGTGATCAACAATATGGCATTGATCCGAATCGATTGGCTGATTACGCTGCCGATATAGCTTCTGCTGCATCTTTAGGTGTTCAAATTGCTATAGTTATTGGAGGGGGTAATATCTTCAGAGGATTGCAAGGAACTGCCAAAGGGATGGATCGCGTTCAGGGGGATTATATGGGGATGTTAGCCACTCTGATTAATAGTATGGCTTTACAGGCTGAACTTGAAAAGCAAGGCATGAAAACGCTTTTACTTGGCGGTTTAGAGGTTAAACCCATTGCTGCTCCGATGTCTCGTAGGGATGCTATTGCGGGGCTGGAACGGGGTGAGATCGTAATTATCAGCGGTGGTACCGGAAATCCTTATTTTACAACGGATACTGCATCGGCTCTTCGAGGCATTGAGATCAAGGCAGATGCCATGTTTAAGGGAACCCGTGTTGATGGAGTCTATACTGCTGATCCGGAAAAAGACCCTACTGCTGTTAAATATGATCAGCTTTCATTTGATGAGGCATACGAAAAGAACCTGAAAATAATGGATCTTACCTCGTTTACCCTCTGCCGGGAGAATAATCTTCCTATTGTTGTGTTTGATATGAATACCAAAGGTAATCTGGTTAGTCTTCTTCAGGGAGGGGTTTCAGGCACCTTAATAGCTAATCTGTAATTTTTTATAACGAATGCAAAAACCTTCTATTCCCAAAGGTACTCGTGACTTCTCTCCTCTTGTAACAGCACGACGAAATTATATATTCGATACCATACGGTCGGTTTTTAAAATCTATGGCTTTCAACCAATAGAGACACCCGCAATGGAGAACCTCTCTACCTTAATGGGTAAGTATGGTGAAGAGGGGGATAAACTCTTGTTTAAAGTCCTGAACTCAGGTGACTTTTTAAAGGAAGTTGATGAAAATCTTCTCCTCACTCGCGATGCTAATAAGATTGCCTCAAAGATTTCCGAGAAGGGATTACGTTATGACTTAACCGTTCCTTTTGCAAGGTATGTTGTGCAGTATAGGAATGAAATTACTTTTCCATTTAGACGTTATCAGATACAACCTGTTTGGCGGGCTGATAGACCTCAAAAAGGACGATATAGGGAGTTTTATCAGTGCGATGCGGATATGATCGGCTCTGATTCTCTACTAAATGAGGCCGAATTGCTGTTGATGGCTGACGAGGTCTTTCATCGACTTGGTATACGGATTGTAATTAAACTCAATAACCGTAAGATCTTAGCTGGATTGGCTCAGATGATTGGCCATCCCGATAAACTTATTGATATTACGACAGCTATCGATAAACTCGATAAAATAGGGCTGGAAGCAGTAAAAATGGAGCTGGCGGAAAGAGGCTTATCTTCGGATGCGATTGCTGCACTTGATCCTGTATTCACTCTTACAGGGGCAACTCATGAGAAGATTTCAGGATTAAAAGAATTATTGAATAATTCAGAAATTGGTCTGAAAGGGATTACTGAACTAGAAGCTGTCTTTGATTATATCGAGCTATCAGGAATAACCTCAGAGGTTGAATTTGATTTAACATTGGCTCGTGGACTAAACTATTACACCGGTGCTATAATCGAAATCAAAGCAGTCGATGTTGCAATTGGGAGTATCAGTGGTGGTGGTAGATACGATAACTTAACCGGAATCTTTGGACTGGATGGCGTTTCAGGGGTAGGGATCTCTTTTGGTGCAGATAGAATTTATGATGTTCTTGAACAGACTAATCAATTCCCTGAAAAGTTAGGAAGTCAAACTAAGGTAATGATCTCCAACTTCGGGGTTGAGGAGGAGAAAAAAGCACTCTCTTTGATTATTAAATTACGTAAAGAGGGCATCGCTAGCGAAGTTTACCCCGACCAGTCTAAGTTAAAAAAGCAATTAAACTTTGCGAATACCCGTAATATTCCCTACGTAATCATCATTGGGGAGGACGAGATTAAGAATGGTTATTTTACATTAAAATCAATGAAAGAAGGAACTCAAGAGCAGTTCATTGATGTGTCCAGCTTGATCGAACGATTGAGCAAAGATTGACCTTAGATTATATTGTGGATTCTTTTAGAAAAAAGTATATATTTCTTAATTGCATATAAACTAATTTCTACTTAATCATGTTTTCGGGTATAAGATTATGCCCAAAAACTATTATTATTGAATTACATTTTATTCGGGTCTATAATTATTGAGTTAATATTATTTGGCCTTTAAGTATCTCTGTTTTTCCATTCGAATTATATAATTGTAGCATCACAAGATAATAGCCGGTTGGAGATGGAAGGCCATTTTCCGTTAATCCATTCCATGAGTAGATGGCTTCAGTTCCAATTAGCTCATGATTAATAATTGTTATAACTCTTTGTCCGTTAATATTATATATTGTTAATGTGGCAAAAGATCCAGGGTCATTACTTTTGATTTTCAGTGATACAGAGTGTTCGAGGTTGGGTAGCTTGGGAGAGAAAATTTTAGGTGAAATGAGCAGTTTACCTTCACCGTCAGGGATAACACAATATTGCGAATTGAGATATCCGGGAGTACCATAATTGTTGGTGGTAGAAGCGACTTGCCAGTTAGTGGGCTCATTTGTTGGTCGTAATGGGTTTACCCGTTCAAGGGAAACGCCATCAGTTGAGTTAATTAGAGCAGGATAAAGCTCAGAGGTGTAGTTGAATGAATCAATCACGATGGATTGATTATTTGTAAGTGATAAAACAATAGTGCCTGATGATGATGAGAAGTCGGGAAGAGAGTTGCAGAAAACTAGTCGTTCTTTATAAGGGATGTTATATTGTTCTTTTAGTTTTTCCGGTGTACGTGAAAGTAGAAGATATTCATGTGGATTGATGGTTACTTTCGGTAGTGTAATGGTTGTTATCTCAGAGGAAGATGATCGATAATTGAGTATTACTTTATTTAAATCCAAAAACGAGTCTGTATTATTGACTAGTTCTAAGTAATCTGTTTGGTCGGGCAAGGGATTTGTTAGGATTTCATTTATTATTATTTCATTGTTTCTTGGGATAAAGGGTTTTCCTAAAGAAATTGAAACTGGAAGAGCGAGGAGATTTCCTGAGCAGTCTTTAATAGTATCTAATGTACTAATGGTGTATGAGGTTAGCGTGTCAAGTGGATGGTTAGTGTTAAACAGTAATTCTTGATTTAATGGTTTTACAGTTTGAATAGCGGATATCTCTGACGTCTGTGGTGTTAATGCAAAATGAGGAGGTGGTATCAGGGTTAAAGAATCAATCGTTTCTGAGGCTGATATTATAAAGTGGGTGGAGTCAATCCATCGAGAGCGCAAAAGAGTAGGTGCGGTATTATCCGGATTATTATCAAAGACTGAGTTAAGATATGCTGGGGTTCCTCCACTAGGATCGATGGAGCTTTTCCAGTTAGTGGGTTCACAAGGGTTGGTGGGATCAATCATCTCTAGTGACCACCCTCCCTCTTTTTTATTCGCTTGATCGTGTTGCGCTGCTGTGTATTGTATGGCGTGTACTTGATTTCCATTCTGATCAGAAAGTGTAATTAATGATCCAGTATTGGAGATCGATAGTGATTTTAAATAGATGGTGTTACTTTTATTCGGGTAAAACAGACTATCCTTAGCTGGGATGAGTATTACATACCCAAATGGAATTAAAGTAAATTCAGGTAAGATCTTATTAGATGATCCGATGGTGACTATCCAAGAGGAGAGATCGACAGGGTGACTACTACGATTATAGAGTTCTATATATTCAACAGGAGGGAGTTCAATTTCAGGGTCTGGATCAGCCATTATTTCATTGATAATTACATCAAAGCAGTTTATGTCCCAATAGATTACCTGAAGAGTGGTATCGTGAATTTTGTTACCTTCTTTGTCATATATATAGGAGATGTGAAGTGGATAGTATTGGTTGTGAATAAACGAGGAGTCAAAAGTTAATGTGAAACAGTTTTCTTTTAATCCGGAGGTGATCCATTTCGGGTAGTAGGGTGGGTTTCCGATGGAGTAGTTATATAACTGGAAAGAGGAGGAGGAGTCTGTTGGTTCGGAGTATTGGATCGATAGAGAGGAGGGAGGGATGATTTGAGCTTTAAGGAGGAGAGGCGGAGAGGTATCGAATGGGTGAGGCTGAATGGTGATATTATCGAAAATGAAGTTGTTTAGATTACTTGAGGTGAATTTACAGAGGATACCAAAGAAGCCGTTGCCGGTTGAGATAGGAAAGTTTGCAGAGGCGAGGCAACTAAAATAAGCTTGGTTGATTGTTTTAGAATAGATTTTCCAGATATGACCACTAATGAGCGATATTTTGATGCAGAAGGAAAACGGAGCGGCTATTTGAGCTGAGGGGCCACTACATAAAACAGAGTCTACTTGGTTTATTCTAGCGATTAATCGAATGGCATCATTCGAGCCTGCTTCTCCTAATTGAACCCAGAGGCCATCGGGTAAAGAGTCGATTCTATTGGTTGTGACAAAAAGTGCAATTCGGGCATTATTATTGGTTGAAGGTGACAATGACATTTTAACAAAAAATTCCCAATCGATGTCAGGCAAATTGAGGTTGATTTGAGTGGCCAGGTAGGCATTACCAGCTGTACTGGCATTTAATTGAAGTTGAAGGTTGTCATTGATTAAGAAAGATGAATCATTGCCTGTCCACGCAGGTGATTGATAGAAATCTCCGTCAGAAAAGTTGTCAAGCAGGAAGACTTGGCAGGTTGATTGAAGAGATGAGAAAATAAAAAATAGTAGCATTAGGTTTAAGGGTTTCATTGCAAGTAAATTAAGGGTTACTATTGGTAGGAACTATGAAATAGAGACCATTTAAAATTACTATTTTTGCAAGGCCAAAGTGATAAATACTAAAATTGACAGAAATGAAGATAGCGGTTGTTGGTGCCACTGGATTAGTCGGCTCGGTGATGTTGAAGGTATTGTCTGAGAGCAATCTTCTCCGTGAAGCGGAGGTGATAGTAGTTGCTTCGGAGAGGTCGGTTGGCAAGGAGTTGGATTATAATGGGAGAAAGCTGAGCGTGATTGGGATGGAGGCAGCTATTGCTCTCAAACCAGATATAGCTTTATTCTCGGCAGGAGGTGGTACCTCTGCTTTATGGGCTCCAAGATTTGCTGAGAATGGATGCAAGGTTATAGATAACTCCTCTCAATGGAGGATGTATCCTGACGTTCCTCTGATTGTTCCTGAAATCAATGGTGATGTTTTAAAGAGGAGTGATAGGATCATTGCAAATCCTAATTGTAGCACGATGCAAATGGTTGTAGCATTAGCTCCTTTGCAGAAACAATATGGTATTCGTAGATTAGTTATTAGTACCTACCAGAGTGTGACCGGTACGGGTGTAAAAGCCGTAAAACAGCTGGAAAATGAGAGATCCGGTATAAAGGGCGATATGGCTTATCCATGGCCTATAGATCTAAATCTATTCCCTCATGGTGGAACTTTTCAAGAGGATGGTTATACAACTGAGGAAGAGAAACTAGTAAAAGAGACGAGAAAGATTCTTAGAGACGAGGATATACAGGTTACAGCCACAGTAGTTAGAGTTCCGGTTAAGGGGGGGCACTCTGAAGCGATTAATGTTGAGTTTAGAAGAGAATTCGAGGTATCAGAAGTTCGACAACTGCTTGAACAGATGCCAGGAGTGATTGTAACGGATGACCCCGCTAAAAACCTTTATCCTATGCCGCTTACTTCAGAGGGAAGGGATGAGGTCTTTGTGGGTAGATTAAGAAGAGACTACTCGCAACCGATGACCTTAAACATGTGGGTTGTCTCTGATAACCTCAGAAAAGGCGCTGCAACCAATGCCGTTCAGATTGCCGAGTATCTTATAAAAAACAATCTTATCTAAGTCAGGTGATTATTCATTTTAATCCTTTTGTTTTTCCCGGAGTAAAGAACCCGGTAATCACTGTTGGAACTTTTGATGGGGTACATCTAGGCCACCAGAAGATTATTGAACGATTGAAGTCAAAGGCTGCCGAATTAGGTGGAGAAACGGTAGTTGTCACTTTCGATCAGCATCCTCGAATGGTATTGGCTCCAGACGATGATTCGGTTAAGCTGATTAACACGAATGAACGAAAGTATGAACGATTGAGATCGGCTGGTATACAACATCTGGTAATACTCCCTTTTACTAAAGAGTTCTCACAGTTGCCGTGGCAAACGTTCATTAAAGAGATCATTGTCGATAGACTAGGTGCCGCTTGGCTTGTCATTGGCTATGATCATCGATTTGGCCATGATCGTGAAGGTAGTAAAGCAGATATGACCGAAATGGGTCGACAATATCAGTTTGGTGTTGAAGAGGTCGATGAGTTTATTATGGATGGTCTGCCAGTTAGTAGCACAAGAATCCGACAAGCACTAGCCATCGGTAATGTGACTGAAGCCAATCGCCTACTTGGGTACGAATATAGCATTACTGGCAAAGTGGTTCATGGTAATCGTATCGGTCATCAGCTTGGGTTTCCAACGGCTAATCTGGAAATTGAAGATAAGTATAAACTGATTGCAGCTAATGGGGTGTATGCATCAAGAGTAGAATACCATGGCCGGTCTTTCCTTGGTATGAGCAATATCGGCGTTCGCCCGACCATTAACGATAGTAAATTTGCCGTTGAGGTTAATATCTTCGATTTCGATAATGAAATTTATGGAGAGTCTCTTACGGTAAGTTTTGTTGAGAGAGTAAGAAATGAACTTCGTTTTGATTCTCTTCAGCAATTAAGTGACCAGTTAAAACGTGATAAGGTCAATATTCGTAACTTGCTCGTCTCTAATAATGATAAATAATGTGTCATTCGCTCTAATTTAAACTACGGTTCCTCGATTAAAAACTAGTAATCTGTTATTTCAAATGAGAAGATTTATTCAGACAAATTTCATAAAATGGTTACCTATACTGGTTTTTTTATCGGCGGCCTGCGCTAAAGTGGTTGACCCTGTCGTACCAGCCTTTAAAAGTGCCTCAATAAATTCAACCAATGATACGCTGACCGTGAAGTTGAGTGAGCCTGTCTATTCTAATGCCAATGCATCAGGGATAATTACAGATAATTCAATTAAGGTTCTTGCTCCTGGTATTGATTTTACATGGAATGTGCTTCATGAATTGGGTAGTGCAGAGTTTAAAGTGGTCATTCATATAACCTCACCAATCTTGGGTACTGAAAAGATAGAGGTTCGTCCTGCAAATGGCAATTCAGTTTATACAGAGGAAGGGGAACCTATGTTTGCCACCGCTTCCGTAGTATCTGGAGCATTAAATAAGGAACTTGGCCTGATCGGGAAGTGGTACTCTACAGGCGAAAACCTATCCGCTAAAATGATCGAAGAGTATGAGGCCGATTCAATTTATGTTGAATTTACTCAAGAAAAGACCTTCGAGATGAAGATCTTTAAGCAAGGCAACGAGACCGATGAACCCGATTTCTTATTGAGTGGGGAGTACAAGCAGACCCGTACTGGAATGAACCTGATATGGGGTATCGATATGACTCAGGTTGTTCCATCTGCTGCTGGTTTTTCAGGGATTCAGCTGTTTGATGACGAGACAGATCTGTTGTGGCTTGAATATGTAAAGATAGCAGAGGGTGGAGATACCCCTCCTTCCATTGACCAAGGATTTGGAAGTACAAATCAAGGTTCTGCCGGAACCGCCTATATTCAGAAATACAAAAAGATTTAACCAATTTGGGGATTAAGAGTATTTATTCCCATATACCCTAATCACCCTCAATAGGATTATTCAATCGTATTGAAGTAGCAAAAAGAGGTTGTAGACTCATTGAAGGGAAAGAGTACCGTTAAAATAGACTTCCTTAGTCGTTTACTTATTGTATTGATTAAAGGCACAGAATTGATCCCATGGTTTACGTTTTTTTTCTCTAATAGTACTATCAGCAGGGTGACCAACCGCAATAAGTAATCCGATGGTACGAGAATTTGGGATGTGAAGGATAGATTTAATAGGTGCTTCGTTAAACCATCCAAGAATACAAGTTCCTAAACCCTCTTCTGTAGCTTGAAGGCAGAAGTGTTCGGCGGCAATTCCAATATCAATAAGTGGAAATTCTTTTTTCTTGATTGTGCTTCCTATTTGGCTGATAAGTTTAGGCTTTTCAATTACCACAACCACAATAGCACCGGCAGTGGTAGCAAATTTGTTAAAAGAGATCAGTTGGCTGTAGGTTTCTCGAGTTACCTGCTCCTTAATTTTAGGCTCATCCACCACGATAAATGACCATGGTTGAGAATTATTTGCGGAAGGGGCTAGCCAAGCGGCCTTTAAGCAGCGATTTAGTTGATCACGATCAACTGGGGCTCCGGTAAATTTTCTTGTACTTTGTCTGGTTTCGGCAAGTTTTGTGAATTCCATTTTTATAAGGTTTAACGGGAAACGATGTGAAGTTAAAAAAATGTGATGGATTTGTATGGATATTATACCGATTGTCTTCTAATTTTCTGGGTTGATACTATCTTTGGCGAAAATTAGAGTAGATGTGTGGTCGCTATATCTTGGTAGAAAAGGCTGAAGTTCTTGAGTCACGTTTCCAGTCTCTTATTCCTGATGGGTTTCAGTTCCCGCCATCTTTTAATATTTCACCTGGACAATATGCTCCTGTTATAGTGGGTGTTCAGCCACGGAAATTAGTGCTAATGCGTTTTGGATTAACTCCTTTTTGGGCAAAAAAAGATCTGCTACTGATTAATGCAAGATCTGAAGGAGATCATAACCCAACAGATGACCCGAAATTTACTGGAACAAAAGGGATCATTATTAAGCCGGCCTTTAGAAAGCCGATCCGGTCGCAAAGATGTCTTATCCCGGCTGATGCATTCATTGAGGGAACAACCAAAGAGAAGTTGTCTAAACCTTTTCTGATCTATTTGCGAAATAAAGTGAGACCATTTGCAATGGCTGGAATTTATGATGAATGGCTCAATAACGACACACAGCAGATTGTAAGAGGATTCTCTATAGTTACTACTACTCCCAATGAGTTAATGCAGAAGATCCCTCATCATAGAATGCCGGTAATCTTACATCCCGGAGAGGAGGCTCTTTGGTTAAATCCTGAAACACCTCTCTATAAAGTAACAAATGCTTTAAATCCCTTCCCATCGGAGGCAATGAATGGATATCCAATCTCTTCGGAAGTGAAAAGCCCCAAAGTGGATCATTCCGGCTTGATAAAACCAGTTGGAGAACTTCTAGAAGTGGAATCAGAGTTTCGAGACAAACGGTCAATTTATCGACAAGGCATGGGAAATGCTAAAGAAAAATTTGATGATCATAACCCCTACCAACCTCTCTAGACCCAATATTAATGAATATAAACAACTTCAAGGGCAGAATACTGCTTATAATACCCCCGTTACTTCAACCAAATGCTCCCTATCCTGCAACAACGGTTCTACAGGGCTATCTAAAGGGTAAAGGAATTGATTGTTATCAGATGGATCTGGGAATAGAGTTCCTTGACAGAATTCTATCTCGACAAGGGTTGCAATCGATTTTTAATGAAGCAAAGGCATTAAATATCGAGTTTTCATCTACTGTAAGAGGAATGTTAATTCAAGAGGAGAGGTATGTGAATGCGATTGATTTGGTTAAGTCATTCTTAAAAAGTCCGACCCCTGATGTGGCTCATCTCATCGTTTCACATCATTGGTTACCAGAAACAGAGCATTTTAGTACCAGTTCTGATATAGAATGGGCCTTTGGCAATATGGGTTTAATTGACCATGCCAAATTTCTTGCTACCCGATTTCTTTCTAGTCTTACCGAACTAATAAGGGAGGCAATCTCCTCCCATTTTGAATTGATTCGGTATGGTGAAAGATTGGCGCTACATCTGCCTGATTTTGACCTCTTGCAAAAAGAACTTTTAAAGCCAATTACTCTTCTTGATCGGATAATGTTTGATATACTTGGTGAGAAGATAAATTCACTCAATCCTGATGTTATTGGTTTCACGGTTCCTTTTCCGGGAAATCTATACTCCTCTGTTCGTTGTGCGAAGTTTATAAAGGAGAAGCAACCTGCCACTAAGATATTATTCGGAGGGGGATTCATTAATACCGAATTAAGGCATATCACTGATTTATCTCTATTTGATTATATAGATGCTTTAATTTTTGACGCAGGAGAGATTCCTTTATACTCTTATTTAGCCTCTATAACAAATGGAGAGAGTGATTATGTAAAGGGACTTTTAACGAAGGAGATGATTATTGAGGAGCATGGCGATCTTTCTAAGCGAGCCATTTTGGATGGGAAGTCTGTGCCTCTACCTACCGAGAATTACTTCCCCGATTTTGAGGGGCTGCCGCATAAGTTGTATTTTCCTTTAGTTGATATGTTAAATCCGATGCATCGTCTTTGGAGCGATGGCAGATGGAATAAGATGACACTTGCTCATGGGTGTTATTGGGCTCGTTGTGCTTTTTGTGATACAAGCCTCCCTTATATAGGGCAATTTGGCCCTGTTACTGCCTCTCATTTAGTAGATAGGATGGAGCGAATTATCAGTCAGACTGGAAGTATAGGTTTTCATTTCACCGATGAGGCTGCTCCACCGGCACTGTTGAAGAGTTTGAGTTTAGAAATTCTTAAACGTGGTTTAAAGGTTGTTTGGTGGACAAACATTCGGTTTGAGAAGGCGTTTACTTCAGATCTCGCTAAGTTGTTGGCATTAGCTGGTTGTATAGCAGTTACAGGCGGTATCGAAGTTGCGTCTGATCGTTTACTTGGGTTAATGAATAAGGGGGTAAGTATAGCACAGGCAGCCAACACTTGTCGGGCTTTTAGTGATGCAAAGATCATGGTTCATGCCTATTTAATGTATGGCTTTCCCACACAAAAGGCGGTTGAAACGGTCAATGCACTCGAGATTGTAAGGCAGTTCTTTGAGGCCGATCTACTGAAATCAGCTTTTTGGCATCGCTTTGCTCTAACCAGACATAGTCCGGTTTTTCAAAACCCCAGAAATTTTAACCTATTTCCGTTCACCGAACTTAATGCATTTGCGAACAATGAGGTAGCTTATGATGAGCCTGATGCAGATGATTATGATCGATGGGGTAACGGATTAAGGGTGGCTTTGTATAACTATATGAATAGTTCTGGATTTGATATTCCACTAAAAGAATGGTTTGACTTTAATACTCCAAAACCCACGGTAAGTCCGGCGTTTGTTGTTGAGAGTCTCTCTCCACTATTTAATAATATACCCTCTATTGGGCAGATGGTGATTTGGCCCGGTTATGGGGTTGAATTGAATGGCAAAAAGGGTAAAATAAAAGGAATAGCTATTAAGAAAGACTCCGGATCAATGCTCATTCGGTGCAACGGAGCTGTTGCTGAGTTACTGTATACGATTTTATCATCAGGCAAGACATTGGGCGGATTGGCATATTCAGGCTCGGTGGTAAGCTGGAGGGTCGGAGATTTTATTAAGATATTTACTGATGTTGGGTTAACTACATCAGATATGATTTGGGCAGAGTCCTGGATGGCTAATCTGAGGGAGGCTGGGCTATTAATAATCTAATAAAACCAGGTGAAGAATTGTAGATTCTTTAGGATGGTTATGTTAGAATTATTCCTATTTAGAAATGCTTGATTTGGGTAGAAGGGACGGGATCTCTTACAATAACTTCTACGGAGTCTTGATAAGGACAACCCTCTATATTCGTTACGGTTACAGAATATGTTCCGGCAGTATTAACAGAAATGGTTTGGGCAGAAGAACCGGTATTCCATTGATATTTGTTAAAGCCGGCACCGGGGTCAAGGGTGGTGCTTGTTCCGGGGCATATATAGATTGTTGGGCCAAGATCTATTACAGGGACAGGGAGAAAAGCAACAGAAGCTGTACCGGAAACAGTTCCTGCTATGACGGTTGATGTAACATCAACCAAGGTGTAAGTACCTGGTTGATTTGCGTTAATTACATAGGGGAATGGGCCGTTATAGTTTGATACGGTTGGTTGAGCTATATTGTTAATAGCGTAATTAAAAGTATAAGGGGGTATACTACCGGTTATATTAATATATACTGGAACGGTATTCGTTGTTCCACAAGCATCGCCACCACCCGAGATGATTGCTGAAGGAGAGGCTTGAATAGGGGCAGTGTAAGTTTGTGTCAGCGTACAGGCTGGTTTCGTTGAAAAGACTGCAGTGATGGTATGATTTAATCCGTCACAAGTGACTCCATTTAAGGAGTAGTTTTGCGGACTATTAAAGGGAGGGTTGAAAGATTGAGAGACTCCTTGATCATTTGAGATCGTAAGGACTCCGTTGTTAGGAGGGTTTGTAAATTCAATATTGCCTGAGACACTATAAGTATTGGTTGCAGGATTGCAAGTTGAAACGTTTCGTGTAATAGAGAGCATAGAGCAGTTTATTACAATGTTACAGTTTGTTGAGCCAGTCCCTGAAATCTGAGAGAAAGTGATTTCACAAGGTTTGTTATCAAAGTTGGTAATTAAGAGGATATAGAATTTTCCTGCAACAGGATTAGGAATATCACAGGTTTCTATTGCAGCACCAGAATAGCTACAATCAATAACCTTTGATGCAGTAAGCCCTTCAACACAAGCCCCAGTTGGGGAATCAAATGGCCCCCAACAGATAAAATCAATATCATAAGATGGCGAGCTAGACATTTGAATTGAGATAGGCCCGGGATTCCCTATTTGCATAAAATACCATGTTGGATTAGGCTGACTTCCTAAACAGTCATAAAAAGCCCCTACTTGAGCAGAAGGCGCATTAACGGAGCCAGGAAAGGAATATTGACTAGATCCACAAAACACACCGGCATCTTCACAAATGGCTTGTGAATCAGTCTCACCATCGGTTATACTCTTGTATAATGAATTGGCCTTTATAGAATATTTGACTCTTGCATCCGCAATTACTCTTGCTTGTTCCTCATCAGAAAAAACTCTTGAATAGTTTGGAATAAGACTGAAAATGGAGTCTGCCTTTGATATAACATACTGACGGTTTCGTTTAGAATAGAGCCTTACTCCTGTATTTGGATTGTCATCAACGAAAGCACAATTGATTGATTCCTTCTCAAGAAGATCTAGGAAATGATATTTTTCAAAAAGGCTGTTAAAGGAGTATTTTTGAAAGATTTCACCTGGGTAGTTTATATATGCATCAGGTTCTGAATAGGTCTGACTATGTATATAATTAGAGGTAAATAGGATTATCGTTAAAATAGACAACGACCGTTTTATTAATTTCAGAGTAGATTTCATAAAGTGATTCTAAAATCAGAGGATGAGATAGGCTAACTTGGCTCGCCGAAATTAGTGAAAAAAGTGGTTGATTGTATTGATTGTCGACTGTTTATAAATTAAAAGCCGTCTCGGTGAGGAGACGGCTTTTGCAAGTAGAGGTAAGGATTTAATTAGGCGGTTTATTTAAGAACGCCCAGTTCTTTTCCAACTTTTGTGAAGGCAGCAATAGCTTTATCCAGATGGGCTCTCTCGTGAGCAGCAGATACTTGTACTCTAATTCTTGCCTGACCTTTGGGAACTACTGGATAATAGAATCCAATAACATAGATTCCCTCGTCAAGTAGTTTTGCCGCCATCTGCTGAGATAGTTTCGCATCATATAACATTACAGCCACAATAGCACTTTGAGTTGGTTTGCAATCAAATCCTGCTTCAATCATCTTTTGGCTGAAATAGGCAGTGTTTTCATGCAGTTTATCTTGTAATTCGTTGGTTTCACTCATCATCTCAACCATCTTAATACCAGCAGCAGCTACAAGGGGAGGGATAGAGTTACTAAATAGATAAGGACGTGAACGTTGACGTAGTAGGTCGATGATCTCTTTCTTGCCGGTTGTGAATCCTCCGATGGCACCCCCGAATGCTTTACCTAATGTCCCGGTGATGATTTCAACTTTTCCCTTGATGTTATAGAGTTCAGTGACTCCACGACCTGTATGACCAACCACTCCGGCAGAGTGTGATTCGTCAACCATGATCATGGCGTTGTATTTATTAGCTAACTCATAGATCTTATCTAAAGGAGCTACGTTGCCATCCATTGAGAAAACGCCATCAGTTACAATTAAGCGGAATCTGTTCGATTGAGCAGCTTTCAGTTGTTCCTCCAGGTCATTCATGTCGGCATTGGCATAACGATAACGCTGTGCCTTACATAAACGTACTCCATCGATGATAGATGCATGATTTAAAGCATCACTGATAATGGCATCCTCTTCTCCAAGAAGTGGCTCAAATACGCCTCCGTTTGCATCAAAAGCTGCAGCATAAAGAATGGTATCTTCTGTTCCGAAAAACTCTGCAATCTTCTTCTCTAAGAGCTTATGAATATCAGTGGTTCCACAAATAAACCTAACAGATGACATCCCATACCCATGGGTGTCGAGGGCCTGTTTGGCGGCATCCTTTAGCTTGGGATTATTGGATAGCCCTAAATAATTATTGGCACAAAAGTTAAGCACCTTCTGCCCAGTGCTAATCGTAATCTCAGCTCCTTGTGGGCTTACAATTATTCTCTCATTTTTAAAAAGGCCGGCCTCCATTATTGCGGTTAGCTCTTTCTGAAGAAATTCCTGATATTGATTATACATTTCAAAAGAATTTTGGTGGTATTATCAAGGTTCGTTTTCCTTTTCCTTGTAGTGCAAAGATACTTTATTTATAGTGAAGTTTATTCTTCAACCTGAGGCAAATTAATCCTTATCTCTCTCCCTAATCGTCTTGAGTTTTCTCCTTATGAAACGGGTGTACGGCCTTGCCTCCATGATGTTTTAGCTCATCAATCCTCTTTGCTAAAACCAGTAGTAGAATCAAGGACTTAAACTCGATAAAAAAGCGGTTGAAAAACTCATTAACCACTCAAAAAAACGTAATTTTGCGGGCAATTGTTAACGCATTCACAAAATCAGCCTATAATGAAACGCATATTAGTTATTGGATCAGCAGGTCAGATCGGTTCAGAGCTAACTCTTGAGCTTAGAAAGATCTGGGGAAACTCCAATGTTGTTGCATCTGATGTTTGTCAAAACCCTTCTGCCAAGTTACAGGAGAGTGGTCCCTACGAAACCTTAAACATTCTTGATCGTCAGAGAATGGGTGAGATCGTTTCTAAATACCAGATTGATGGAATTGTAAACCTCGCAGCTATTTTGTCTGCTACGGGTGAAAAGAATCCTATGAAAGCCTGGGATGTTAATATGAACGGGTTAATTAATGTTTTAGAGTGTGCTCGTGAGTACAATATGAAACAAGTCTTAACTCCTAGTTCAATTGCTGCTTTCGGTCCGGGTACTCCTCTTTTCGATACTCCTCAGGAGACTGTCTTACGTCCTTCAACGATGTATGGCATCACGAAGGTATCAGGAGAGTTGTTGGGTGATTACTACGTAAACAAATATGGACTTGATGTTCGCGGACTACGTTATCCCGGTATTATCTCTCATGAGACGTTACCAGGGGGAGGAACGACTGATTATGCCGTAGCGATTTACTATGATGCAGTAACTAAGGGGCAGTATACCTGTTTTGTAAAAGAGGAGACAATGCTTCCTATGATGTATATGCCTGACTGTTTAAAGGCCACCATCGACCTGATGCAGGCTGATTTTTCAAAACTTAAGCATCATAGTGATTTTAATGTCGCTGCTATGAGTTTTACTGTTACTGAACAGGCTGAGAGTATCAGAAAGTTCATCCCGAACTTTACGTGTTCTTATGAGCCTGACCACAGACAAGCCATCGCCGATAGTTGGCCTCGTAGTATCAATGATAGTGCGGCTCGTGAAGAGTGGGGTTGGAAACCTTCTTATGACCTCGATTCTATGACTAAGGATATGATTGAGAAACTTACTGCCAAACATAAAGCTGGCTTAATATAAAGAGTTTCTTGTTCCAGAAAGATAAAGGCCGGATGCGAAAGTTTCTGGCCTTTATCTTTCTGGATGCATAATAAAATGATGGCTATCCAAACCCTATACTAAGGATGAGCGATCTGGATTTTGTTTTTATTTGACGGTAGTTTGTGGGTATTGATCGGAGGCTCTTATCTTTGCATATTGCAAGATGATGATTAAATTCAAAATATTATTCTTTTTTATCACCACTATGGGGATCATTAGCCTCGTTACAATTCGGGTAGAGGCTCAACGGCTCTATAGTGTTGAGATGTTTAGAGCAGATGATGTGAAAGACCTCCAAAACCCTATCGAACGTTACCTCGCTAATCTTCCTGAAGGTTGTCTGATAGAGGGCTCCTTTTTTGATCCGGATGAGTTCTACCCTGGCTCAATAGTTTTTAAAGGAGGTAAAACGGTAAAGGAGGAGTATGTTAGATTTAATTGGCTGCGTGATCAACTTGAGGTTTTAAGCGGGCAAGATACGAGCGTTTTTAAGAACCCAGAGGTAATCGATTTTATTGAGCTAAAAGGGAGAGTATTTACTTATCTACCTTATTTATCGTCAACAGAAGAGAGGCTCTTTGGATGGTTTGAGCGAATTGCAGATGGCCCCTTTACGTTGCTATTAAAACGAAAGGTGAAGCTGGAGAGGCTCGATTATCTCTCTCCGGTTATTGCTTCTGTGACAGATCATGATAAGATTGACGTGATTTCTATTTGGTTCTTGAAAGAGGGGGATCTGGATGCAATCTCCTTCAAGCCTAATCGAAGGAATCTTGTAGCTCTCTGGCCTGAGTCTAAAGAGCTTCTATTAAATTATCTTGCTGATAATAAAGTTAAGATTTCGGATCATCAGAGTCTAAAACGGTATTTCAGTTATCTCAATAGCATAACACCTTGGGAGAAGGAATGAACGAATCTTTTGAGCCGGGTATCCCTTTAAATACTTGGTTTAGCAATAGCCATAGCCAAGGCCAATGCCAAAGCCAATGCCAATGCCAATGCTATAGCCCCATTAAGTTTGGAACGGTTGTGAATATTATGTTGCATGAGATGATTAATTCGGATAGTTCACTGAATACTCAATTAGCTTATCCACTTTCGGACTTACATGGAAAATCACCCACAATCTCTGGTTTCTCTTTTGGGTTTCACCCATGGTTTCTTGAAAATTTGTTATTAGATCAGGCTGAGCAGTCATTGCTTTACTTTGGTAAGAGCCTAACTTGTCGGGCTATCGGGGAGACAGGATTAGACGCTTTAAGGGGCGTAAGCCATGATCAACAGTTAGGTTTCTTTAGGATGCATTTATCGGTCGCAAAATTATTGGGAAGGCCTTTGGTGATTCATTGTGTAAGAAGGCATCAAGAAGTTATAGCAGAGTTAAAGAGAGGTGCTTTTTGTGGAAATCTAATGGTTCATGGATTCTCGTCGCGATGGGCTATTGCTTCCATGTGGCTTTCAGTCGGAGCCTTTCTCTCATTTGGTGAGGCGCTTATTAATGGAAGTTTAGCCTTAAAAGAGACTTTTATTAAATGTCCTCTGGATAAGATACTGCTAGAGACCGATGATTCGATTATTGATATAGGAAAGATTTACAAAGAAGGGGCTACATTGAAGGCAATGAATATAGACCACTTCACAGAGCAAATTAATAAAAACTATTTAGCATTTTATAATGGGTAATTGGTTGGAACGAACAGAGTTACTGCTTGGAGAGCAGGGGCTTGAACGTTTAAGAGATCGTCACGTTTTGATCGTAGGACTTGGTGGGGTTGGTGCTTTTGCGGCAGAGGCAATCTGTCGGAGTGGTGTAGGGCGACTAACAATAGCTGATGGAGATGTTATACAACCCTCAAATATTAATCGGCAGTTGATTGCTCTCCACAGTACGGTTGGAATGCGTAAAGCGGAAGTAGTTGGAAAACGGTTAATGGATATAAATCCTTCTCTTCAATTACGAGTTATTGATGAGTATTTACGTGATGAGCGACTTAAGGAGTTGGTTGCTGAGCCTTATGATTTCGTAGTGGATGCAATAGATACCCTTAGTCCGAAGGTCTTTTTAATCATGGATGCTGTGAGGTCTGGTCATCGTATCGTAAGTAGTATGGGAGCCGGAGGAAAGATGGATCCTTCAAAGATACAAGTCGCCGATATTAGTAAGAGTCACTCCTGTCGATTAGCCTATATGGTAAGAAAACGTCTTCATAGGCAAGGGATTAGAAGTGGTATTAACGTAGTGTTTTCGCCCGAGGAGGTTGATCGGGAGTCCATCTTGCATACACCCGGTGAGACCAATAAACTGACCACCGTTGGTACCATTAGCTACATGCCGGCTCTCTTTGGATTGACCGTAGCATCTGTTGTAATTAGGCAGTTGATTGAACCATTGGATGATAGCAGAAACCATTTGAATGAGTAAGGTAATTATTAAAAAATTTGCATTTTTTTGGTCGCTTTTTTTGGAGTGTATTGGTTTATTGCCTTAAATTTGCAGGGTCTTCAAACGACAAATTGTCCTATGGTGTAATTGGCAACACGTCTGACTCTGGATCAGAAGAGTTCAGGTTCGACCCCTGATAGGACAACAAAGCATCTGTAACACTACAGGTGCTTTTTTTTTGGTGTGCCATTTCTAACAAATGTCGAAGCGGGTTCCTTTCAACCTAATTCGTCATCCTTATAAAAATGTCTCCTCGATCAGTACAATAAAATAAAAGGGCCGCATCAGATATCTTATTGCGGCCCTTTTTATTTTATTACTATCCGTTAGTGGGCAATCATTATCTTCTTAACCAATGTGCCTATCCTTATGAAATAGAGTCCGGATGGCCATGCCTCTGTTTGAAACTGCATCGTTCCTTCTGTAGTACCCTGAAGGATTTTCTCTCCTGAAGAGTTAAAAACTTCAAAGTTGGTATTTGAAAAAGGCCCCTCTACTTTCAAATTCAAAGTGTTATTAGCCGGGTTAGGATAAATCAAAAGCGTATTTTGCTCATTTGATAAAGTACTAATACTAGTTGGACTATTATTACCATTAAAAGTAGGGGATTGAATGACGAAATCGCCTGTGCCATTAGGATTTCGAGCATAACCCATATCGGTTGTTTGAGCACCAAAGACAACGGAGTCAATAACCTCTTGCGAAGAATTGAGAAGCATCAATAATTCACCCCCCTTTGAAAGTTTAAAATTGACATGATTTGCCCCTTGAGCTCCCTCATCGTCAGCCCAGAAGATCAGGTAACCATCTTTTGGAATGATGGTACCAGAAGCAATCTGGAACTGAGTAAGGTCAGAGGCATCATCGGTTAAGTAATAGCCTGAGATATCCATATCGGCATCACTTCCATTGTATAGTTCAAACCAATCATCGTAATCGCCATTCTCATCCGTAACCGTGGCACTATTATCAGCCATCAGCTCATTAATGACTGGCCATCCTGCAGAAAAGGAACTCCCTTTTACAACATAAGTATAGACATCATGTTCAGCTCCTTCAGGAAGGAATGAACTTGTCATGGCACTGTTATTAGCTCTAGCTTCAATGTATAATCTTATACGGGTGTTGGCACTATATCCGGGAATGGTTCCTCCATAGACTCCATCACCAGCACTTCCATCTGAATGTAAACCATCGTCATACATTTGAGTGACATTGAAGTTTCCCATTAGTAAGTCGCTGTAATATAGCCAGACAGATGATAATCCGGAACTATGAGTTATTGAAGCATTAATTATGACCGATTCATTTACCGAAGGTTGGGCGAAGAGTGCACCACCTTCTGGTTTCCATGAAAAGTTAGAGATGGATGGGCTAACTTGAGCCATCTCACTGTTCGATGAGAGGGTGGTTCTTCGAGAGTTGACTTTCGTCTTCAGTGCAGCAACATCAGATACAAAAGCACTATAGGTATATAGTTTCTTTGGATCGTTTTGTACATAGGTGTCAATCTGTGTCTTATATTGATCCAGAATTGTGGAGACACTAGTGGCGTCCATCTCATCTTTTAGGAGGGTTCGCAAATGAGCCAAATAGCGTTGACGGTAAACGGGAACCGAGAGAAGTTTGTTCATTAGTGGATAGTTGGCATTCGTCTGATTGTAAAAAGGAGTCCAACTAGAAGTGGAGCTAAGCAGTACACTATTGCCATCATACTCTATAGGGGTGATTCTTCCCGTCTCAGGTTCATAGTAGACATAGTAGTCCATTTTACCCTTATGGACATAGCTGTCGTCATCACCAAATGCTATTTCAGAAGCTAAGAACCACAAAGCGCGATCAACATCTATGTAATTAGGAACCACAGTCGTCATTTGTGCTGAAGAGGTATTATTTAAAGCATTGCAAGCATTAACTAATTTTGTCCAAGGATCTTCAGTATCCGAACTTTTAAGGGTATAATACGTCTGATATTTAGCGGTATCTGTGCCAAGGTAATTTAAAGCTGCAGTACCATCACCCCAGCCCCCGCCACCGCCGCCAGGACCAGGCGCAGCGTTATCGGGTCGGTCAGCTCGCCAGTTGACTCCATCATTGCTTTGAAACCACTCCTCATAGAAGTTTTTATTCAACTGTTGAACGTTAGGATATAACCCCCAACTCTCTCCATTAATATAAAGTTCAACATAGGCTGCCCGAGCAGCTGGAACATGTTTTCTTTCTTGATGTAGGTAAAAAACCTCTCTCATAAAGGAGGGATCTTCAAAGCAGTTGTTAAGGTTAAGCGTTTTGTATCCCATGATACGCTGATCCTCATGAATGTAATCAACAGAGATGTTAAATGAGGTCTTCTTGGAACCACTTGGTAACATGGTATAGGAGGTCTCCCCCTTGAATCTAACCCCAACACTGTCATATACCACACCGTCTACCGTCATCGTAGCGGGTATCTCAGTCTGTGAACTATAATTCTGTTGCATTAATTGCCAATAATTAGACTGGGAAAAGGTAAGATCGATTCTTCTGATAATTGAAGAATCATATAGACCATCTGGCGATTTACCCCCTAAGATTAGTCTGCGCCCATCTGGTGATAAATACATTTCATCGGGAAAACTCTGAGCAAAAGCACTACTGATCCCCAGTAGTACGCTCAACATAAGTAAACTCCATTTCATATATTTTTGGCTTTAATGTGATAACCCAAAACTATCTGAAATGAAAAAATGCATAAAGTTTAATGCTTGCTTAATAATTACTTAACACAGCTCTCTCTGGTTTGGTAAGAGAAGCAGGTATGCTTAGATCGGCAACTCCCGGTTTGTATAATCGCTAAAGTCACTTTTTCGAGGATCATAGTCGGTAGAAAAGAGTTCCGAGCTAATGAGATAGTCAGCCGTGGCCCGATTATTAGCAAAAGGCACATTGTAAACCACTGCTATTCTTAGAAGGGCTTTAACGTCGACATCATGAGGCTGAGGCTGCATAGGATCCCAAAAGAAAATCAATATATCTACTTTTTGTTCGGCAATTAAGGCACCAAGCTGCAAGTCTCCACCTAAGGGGCCTGATTTTAATCTCTCAACCGTTACCTGATCAGAAAAACCCTCCTCCTCAAGTGCATTAATAATCAATCCACCCGTTGTTCCAGTGCAAACAAGTTTGTGGTGTTCGAGGGCTTTGGCATTCCATCTTACCCACTCAACTAAGTCGCGTTTACAATTGTCATGAGCTACTAAAGCAATGGTTCTGGGCAATGTTTGGGGTTTCTTAGTGTGTCCCATTGTTCTTAAAAGATTTTATTATGCAAAAATAGGAAATGTATATGACTAATAGCCGAATCACAGGCTATTATCAGTACCTCTCCGCTACCTCTCCCTATGCTCTCCATATGTAGTACAATTAATCCAATTATGTTCATTCAAAAAAATGATTAGAGGAGAGAGAAGAGTGAGGTTTCAAAAGGGTCATAGAAGTTGCTGATGAACTATTCCCCTTTCAATCTGAGAATCTCCTTTTGTATGGACAAAACCATTTTGAATCGAATTTTAATCGCAATCAATGTCTTGTTCACCGATCAAGAAGCGAAGAAGAAGCGAAGAAGAAGCGAAGAGGTCGTGGCAAAGAATAGTTTTAAGATGTTTACTCTTGAATGGAATTAGCCGTGTTATCGCTTCCCATATTTTCTTTTTCTCAAGATTTGAATAGTCATTCCTGCAAGAATTACGAGGAGAACTGGGAGAGCGACATTAATGATCTGCCATTTTAAGCCATCGGCTTCTATTTTTTGCCGGTCGAGAGGCCTGATTTTAATTTCTCTGGAGCGGAGGTCGATTAATCGGCTATCGTCGAGCAGATAATCCATGGCATTAAGAAGGAACTCTTTGTTTCCAAAAGATTGATTTACATCTTGATCGAAGCCTAGAGGAAGGGGTTTGCCACTCTTTCTTGAGAATTGGTTTCTGATAATATCGCCATCGGAGACAATAATCATACTGGTTTTCTTGCTTTTTTCCTTGAACCCTATTGACTTATCTTGAGATATTTCGGGAGGGATTCTGTTAGCATAGAGTGAGCGGAAAGAGCCTTCGAGTAGAACAGCAGTAGGCAGATAGGATTTGGTAAAAAGACCCGGATCGGGTTTTTCTTTGGCCATGTTAAGATCGATGATCTGAGGCACAGCAACGACGTGCGAGTACTGGGAGCCAGTTAGGAGGATTGTTTTCTTGATTCCTTTAGCGGCTATGGTATCGATTGTACTCGTGAACTGAGTTTTCAGTGCGTTGATATTTCTGGTTATCGGATGTTCGCTTACAGAAGGAGCGATGAGCGGGAAGTAGAGCCAGGGTACAAGGTTAAACTGGGGTTGATTACCAAGCATTCCGGTGACCATGGTTATTGGAAGGCAACGCACATCCAGCAAAAGATCTTTATTGATTCGAGCTCCATAGGTAAAGAGCATATCATCAAGGTTAACTTCATTAGGTATTGCGACCGTTTGATTAGATGCTTTAAGACTGTCCATTTCAGCGAAGGCACCATCAACTAGCCACAATACTTTTCCCCCTCTCATGATGAACTGGTCAATGATGAATTTATCTTTCTCAGTAAAGGCAGAATCAGGTCGAGCAATGACAATAGCTTTAAACTTATTAAAGATGGAGGTGTTTCCTGTGGAATCTGTTATTCTTTCTGTTAAAGAAGATACTTTGCCATCGATTTTAACACGCTGCATAGAATAACGGTCGGCAAGGGATTCTACAGCAGAGTAGATCTGTGCATCTTCAAGTTGACCGTAACCACCTAAGAAAGCAACCGTAGGTTTTTTACCGTCTATCAACTTCTTTATAGTAGAAGCCAGGTTGTATTCAAGATTCTGAATAGAGTTATTAAGGATAATATCAGGCGATTGACCAATCTGGTTGAGCATGATAGGCATTCCTGTTTCATCTCCGTTATAGGAGACCACTGCCCCGGGAAATACATATTGTTTAGTTTGGCTACCTGATTCATTTATCTCCACCTCAAAGGGGTTAATACCTTTTGCGATCAATGACTTGAAAAGTTGGTCGCGTTCACCTTTTTCTGTTAGTGAATTGGGGTCAATGAATTCATAGGTGATAAACTTGTTATATGCTCTGAATTGATTGAGCATTTCACGGGTTTCGTTGCGAAGTCTTTTAAACTCGGCAGGAAACTCACCATCCAGGTAGACCTTAAAAAAGATGTAATCATTGACCTCATCAAGTAAAGCACGAGTTGAGGGCGATAAAGTGTAACGTTTTTCGGCGGTGAGGTCGAACCTGGTGAAGACTTTGGCTCCGATGAGATTAACAAGAGCAATGACCAAGATGGTAAATGAGAGAAGAATAAGACTCTGTTTCTTATGGTCTCTTTTTTTCACTGTTTTAGCCGTAGCTTGAATATCTTTTTCCGTGCTTCTGGCAGCACTCTTTTTACTAGGGGATTTCAACATTTGTGCAACTGTTCTTAATCCGTTTAGAATCTTGGGCAAAGGTACAAAATCAGGATGGTTTCTTCGAGTATCATAAATTAAGATCAAGCAGGATAGCGTCTACTTGACTTATTAATTGCTCTACAGATCCATTATTGTTGAATCGATAGTCGGCTCGTGCAATGCATGCTGCTAAGTTCTGATGGTTGGGATCAGATGAACTCATTTCACGCTGTTCATTTGCGATAAATGTTTCATAACTGACTTTGTCGGTCTCGCTTCCTCTAACAACGATTCGTTCATATCGAAGTAGCGGATCTGCATCTACAGCGAAGAGGATAAACTTACCGAGGTTTCTTAATGAGTCGATCTCCCCCGGAGTACGTATGCTCTCAATGATACAATTTTGGTTACTTTGAGCTGCTAATCTAAATAATTCATCGGTTATATACGATGGGGAGTTTTCTTTACGAAGTCTATTGGCAAGCAGGGTCATTGTGTCACGATTGATCTGCTCTCCAAGATCTCTTAATCTATCGCAAAGGAACCCCCTGACTGAAAAGTGAGCGAAGTGTTTCTTGTTTACTAGATAGTCAACAATAGTTCCTTTTCCAGCGCCTAATGTTCCGGTTATTCCGATAACAATCATTTGGATTGATTTTGGAGGTTGGTATGTAATTCTTTTGTGTCACTTTTAAGCTTTTCTACCCACTCTTTAGGGGATGAAGCGGGTTTCCACTCTGCTATTTTATTCATCAGAATGGCTGGATCATCATTTATGATGAGGGCATCACGATGTTCTTGTCTAATAAACCCTTCACTTGTAGCATGGTCAAGTTGTCTTATCTGGTCATTCCAATAGCCCTCTACATTGTATAGGGCTATCGGCTTAACACTTATCTCCAGTTGATTCCATGTCATGACCTCAAATAGCTCATCAAGCGTACCAATACCACCGGGCATCACTATAAAACAATCAGATAACTCACCCATAACTCTTTTCCGTTCTTCCATGGTCTCAGTGAAAATCATCTCTGTGACCTCACGATGAACAATCTCTCTGCCTGCAAGCAGATGGGGCATGACCCCTTTAACAATGCCTCCTTCTGATAAAACAGTATCGGCAATAACACGCATCAAGCCTATGTCAGACCCGCCGTAAACTAAAGAGTAACCCTTTTTTACCAGTTCTCTGGCTAAGTCAATGGCTTTTTGACGGTATTGTGGTCGGTTTCCTATAGCCGATCCACAGAATATACAAGCAGATTTGTTCATAAAGAGATTCGTTTAAATGTTATATTTCCAACATTGTTCTAGCAATGTTATTAGAAATTGGTGCATAGTTGGGATCGTTTCATCCGGATAGTCATAATCGGGTGAATGAAGTGCCGGATGGGATAACCCGGCTCCAATCCCAAAAAAACAACCTTTGATATGATCGGTATAATGGCCGAAGTCCTCACTCCAGGGGAAAGGCTCTTCTTTTATTATAAAATCTGATCCTAACGCATTTAAAGAAGAAATCAAGGTTGAGTAGGCTTCCGTATGGTTAATGGTAGCATTAAAGAAGTCATGTTCTGTAATATCTACTTCAAGGGTATGCTGTTTGGCGATAGATTTTACTATTTCGATGATCTGTTGCTTTAAATCGTATAGGGCTGGAGTGGTATAGGTGCGTAAGGTAAAACAGACGGTAGCATCACCAGGAGCAATACCCCAGGCCTCTTCTCCGATCTTTGCGTGGGTTAAGGTAATTAGCTTAAATGTGCTTTGTGACTCATTTGAACTTAGATCGGGAATAGATTGGATGAGGTCGGCTACTGCAAGTGCCGGAGAGATACCGGTATGAGGGGTGGAGGCATGAGCGGTCTTGCCTGAGAGTTTGATTTTTAGGCCACATGAGGCAGCTGTGAAGGTGTGGTCTTTTACTACGAATCTATTTAAAGGAAAACCCGGAAGATTATGAAATCCAAATATCAGATCTGGGTTTAGATTATTAAAGTCAACCTCATTGATTACGTTAGCAGCTCCTAAGCCTCTCTCTTCGTCAGGTTGAAAGAGTAATACAACCTTTCCCGGGAAAGGAGTCTTATCCAGA
Source organism: uncultured Bacteroidales bacterium (assembly GCA_964444785.1). Lineage (GTDB taxonomy): Bacteria > Bacteroidota > Bacteroidia > Bacteroidales > TTA-H9 > JAJTBW01. Next base: position 62,219 of record CAYUII010000004.1, on the reverse strand, counting down.
AATTGGGCTAAAGATGCCATTGTTGCAGCATGCCCATCATGTCCACAGGCGTGAGAAATTCCATCTATTCTAGAAGCCCACTTTTTCTTTGATACGGTCTGAATGGGCAGAGCATCGGTCTCGGCTCTTAACAGAATCGTTTTACCGGGAATGCCATGATTAAAAATCACAAGAAGTCCCCGACCTTGACAGATAGGAGTCATTAGGCAATTGAAAGATGAGAACCACTGCTTCAGCATATTCACGGTACTCTCTTCTTGTCCACTGAGTGAGGGAGCTTGATGAATTTGATGTCTGAGATGAAAAATATCATCAAGATTAATGTTCCGTATATGTTGACTATGCATCCTCCGGATTTGATTAGCTTTGCAAAAGGAACGCAAAATTAACAAAATGAATCAACTATATCCTTTAAAGTTTAAGCCTATTTTTAAAGATAAAATATGGGGAGGCGATAAAATAAAGAGTGTAATGGGGATGGACTATGGGTCACTTCCGAATTGTGGGGAGGCATGGATCGTCTCGGGTGTTGAGAATGACTCTTCGGAGGTTACCAACGGTTTCTTAGCCGGGAATGAATTGAATGAGCTGGTTGAAGTTTATATGGGGGAACTTGTGGGTGAGTCTAATTTTGAAAGATTTGGTAATGAGTTTCCTGTATTGGTTAAGATTCTTGATGCGCGTGATTGGCTTTCGGTTCAGGTTCATCCAGATGATCAGTTGGCTGAGGAGCGGGGTCTTGGTCGTGGCAAAACAGAGATGTGGTATGTTTTAGATGCAGAGCCGGGGTCAGAATTAATCAGTGGATTTTCTAAAAGCATATCAAAAGAGGAGTTTCAACAGCGGATTAATTCGGGCACAATTAAGGAGGTGATGAATTATGAGGAGGTAAAAAAGGGGGATCTCTTTTTTATGCCTGCCGGTAGGGTTCATGCTTTAGGCCCAGGTATCCTTTTAGCAGAGATTCAAGAGACTTCAGATACCACTTATAGAATTTATGATTGGGATAGGACTGATGATAAGGGTAATCCAAGAGCGCTGCATATTGAGGAATCTATTGATGCTATCGATTATACCAAGAGTGAAGAGGCTAAAAGTCCCTACACCAAGAAACAGAAAGGGACGACTCCTTTGGTGAAGTGTGAGCACTTTACTACTAGCTTGATAGAGGTTTCAGAGCCTATTGCAAAGGATTATTCAGCCTTGGACTCTTTTATTATCCTGATTTGTCTCGAGGGTGCTGTTCGTATAGAGTCTGAAGCAGGGGTTGAAATATTAACTAAAGGGGAGACAATCTTGGTTCCTGCTATAATGGAATGGATTCGACTATTTCCAGAGGGCAATTGTTCCCTGATGGAGGTCTATCTGGATCCAGTTGGAAATGAATAGAAATAGTGTTTTAAAGGAGGGTAATTTATCCATTCCAGAGATATGGAATGGGGATGTTCGCCCTCAAGAATAGTATCGATTAAAATTAAAAGACATTAAAAATGGGTAGCGTAGTTAATCGTAGTGCTCTATTGTTAGCACCGAAGAAGCCGTTGATGGATTGGGTAAATTCTGTATTTGCTGAAGATGCCAGAATGGATTTGTCAGAGCCTATTGCTTGGGATAATATGGCGGTCTATATGATTCCTGAGTTTAATACTGCGGAGGAGGTAAACGCTTGGCTTAAAGAGAACTTCTCAAGATTTTTTGAAGATCAGTTATTTGGTTGGTGTCAAGATCCTGAGACATGGCCTGAGAAATTGACATGGAGTCGGTTTAATGATTGGTTTCATGTTTCATGGCAGTCGTTGATTGTAGATGATCTGGAAGATGAACCACTTGAGCGTGAGGGGTTCGATGATTCTGATGTAGATTTTGATGAATTTAAGGGCATAGATGAGTAGGATGGTTTATTTAGTAATTTAGCATCAACCAAAGAACAATTATAATCATCACCTATGAGAAAAGTATCCTTGCTATTGCCTATTTTGTTATTGGCAAGTTATGCCCTGATAGGGCAGGTATACCGTTTAGATGAGCTCGATTTACGAGGTATGGAGACAGGTTGGGGAAGTCCTCAAGCTAATAAAACGGTTGATGGAAATCCCTTGAAAGTGGCGGGTATCACATACGAGTATGGGGTAGGAACCCACTCAATAAGCCATGTCTTAATCAAATTAAATGGGAAAGGTCTTCGTTTTGAGAGCCTTGTAGGGGTTGATGATGAGACTCAAGGTAAGGGCACTGTGGAGTTCTTAGTTTTAGGAGACAAGCGTGTTTTATGGCGGTCGGGTGTAATGGAAGCAGGCGATCCGGCCAAGGAAGCCGACGTAGACATTACAGGAGTAAATCTACTCGGTTTATTGGTTCTTGATGCAGGCGATCAAAATTATTGGGATCATGCAGATTGGTTAATGGGGTCATTTTTGATGGATTCTTATAAGCCTTCAGTTGTAATGAGTCAATCAAAGCCCTATATCTTAACTCCACCGGCTCCGCTGTCGCCTCGATTTAATGGTCCCGATATCACCGGGGGATCTCCTAATAAACCATTCTTATATAAGATTCCCGTGAGTGGGAAGAAGCCTATGACCTTTACAATAAAAGGATTACCCAAAGGCTTAACGATGGATAAAGATGGGGTGATTAGGGGTAGTTCTTCAAAGAGCGGAAAGTATAAACTAGTAGTAACCGCTGCCAATGAGCATGGTAAAGCTTCAAAGAAGATTACCTTGGTTCTGAGAAAAGATGCATTAGCCTTAACGCCTCCAATGGGTTGGAACTCGTGGAATTGTTGGGGTTTAGATGTTACTCAGCAAAGGGTGGCTGATGCTGGTCGTGCCATGATAGAAAAGGGACTTTCTGACTATGGATGGAGTTATATCAATATAGATGACGGATGGGAGGCCGACAAACGCCTTTCCGATGGTTCAATAGCATGCAATGAGAAGTTTCCTGATATGTCAAAACTATCGAAAGAGCTACATGCTGAAGGTTTGAAACTAGGGATCTACTCTTCCCCAGGTCCTTTAACTTGCGGAGGTTATGTAGGGAGTCTGGGTCATGAGAAGCAGGATGCTGAGACCTATTCCTCTTGGGGAATTGACTATTTGAAATACGACTGGTGTTCTTATGGCGAGACTTCAAAAAAATACTCGTTGGAAGAATATCAAGCGCCTTATCTAAAGATGGAGAAGGCGTTGAGAGAATGCGATAGAGATATTGTTTATAGTCTTTGTCAATATGGGATGGGAAATGTATGGGAATGGGGTGAAAAGGTTGGAGGTAATCTGTGGAGAACTACAGGAGATATAACCGATAGTTGGGCAAGTCTGTCTTCCATCGGTTTTTCTCAAGATAAAGCGGCTCCGTATCTTAAACCAGGTCATTGGAATGACCCTGATATGCTAATAGTAGGTCAAGTAGGTTGGAGTAACTCTCTTCACCCCACTCGTTTAACACCCGATGAACAGTATACACATATCTCATTGTGGGCATTGCAACAGGCTCCACTTTTAATTGGTTGTGATATGACACAACTAGATGATTTTACACTCTCCCTACTTACAAATCATGAAGTCTTGGCTGTAAACCAAGATGTAGCTGCTTTCCCTGTTAAACGGATCCTGTTGCAACAAGGAGTTGAAGCATGGCTAAAAAAACTCTCAGATGGATCATGGGCATTGGGAATCTTTTATGTAGGATCAACCGCAATAAGCCCTGAGGAGTATTTCGCTTGGGATCAGAAAGAGAATCTCCATGAAATAACCGTAAATATTGAGACACTAGGCTTAAAAAAAGCGAAGTATAAAGTTAGAGATCTTTGGAGGCAACGTGATTTGGGTGAATCAAGCGAAAAGATAACCGTAAAAGTCCCCTATCATGGGGTTGTTTTGGTTAGGCTAAAATCATAAATCTCAGATTTGTATCTGGTTTTGGTTTTAAATAGTGAGAAAATGATATATTTGTTAAAAAACCACGTTTAATGAATAATGATCCCGCTAAAGGACCAAGTTGTTTTCTAGAGAACCAGCACACTACCTGTTTTGAATATCTTACTTCTGAAGAGCAGGAGTTAGTTAATAAAAATAGAATAGAATTAAGCTATAAAAAGGGGGAGATCCTAGCAAAGCAGGGAACCTTCGCTTCTCATATCATCTTTCTTAATGAAGGGCTTGTAAAGGTATACCTTGAGGGCAGGCCCAAAGATCTCATTCTAAAGATTGTCCCCTCAAATCACTTAATTGGATTACCTTCCATTTATGATGGAAATAATCGGTTTATCTATTCTGTGGCAACCTATAGTGCTTCAACCGTTAGTCTGATTGATATCTCTCTATTCAAGCAGTTATTGCATAATAACTCAAGATTTGCAACAAAAATCATCAATATTTTAAATGAGGATACTGCTCTTATTTATGGAAGGTTCTTTTGTTTAACCATGAAACAATCTCATGGGCGAGTTGCTGACATATTGTTATGTTTAGCCAATAGAGTCTATAAAGCACCTAAGTTTGAATTGGCGATTAGTCGGAATGATTTAGCTGATCTTACAGGTTTGGCAAGTGAGAGTGTTATTAGAATATTGAAGGAATTTAAAGACGAGAGGTTAATTTCCATTGAAGGTAAGGTTATCCATATTCTTGATGGCGAAGGATTAGAAAGAATAAGTAGCATAGCCTAGTTTAGCCTCAATGAGGATCAAGTAAAAGCCCCATCTTCTAGTATAAAAGAGATGGGGCCTTTTTTTTGTAGATTAAAAGTGATCCATAGGGCTTAATCAAGTTCCATCTCTATGGTTTCATAAAACACTCTATTGGCGATACGATTTTCTCGGGTAAGTAATGAGAATAGAGGCCAACCAGATTTACTATGAATAGCTGAAGTAACCTCTTCAGTGATGGAGACGGGGGGCATCTCTTTAGGCGTTTTAAACTGTTGGGTAAACTTTTCATCTTGCATTGAGTATTGTGTCCAGACTACTTTGGCTGACTCATCGGGGTCGCCATTGGTCATGCTATGTATGACAATAGTCGCATTAGCCGTATCTATACTTAACAGCTCTAATATGGTATTGCCATTTATTAATGCACCTGCGACTGAAGAAAAGATCTGCCTTGATGCTTCTAAAGGTTTCCCCTTTTCAAGTCTTATGCCATTAAAACAACAGAATTGTTGTATCTCGGGAATAAGTTGATTTAGAAACAGACCGGTTGAGTTAAAATAGGGTTCAATGGTCGTAAGATAAATCTCCTTTGCCTCAGGATTAGGAAATCTGTTCTCATCGGATTGAAGGGCATTAAATACACTTCGTCTGATCTCTTTCTGGTTAAGAGGACCTATAAATACTCCAAATTCATCGGTTACAAAATGGAGGTCAAAATTGCGGGTAGTAGAGGCAAGGGCAAGTTCTAAAGAGCCTGATGGACTCATATCTTCAATTTTTCTATCCCAACTAACGATATAGGAAGAATCTGAAGCATCAAGTATCGTTACCTTAACTCGATAGTCTATTGATGTCTGATTTAAACTATCTCCATTTACAATAGAGCCGCTCTTGTATTTTACCCGATAGGTTTGTGATTCGTTTTTTAGCCAATAAGCGATACAGCTGGCGCTTTGTCCTTTTAATTCTTGCAATGAACCGATTAAAATCAGATTCAAAAGAATGAAAATTATGCAAGTATATTTGTAAAGGGACTTTTTCATACGATGATTTTTTTCTAAAAATAGACTTAGTGCGCTTCAAGCCAGTTTTTCCCGGAGTTTGCATCAACAACAACGGGAACTGAGAGCGGCATTGCCTCTGCCATTGCGGTCTTTACCAGATCTTGTAATAGGCGAAGCTCAGGTTTAAAGACATCAAAAACCAGTTCGTCATGAACCTGAAGAATCATCTTTGACTTTAGATTCAACTCAGAGATCTGTTTATGAATTTTAATCATCGCCAACTTAATCATATCGGCAGAGGAGCCTTGGATGGGGGCATTAATGGCATTTCGTTCAGCAAAGCCTCTAACCGTTGCATTGGCTGAGGTTATATCTCGAAGATAGCGTCTTCTTCCACAGATCGTCTCGGCATAACCTAAGGTTCTAGCTTGATCAATGGTTTTATCCATGTAATTCTTCACCCCTTTATATTGCTTAAAATAGCTTTCAATAATATCTGAAGCCTCTCGGCGAGAGATGCCTAAACGTTCAGAGAGACCAAAGGCCGATATCCCATAAATTATTCCAAAGTTGACCATCTTTGCGTTTCTCCGCTGGTCTTTGGTTACCTCTTCAAGTTTTACGCCATAAACTTTCGAAGCGGTAGCTGTATGGATATCGAGGTTATGGTTAAAGGCCTCAATAAGGGCTTCATCGTGACTTAGATGAGCCATGATTCTAAGTTCGATTTGAGAATAGTCGGCAGCAAGTAAAAGATAATCGTCATCACGGGCTACAAAGGCTTTTCGAATTTCTCTTCCTCTTTCTGTTCTAACCGGGATGTTTTGTAGATTAGGATTGTTGGAGGAGAGTCGTCCTGTAGATGCTACCGCTTGATTATACGAGGTGTGTAAACGTCCATCGAGAGGACTTACTAAAAGGGGTAGTGCGTCAATGTAGGTTGATCTTAGTTTTGTGAGAGATCTAAAGTCAAGGATTAAGTCGACGATAGGATGTTTATGTTTGAGTTTTTCAAGGATCTCTTCTCCGGTGGCGTATTGTCCAGTTTTTGTTGTCTTGGGTTTTTCAGCTACCTCTAGTTTTTCGAATAGGATGACGCCAAGTTGTTTGGGCGAGGCTATGTTGAAGCGTTCGCCGGCAAGCTCATAGATTCTGGTCTCAATCTCATTGGTTTCCTGTTCGAGTTGAAGCGAATATTCGGCAAGTGATTCTATGTCGAGCCTGACTCCCGCACGTTCCATATCCATTAGAACCGGTACCAAAGGCATCTCAATTTCCTCGAAGAGTTGTCGTGCTCCAATCCGTTCCAGCTCGGGTTCAAAACAGGCTCTTAATTGGAGTGTGATATCGGCATCTTCAGCAGCATACTCTGCAATCTTTTCGAGCGCAACATGTCTCATATTTCCTTGGTGGCTACCCTTCTTCCCGATCAGCGTCTCAATAGAAACGGGTTCATAGTTTAGCCATGTTCGGGCTAAGGCATCCATATTATGTCGTTGATCAGGCTCAATTAGGTAATGGGCTATCATAGTATCAAAGAGAGGTCCTTTGACTTGTACTCCATAATTAAGCATGACATGCATGTCATATTTAATGTTTTGGCCAGTCTTTTCGATAGAAGTATCTTCAAGAATATCCTTGAAGTACTCCAAACGTTTCATTGCCTCCTCTCTGGAGGAAGGGATAGGGATGTAGTAGGCTTCTCCTTTTTTAATGGAGAAGGATATACCAACAAGATCAGCTTCGATTTCGTTAAGAGAGGTTGTTTCGGTATCGAAGCAGAACATAGGTTGTTTTTTCAGGAGATTAGCTAGAGCCAAACATTTTTCATCGGTATCGATAATGTGATAAATATGCTCTGTATTTGAGATGTTTTTTAGACTATCGGAGGAAGAGTTAGGCATCTCGAAGAGGTTAACCTGCTCTGCAAATAGGTTCGTTTGTTCATTAGTTGAAGGCTTTCTTAAGTCTTTAGAGATTCTATCAGCTAATGTTTTAAATTCCAGTTCATCAAAGATGGCCTTAAGACGATCCATGTCGGGAGTAATGAGACGAAGCTCGTCAGCATTAAATTCAAGGGGTACATCTGTGATGATGGTGGCCAGTTGTTTTGAGGCAATAGCCATGTGCCCATTTTCTTCGATTTTAGCTCTAAGCTTGGCATTAGCGATACGGGAGGTGTTTTGAAGGAGGTTCTCGATGGTATCAAATTCATCTAACAGTTTGCGGGCAGTAACCTCACCAATGCCGGGTATTCCCGGGATGTTATCAGAAGCATCGCCCCAAAGGCCTAACATATCTTTAATCTGATCTGGGCGTTTAATGCCGAATTTTTCGCATACTTCAGTGATCCCTAGTTTTTCAGCAGGGTTGCCAAATTTTCCTGGCCTATAAATCTGGATGTCGTTGGTTACCATTTGCCCCAAGTCTTTATCTGAAGTCATGATAAAGGTATGAAAGCCTTGATTAGAAGCCTGTATTGCGAAAGTTCCAAGGATATCATCAGCTTCATAGCCATCGAGTTGAAGGATGGGGATTTTCATGGCAGTCAATACCTCTCTGATATAGGGCAGAGAGGCGGCTAACTCTTCGGGCATCGATTGGCGGTTGGCCTTGTAATCAATGTATTCGTAGTGTCGCAGACTAGGCGCTTGTGTATCAAATGCGACACCAAGATGAGAAGGTTTTTCATTGCGGATAACATCCCAGATAGTATTGGTAAAACCTAAAATAGCTGATGTATTAAGCCCTTTAGAGTTTATTCTTGGGTTTTTGTTAAGAGCAAAGAAAGCTCTATATATCAACGCCATGGCGTCGAGAAGAAACAGGGTCGGCTTTTGATTCATTAATATCAAGATTTTATCGCTCAATATTTGAACGATTCTAGGTAAAGTTTCATCAATCGTACTCTTGATTCATCTTTAGTACGCTCATAAACGGCCAGCATCTCTATGGCCATACGTTTTATAACGGTATAATTTGAACAAGGACTAAAATAGACCAGGTTCTGATCATTTTTTGTCTCTCGAAGATATCTTTCTATTTCATGTCTTACGAAAACCATTCCCTTTGCTGGTGCATTGATGTAAAAAGAGACCAAATCATCGGATGTATAATCATGCGAGAGGATGGGTTGACGATGAAGCCAACTTAATGCAAAATATTCTGGTAGGTTTACCCCCATTATAGGAAGCTTTAAGCTTTGCCCAACGATTAAATAGAGAAGAGAAAGACTCATGGAGTTGCCTCTCTTGGTCTCTAAAACATTGTTTATTATGAGATCATTGAGAGCCAATGGTTGGCTAACGTTTGTTCTAAATCCGTGCACATCAAAAAGCACATGATTTACTACTTTGACCTTCTCAAGAGGGGTCAGCTTATCATTAAGTTCTAACCAGACATCCTGAATAATTCGCCCGATCTCAATTCTACATTTATCAAAATTTAGCTCTGGATAGTGAAATCTGGCTAATAATAGGGCTCCTTGTAATAAATCGGGAGTTCCGCTTATTAACCATTGGGTCGTCTCGGTGGCTAAGTTCTCTTTCTGAATGGCTTGAATCAGATCTTCTAGTCGTTCCTGGACTACTGGGTTAAACTGATGATCCCATGCCTCTTCCAAAATTGGCAAGGCTTTTACTCCATACTGAAATATCCTGTCCCTAACGCTGTGGTAAACCTTTCTATCCGGGTCGTCTAAAAGGCTTATTAGGACTTCAAGTTCATGCCGGTTCTCATTAGAATCCATGTCTTCATGAAGATTTCTACCTGCTAAAGGTAACAATTTTCTGAGCACAGAGTTCAGTGATTTAGACCATTCCCCGTCTCTAATCTGGCACCTGAATCGGAATAGAAAAAGTTAAACTGTCGTGCAGTTAAGCAACTATGCGCTGGGATGAGAAGTAATAGGTCTCCAACTTCTATTTGATTGATATAATCACCAGTTACCTCGACAGTTCCATGTTCTTGTGAAACAGAGCTTAGAAAACAATAGAAATCATTTGGATGAGAAATATTCCCACCTTTTTCTTCTGTTTTCTCCTTTATAAAAGCAAGTTTTTCTCCAGCAAATTCTTCTCCTTTGTTTTTTAGTTTCCAACCTGCGGCAAAGACAGATATTCCATTAATCAGTGCAATATCTTTTCCAAAATGTACGGCTCCTCCATGTATAAGCACTTTTGACTCCTCTTTTTTGATCTGAATGACGGGGCAAATGCAAAAACCTGCAATCTGACTGGATTCGCAAATAGATTTAGAAAACTGCTGCAAATCGTAAAAGAGGTAGTTGCCGGGTCTTATTTCATCTATCTCATTCCATTGTTCGCTTATTGTACACGATGGGGTGTCACCGGCACTTACAATTAGGTTATCATATCCTTTTAAGGAGAATTCTCTACGAAGAAGACCAATTTTTCTTGAGGTCTCCCTTCTTATAGCTTCAATATCATCAACCCCGTTTGCTTTATAGGTATGACCATCATGCAAGAGTAGTCCGGCAAAATGATGTCTTCCAGATGAAGAAATCTGATCGGCAATCTTTATGAATAGATCTATGTTTTCGGTTTTAATCCCAGCCCTACCATAACCAGTATCACACTTAATATAAAGTGAGACTTTATGAGATAGTGTTTTGTTGATGAGGTCAACAGTAGTTAAATCTGCAACAACTAATGAAAGGCTGATTTTTGCAGCCAGCTGGTCTAGAAAATGGATATCATGTTGGTTTACTGGAAATGCGATAGTAATATCATTCCAACCATGTGAAGCAAAGTAGGCTGCCATCTCGGAAGAAGAGACGGTAATGGTCTCAATGCCTTCCTCTTTGAACCAGTGTGAGATATCGGCACTGTTGTGCGTTTTGAAATGAGGGCGCAACTTTAAATTTAGGCGAGCAGCCTTAACTTTCATCCGGCGAATATTCGACCGGGCGACCTTTTCATCAACGATAAAGAGTGGTTGCCGGTAGTCTGTTGGATCCATTTACTCTTTAATGAAATTATCTAAGCAATGTTTAACCAACGCCTCCATTCGGGGGTGATAATCGTTGAGGAAGTCACCGGTAGCTCTATTAGCAATGGCAACACAGATTGTTAGTGCTTCATGTCCCAGAAGCGAACATAAACCATAGATAGCTGAGGTCTCCATCTCGAAGTTAACAACTTTAAGTCCATTATGATCAAAACTCATCAGCATCTCGTTCATATCGTCACGTAGTAGTCCCGCACGCAACAGACGTCCTTGTGGCCCGTAAAAACCCGGAGCAGTAGCCGTAATTCCTGAAGGCAGACCATCTCCCATTCGGAGGAAAAGCTTTTCAGATGCTGGCACAACATAAGGAGTAGCCCAGCTTTCAGGCCAGTTTGAATGGGTTATAAAATCACCGGCTATCTCATGGCTAAACTTTTCTTTCTGCCCACTGTAGTAGTTTAAGAGTCCATCAAGGCCAAGTCCCCATGACGAGACGACAAAATCACCAGGGGTAATCTGTTTCTGAAGAGCTCCACTGGTGCCAAGTCTTACCATCTCAAGCTTGTGATGTTGAGATCTGGGGGCTCGCAGGTCAAAGTCGATGTTTACCAAAGCATCGAGTTCATTAAGAACAATATCGATATTGTCAGTGCCCATCCCAGTACTCATGGCTGAGATACGAACTCCCTTATAGTAGCCTGTATGGGTGCAAATCTCTCTGTTTTGATTGGTATATTCAATTCTCTCAAAGTGTTGAGAGATCATTGGTACTCTACCTGGATCGCCAACAAGTATTATTTTATCGGCTAATTGGCCGGGGCGCAATCTTAGATGATATATTTCTCCTTCCGGTGTAAGGATTAACTCCGAGTTTTTCATTTGTCCGTTCATACTCTTTTCATTTATTGGCTATCCAAACAAAGGTAAGCAATATCATCTGGTGACTGGTTACCGACATGATTGTTTCCGTTTTGCATATTCAGATTTGAGTCATTTAATCATGAACAAGTCATTATTATCAATATATTTGGCAAATAAATCTAACTCATCTCATTGTCATGCTTAAGATTAGACCTTTTATTGTAGCCTTAGGGTTCATCATTTTATCGACTCAAGTTCAAAGCCAGACTTTTACACCTGTCAATACTACTATTCCTGGATTAGGCCGATCAAGTACCGTTTGGGGAGATTACGATAATGATGGTGATCTTGATTTAGCGATTCAAGGGGGTACAGCCAGTGATATTGCTACTACTCGTATTTACCGGAATGATAACGGAATCTTTACAGATCTTGGGGCAAATCTTGTTGCTCTCAGAGATGGATGTTTAAATTGGGTAGATTACAATAAAGATGGTAATCTAGACCTATTTATTATGGGTATTACCGATAACTATGAAAGGTGTTCAATTTTGTACAAAAATGAGGGTAATGGTATTTTCGTTAAGACGCAGTTTGCTTTTCCGGGTGTAGCAAGTGGAAAATCGGCATGGGGTGATCTAGATAAAGATGGTTATCCTGATTTGGTTATATCGGGAGACACTTTGAGCTTAAATGCTTTTACTGCGGTATATAAAAATCTTGAAGGCAATGGTTTCCAAAAGTTAGCTATTCCTCTCCCAAATTTGGTTAGTAGTATGATCACCATTGGTGATGTAGACTGTAATGGTGATTTAGATATAATCATTGGAGGTGATGGAGAAAGTGGAAATATCACACAGATATATTATAATTATGGAATGGAGTTTATTGCAGGTACCTGGCCATTTCAAGGGACTACTGCCGGAAGTATTGCTTTAGTGGATGTAAATAGAGATGGTTACCCAGATATAATAAGCATGGGAATGGATTTTCTGGTAGGTGAGTCGATCTTCAAGATCTATATTAATAATCAGAATGACAATTGGTCAGAGCAAATCTCCTATTTTACCGGCCTCTTTACTGGAAATATCTCGCTGGCGGATTTCAATTTAGATGGAATAACAGACTTTGTAGCAACGGGTAAAAGTAATGGGTGTGGTTCTGCAGCTACGTTTTTGTATCTAGGTATAGGTAACGGGAAGTTTAATGAATTACCGACTGATTTTCCTCCAATGACCTATGCCAGTGTAGCAGCTGCCGACTATGATCTTGATGGTGATCCTGACATGGTCCTATCTGGAATAAATGGTAACGGATATCCCCAAACACTATTATATAGAAATGATCTGTCGTCCAATGTCTTTGGCTCTTCTCCTGTTCCGACTGTTTCACCTGAGAGTATTGTTCATAGTACTCAATATTTTGAGGGTTCAGGTTGGGAGATAGTTTTCACTTGGGCTCCAGTTGAGGTGATCCCACAAAATAAGTCACTTACCTACAACATCGCAGTGGGTATAATGCCTCATGACGGAAGTATTTTGCCTGTTGCAAGTGATCTGGAAACAGAAAAAATCTATTTGCCTGCAATGGGAAACGCAGGTCAAGACACCCTTAAAATCCTGGTGAAAATTCGCGACGGAGGCTATTACTGGAGTATCCAAACCATAGATGCGGCTTTCAGAGCATCAGCATTCTCAGAGTGGAAACTATTTATGGTATTAACTGGAATAGAAGAGACCAATGGCAAAATGGCGCTGGGTCTCTATCCTAATCCTGCTCAAAATATGCTTTCCGTGAACTTAGCATTTCAACCTACCTCTGAAGCCATGGCTTCAATAAAAGATCTTAATGGAAAAACGGTAAAGTCTTTTACTGTTATAGATAAAACAACCATAACAAATATTGAGGATCTCCCTTCTGGATCGTATCTTCTTTCTCTAAATATTGGTGGTGAATTAATCACTGCTAAATTTATCAAATCAAACTAAAACTTTTATAAATCTATCTTTATGAGAAGAAAACTTGGTATTATTTTCATCCTTGTCTCTCTTGTTGGAGCAATGTATGGTCAATCAACTGAAAGAGTCAGAAAACATGAGTTAGGTTTTACTCTAGGTTATCTGGACAATCTCAATGAGTATGTAAATGGAGGAGTTGTTGGTAGTCTTTATTATTCCTATTTTATTAATTCCAATCTTGGAATTGGATTAACCGAGTACGTTGCATATAATGGATTGTCAAAGTCAGGGGATGACTATTATAATGTTTCCTATCTTGCGCCTACGCTTACCGGTCGTGTGAAACTGTCAGATCGTTTTACTGGTTTAGTTAAAGGCAATGTAGGTCTCGTATTTGGAATGCAAGGAGAATTTGATAATTCTGGATCGAGCGGCGACTTAGAAGTTGAGGCTGCTCTAGGATTCGGAGTAGGCGCATCGTTTCGTTATGAGGCTACAAGGGTAATTGCCTTATCTCTATCTGGCGAAGGCTTGTTTTTTCCAACCTTAACTCCTTCAACAAATATTAGTTATATTCGGGATAAAGGAATGACTTGCCTAGGCGTCACAGTAGGTATGACAGTCAAGTTATAAGTTATTGCTAATTGCATTAAGAAGGGTATCCATTTTGGATACCCTTTTTTTGTTGCGAACTTCCATCTAAGGTTCTCTCCCTTTCCTCTCCGTATCTTCTCCCTATCTGGCCCAATTTTTAATGGTTAAATACGGAGAAGATACGGAGAGGGAAGGGAGAGGTACCCTCTGTTGAATGAAAACGGGTGAGTTATGCTTAATCACGATTGATGATGGAGGTAGTTGCCAAGAATAAGTCTAAGGCACAGAAAGACAGTGTTTAATGCAAAGAGAGAATAAAGAATACTCAGATTTCTTCGGCTATAGATTATGTTCCAGGTAGGTAAAACCTGATCTATAGGTTTCGTTGTTTCGTCAGAATTAAAGCTGATTTAAATCATGTTTATTTAAAGATAAAATCAGTTGAAACATGGTGAAATGCCGCTATTGTTTGGGTCGAAAGAACCTATTGTCATTCTACATTTGTGAATCGGATAACAATAGAATAACCAACTTTACAAACAATCTGAGTTATGAAAAAGTTCGCATTAAAATTTTGGATGGTGCTGTTAGTATCAGCAGTTGTACTTTCAGGATGTAAGAAAGACAGCGAGACAGAAGAACCCGCAGCTGGGAATTTCTCTACACTAAAGAGTTATATGGTTAGCAATTCATTAGATCTAACTGATATGCTAAAAGACTGGGTTATCGATGCCAAGTTAACCACCGATGGTGGTATCGTTGATCCTACAGACAATTCAATTCCTTCAATGAATGTGGTTGATATTCGTGATGCAGCTACTTATGCAGCTGGGCATATTAAAGGGGCAGTGAATGTGCCCTTAGCCAATATCGTAGAGGGAACAAAGACCATGACAGATAAGCCAATATTAGTTGTTTGTGCTACCGGGCAGACCGCAGGTGTAGCATGTATGGCTCTTCGCTTAAGTGGCTTTGCCAACGCAAAAGTTTTGAAATTTGGGATGGCTGGATGGAACGATCAGTTTAGCGCTCCTTGGGTTTCTGCTGGTCAGAATGCAGGTGTGGGTTCTCCAAACTGGGTTACTACCGCTGCCCCCGCAAATGGGTCTTTCGGTTATCCAACATGGACATCGACTTCAATCGATGGAAAAACCATCTTAGCTGAGAGAGTAAAAGCAGTTGTTGATGCAGGTTTCGCACCAACCGCCCCCGCTGATATCTTAGCCAACCCAGCCAATTTCACTATCATTAATTACTGGCCTGAGTCAGATTATACAACCTTCGGCCACTTTGCTGGAGCCTATAGAATCAATCCGATTACTCTTGCTGCGGATGAGATTAAAGGTATTGACCCTTCAAAGACGGTTCAGCTATACTGCTACACCGGAATGACCAGTTCATTTGTTAGCACTTGGTTGAACGTTCTTGGGTATAATGTTAAAAGTATTAAGTTCGGTGCAAATGCTTTAGTCCATGATCAATTGGATGCAGCCGGAAAGACTGTATTTCATGGTTCAAAAGGTTACACATTCGTTACAGGTAAATAATTATTAACTAAAGGGCATCTTTAAGGAGTTCATCTTTATGGATGCCCTTTTTATATGTATTCAAAATGAAAATAAAACATATTCTCTCAGCTGTACTTCTTGCAACGCTCTCAACTATGGGTTTTGCACAAGGCTGTTTGGAACCAGCTGCAGGGTCAAGCAATGGACCCAAAATCATCGGTTATCTTCAACCACAATATGAATACCATTTTACGGAAGATAGTAAAACCGGAGCAGTAAATACTAATACATTTAAATTTAATCGGATGAGGATTGGTGTTGCCGGTTCTATTCCTTACGATTTTGAGTATTATGCTCTTGTTGAATTCAGCTCTTTCTTTACGGGTAACCCCTTTATGCTTGATGCTTTTGTCTCTTATACCCGTTTAGGTCATTGGGCAAAATTCTCTGCTGGCTCGTTTAAGTCACCCGTCTCTCTTGAGTTAACTACTCCTTGTAATGGGCTAAACACCATTAACAGATCAATGGTTGTTGATGAACTTACTTCCCCAAACCGCGATCTAGGAGTTGGTCTCTATGGGTCTACAGATACGTTAACCATCTTCGGCATCGAAACGGTAAACCTTTTGAAGTATAGCTTCGCTATAACTAACGGCACAGGACTTGGGGTAATCGATAATAATGGTGGAAAAAACTATAGTGGACGTGTTGTTCTGACCCCATGGAAACACTTAAGTCTCGGCGCTAGCTATCTCACGGGTAAACAAAAACCGGCAGCAGAAGGGGTAACAGATGAGGATACTAAAACCCGTTGGGGAGTGGATGCCGATTTTAATTGGGGGGCTTTCCGCCTTCAAGGCGAATATCTCTTCGGAGAGGATAAAGGCTCCTATACTGAAGGAGGTGGCTGTGGAACAACTCCTGTTGTGAAGATTGGTAACAAACAACGCGATGGGTTCTACGTCACGGCGATGTATATGACCCCATGGAACATCCAGCCGGTCTTTAAATATGAACAGTATGATAAAGATCTTGATACCGATGGGGATAAACAAAATATCATGACTTTTGGTCTGAATTATTTCTTAAATGACTGGACTCGTCTTCAAGTAAACTACCTTTACAAAGCTGAAGAGACAGCAGCAATTGAATATCCTAATGACTGCCTGCTAGTCCAAATTCAGGTAAAACTTAAATAAATATGACTATGAGAAAAGGCCTATTATCAATTATAATGTTGTTCGCCGGAATGGTATCTTATGCCGGTGGTATTATCACAGCAAAAGAGTTTGCCGATATAATCAAGGGAAAGCCTGATGTGGTGATTATAGATGCTCAACGTGCAACCGATTATGCAACAGAGCATGTGAAAGGAGCTATAAACATCTGGCAACAAGATCTTTTTGCAGGAAAACCTGATGGAATACTTAAGAGCCCAGAAGAATTAGCTAAACTGTTTGGCGCAAAAGGGATTTCAGAATCTACCTCGGTGGTGATTTATGACGATGGTTCGAATAAATATACCTCGAGAATTTGGTTTGTACTTACTATGTTAGGAGCAAAAGATGTCTCCATTACCACCAAAGATATGGCCGAATGGGGTAAATATAGGATCCCTTTAACCTCTCAACCTGCAAAGAGAACGGCCGTTAACTTTAATCTGGCTCTTAATACTACCATGGGAATCTCTATCGAAGATTATAAATCGTTGGCTGTTAAACCTAAACTTATTGATACAAGAAAACCTGAAGAGTTTAATGGTTCTGATGGTAAGAGTTTAGGTCATCTGCCTGGTGCCATATTGCTAAATTATAAAGATTTGCTCGATGCAAAAGGTAACTTCCTATCAGCAACTCAAATCACTTCATTGCCTGCATTAGCCGGTTTGTCAATAGACACAGAGGTGGTTTTCTATTGCAATAGCGGGGTTTTGGCAGCCGTAGGGTATTATGCTCTTCACGAGATTGCCGGGTTTAAGAATGTAAAGGTGCTTGATGGCGGTTATAACCATTGGGTGCTTGACAAATCCAACCCCATTGAGAAGTAAAAAGAAAGGCCGAAGATCATAATGGTCTTCGGCCTTTTCTCTTTTAAGTGGATAACCGATAGAAACCTTTATCAGCAGTAATAATTTGTTAGACGTTTACCAAAGTGCGTTAATGGCAATTATCGGTTAAACGGGATACTACAAATAGGTTTTCTCTTTCTATATTGTTCTTTGAAATCTTTAAGACAATCTTTTATAACCTTGCTATCCTCTTGATGACAAGTTAAGCAGGCTCCCACAGTTAGAATTTTCTTTTGTTCTTCAAGATTAAACGGACGAGTATTGGATCGGGTTGAGTTTATTTTTTCTCCTTCTTTTAGGAATGGGATCCAGGCGTCTTCAGGAAGCCTGTCATAAGAGTTGTTCTCATAAGCAGGGGTAAAGGTAAATATCCCTTTCCCATTTTGTGGATGATAAGTTAGGTTTCCCTCTCCATAGCCTAATGCGATTGGGTTGAGATGACATTCTTTACAGGTTAACCCTTTCTTTTGGGTTGTATGAGGGTCGATAGGGGCAAAGAGTCGTTTGAAATGATCTCTTTTGTTCTTCTGGTCTTCGATAGTTAAAACCATACCGGGAATAAAGGGAATAATCTCCCTTTTCCCGTTTCGCACTCTAATTCCTAGGGTAGGTTGCCTGAAAGAGAAGAGATCAGCAGCTTCCATCCATGAGCCTTTTTTTTCTTTTCCTTTTAGGTGGTCAAAGCCTAAGAGGGCAGGATTATATGAGGTATGGCAACCAAGGCAGGTGGGAGCCCATTTTGAATGACAACTTTGGCAAGAGAGATCTTTATGAGCTTGTCCCTCGATACAAATTCTAGCAGGAGGTTTAAGATTTAGCTGTTTGCCGTTGGTTCGATTTATTAGGACTGGTTCTGCCGTTGCATTCAGGGTTGAGTTAACATAGATCCGTCTACCATTTTGTTGTTGAAGGTGGCCCCCCTTTTCGGAGAGAAACCGATTTAGAGCAATGATCTTACGGCTCTCTTCATCGGGAAGTTTGCCTGGCTTTGTGGTCAAATGGGAGGACGTGTGGCAGTCGGCACAGGTGGTTTTTACCGCATCTTCTTTGTGTCGATAGTGTTTGCCATCACCCATAACTTCATATGAGGTATGGCAATCGATGCATTGAAGTCCGGCCGTGTGGTGTACATCTGCTGGGGCAGAAGCGAAGATACGATGCCCTTCTATGACTTTAATTTTATGTCCTTCCTTTTTAAGTGAGAGAGAGTCAGCAGTGGTCTCCCACCAGCCTTCGTAACTTGTGCTTATCCTGCCTGATCGATTATGACAAGAGGAGCATTTATTATTGGAGACTGAGGCGACTAGTTTTGGGTGAAAGACGGGTAATCCGCGTTTATTAGCTATCCAACTTCGAGTCTGTTTTGCTGTAATCGAATCGTAATCGAGGTGGCAACCATTGCAACCTCCCCCTTTTTTTATTGAGGAGAAGGGACCGGGAGTCTCTTTTATTACGTTTAGGTGGCAACCGGTGCAGAGGTTTCTAAGGTGCATATCGGCATGACTATCCGTTAATGCTAAAGCATGCGCAGGGATATCTGGAGATGGGGTCTCAGAAAAGACCCAGCGATTAACCGAGATCATACCTGAAAGGGTGGCCATAAGTGATGAGGGTACTCGACGAGTGATGTCATGATGACAACCAGATGAGCCACATGTAATAGGAGCATCGTTAAGGTTACCTGGTATTAGTATCATATGGGTGTGAGCCCCATCAGCAGTAATGGTCGTGGGGTTACCCAAGTGACAAGAAGAGCATCCAAGAGCCTCTGGATTATGTGATTTCTCAAAGCCGGTCATATCATTATGGCATTGTAAACAGTTTTCGTTTCTACCATTTATGATCATGGGTTCTAGCTTCTTCTTTTTGTTCTCTTCCCGTAAACTTAGCCAAAGCATATCAGGCAAAGGAATGGTTAAATGCACTGAACTGCTCTCTTTGAAGGGCGACCGCCATTTCCAATCTTCTCCTCTGAAAAGAAAGGCAATAAGCGTGATGAGGCCATAAAGAATAGTAACCCCGATTAGCAATTTGTAAAGAGGAGAGTGGAGTGAAGAGGGCTTCCGCCGGAATAGGTATACAATGATAATTAGAATTAAAGGAATGAGCAGTGCAAGCACAGGAGTGGTGGCAAAATGTAGGATCTCTTGCAAACCAATAAAAAACCAGGGTCCTTTAAGTTCTGGATTGATGCCGTTATGAAGTGGAGCTTGTATGGAGGCCGAGATTAATAGTAGCGCAATGAAACTTGGGATTAATACTTTTGATTTAGGAATAAGTACTCCAGTATGCTCCATGATTACAAAAGCGAGAAAAATAGTAGCCGTTGCAATATGATGGATATAGGTGATTTGTAAAGAATCGCTTTTACCCGAAAAAAAGGCGGTTAATGCTGACCCGATTAAAGGGATAGAATCTAGTAGAGAATTTAAAATATTATGTGCTTGCTCACTTTCAGCATCTCCCTTAAGGATAAAGCCTGAGAGCATAACCCAGAATAGAAAAGGTACACTGACAACAAGGTGAAGCCATTTGGAATGACTTAGCCTTTTGGGCGTGTTTTTTTTCAGGTGATTAAAGAGATGAATGAGGGTGAAGATAAAAAAGGCTTGAGCACTCCAGTAATGAAGGTTTCGAGATAAAGCACTCCATACATTGTTTGACGCAATAAGGCTTACTGAAAGATAGGCATTGGTCACATCATAAGGAATTGCAATTACGATACCGGAGAGCGTGCAGACAAGGAAAGCTGCCGTGGCAATCTGTCCCGCCGATGGCCATCTGAATTTATTCACACGATCCCGAAGGCTTAATCTGTTGTTATCCATAATTGAGTTCCTTTAAATTGGTAGGGTAATGTAGCCAACGGATCAACAGCAGGCCCTGAAAGCACCTCTCCTTTTTTATTATATCGACTTCCATGACATCCACAGACAAGGACATCCCCTTCGTTCTTTTTTATAGTACACCCTAAGTGAGTGCATCTTGAGGAAAATGCTTTGATCTGGGATCCCTCTTTAAAAACTATTACCTCTTTATAAAAGGTGTATCCCTCATTTTGTGGTATTGTAATCTTAACTGTTTTTGAAGGAGAAGAGGTTTTTATGGCTTTTCCAATAGCATATATGATAGGAACCCAGATAAAATAGTGAAGATACTTAAGAAAAGAGCGACGAGTAATCTGGGTCTCCTTTTTTGCCATTTTGTCGATAGATTTTCAGTTTAACGAAGTTATGTAAAATCTTCGATGTAATAATACCGGAAACTTTCTTTAACACTCTTAGGTTGAATGCTTGTGACATCCCATAAATCATATATAGATTAGGGTAGAATGGAAGATTATTATTAAAACCTAGAACTAAACAACCGTTTCCATCAGAGGTAGAGTACTTGTTTATTGCCTGCTTAATTCGGTTTTGTGACTAGATGTTCATTTAGGCTCTTTTATTCGTTCTGTCTAATTGTGAACAACGGGGCTATTTAGACGATTTATAAATAGCTTGTTTTCTGATATACAGGGTTATATGTCTTAAAGCTTTTTTTTGATAAAGATGTAATTGTATAGGTTTGTTTTTATCTTTGTTGATATATTTAGAATTCTAAATATATTCAATTATCGAAATCAATTTTTATAAATAAAATAACAGCCATATGAAAACCAGGAGGGATTTTATAAAGATTTCTGCTCTGGGCTTAGGAGGGGTTGCTGCTGTAGCCGGGATGTCAAAGTTGACAACAGGGCAGAAGGTAGTGGACGAGTTTTTAAAGCTAAGTCAGGAGGGAAAGTCTTTTTTAAAGCGATACCCAACCTATTGTGAGGTATGTTTCTGGAAGTGTGCCGCATGGACCTATGTTGATGATGCGGGGAAGATAGTCAAGATAATCGGTAATGATGATGATCCGCATTGCAATGGTCGGCTCTGTCCAAGAGGAACAGGCGGAATAGGCATGTATTATGATGAAGATCGTTTAAAGAAGCCATTGATTCGAGTAGAAGGTTCAGAAGGGCAGACTTTCAGGGAGGCCAGTTGGGATGAGGCCTTAGATGTTGTGGCCAAGAAGATGAAAGAGATTGCTCAAAAGCATGGGCCGGAGTCAATGGCCTTGTTTAATCATGGTTCACCGGGTCATCATTTTGGTCATCTTTTAAAGGCATTTGGAAGTTCGAATATTGTTGCACCGTCGTATGCTCAATGTCGAGGTCCACGTGAAGTAGGTTTTGAGATGACCTATGGGGTTGGAGTAGGGGCACCTGAGCCGACCGACATACGTGATACACGTTGTTTGGTATTAATTGGATCTCATATTGGAGAGAACATGCATAATGGGCAGGTTCAGGAGATGTCAGATGCAATTGACCGTGGAGCGACAATCATAACGGTTGATCCTCGATTCTCTACAGCTGCCAGTAAGTCGAAGTTCTGGTTACCAATTAAGCCTGCGACCGATATGGCTTTACTGTTGGCATGGATACATGTTTTAATTCATGAGAACCTATATGATAAGGAATATATTGCTAAGTATGCCGAAGGTTTTGATGAGTTAAGAGAGCATGTCAGAAGGTTTACCCCGGAATGGGCATATGGAATTACTACATTATCTCCTGATTTGATTCGTCAGACTGCTCGAGAAATGGCTTCTGCTTCTCCTTCTGTGATTGTTCATCCGGGACGACATGTAACTTGGTATGGTGATGACTCGCAACGTAGTCGGGCTATAGCCATATTAAATGCTTTATTAGGTTCATGGGGTAGAAGAGGGGGGTTCTATTTTAAGAGAGCACAGTCAGTACCCGAGTATCCTACGGAAGAGTATCCTAAGCCTGCATGGAGTTGGAAAGATACTCATAATGGGAAATATCCTTTAGCCCGTCTATCGGTTGCTAACCTTTTAATAGATGCAACCATTCCTTCTCCTGACAATACTCATCAAGTTTATGGATGGATTGTTGCGGGTACTAATCTACCCTTAACCATGCCCGATAAGGAGAAGTTAAAAAAGGCATTTGAAGCACTTGAACTACTTGTAGTGGTTGATACTATGCCCATGGAGATAACAGGGTATGCAGATGTGGTTCTTCCTGAGAGTACTTACCTCGAGCGTTTTGATGATTTACGTAACGAGACGCACCGCGAAGCCTTTGTTGCATTACGAGCACCTGCAGTTAAGCCAATGTATGAATCAAAGCCGGCATGGTGGATTGCCCGTGAGCTAGGAATAAAGCTTGGTTTAGCCAATTATTTTCCGTGGAAGGACTATTCGGAGGTTCTAGATTGGCAGTTGAAACAGATAGGCTCTTCTCTAGAAGAGATGATGGAGATAGGAGTGAAGAAGTTTCCTAATCCGGCTCCTTTATACATTGAAGATGGCCATGAACCCACTTTCCCTACTCCATCTGGAAAGATTGAGCTCTACTCACATGAATTGGAACATTATGGGTTTGATCCGATGCCGGTATATACAGCCCATCCAGAGCCGCCTGAAGGCTTCTATAGGTTGATTTATGGTCGTGCCCCAATGCATACTTTCTCACGTACAGCCAATAATCCTAATCTGGTTGACCTTATGAAAGAGAATGCGCTTTGGGTTAACCCGAGAGTGGCTTCTCTCTGGAATCTTAAGAATGGTCAGTATGTAAAACTTAAAAACCAAGATGGTGTAGAGACTAGATTTGCCACAAAGGTTAGGATTACCGAGCGCATCAGATGGGATTCTGTTTATATTGTTCATGGGTTTGGACATCATGAAAAGGGGTTAACCAGGGCTTATGGTCGTGGGGCCAATGATTCAGAATTAATAACAAATGTTCAGATAGACCCTTTAATGGGTGGAACAGGGATGAGAAGTAATTTTGTGACTTTTGTAATCGACAACATCAAAACTGAAGTTGAATCATGAGATATGCTATGGCCATTGACACCCGTAAGTGTGTAGGGTGTAGCGACTGTGTAGTAGCTTGTCAGGTGGAGAATAATGTCCCGATAGGCTATTGCCGTGACTGGGTAGTTGAGTCAACCACTGGAACCTACCCGGTTCTTCAAACAGAGATCAGATCAGAAAGATGTAATCACTGTGATAATTCACCATGTGTGAGATGTTGCCCTACCGGTGCAAGTCATTTTGAACAGGGCGGGATCGTTACGGTGACACATAACAAATGTATTGGCTGCGGTGCCTGTATTCAATCATGCCCTTATGATGCCAGATATTCGCATCCAGATGGCTATGTTGATAAATGTACATTCTGTCTTCATCGTGTCGTAGAGGGATTAAAGCCGGCTTGTGTGTCGGTTTGCCCAACTAAGTGCATGTATTTTGGAGATCTCGAGGATCCTAACAGCGACGTCTCTATTGCTATTCGTCATCGGAACTATAAAACACTTGCTCCGGAAGCAGGTACTAAACCTCAGATTTTTTATCTTTTATAAACGGAAAAATAACTGATTTAGCCTAAATAGGACTGAACTAGATTAAGACTTTTTTGGCTTGGAGGGCTTCTTCAGGAAACCGTAAAACAGATTAATAATACATGGTATGAAAGAAGAATTATTTGTTAGTGGGAGAGACATCCCCAATATAGACCCCTTCCTGAATATATGGCATTGGCAGATTCCAATGTATCTATTTCTTGGAGGTTTAGCCGCAGGCATCCTCTTTTTTGCTTCTCTCTTTACGATTATGGGGAAAGATAAAGAGATGCCTACCACCGTCAAGCGGGCAACCCTGCTTGTGCCAATAGCTTTAGCGGTAGGATTGTTCTTTTTATTCCTTGATCTGAAGCATAAACTCTGGTTCTGGCAACTCTATACAACCATCCGATTGGAGTCACCAATGTCTTGGGGTGCTTGGACATTGATGATTATTACTCCATTATCAATGGTATGGTCGGCTAGTTATCTTAAGGAGCTTTGGCCGGAATGGGATTGGAAGTTCAAGATTTTAAATGACTTTGAGACGTTGGTAATCAAGAATCGTAAAGGGATAGCTTGGGCTATGATCATCTTGGCCGTTGTGTTGGGTATCTATACCGGCATACTTCTATCGGCGTTTAATGCCAGACCCTTATGGAATACCTCTTTGTTAGGTCCACTTTTCTTGGTTAGTGGCATGTCAACCGGAGCGGCCACAATAATGTGGATGGCAAAAGATCAGGCGGAGCGTGTTTTAATGAGTAAGATTGACTTGCTATTGATAAGCATTGAGTTATTCTTCATCATTCATTTATTTATGGGATTCCTGGCCAGTAATGCTGTACAGATTGAGGCAGCGAATCTTTTCTTAGGTGGTGCTTTCACCGTATCTTTTTGGGGATTCGTTGTGTTGCTTGGCTTAATAATACCAGCTATTTTAGAGATTTTGGAGCTCAGAGGGTATCATATACCTGTAGCTATTCCAGCGGGGTTGATATTATTTGGAGGAATGATGTTCCGCTTTATCATGGTTGAAGCGGGTCAAATTACCAGATATCTTTATTAAAAAATAGGAGATCAAAGATATGAGTGAAACAAAGGGTCATAAGAAACCTACTGAGTATATTAATCCATATTTAGGGGGTGTTTTATTGGGATTAGTATTATTGATTACGATTTATCTAACAGGAAGAGGGCTTGGAGCCAGTGGTGCGGTAAAGAGTGCTGTTGTGGCGACCGTTGACGCTGTTGCGACTGAGCATGCGCATAACTCACCTTATATGGGGCAATTTCTCAGTGATGATGAGGGACCGCTCAATAACTGGCTGGTGTTTGAGGTACTGGGCGTTATAATTGGGGCATTTATCTCAGGAACCTTTGCCGGAAGACTTAAACTGACTATTGAGCATCAGCCGAAGATAACCTCCAAGACAAGGTTAATTTTTGCTGGATTAGGAGGGCTACTTTTTGGTATAGGAACTCAATTTGGGAGAGGCTGTACCAGTGGAACCGCTTTAAGTGGAATGGCAACTCTATCATTGGCAGGGTATATTGCAATGTTGTCAATCTTTGGGACTGCTTTTATGCTTGCCTATTTCTTCCGCAAGTTGTGGATATAAACATTAAAGAAATTGAATATTATGGGACCATTAGTAACGCAAGGAATAATTGATCCGGCATGGAACAATCTTATTGCATTGTTGGTTGGAATGGCTTTTGGCTTCGTGCTAGAGTCATCCGGATTTAGTAGTTCGAGAAAGTTAGCCGGTGTTTTTTACGGATATGACTTTGTAGTTTTAAAGGTGTTTTTTACTGCTGCAATAACAGCTGCTTTAGGACTACTGATAATGTCTTCTATTGGAATGATTGATTTGTCGAAGATCTTTATTAATCCAACTTTCTTAGGGCCTGGCATTGTTGGAGGCATCATCATGGGGTTTGGTTTTATCATGGGAGGATATTGTCCGGGAACCAGTTTTTGTGGTGCTGCTATAGGGAAGATTGATGCCATTGTATTCACCCTTGGAATGTTTGTTGGGATATTGATTTTCTCTGAGCTCTTTCCTCTTTACAGTGATTTCTTTACGTCGGGTGCAATGGGCGATGCTTTAGTAACTGATGTGTTAGGAATACCTGCCGGTCTGTTTGTGCTGCTTCTTTCTGTTGTAGCCGTGGGTGCATTTTATGTAACCGGAATCATCGAGAAGCGGGTCAATAATCCTAAATCGTAGTGATTAAAGTTTAGTCTGCTTGAAGATATAGTATGTTCTATTCATGTTGTTATTTTCAAGCCGGCTTGATTTTAATTGAAAAAATTAAATCAATTAAAAATGAATAAAGGGTTTTATTACTTGGCGCCTGCAATTCTAATGATTGCCGTGGTGGTTGCCTTTATAAAGGTTAAGCCTTATCATTATGAGGAGAAGCCGGAGAGATTGATTTCTGATATTATGCAGCCTTCGAGATTTATCTCAGCCGATGATGTAGCAAGGCTTCTTATCGATAAAGATCCTTCTCTTTTACTGGTGGATATCAGACCGTCTGCTGAGTTTAATCAGTTCGCATTAAATGAAGCTGTAAACATTCCATCTGACTCACTTCTTGCTCCTAATAGTTTAGAATATTTTAAAGCCGGTCATAATAAGGTTGTGTTGTATGGGAATGGTGACATAAGATCTCAAATGGCATGGTTGGAGCTCCGTAAGCATGGTCTCGATCATGTATTTGTATTAAAAGGTGGACTGAATAGTTGGTTTTCGGAGATTATCAATCCTACAATCCCTTCTCCTGCCTCTTCTCAATCGGAGTTTAATCTATACAGTTTCCGACGTGCAGCTGGAAACTTCTTTAGTGGTGCCGATGAGGTTTCCACAGTGCAAGACGGAGCTAAAAAGGGGGAGAAAAAGAGCGTAGCCCCTCGTCCGGTAAAGAAAGAAGCTGCTGCTGAGGGAGGATGTTAACCAATAAAAGTGAACGTGATGAATAAAAAGATTATCATAACAGTTGCTGCCATTGTAGTGGTCGTTATTGCCATTACACTGTTAGGCCAGAGAGCATCTACCCCCTATGTATTGAGTGATCAGGAATCGCTCGATTATGTATCGGCTCTCAATGAGGTTTATGCATTTCCTAAGGGGGTTGATCCGATAAAACAAGCAACAGAGGGTATCGTCTTAATCGATTTGAGGGATATAAATTTATATTCCAGGCAACATCTAAAGGGAGCATTGAATGTTCCGGTTGCTGATATATTGAATGCTGATCCCCTAGAGCAAATAAAAGACCTTAGTAATCAAGGTCGTTTGATTGTCTTATATGGAGAGGAGGAGTCGTTTGCTGCACCTGTGGTGTACCTCCTTAAGCAGATGGGAGTAAAGGGTGCACGTGCTTTAGCCGGTGGTTTCTCTTATTGGAATTCTGGTGGTAAAGCCGATAGCCTCAAGCTTGGTGGGTTTCTTAGTGAAACTCCCATTGGTGATTATGCCAAATTGATGTTATTAAGAGCTGGCAGTGATTCTACCAAGAAATTAGCTCCAGCTATTGTAAAGCCCAAAAAAGTGGCTCCTAAACCAGTTGCTAAACAGGCCGCAGCTGAAGGAGGTTGCTAATAAATGAATTCTCTTTAGGTTATCCTTTGTTTTTTATCAGCTTTTAATCGATTAGAAGAAAGGAATCTTCCTAAAACAGAAAAGAGGAATAACCACTGTTACTCCTCTTTTCTTTTGTCTTAATAAGCGGACTTCTCAACCTTCCCATCTTTTGTCTGAATAAGCAATTCAATGGTTGTTGGAATCAGCATATTCTCAATTTTCGAATGAACCGGATTTTTTTGTAAAACCCCCGAATCTTGAATGCCGAATCTTGAATGCCGAATCTTGAATCTTGATTTCCTTACCACCACCCCATCAAAAATTGGTATTGATAAGAATTAGCGAGTTACTAGTTTAAAGCCAACACCATGTACATTGATCAGTTTGATGTTAGGGTCTTCCTTAAGATATTTTCGTAGTTTGGTGATGTAAACATCCATTGTTCGAGCATTGAAATAGTTGTCATCATTCCAGATTTCTCTAAGAGCTTCTCCTCTATCGAGTACAGCATTTTCAGCATCACAAAGCATCTTAAGCAACATAGCTTCACGAGAGGTGAGTTTTTGTTCTATTGCTCCTGCCTTTAAAATTTGCAGCTCTGGATCGAAAGTGTATTTGCCAATTTGGTATAAGCCTTCAGGTAGGTCGTTTTTACCAAAATCAGTTCTTCTTACAATAGCCTGTATGCGGGCAAGAAGTTCCTCCATGCTGAAAGGTTTTGTAATATAATCATCAGCACCTATTTGAAACCCTTGCATCTTGTCATCTTGCATAGATTTAGCCGTTAAAAAGATGATAGGTATCTTACTAGTTTGCCTGATTTCGCGTGCAACCGTAAATCCATCTTTGACGGGCATCATAACATCAAGTATACAAAAATCGAACGATTGACTTTTAAAGGTTTGCCATGCCTCCTCCCCATTAACACAAAGAACGGTAGGATAACCTTTGGCCTCAAGGTAGGCTTTTAGTATTGTCCCCAGATTTTTATCATCTTCGGCTAGTAATATTTTAGGGTTATTGTCCATGGTGTTATTTGATCTTGTTTGAAATTAATGGTAGAGTTATTGTAAAGATAGTTCCTTTTCCCGGTTCGCTATTAACGGAAATGTCGCCATGATGTCTCTCAATGATGAACTTGACATAGCTGAGACCCAAGCCGAACCCTTTAACATTATGCAGGTTTCCAGTGGGTACCCGATAAAGCTTATCGAAGATCTTTTTTTGGTTACGTTTGCTGATGCCAAGCCCTTTATCTTTGACCATTAAGACGAGGTTTCCGTTGTAATTAGTAGAACTTACGGTGATTTCAGGGGAGTTGGGACTATATTTGTTGGCATTATCCAGAAGATTAAAGACGACGTTAGTTATATGCACTTTGTCGGCTAGAATCATCGTAGATTCGGCCATTAGCGACATGGTAAGATGGCCATTTCTAGCTTCAACCTGTAGTCTTACCTTTTCTATAGCATTTCTAATGATGGCATGAAAATCGAGTTCTTCCATTTTCATTTTCATTTTTCCCTTATCAATAGTTGCTGCCTCAAGAATTTTTTCAGACATAGTGGCCAGTCGGTTGTTTTCTTCACGAATCATTGTAATATAGACTGAGAAGATCTCGGGGGAGGTTGTGACCTCTTTGTCACTTAAGGCTTGGCAAGCTAGAGAAATCGTACTGATAGGCGTTTTAAACTCATGAGTCATGTTGTTGATGAAATCGTTTTTCATCTCATGGAGTTTTTTCTGTCTAATGATGGCAATAATGGTGTATGAGAAGGCGAAGACGATAGCAAACATGAGGGTTACACTCAGAAGTAACATCCACCAGAGTTGGGTGAGTAAGAATCGTGATTCATTAGGAAAATAGAGTAATAAGTATGAAGGAGTATTGGATGTTTCGTTTGGGAACAGGGGTAGTGCAAACCCCAGTGAGAGTAATTTCTCGGGGAAGTCGCCAGTACGCTGCAGGGTTAATAGATTTCTATCAGGGACATAAACGCCATATTCATAGGCTGTATTGATTCCCCTTGACTCTAATTCTGTGTTAATAAGAGAGTCTAGTAGTGCAGGATGGATTCTTTTTTCAACAGGCAGAGAGGATCGGTTTCCCATAAAGTCATGAAATACTTCATTCACAATGAATGATCTGCGTTGTAACTCCTCAAGCACTTTATTACGTTTCATATTGAGAATAGCAAGCAAGGTGTCTTTTTGAGTGTTTGATGCTTGCAATAGAGCAGGAGCCTCCTCTTTGCCTGCGGAATTCAGATGAGTGGTATCGATAAGAACTGAATCAATGCCTTGAATAGGCCTCCATTTACGACTTTGATTGAGTATCTGAGATTTCATCAGTTTGCTCAGTTTTTCTCTCTCCTTTTTCGATAGATCAGGCTGCTGGTTGGCAAGTTGGTCAATGCGAATGTCAATTAAAAAAGTTAAAGAATCAGCCTTTCTGTATAAACTGGCACTCTCTTTATAGGTTCTTAGCCGTTGAACGGCCTCAAGCTTCTCTATTTTTGAGACGATAGCTGACATTGCCTCATCAACTGATCTTTTAAATGAAGCCTCACGAGCATAATGGGCACTCTTGATCCAGTATATTTGAATGATCATCAGCCCTATTAAAGCAGTGCTCATCAATATAATTATTGTAAAGATCAGTCGTCTTGTCATCAGTTAATTAATTCTTTTTCTTAGTTAAGGTTTATTAACAAAAATTAGATTCCTTTAACAAAATTTGGAATTGCCTTTGATTACATTTGTAAGAGAAGCTAATACTTCTACTTGACAAAGATAAATTTAAACATACATATTTGGTTTTTGGTTTTGGTTTTTGCATATACCGCCTCTGATACGAGGCGGTTTTTTTTTGCAAAGGTAAGGCTTTTGACGGATGAGTATAAGGCGGTTAGACTGATCTGTTAGATTGATTCAGGTTATGTTGTGAATTTTTGTATTAAGAAGTAATAGCTCTGACTGCGTAACTAAAGATGATTTTCAGAATGGTATTTGAACTAAGAATCTTGAATTTTGAATGGAACGGTTTACGTAGGGCATCTGATCCGATTATTCAGCATTTTTACCGTGAATAAGTCTAGAAAAGGAGATAAGATGTGGAGATAAACTTATATATGACATATGTTACTTGTTTTTAAGTGCATAGTTGTATTACATTTGTGAGTCTAAAATTGAATAACTAACTAATGAACAACGTTTATGAAAAGAATTGCTTTTAGTTTGCTTTTGCTGGTTTCTGCACTATTGATGGTAACCGCTGGATGTGATAAGGTAAAGGATTTGGCTAGTTTTGATGTTCGTACAAACCTTCCCGACTATAAGTTTACTTTAGACAGTGCAATAGTAAGTCCTGCCCTTAAGATGGGAGGAAGTGAAGTGTTGTTGGGGTATTTTCCTGCCGTTGTAAACATTGACAGTGTGTTTTCACATTATGGAGTTGATGAGGCGGATATTCAAAATTCTTCATTTACGATGGTGCAGCTAACCATTGATTCTCCTGAAGGAGTAACCTTTGATTGGTTATCTTCGGCTCGTATAGTCGTTTCAACCTCTCCAACGTTAGCTGGAGGTGTTCAGGTTGCTCATACAGCTACTTTCTCTTCTGGGAGTAGTACTATAACTTTTATTGTAGATGAGACAGGGATCAATAGTATGGTATCAAATGGTGTCTTTTATGTTGGCATTTATGGTATTCTTAGTGGTCCACTGCCTGTTAATTTGGTAGGTCTGGCTCTTCAATCCCAAATTGTATACACTGTTAATCCGTTATAACGAAGTGAGGTTTTAATGGTAAGAAATATTCAAATCGGTCAGGGATAGTTTCTTGAATTGGATATTTTTTTAACAATAACCAGATCACATCGTATAAATAATTAACTCTTTGAAACCCCGCACTGTTATAATCAGTTCGGGGTTTTGTATTTTTGTACAATCAAATATTGATTTATGGCAAGTATGCTTAAGAGTGTTAATCCTGTTACCACAAAGGCTTGGCAGGAGCTAGTAGAAAGTGCTGCAATGGATGGTGCTTTATCAATTAAAGAGTTGTTTGTTGAAGATCCAGATAGAGTTGAACGATTTTCCAGGTCATTTGAGGATTTATATGTTGACTTTTCTAAGTCTCATCTTACAGAAGAGAATTTTAAAAGTTTGATTGCTTTAGCGAAGGAGACCGGACTTGAGGATGCCATTATAAAGATGTTTGAAGGGGCAAAGATCAATGTTACGGAAGATAGGGCTGTACTTCATACGGCACTACGTAATCGTGGCTCTAAGCCTGTTTATTTGGATGGAGTGGATGTAATGCCAGAGATTAGGGCGGTTTTGTCTCAAATGAAGGAGTTTTCTGAGCGGGTTCGTTCGGGAGAGTGGAAAGGTTATACAGGGAAGCCGATTACAGATATTGTTAATATTGGCATAGGGGGCTCCGATCTTGGGCCGGTGATGGTTTGTCGGGCTTTGGCGCATTATGCAAAAGAGGGATTAAATGTTCATTTTGTTTCCAATGTCGATGGAAGTCATTTAATGGAGACTGTTTCGAGATTGAATCCAGAAACAACCCTGTTTTTGATTGCCTCGAAGACGTTTACTACTCAGGAGACAATGGCTAATGCTACATCGGCACGAGCTTGGTTTTTACAGCATGGAACAACTGAGGATGTAGCAAAGCATTTTGTTGCTATTTCAACCAATACGAAGGCAGTTGCAGATTTTGGAATTGATACAAAAAACATGTTTTGTTTTTGGGATTTTGTTGGAGGTCGGTTTTCCCTTTGGTCGGCTATTGGATTAAGCATAGCTATTTATGTTGGGTTTGATCAGTTTGAGGCCTTACTTGAAGGAGCTTATTCAATGGATACTCATTTTCGTGAGGCTCCATTTGAGAGCAATATACCGGTAATAATGGCACTTTACTCCATTTTTTATACCTCCTTTCTTGGCTGTAGCACTGAAGCGGTATTGCCTTATGATCAATATTTGGATCGTTTTCCGGCATATTTACAGCAGGCGGTTATGGAGAGTAATGGGAAATTTGTTGATAGAACCGGTGAAGAGATCTATTATCCAACCAGCCCTATCGTTTGGGGTGAACCCGGCACTAATGGTCAACACTCTTTTTATCAATTAATCCATCAAGGAACACAAGTGGTTCCATGCACGTTTCTTGCCGCAGCAAATCCGTTGAAAGATCCATCAAATCATCATCTATTATTGTTGTCGAACTTTTTTGCCCAATCTGAAGCTCTAATGACTGGCAAAAGCGCTGAGGAGGTGAGATTGGAGATGGAAGCAAAAGGGGAATCTCCGGAAACAATAAGCAGAGTTTTGCCATACAGAGTATTCAGGGGAAACATTCCATCAATATCTATTCTCTATCCAGCATTGAATGCTCGTGTTTTGGGACAGTTGGTGGCTATGTGGGAGCATAAAATATTTACTCAAGGGATCATCTGGAATATCTATAGTTTTGATCAGTGGGGTGTAGAACTAGGAAAACAACTTGCTAATAAAATACTTCCGGAGCTATTCGGTGATGAGAAAGTTAATTCTCATGATCCCTCTACCAATGGATTAATTAATTTGATGAAGCGATTAAGGCACTAAAGATTATCCAGATACCTGCTAGCATAATCACGCTCCCTGTTAGTTGTTGAATTCTTACAACTAACCGGGGGCTTGTTTTTTTAGATATCCATAAGGCTAGATAGCATTTTAGTATGGTGGAAATAGTAGCGATAAGAAAAATCCCTCCCATAAGACTGACTCGAGAGAGTAGGGTAGAAGAACCCGTACCTAAAGCCATTCCGGCTAAACCGGCCCAAAAGACAGCATTTAAAGGATTCCCTAGATTGATGATGGCTCCTTTTATAATCAAGAGGAACGGTTTTTGACTTATGGGGTTCTCAATTGATTTTTGCGTGACCGTCACTTTATTGGGTTTAACAATCGAATAGAGGCCATAGATTATTAAAATGAGGCCACTGAAAAGGACAAAAAACGACTCATGAGTAAGAGACTTTAAAAGAAGACTAAAACCCTCAAAAGTTGCTATCATCAAGACTATATCAGTCAATAAAATACCTGTACCCACATAGAAACCACCTGCCAAGCCTCTTCTCAGGGTCACTTGCATCATGGTCATGTAGGCAGGGCCAAAACTTATTGCCAGAGTAAGTCCAAAAAGAATACCTTTTAAAAAATCCATGTTCCTGTTATAGGGGCTGCAAGTTAGTAAAAAACAAGGGTCATCATGTCGACCATGATGACCCTTTCTATAGTAGAGAAATTAAATTATCATTAATTTCTGTCGATTGCATTTAGATCTTCAAAGGCGATTTTTAATCGGTTAGTCATGCTGACTTCGCCTTCTCTGAGCCATTTTCTTGGGTCATAATACTTCTTGTTTGGTTTATCATCTCCTTCAGGATTTCCGATTTGTCCTTGCAGATAACCTTGATATTTTTTGTAGAAGTTCATTACCCCTTCCCATGTAGCCCATTGGGTATCGGTATCGATATTCATTTTGATAACACCATAGCTGATGGCCTCCCTGATCTCAGCTCTTGATGAGCCAGAGCCTCCATGAAATACAAAGTTGACCGGTTTGGCGGCGGTGTTAAATTTCTGTTGGATATAATTCTGAGAGTTATTCAGAATGACTGGATTCAAGTGAACGTTACCTGGTTTATAGACTCCGTGAACGTTACCAAAAGATGCGGCAATAGTGAATTGATCACTTATCTTGCTTAATCTTTCGTAGGCATAAGCCACTTCTTCGGGCTGAGTGTAAAGTTTGGCATTATCAACATTTGAGTTGTCTACGCCATCTTCTTCACCACCGGTAACTCCTAATTCAATCTCAAGAGTCATTCCCATTTTTGACATACGGGTAAGATACTTCTCACAGATATCCAGATTCTCGGTTAAACTCTCTTCAGAGAGGTCAAGCATATGAGAACTGAAGAGTGGTTTTCCCGTTTCAGCGAAAAATTTTTCTCCAGCATCAAGTAAACCGTCTATCCAAGGAAGAAGTTTTTTAGCTGCATGGTCAGTGTGAAGTAATACAGGAACGCCATACATCTCGGCAATTTGCCAAACCATTTTAGCTCCTGCTATAGCACCGGCGATACTAGCTCTTTCTCCTTCATTACTCAACCCTTTGCCAGCCATAAAACTAGCTCCTCCATTTGAGAATTGAATAATGATTGGAGAATTAACAAGCTTTGCAGCTTCTAAAGCAGCTGTAATAGAATTGCTGCTGACAACATTGACAGCAGGGATGGCAAATTCACCAGCACGGGCAATACGGAATAACTCTTGGACATCACGCCCAGTTACAACACCCGGTTTCAACTTGCTTAATACTTTTTCTGACATAGTAATCTAAAATTAAAATTGTTAGCTGTTTTTGCTACAGAATACAAAGGTAGCTAAATTCAATCGAACAGACCAGAGCATCAAGCTATATTGTCTGGTTATCATTTCATCAATGCCTTTGGATTTCTTTCCTAAAGATGATCATCTCTTCGCTTCCCCTTCGTTTCCCCTTCGCTCTTTCTTCGTTCAAGACTCTTTTTTGAATGGTTAAAATGGGAGAAATATTGAGGAGGACTAGCATACTGTTCCTGCGATTTTGTTTGGTTTGGGGTTAATTGTATGGAGAAGGAGCGAAGGGGAAGCGAAGGGGAAGCGAAGAGGTGATGTCAATACTGGTATAATCTGGTAAATACAAAAAGAGGGCACTGTATTAAGGTGCCCTCTTTTCTATGATTGGTGAGTAGGGAGGTTATTCTTCGAATAGCCCCATTCCATCCAAGACATCCATTGTCTCTTTGACAGCGGCTGCTGAAGCATGAAGTTGTTTCATTTCCTCCTCATTGAGTTTGATCTCGATGACTTCTTCAATACCATTTCTACCAAGTTTAACGGGAACGCCGAGGTAGATGTTGTTGATGCCATACTCTCCGTTGAGGTAAGCACATACCGGGAAGACTCTTTTTTGGTCGTCGACAATGGCTTCAACCATTTGAGCAGCAGCAGCGCCAGGGGCATACCAGGCTGAGGTTCCCATAAGGTTAACCAATTCGCCACCACCCTTACGAGTCCTTTCCACGATTTTATCTAAGACATCTTTACCTAAAAGGTCAGAAACGGGGATCCCATTAATAGAGGTATATCGGGGTAGAGGAACCATTGTGTCACCATGGCCACCTAATAGAAGAGCATGAACATCTTTTGGGGATACATCAAGAGCTTCAGCAAGGAAAGCTTTATAGCGACCGGTATCAAGAATACCTGCCATACCAAAGACTTTGCGAGAGTGTTTTCTGGCGGCTTTGAAGGCGGTATAAGTCATAACATCCAGAGGGTTTGAAACCACGATGATGATAGCTTCAGGAGAATAGAGGATGGCCTTTTCAGTCACCTCTTTAACGATGGTTGCATTGGTTTTGATGAGGTCATCACGGCTCATTCCTGGTTTACGCGGAAGGCCTGAAGTGATCACGATAATGTCTGAGCCTTTAGTGCGGAGATAATCATTAGTAACTCCAATTACTCGAGAATTGAAGTTATTGATAGAAGCGGTCTGCCAGATATCAAGTGCTTTGCCTTCGGCTACGCCTTCCTTAATATCGACCAGAATGACCTCGCGGGCCAGATCTTTATGAGCAATAACATTGGCAACGGTTGCACCAACGTTGCCTGCTCCAATTACTGTAATCTTGTTCATATATGGGCTTTAAAATAAATGTTTTGTTTTTAAACAGTTAAAAAGCCCCATTGTTAACCCCATACTCACATTCTTTGCAAATTTATGCAATAATTGGGCCAGCACCAACAAGTTTTTTACCATCTTCATTATCAGTGAAACTTTCGAAGTTGGCAATGAACTTAGCAGCTAGGTCGCGAGCGGCATTATCCCATTCTTGTGCTGATGGCCATAAGTTACGTTGGTTTAGTAACTTAGAGTCTACGTTATTTACAGATTTGGGTATTGAGAGGTTGAAGAATGGGATGGTTTCGAATTCTGCGTTATCAATAGATCCATCAAGAATGGCATCAATAATAGCTCGGGTTGATGGGATGTCGATACGTTTTCCGGTGCCATATGGGCCACCAATCCATCCGGTATTAACCAGATATGCTGTGCTACCATGCTCTTTCATCTTCTTTGCCAATTCGCGTGCATAAGCAGTCGGATGGAGTAATAAGAAGGCTGCACCAAAACAGCTTGAGAAAGCGGGCGATGGTTCTTTAATGCCTCTCTCTGTACCGGCTACCTTAGCAGTATAACCACTTAAGAAGTAGTACATGGTCTGCTCAGGAGTTAATTTGGAAACGGGAGGAAGAACACCGAAGGCATCAGCAGTCAAGAAGATAACTTTCTTTGCATGACCTGCCTTAGAGATGGGTTTAACAATATTGTCGATATGATAGATTGGATACGATACACGGGTATTCTCGGTCTTGGCATTGCTGGCAAAATCGATTGCCCCTGATTGCTCATCGAAGACGACATTTTCTAGTAGAGCATCTCTACGGATTGCATTGTAAATATCGGGTTCATTCTCCTTACTTAGGTTGATACATTTAGCATAGCAACCTCCTTCGAAGTTGAAAACACCGTTGTCGTCCCATCCATGTTCGTCATCTCCAATAAGGTAGCGTTTTGGATCAGCAGAAAGAGTGGTTTTACCAGTTCCGCTTAAGCCAAAGAAGATGGCAACATCGCCCTCTTTGCCAACGTTTGCGGAACAGTGCATGGCAGCAATTCCTTTAAGAGGCAAATAGTAGTTCATGATGCTAAAGAAACCTTTCTTGATCTCGCCACCATACCAGGTACCCCCAACAACAGCAAGCTTCTTTTTTAGGTTGAAGACTACGAAAACTTCACTGTTTAGCTTATGTTTTTCCCATTCAGGATCATTAGTCTTGCATGCATTCAGCATTACAAAATCAGGAGTAAAGTTCTCCAGTTCATGTTCTTCTGGTCTGATAAACATGTTTTTGACGAAGTGTGCCATCCAAGCTACTTCGGTAATAACACGAATCTTAAGACGAGTATCAGGGTTAGCACCGGCGAAGCCATCCATGACGTATAGTTTCTTGCCATTGAGTTGCTTTACAGCCAATCCATAAAGGTCTGTCCAGACTTCCTCACTAACCGGTTTGTTATCAGAAGATTTTCTTCCGGCTGTTTTCCACCAGATGTTTTCTTTTGAGGTCTCTTCTTCGACGATATATTTGTCTTTAGGAGATCTTCCTGTGAAGATCCCGGTATCAACAGTTACTGCTCCGGTATTGGTAACAAAACCTTTCGAGAATCCTTCGAGACTGGGATCAGTTTCGTGTTTAAAGAGTTCATCGTAACTGAGGTTGTAATAAAGCTCGTCAATTTGATCGAATCCGTACTGCTTGATTTCAGTGCGAATGGTTTCCAGGCGGTTGACCATAGTTTGATGATTTAATTTATGTTTATTGAGGTTGTGGATTTAAAATAAAAAGTTTGGTAATCTGATACAATCTGAACTTTTGGTTCTAAGAGCAGCAGATTACCAAAATTTTCGACAAATTTAACAAATTTAAAAAGTGAATTGTTTTAGAAATCCGGAATTAAATTCATTTTTTATTGATTATCTATCAATTGACGTTCGTTTCTTTTTAAAAGTTGATCATTAGATCCTGCTGGGAGTCCTTTTTTCCAGATTGAGTCGACGGCAGCGATGGTGGCCATATTCACGATTTCTGATACGGTACTGCCCATTTGCAAGATATGTACAGATTTGTTTAGTCCGTTGAGCACAGGGCCAATAGGATCTTGATCAGTTAGTTCCTTAACGAGTTTATAGGCGGTGTTAGCAGCGGTTAGATATGGGAATATTAGGGTATTAGCACCGCTCTCAGCCAGTTTTGAGAAGGGGAAGTGCTCTTTGAGTTTTGTGGAATTGAGAGCGAAGTCAGCCTGTATATCTCCATCTACAATTAGCTCAGGATGGTTTTTGTGGAGTATTGCGACGGCTTCTTGAACGAGGTTAGGCACTCTTCCCTTCACCGATCCGTAATTTGAGTAGGAGACAATAGCAATACGGGGGGTGAATCCAAAGTTTCGCACCGCTTCTGCACTTTGTAAAGTGATTTCGACCAATTGTGCAGCGGTAGGATTCATATTCACTGTTGTATCTGCGAAAAATAGCATTCCTTTAATTGTACTTAGAATGTACATTCCACTTACAACAGTCCATTCTGGTTTTTTGCCTATAACTTGCAAAGCGGGTCTGATGGTTTGCGGATAGGTATTGGTTAATCCACTGATCATGCCATCGGCTTCTCCAAAGTTAACTAACATCGAACCGAAATAGTTCTTTTGCTGCATTAATTCAAGGGCTTGAGCGATTGTAAGTCCCTTTCGTTGACGCTGTTTCCATAATGCCAAAGCCATTTGTTCTTTTCTTGGGCACTCTTCATCGCTCCTGCAATCAATAATCTCAAGGTTGTCTATGTTGATCTCGTGTTCTTTAGCGACTCGATTAATCGTTACTCGATTACCCATTAGAATTGGGATGGCAATTCCTTCAGTCTTAACAATCTCAGCTGCTTTGAGAATTTTATAGTTTTCAGCTTCAGCAAATAGAATTCGCTGCGGATATTGTTGAGCTCTTGTTCTTATGTGTCTGATTAGGGGGTTAGAGTGTCCCATTCTTCGTTGCAACTTATCGATGTAGACTTTCCAATCAGTGATAGGTTCTTTGGCAACACCTGATTCAATGGCTGCCTTGGCTACCGCTGGTGCTACTCTTTCAATAAGTCTTGGATCAGTTGGTTTTGGAATGATGTAGTCAGCCCCGAATTTCAAACTTTCTAGTCCGTAGGCCATTAGGACCTCATCAGGCACCGGTTCTTTGGCTAGCTCAGAGAGAGCTTTCGCTGCGGCTAGTTTCATAGGTTCGTTTATTTTACTTGCCCTAACATCCAGAGCACCTCTAAAGATGTAAGGGAATCCGAGTACATTATTTACCTGATTAGGGA
The DNA here is from genome assembly GCA_964444785.1 of uncultured Bacteroidales bacterium. Lineage (GTDB taxonomy): Bacteria > Bacteroidota > Bacteroidia > Bacteroidales > TTA-H9 > JAJTBW01. The sequence continues at coordinate 22,559 of CAYUII010000004.1, read as the reverse complement.
AGTCAGATCTACCTGTACCGATTATGGTGTCGGGCCTGATCTCTTTCGCTTCAAAGTATCCTATTTCGGGGTTTGGATTAGCGAGGGCAAAGACAATAGGGTTGTGTGCCATGCCTTTAAGCCACTCTTTTTTAAGGGCACCAGCGATAGATAGGCCTAAAAAGACATCGGCTCCAACCAGGGCTTCTTCAAGGGAGCATGGGGGAAGATGAGTAGCAAATTGTAGTTTCTGAGTATTAAGATCACTTCGCGAACTATGTATAAGGCCTTTCGAGTCAAACATTAAAATATTCTCTTTCTTAACACCTAATTGAACATACAATGAGGTACATGAGATTGCGGAAGCACCGGCTCCGTTGACAACAACTCTTATTTTATCTATGCTTTTGCCTGTTATTTCTAAAGCATTGAGCAGGCCTGCGGAGGTAATAATGGCAGTTCCATGTTGGTCATCATGCATCAGAGGGATGTTAAGCTCGGCTTTGAGCCGTTCTTCAATATAAAAGCATTCAGGGGCTTTGATATCTTCAAGATTAATACCTCCAAACGTTGGACTGATGGCTTTGACTATTTCAATAAGTTTATCAGGATCTTTTTCATTGACTTCTATATCGAAAACATCAATATCGGCGTAGATTTTAAATAAGAGTCCTTTCCCCTCCATGACAGGCTTACCAGCATCGGCACCAATATCGCCAAGTCCTAGCACCGCTGTGCCATTGCTTATAACAGCTACAAGGTTTCCTTTAGCCGTGTATTTATAGATATCATCGGGATTGGCTTGGATTTCAAGGCATGGTTGTGCAACGCCAGGGGAGTATGCCAGAGAGAGTTCTCTTTGGGTATGATAAGGCTTCGTTGGTTTAACTTCGATTTTCCCGGGGCGCCCTGCTGCATGATAAGTTAGTGCGTCTTTTATTAATTCTGAACGGTCAAATGTAGGCTCCATGGTTGTTTAATTTATATTGATGATGATTATGATTTCGATAAGTTGATCTGTGAAAAAGATTGTATAGTAAAAAAAGAAGGAATTTGTTTATTTTTGCTTGTTGGTGTAGTCTGATATAAAAGCTTGATTACCTCAAAAGTAATATAATAGATACCGATGTTTGCATATTTGAAAGGAATTGTTAGCGACTTAAGCCCCACTATTGCTGTAATTGAGTGTGCAGGAGTTGGCTATCAAGTGCATATCAGTCTGCAAACTTTTGGGGTATTAAAGGAAGGAGAACAGGTAAAACTGTTGGTACACCAGATTGTGAGAGAGGATGCTCATCTCTTGTTTGGCTTTTCCAGTGAGGAGGAACGTAGAGTTTTCAGATATCTTATATCTGTCAATGGGGTAGGAGCAAATACAGCTCTTATTATACTATCCTCTATGTCTATTTCAGAACTCATTGCCGGAATAGCTCAAGGAAATGAGAACCTTTTGAAAAGAATAAAAGGCATTGGAGCTAAGACTGCACAACGCCTTATTGTTGAGTTAAAGGACAAAGTTTTGAAAGAGCCGTCGGCTTATGATAAAGTTGACACCTCATACAATACTATGCGCCAAGAAGCGTTATCCGCTTTGGTGGTCTTGGGTTTTTCTAAACCCAATGCCGAGAAAGCTCTAGATAAAGTAATCCAACGTTCAGGCAGTCACCAACGAGTTGAAGATCTGATACGAGAAGCTTTGAAGATATTGTAAAACTATTAAACCGGGTCTCTGTTGAAAAAATCAACATATAACTTTTTACGGCTTCCCTTGATTATTGCTGTTTTTGCAATGGTTGGCCTTATCACGGCTGCTGTTCCCGAACAGTGGTTAATGCCGTTACCAGAGGTTTCATCTGTTGTTGTTCCTGATACCAACAACCCTTTACCATATCCTTTTAAAGATAAATCAACGATTCAGGGTGTGGATGAATCCCCTAATCACCCCCTGTTTTTAAAACAGCCTTCAAATATCACCACCACCGTTGAATACGACCCCGAAACAAAGAGTTATATCCAAAAGGAAAAGATTGGTGAGATAGATTATCGGAATCCTCAGGTCTTTGACTTCAAAGAATATCAAGATTTAGACGCAAAAAGATCTCTTCATAGCTACTGGAAAGAGAAAGCTAAAACGACCTCAGGAGCCAAAAGTGATGGTATCATCCCTTCTATTTATATCGGAGGCGAGACTTTTGATCGAATCTTCGGGGGTAGTAAAATTGACATCAGACCTAGTGGATCGGCTGAATTGATCTTTGGTGTTACCTCTAACTTTAGAGATGACCCCTCTCTGAATAGTCGTCAACGTAGAGTGACTAACTTCGACTTCCAAGAGAAGATTCAAATGAACGTGGTTGCTAAGGTTGGAGATAAAATCGAGTTTAAGGCAAACTATAATACAGAATCATCATTCTCTTTTGATAATAAACTACAACTAAAATATGAAGGTAAAGAGGATGAGATAATTAAGTTAATAGAGGTTGGAAATGTAAACCTGCCACTTAACTCTACTCTTATCCAAGGCTCTCAAAGCCTTTTTGGAATAAAATCAAAATTACAGTTCGGAAGGACCTCTGTTACTGCAGTTGTCTCTCAACAAGAGAGTCAAACCACCTCTATCCAGGTTCAAGGGGGAGCTCAAACGAGTAAGTTTAAAATTAAAGCGGATGCTTATGAAGAGAATAAACACTTCTTCATGGCTCAATACTTCAGAGATAATTACGAGAAGGCACTTGCCCAATTACCTATAGTTGCCTCTGATATTAACATAACGAAGGTGGAGGTTTGGGTCACCAATATTGGTGCCGCCGTTACTGACAATAGAAATATTGTGGCTTTTCAGGATATGGGTGAGCCTGATCCGTATAATCCAGATATCTTACCGATTGGTGGTTGGAATACACTGCCTAGTAATAAGGCAAATACTCTTTTTTCTTCCTTAGATCTAAACCAGGTTAGAAATATCAATGGAGTATCAAACTACCTGAAATCAAGGGGGTATACTGCTAGCGTGGATTTTGAAAAAGTTGAGAGTGCAAGAAAACTTAATTCTACTGAATACTCTGTCAATGCTAGGCTTGGTTTTATTTCGCTAAATACTACGATCAACTCTGATCAGACTTTAGCAATTGCTTATCAGTATACAAGATCGGGAGATACTACTGTATATCAAGTAGGTGAATTCTCTGACGGAGGGGTTACTGCACCCAGTGCCCTAATGGTAAAGCTTCTTAAGAGTACTTCACTCAACCCTCGTATTCCGATCTGGAAATTGATGATGAAGAATGTATATGCTATCGGCTCTTATCAGATCAATTCTTCCGATTTTATCTTGAATATTCTATATTCAGGAAGTAATAATGGAGTACCAACAGGTTATATCAACGCAGGAAGGATTGCTGGTTTGCCCTTGCTTCAAGTGATGAATCTTGATAACCTGGATGCGCAACTCAATAGGATACTTATAGATACAACTCTTGTAACCGATGGGATCTTTGACTTTATTGATGGCGCTGCTCTCAATGGAGGTACCATCAATAGCTCGAATGGTCGGGTCTACTTTCCCGTGTTGGAACCTTTTGGTAGTCATCTTCGAAAGATGTTAGGAAACGACCAATTAGCGGATCAATATTGCTATGACTCTCTCTATACCCTTACTAAGGTAGGTGCTCAACAATATCCTGACAAGAATAAATTCATTTTGGAGGGTTCTTACAAGTCTTCTTCTTCGAGTGAGATTTCGTTAAATGCTATTAATGTACCTCAAGGATCTGTCAAAGTGACTATGGGTGGAGTGCCTTTAACTGAAAATGTTGATTATACGGTTGATTATACACTAGGTAGAGTTAAGATTATTAATGAGGCTCTTCTGGCTAGTGGAACACCTATTAATATCTCGCTTGAAAGTAATTCGATGTTCTCAATTCAGTCGAAGACTTATCTTGGTTTGCATGTAGATCACCAGATTAATAAAGATTTTGTTGTTGGTGCTACGGTTATCAATTTGACGGAGAGGCCACTTACTCAAAAAACAATCATTGGTGATGATCCTATAAGTAACACCTTGTGGGGTATGAATCTCTCTTGGCAACAAGAATCTCAATGGTTGACCCGTATGATAGACAAATTGCCGGGTATTGAAACAAAGGCGCCTTCAAAGGTGAGTGTTGTGGCCGAATTCGCCCATTTTATACCGGGTCATAGTAAAGCAATTGGCAGCGAAGGAACCTCCTATGTGGATGATTTCGAGGGATCTCAAACAAAAATTGATCTCAATCAGCCCTTTAGTTGGTATATGGCCAGCACTCCTCAAGGCCAAACCGAACAGGGAATGTTCCCAGAAGCGGCACAGGGAACAGGTTTAGCTTACGGCTTTAATAGAGCAAAATTGAGTTGGTATCGTGTAAGTGAAGATTTCTATACTAGAAGTGGGGGAAATCGTCCAACTAATATTAGCAAAGATGAGGTCTCTCAAAATGCGGTTCGACAAGTTTTGCAACAAGAGCTATTTCCTAATAAAGATCTAAATAATAATATCAATACGTCGGTGAATGTGATGAATCTTCACTTTTTACCGTCCATGCGTGGCCCCTACAACTATGATGTGGCAGCCGTTCCGGGATTAAGCTATGGCGTTGCTGCAAATGGAGAACTTAATGAACCACAATCACGCTGGGGTGGTATCATGAGAAAAATGGAGTCAACAGATTTTGAGGCAACAAACGTAGAATACATCGAATTCTGGATGATGGATCCATTTGCTGATGATCCAAATAATCCTGGGGGTGATGTCTATTTTAATCTCGGGGAGATCTCTGAGGATATACTTAGAGATGGCCGTAAGAGTTTCGAGAATGGATTACCTACCACCGCTACCCCTATCGATATAGATACTACTGTTTGGGGAAGAGTACCAAAATTACAATCTCTGGTTAATGCTTTTGATAATAATGCTGATGCTCGACAATATCAGGATGTTGGTTATGAGGGCTTAAGAGATGAAGATGAGAGAACCTTCTTCCAAACTAATTTTCTTGAGAGAATTGCAAGTCTGCATGGTGCCGGCTCAGAAGCCTATGCAAGTGCTTTTGATGATCCATCAAGTGACAATTTCCATTTCTTTTTCGGGTCAGACTATGATGGGGACTCTAAATACAGTAGTATTCTGGAGCGTTATGTTAAGTATAACGGAGCTGAAGGGAATAGTCCTATCTCTGATGGAACCACTAACTATTCTGCAAGATATTCTGATCTTCCCAATGTTGAAGATATAAACCAGGATAATACTCTTTCTGAAGATGAGCGCTACTTCCAGTATAAGCTCACCCTTAGACCCGATCAGATGGAGAATGGCGAAAACTTCATTGCCGATCAACGTTTGGCTTCATCTGGTACACTGGAGAATGGTACAGTCTCGAAAGTTAAATGGTATCAATTCAAGATTCCCGTAAGTGAGTTTAATAAAGTAGTTGGCAATATCAAGGATTTTAAGTCCATCCGCTTTATGAGGATGTATTTTAAAAACTGGCAGAAGCCGGTGGTTGTACGTCTGGCCTCACTCGATTTAGTAAGAGGGGAGTGGAGAAGATATAAATATGAGTTACTTGCTGGTGGGGAGTATATCCCTATAGATGACCAAAGTAGTACAAAGTTTGAACTCTCTTCGGTGAATGTGGAAGAGAATAGCTCTAGGTCTCCGGTTCCCTATAAAATTCCGCCTGGTATTGAACAGGAGATTAATTATGGGACAACCAATTATACTCGTTTGAATGAGCAAGCGATGGTTTTACGAATTAAAGAGCTGCAAGATGGGGATGCCAGAGCAGCTTATAAAACCACTGGGTTCGACTTCCGTCAGTATAAAAGGATGAAGATGTTCGTTCATGCCGAGAACATTGAGACGATGCCGGCTAATAATTATGGTGATCTTACTATATTTATCAGGCTGGGTGCTGACTTTACAGAGAACTACTATGAGTATGAAATCCCTCTGAGTTTTACTCCTTTTAGTACAACTAATGCAGATGATATATGGCCTGAGTCGAATAGGTTTGATATTAATCTAGAGAAACTAGTTAGCCTGAAATTAGATCGAAATACTGAGATTAGAGATGTCACAAGTGGTACTACTACAAGTAGCCCTTATGTAGTTTATGATGGTAAAAACAAGATTACGATTCTTGGATCACCTAGTTTATCAGATGTTAAGGCTATCATGATAGGTATTCGTAATCCAAAACGCAGTTCCTTGCAATCGGCCGATGATGGAAATGCTAAAAGTGCTGAGATTTGGGTTAATGAGTTACGACTAACTGATTTTGTAGATCAACAAGGGTGGGCTGCAACTACAAGGTTTACGGCTACCTTGGCTGACTTAGGTAATATTGCAATCGCCGGATCTCATTCGACTCCCGGTTTTGGAAGTATTGAACAGAAGACTAATGAAAGACAGAAAGATGCTATTACAAATTTTGATCTTTCAACTAATCTTCAGCTAGGTAAGTTCTTCCCTGATGATCTTGGTATAAAGATCCCTCTTCATGTTGACTATTCAACAGCTATTAGTAATCCGCAATATAATCCACTAGATCCCGATGTTAAATTATCTGATGCTCTAGATAGCTATCGCACTTCAGCCGAGAAAGATAGTATTAAGCGCATTGCACAAGATTACGTTCAACGAACCAATATAAGTTTGCTCAACGTAAGGAAGGAGCGAGTAGGTACAACTCAAAAACCTATGCCTTGGGATATAGAAAACTTTGATATTAGTGGAACTTATAGCACTACAAAGAAGAGAAATATTGATTTGGAGTATGATAATAAGTTACAATATAGAGCGGGATTTGGTTATAATTATAGCATACAAGCTCCCAATATAAAGCCATTTAGCCGTTTTGGATTGATTCAAAAAGGTAAAGCATTTCAGCTGTTAAGGGATTTTAATTTCTATCCATTACCTAGAATGTTTGCTTTTAGAACAGAGCTTAATAGAGAGTATACCGAGCGTAAGTTACGTATCAAGAGTGAGGGAGATATTATACTTCCGGCTACCTATTTAAAGTCATTTTTATGGACAAGAAATTATGACTTTAAATATGATTTGGCTACATCTTTGAAACTAGAGTACAATGCCATTGCGAGTGCTGTAGTTGATGAACGCCCAGGTTCTGTTGACCATGATGACTATGGTTATACAGCCCAAGAGAAGCGTGACTATCTTTTAAAGCAATTGGGTAGTTTTGGAAGAATGAATAGGTATACTCAGCAGGTAAATGTTAATTATACCATTCCCATCAACAAGCTCCCCTATCTGGACTTCTTAAATGCAACAGCTCGTTATCAGGGAGGTTATACCTGGAGTGCTACGCCATTGAGTCAACAGGAGATACTAGGAAATACTGCTGAAAACACAAATACCATCCAAATAAATGGAACGGTTAAGTTCGTTACACTCTATAATCAAATACCCTATTTAAAACGATTAAATCAAAATCAAAAAACTACACTGAACCGTAAGCCTGGTGCCCCTAAACCTGGTCAAAATAAGCCTCAGCCTAACGTAGCTAATAATGATTCTACCAATAAAAAACCTTCAGTCGATTATTTGAAGATTATTGGTGAAGGGGCTATCCGTTTTGCTATGATGGTTAGAGATGCAACGATCAGCTATTCTGAACAGAATGGAACTCTGATGCCAGGGCTAACCCCTGAACCTACCTACTTAGGGAATAATTTTAGTGCCTCTACGCCCGGATTAGGCTTCGTATTTGGCATACAAGATGATGATCTAAGATACAGGGCTGCACAGAATGGTTGGATTACTCAAGATACTCTCTTTAATGGGCAGTATATGACAAAATATACCACTAATCTTAACTTTAGAGCAACTCTTGAGCCTTTCAAGGATCTGAAAATAGATCTTACAGCAAACAGGACAATGTCTAAAGATCACTCTGAATATTTCCAAAGTGTTAATGGGTATTATGAGTCAACCTCGGTCATTGACCGTGGTAGTTTTACGATGAGCTATATGACTATTGGTACCGCTTTTAGTGGTGTTAATGATGATAATAGCTCCTCTGTATTTGATGACTTCAAGAATTATAGATTAGCTATTGCACAAAGATTAGCTGCCGCTAATCCTAATTATGGTAATACAATTGTGGATTCAACCGGGTTCCCCACCGGTTATGGACCAACGTCACAAGAGGTTTTACACTACGCTTTCTTGGCTGCCTATACAGGTAAAAGTCCCGGTAAGGTCTCTCTTAATCCTTTCCCAAGTATCCCTATTCCTAACTGGCGCGTGACCTATAAAGGATTGATGTCACTGGAATTCTTTAAGGATAATTTTAAAGATGTTACTATCTCGCATGGATATAGATCATCCTATAATGTTAGTAGTTATGCTACGAATGTCCTCTATAAAGAATTGAATGATGCTCCGGCTATTCTTGATGACGCTAATAATTATATCCCCCAATACCAAATGACTCAGATCTCCATTTCTGAGCAGTTTGTTCCTCTGGTAGGGGTTGATGTGACTTGGAAGAATAGTATTCTTACACGAGCTGAATATCGTCAGACACGGAATTTGGCTCTAAGTTTTAGTAATAATCAAATTACAGAGGTCACTTCTAAGGAGTTTGTTATCGGCTTGGGCTATCGAATTAAAGATCTTCAAGTCTCCTTTGGTGGAGGAGGAAATAGTAAGTATAAAAGCGATTTGAATCTTAAAGTAGATTTTAGTATCAAAGACAATAAGACAATCTTACGCAGAATAGCTGAAGAGTTGAATCAGATATCTGCAGGTACAAACGTGATAACTTTAAATACTTCTGCCGATTATCAATTAAATCAGCGGTTAAGTATCAAGTTCTTCTTTGATAAGACGATTAATAAACCTCATGTCTCTAATCAGTATAATAATAGTACAACCAAAGGGGGAATCAGTTTAAGATTTACCCTGGCTCAATAATACTATTTTCTAAGCGACCTTAAATTGAATGAGCTGAGCTTTACAATTTAAGGTCGTTTTCTATTAAGGCAACATAGATTAGGAGCGAAAGAATGACAGCTGAGAAAGCCTTGTGATTGCTAATGGTTTCATCTTTTATTGTTTTCTCATAAGGAGGAATATAGTCAGATCTTGCGAATAGAAATGGGATTACTGTAATAGGTAGAAATAATATTGATAGACTATTTGTGACCTTGAAATTTGATTGCAACATTAGAAGAAGACTTGATGTTGTGATTGAAGGCAGAATAAGTGTAGAGAGAATGAATTTTTTGTTGTTACCATAGTGCAAATTAGGAAAGTATGCTCGCTGGAGTTCCAATAGGTGGTTACCTGTAATTAATGCTGCCAACGGTACTATAAACAGCGAGAGAAGTGTTAAAATAAGGTTGAAGGTTTCTGACAGATATAAGTATTGAAATACATATCCAAACCCATCTTTGGTTAGTCCCCCCGAAAAAATGGAGTAACAAAAGTCGGTCCAACAAATGTAAAATGACCATAATAACCAAAGCCTGGTGCAAGAATTACAGGATTGTAATGTGGGAAGTAGTAAGAACAATAGAGAGGTTAGTAAAATGGATATGATGGTTGGTGAGGAGTAAAAAATCATGACTAAGTCGGTTGTCCATGAGGTGACAGGGATGTCCAGATCGAAATTCCCTTTAATAACCATTAAGTTTGCATCGTAAGATTTAGCGATTATGAGTAAGAGAAGCGCTTTGATGAAGATTTGACCGAGAAATAGTATCAGAATACTTGCGCAAGAGTTCAAAAAGAGATTGATGAATCCTGGAATTTTGATATTCATGCTTTGTTATATTTAAATCAATTTGATATGATGATCAGATATCCTGTCGTCAATCCACTTTATGAGGGGTCTCATGATTACCACGACTTTAATTTCGTGATTAGTTTAACCTCTGTTGAGATAAAGATATGGCATTCACTTTGCAATGAAGAGTTATATGCAAAACCCGCAAATTTTATCTATATTTCAATTTCTTTACATAACATCCATTTAGAGGATTTTGAGTGAAAATGATGCTAGTTTTATTAGTAAAGAGGTAAGTTGTGGTAAGATGGAGTCCTTCTATTTAAGAATGACAGATTAAGTATTCTCATATAAAAAAGGGTGGATAAAAAACTTAGGGATAATGGTTGATTGAAATGTAAAATGGTTAATTTTGTAGCTCGATTGAAATCAAAATCAAAAAAATAGCCTTATGAATATTCCCACAAATGTTAAGTACACTCCAAATCACGAGTGGATTCGTGTAGAAGGTGGATTTGGATATATTGGTGTATCAGACTTTGCACAAAGTCAATTAGGTGACATCGTTTTTGTTGAGGTTGAAACGGTAGGCGAAGAGATCGAAAAGGGTGAACCTTTTGGAACGATCGAAGCCGTTAAGACAGTAGAAGATATTTATATGCCTGTGACTGGAAAGATTTTAGAGTTCAATGAGAAGTTGGAATCTTCTCCTGAGAGTATCAACAAAGATCCTTATGGTGAAGGTTGGATTGTTAAAGTAGAACTCCTTGATGCGACACAGTTAGATGAGCTTCTAGATGCTACTGCATATGCAGAAATTGCTACAGCTCACTAAGGATAAATGATGATTTTGCAGAGCCCTGTCATTAATGGCAGGGCTTTTTTTATATAGATCGCAATAAGTAGTCTAAAGTTTGGTTAGACCTTCTTGGATGAGATTTTCATTGGGCTTAAGATCTGGATTTTTCGGTTTTTTCGTTCATTTTGAGGTTATTTGGTCAATTGTTAAGATATTTTTTCAGTAAAACATACTAACTATGCCATTTTCTGCGTATTTTAGCAGACCAATTATTGACACCTATTAACTGCTTGACGGTATGATTGATAAGAAAACAGAAAAAGCTGATCTTGAGAGAAGAAGGTTTTTGTTTACAGAAATCGGACTTGTGCTTGCCCTAGGTCTAGTTCTCGTAGGTTTTGAATACAAAAGCTACGATAAGAAGGTTATATCTATGGGAGAGCGCACCGTTACCGATATTCCAGAGGAAATTATTCAGGTGACTCAACAAAAGATTGAGGTTGCTCCTCCTCCTCCTCCTCCATCAACAACCGTTATCAATATCGTTGATAACGATGTACAGATTGATAATGATATTACTATTGATGCTTCTATCGATGCTTCAACTCAGGTTGAGGCTTATGTACCTCCTGCCGCTAAAGAAGAGGTAATTGAAGAAGCTGAAATCTTCCAGGTAGTAGAAAGTATGCCATCTTTTCCTGATGGAGGTGATGATGGTTTAAAGAAGTACCTGGCTCAAAATATTAAATATCCTACAATTGCTCGCGAAAGTGGCATCCAGGGTACAGTATTCGTTACTTTCGTTGTAGAACGTGACGGTTCAGTTACCGATGTTAAAGTTTTACGTGGTATAGGTGGCGGTTGCGATGAGGAAGCTATTAGGGTTGTGAAAAACATGCCTAGATGGTCTCCTGGTAAGCAACGTGGTAAAGCAGTTCGTGTACAATTTAATATGCCTATCAAGTTTACATTGGCTGGCTAATGTTACGAAGTATGATATCAAGAGCTCGACTGTATTGTCGAGCTTTTTTTTTATCTAAGAATCCTCATCATGAAAACAGCTTTTTTTTGTTCACTAAAGGGAGAGGATACGGAGAGGATACGGAGAGGATAGAAGTCGCTACTTTTCCTGATTTTGTGATTTTGAAAAATAGGCTTGAATTAGGGCTGTTTTGGCTTGTCCAATGACATTGATTAATTCCTCTGTGTTCGCCTCTTTAATGCGTTTAATTGACCTGAATTTAGCTAAAAGGAGAGTTGCTGTTTGTGTACCAATTCCAGGAATTGAGGTAAGTTCGGTTTTAATGGTTCCCTTCTCTCTTCTTTTTCTATGGTGAGTGATCCCAAATCGGTGAGCTTCATCGCGAAGCTGTTGGATTATCCTCAGCGTCTCTGATTTTTTGTCGATATAAAGGGGAATAGAATCTTCCGGGAAGTAGATCTCTTCAAGTCTTTTAGCTATTCCAATGATAGTAATCTTGCCTCTAAGGCCAATTCTATCCAGTGCGCCTACAGCACTCGATAACTGACCTTTCCCGCCATCTACAATGATTAGTTGTGGCAGGGGTTTTTGTTCATCCAAAAGCCGGGAATACCTTCGTGTAATGATCTCCTCCATTGAAGCAAAATCGTTAGGTCCTTCAACGGTTTTGATATTAAAATGTCGATATTCTTTCTTATCTGGTTTCGCATTTTTAAAGACAACCATTGAGGCAACAGGGTATGACCCCTGGGTATTAGAATTATCAAAACACTCAATATGATCAGGCGCAACCGGCATTCTTAGGTCGCTCTGCATCTGTTTTATGATTCGTTTACCATGCCGGTCTGGATCAACCAAATCTTTTTGTTTCTCCTGTTCTAACCTGAAGTATTTGGCATTTCTCTCTGAGAGCTCTAAAAGGCTTTTTTTATCCCCACGTTGTGGAACGGTTAGTGTTATACCGGGAAGCTCTGTTTCTGGTTGAAATGGGAGAATAACCTCGGTTGAGGTACTCTCAAAACGGCCTCGCAACTCTGTTACTGCAAGCAGCAGCAACTCTTCATCACTCTCTTCCAGCTTCTTTTTTAACTCTAAAGTATAGGCCTGGATGACAGCGCCGGCTTCCACCTTCAAATAGTTAACAAAAGCCGATTTTTCGTCCGAAAGAATTGAAAAGACATCAACATTTGATATCAGCGGGTTTACAACCACAGACTTTGCCTGGTAGTTTTCCAAACGCTCGATCTTCTCCTTTATGTATTGGGCTTTTTCAAACTCCATCTTTTCGGCAAAAGCCATCATCTCCTCTTTGAGTTGAGCTTTAACACCAGAGATATTTCCTTTAATAATCTCTCTGGCGGCTCGAACTAGTCCGGTGTAGTTATCCTTACTCTGTAACCCCTGACAGGGGCCGAGGCATTTCCCGATGTGATATTGCAAACAGACCTTGTATTTCCCTTCATCAATATACTTTTGTGCCAGATTAAGGGAGCAGTTACGCAAAGGATAGGTTTGATGAACTAACTCCAATAACGTATGCATGCTCTTCACAGAGGCAAAAGGACCAAAATACTCCGAGCCATCCTTGATTTTATTTCTGGTATAGAAGATTCTTGGGAATGGCTCTTTCTTCAAAATAATCCATGGGTAGGTTTTGTCATCTTTGAGCAGGATGTTGTAGCGGGGTTGAAACTCCTTGATGAGGTTGTTTTCCAGCAAAAGTGCCTCTCCCTCGCTATTGGTGACGATAAACCGTATATCTCTGATTCGTTTGACAAGAACTTGAACTTTCCCGCTCTGCGTTTGGTCTTTGTTAAAATAGGAGGAGACTCTTTTTTTAAGATCTTTCGCTTTACCAACATAGATGATCTTTCCATCGGCATCGAAATATTGGTAAACTCCCGGCTTATTAGGGAGCACCTTCACAATGTTACTTAGTTTCTCAGAAAAATCGGACAGTGCCATGTTGGATTAGAGGATTTTATGATTATCGCTTTTACGGATAATTAGTTTTTGGACATGTGGTTCCAGCCTTGGGCTTTCAGTGGAATCGATGCCCCATCATTAGAGATTAAATTGTTTCCTGCTGAGGCTTCCGTGATGTGGCCAATGACTGAGATTTCAGGGATATTTTTAACCTTTTCGTAATCAGCAAGGCTTATTGTGAATAGCAATTCATAGTCCTCACCGCCATTGAGTGCTGCAATTGAAGGGATGATATTAAACTCTTCAGCCAAGGAAACGGTTGAGGGGTCTATAGGGATCTTGTCTTCATAAATGGTTGCACCACAACCTGACTCGGTGGTGATATGGATTATCTCAGATGCCAATCCGTCGCTGATATCTATCATTGAGGTTGGTTTTATCTGGTGAACCTCCAATAGCTTTATGATATCTTTTCTGGCAGATGGCTTTAATTGTCGTTCAAGAGGGTAGGGGTGACCCGACAGATCAGGTTGCATATTAGGATTCGCAAGGAACTCATTCTTTTCGCGTTCAAGAAGCAGAAGTCCCATATAGGCTGCCCCAAGGTCACCACTTACGCATAACAGATCGTTTTGTTTGGCTCCATTTCTGTAGCAGACCTTCTCTTTCTGAGCATCGCCAATCACCGTGATACTTATAAACAGACCCGATGCACTTGAAGTGGTATCTCCACCAACTAGATCTACAGAGTGCTCTTTACAAGCCTGCAAGATACCCTCATATATCTCTTCAAGAGCTTCAACAGGAAATCGATTTGAAACCGATAGACCGATCACCATTTGGCGAGGGGTGCCATTCATAGCATAGATATCCGAGAAGTTAACTATAGCCGACTTATATCCAAGGTGTTTTAATGGAACGTATCTTAAATCAAAATGAATTCCTTCGTTAAGTTGATCCGTCGTAACCAGGGTAACCCGGTCACCAGCATCAATTACAGCTGCATCATCGCCTACCCCTTTCAGGGTTGATGGCTGAACTAAGTTTATATTTTTGGTTAGTCTGTCAATCAGTCCGAACTCCCCTAATTCAGACAACTCGGTTCTCTTTTCAGTATTTGAATCTGTCATCGATCTTTTTTTTTGCAAAAATAGCATCTGTAATCCAAATCTACAGAAATAGTATGGAATTGTACAGATAATTCAGGTATAAGAGAACCTAAATTGATTTTCTTTGTTGTAGTATAACCCTTTGAAAAGGGGAGAATCATTAACTTTGTACACTTTGTTTTAATTAAATCTAAATAAACACGAGATGGCCGACGATACCAGGAATATCCTTGATGAGGTTACCGGCAAAGAATATAAATATGGTTTTGTAACTGAAATTGATACCGAGTTTGCTCCTCCGGGATTGAATGAGGATATTATTCGATTTATTTCAGAGAAGAAGGAGGAACCTGAGTTTATGTTAGAGTTCCGGTTGAATGCCTACCGAAGGTGGCTCGGAATGAAGAGTCCGGAGTGGGCGCACTTGAATATCCCCCCAATAGATTTTCAGTCGATAATATATTATGCTGCCCCTAAAGCCAAGAAGGAGTTACAGAGTCTGGATGAAGTTGATCCTGAACTCTTAAAGACCTTTGAGAAGCTAGGAATCTCTCTTGAAGAGCAGAAGCATCTTACAGGAGTTGCTGTGGATGCTGTTATGGACTCTGTGTCTGTCAAGACAACCTTTAGCGACACGCTTGCAAAACATGGTATAATTTTCTGTTCGTTTAGTGAGGCGGTAAAGAATCATCCTGAATTAGTTAAGCAGTATATGGGGTCAGTTGTCGCCTCTGGAGATAACTATTTTGCGGCTCTTAATTCGGCTGTTTTCTCGGATGGCTCATTTGTATATATCCCGAAGGGGGTAAGATGTCCGATTGAACTATCAACCTACTTTAGGATAAATGCAAAGAACACCGGTCAGTTTGAGCGTACTTTGATTATTGCCGATGAGGGTGCTTATGTTAGTTATATGGAGGGTTGTACCGCTCCACAACGTGATGAGAACCAGTTGCATGCTGCAATAGTCGAGATTATTGCCCTTAAAGATGCTGAGGTTAAGTACTCTACTGTTCAGAACTGGTATCCGGGAAACAAAGATGGAGAGGGGGGTATTTATAACTTCGTGACCAAACGCGGAATCTGTAAGGGTAATAATTCCAAGATATCGTGGACTCAGGTTGAGACTGGGTCGGCTATTACCTGGAAATACCCTAGTTGTATTCTTCAGGGAGATAACTCCGTAGGCGAGTTTTATTCGGTGGCCGTGACTAATAATCATCAACAGGCGGATACCGGAACTAAGATGATCCATATTGGTAAGAACACCCGCTCAACAATTATCTCGAAGGGGATATCAGCCGGATTAAGTAATAATAGCTATCGTGGGTTGGTTAAAGTTACTAAAAGAGCCGAGGGCTCTAGGAACTTCTCACAATGTGACTCTCTGTTGCTGGGCGATAAGTGTGGGGCTCATACCTTCCCTTATATTCAAACAGAAAATAAATCCAGTATAGTTGAACATGAGGCAACTACCTCAAAGATCTCTGACGATCAGTTGTTTTATTGTCAGCAACGAGGGATAGATGCTGAATCGGCTATTGGATTGATCGTAAATGGATATGCTCGTGAGGTACTAAGTAAGCTACCAATGGAATTTGCCGTTGAGGCGCAGAAGTTGCTTTCTATTTCACTTGAAGGAAGTGTAGGTTAATAGGTTAAACGAAAAAATCACAACTAGATATGTTGTTACAAATAAAGAATCTTCACGCTCAAATAAACGGAAAAGAGATACTTAAGGGCGTGAACCTTGAAGTAAAAGCCGGTGAAGTGCATGCCATAATGGGTCCTAATGGAACTGGAAAAAGTACATTAGCCTCAGTAATTGCCGGTCGTGAGGTATTTGAAGTGACAGCCGGCGAGGTGTTATACAATGGTAAGAACCTATTGGAGATGCCGGTTGAACAACGTGCCCGTGAAGGGATATTCTTAGGTTTTCAATATCCGGTAGAGATACCCGGTGTAAGTATCACCAACTTCATGCGCACTGCTCTCAATGAAGTGAGGAAATATCACGGACAAGAGCCTCTGTCGGGAGCTGCATTTCTAGCCCGGATGGAGGAGAAGAAGAAATTAGTTGAAATTCAATCTAAGCTGACCAATAGAAGCGTTAATGAAGGGTTTTCTGGCGGTGAAAAGAAGAAGAATGAGATCTTCCAGATGGCTATGCTTGAACCCCGACTGGCTATCCTGGACGAGACCGATAGCGGATTGGACATAGATGCTTTACGTATTGTTGCGAATGGAGTAAATGCCCTACGTAGTAAGGATAATGCCATTATAGTCATAACCCATTATCAACGACTTCTTGATTATATTGTACCAGATATCGTACATGTTCTGTTTGATGGTAAGATAGTTAAGACTGGTGGCAAAGAGCTTGCACTTGAGTTAGAGGGCAAGGGTTATGACTGGATTCGCAAAGAATTGGAAACCCGATAAGGTGATGGCTATGAGTTCATACAATGGGATACTGGGTGATACGAAGGGTATTGCCGGTCTGTTTGAGCATAAGCTATCAACTTCTGAGTTCAAGGGGGGTAAGGAGTATACCGAAATCAGAAAAGGTGCTATTGCAAGCTTTTTAAAGAGTGGATTTCCCGTAAAAGAGGATGAGAAATGGCGTAATTCTGATATCGAGAAATTTCTTGAATCTCGTTTTGAGTTTGCCGAAGGGGCTTTACCTGCTGATGTAGATGTTGATAAGATCTTTGCCTGCGAAGTTCCTGATCTTGACACTTGGCTAATCACGCTTTTAAACGGACATTATGCTGCCAAGAACTCTGATCTAAGAATTCTTCCTCAAGGGATTATCATAGGCAGTTTATCACGTGCCATGCGTGATGCTCACGAGCTGGTTGAAGCCCATTTGGGTAGACTGGTTAATAATGATAAAAATGCATTTGCAGCTCTGAATAGTGCCTTGTCGGGCGATGGTGTTTTTATTTATGTACCCGACAACGTGATCGTTGAGAAACCTATTCAGATGGTCAATGTGGTTAATAGTGAATCAGGTAGTCTTTTTATGCAGCCTCGTAATCTTGTCATTCTAGGTAAGAATAGTCAGCTGCAACTGGTTCATTGCGATGACAGCCGTGATCAGGCTATGCATTTCACCAATGCCGTAACCGAGTTCTTTATTGGTGATAATGCCTCACTCGACCACTATAAGATGCAAAATATTAATGATCATTCGGCTGTACTTCACTCGGGTTGGTTTACCTTAGGAAGAGACAGCAGACTGACTACCAATGCTATCTCCTTAAATGGAGGCTTTATCAGAAATGAAAACGAGATTGTTCTAAAGGGTGAAGGTGCAGATGCCAATGCCCTTGGGGTCTATCTGGTAGATAAAAAGCAGCATGTTGAAAATCATGTGCATGTAAGTCATTTAGTTCCTAGATGCACCAGCTCGGAATTGTTTAAGGGCATTCTTGATGATTATTCAACAGCGGTATTTACGGGACATATACTTGTGGCACCTGATGCTCAGAAGACTGAGGCATACCAGAGTAATCGCAATATTCAACTGACCGATAAAGCAAGGGTAAATACCCAACCTTTTCTTGAGATTTATGCTGATGATGTTAAATGTTCTCACGGTGCTACCGTGGGACAGCTAGATGCTGAAGCCATGTTCTATCTTAAAAGCAGGGGTATCGGGGAAGAGAATGCCAAGATGTTGTTGATGTATGCCTTTGCTTCAGAGATAGTCCAGAAAATATCTATTCTTAATCTGCGAGAGAGAATAGATGATATGATTAAGAAGAGACTGAGAGGCGAGCTATCAATCTGTGATCAGTGTGTCCTGCATTGCAGTAAGCCTGATCAACCTATTCAGTTTGAAATAGACATGTCTAAAATCTAGTTTATGGATTTAGCGGTTATGCAATATTCGGTGGATAAGATAAGAGTAGATTTCCCTATTCTTAAACAGATGATCAGGAAATATCCGCTGGTCTACTTTGATAATGGGGCAACCACCCAGAAGCCGGTTAAAGTTATTGAGGCGGTGGATCGCTATTATCTAACCATCAATAGTAATATTCATAGAGGGGTTCATTATTTGAGTAACGAAGCCACAGATGCCTTCGAGCAGGCTCGGAAGCGTGTGGCCACTTTTATCAATGCGCCTGAATCACGTGAGGTCATTTTCACAAAGGGAACTACTGAGTCAATCAATCTTGTTGCTAACAGTTTGGCCGGTTTTCTTCTGAAAGAGGGAGATGAAGTGATGGTCACCGAGATGGAACATCATGCTAATATTGTTCCTTGGCAAATGGTCTGTGAGAGAGTAGGAGCTAAGTTAAAGGTGTTTCCTATATCCGATAGTGGTGAGCTTCTGGTAGAATCGCTTGACTCTCTGTTAACCGAAAGAGTTAAGATTATCGCCTTTGCTCATGTTTCAAATGTGCTTGGTACGATCAATCCTGTTCAGGAGATTTGTGCAAAAGCACATGAAAGAGGTATCCTGACTCTGGTTGATGGCGCACAGGGCATAGCTCATCAGACGGTCGATGTTCAGTCGCTGGGGTGTGATTTTTATGTCTTTTCAGGCCACAAAATGTACGCCCCTATGGGAACGGGTGTTTTATGGGGGAAAGCCTCTCTATTGGAGTCTATGCCCCCCTATCAGGGAGGTGGTGAGATGATAGACAAGGTCAGTTTCACCGGAACAACCTACAATGTGATTCCCTATAAATTTGAGGCAGGAACACCGGATGTTGGTGGAGTCATTGGTTTAATGGCTGCAATTGACTATCTCACAGAGATAGACTTCGGTAGTGCTCTTGAGTATGAAGAAGGGGTAATGCATTATGCCTATGAGAGCCTTAAGCAGATTGAAGGGCTGCGTTTTATAGGGGATGCTAAACGGAGAACCGGAGTGATCTCTTTTATACTGAATGGTGCCCATCCGTATGATGTTGGCTCTATTTTGGATCATCAGGGTATTGCAGTGCGCACCGGACATCATTGTGCGCAGCCTTTGATGGATCGGTTTGCTATTCCTGGTACTGTCAGAGCCTCCTTCTCCATCTATAATACTACGGAAGAGGTTGATAAGTTAGTTGCGGGGCTGAAAGTTGCCGCAAATATGTTATTATAATTCAAAAGATTCTACGATGAATGCTGTTGATGAAAAGGGTCTTGCCATTGCCTCAGAATTTGAGATGTTTGATGAGTGGATGGACAAGTACAACTATTTGATAGAACTTGGTAAGAGTCTCCCTTTAATTGATGAGAAGGATAAGACCACCTCGAATTTAATTAGTGGATGTCAGAGTCGGGTATGGCTTTCGGCGAATTATGAAAATGGGAAGGTCTATTTTAAGGGAGATAGTGATGCCATTATTACCAAAGGAATAGTAAGTGTATTGATCAGATCGATGGATGGTGCCGGAGTTGATGATATTATAGCTTCTGAATTAGATTGGTTAGATAATACTGGTTTAAAAGAGCATCTTTCACCTACCAGGTCAAACGGATTAGTGGCAATGATTAAGCAGATGAAATTGTATGCAATGGCCTTTAAGGTAAAGTATGAGAATAAGTAGTTTTTGAATTTAATGCAATGAGATAATATGGAAAGTCAAGAATATAAGCCAAGCACAGACACATTAAGATGGGAGGCCATAGAGGCTTTAAAAACCGTTTTTGATCCCGAGATACCTGTCAATATCTATGATTTAGGGATGATATATGAGATTATTCCACGAGAGGATGGTCATTTGCGGGTAGTAATGACTCTTACCTCGCCAACTTGTCCGGTAGCTGAGTCCTTACCTATCGAAGTCAAAGAGAAGTTATCAGCGATTCCCGGAGTTACCGAGGTTGATTTAGAGTTAACTTTTGATCCACCCTGGGACCGGGATATGATCAGTGAGGCAGCGATGTTAGAATTGGGTCTGCTGTAAATCGACTAAGCAGGAGGCAAAGTTAATTGACCAAGAACAAGTTTATGGACTTCTTTCAGACGAACGTTGGCAATATTAATACGGGGAAGCCGGATCTCTATAGTTTTTGCGTGTTATTCTTCTTTTAGTACTAGTTCCTTTGGTATTTTTAATTCTTTACGCCTTTCAGCATACTCACGTTTCTGCATTGGCCCATAAACCTCTTTTAATTTTTTATTAATTATCCAGAAATTATGAATATTGCTTTTCTCCAAATATTCTATGGCTTCTCTATCATTTTCAAATTTCTTTTCCCTTTGTGGTGTAGAATCAATAGTCACGACAGGACCCCAAATGCTGTCTAATGGTTTTTGATCTACAATTATAAAGTCGCTATCATAATTAATGTCAACTATATAGGCGCTGATAACTGGAGACCCTTCCCAAAAGAATATAGTATCTATTTTATTACTTGATATATACTTCAAGAACACTCCTTTTTGTAAACTCTGTGAACCAACTTCCCATTGATGATATGCCGTAGTATCGGCATACGAAATTGTTAAATCTTCTCCATATTCAGGATTCTCTGATAAAGTATAGCCTCCATAGTCTTTAGTACCCAATTTGCAAGAATAAAAGCCAACTAAAAAGAATAATACAATTAATATCTTTTTCATAATTTATGGTTTTATGTATATTGAGCCACTAAAATTTATCAAATAAGGTCCACTTCCAGTATATACAGAAGACCCCAAAAACGGGAAAATAGGAAAGGCACTGGAATATTGTCAATTACAGGGCCATGTATTAAGCCTGCTCCAAATGTGCCAATATTTCGAGTACTAAAACCCTGATCCCATTCAATATTGAAATCATAACGATCCTGATTGATCTTATATTTATTATTTCCGATTAAAGTTAACGAAACCTTGCCTAATGCTAAAGAAGTTTGATTGAACTTATTTAAACTAGATTAAGTAGCGGTCTCATTTCTTCTCTTGATTATAGGACGTTGCTTTGACATCTTTGCCAAAGAGTCTATGTAGTTATTCCTGTCAGATCGCATCATGATCCTTGCACGACCGACCGTATACATACGGGCTTTAATGAGGCTATCCCTACGCTTGTTCTAAGCTATGTTTGAACGAATTCCAAACTTTGCTTTGATCTCAGCTTTATAAAAACTCCTCGTTTGGGGTAATGATACTTTCCCTGTCTTTTTGTATTATATTTGCAACATTAAATAAGTGATTTAAAACATATGGGTTTATGATCTTAGTACTCGTGTTGTATAATTGAGACACAAAGGCACATACTTTAAACATTTTGTCAAGTTCTTTAGCCTAATATTTTCATAAAAGATACAATAATTATGCATTACGTTGAAAATGAGTACAAATCGTTACAGGATAATTTTAAGTCCAACTTTAAAAACTTTTTAGGCTCCTTACCGATTAAGGTAGCAGACCTAGCTAAGTTACTTGGGATCCACCGAGCAACTATTTATTATTCCCTGAACGACGGATCCACATTTAGTTGGGAGTTAATGGTTAAAATCAGTATCTTAATACCTAATTTTA
This sequence comes from uncultured Bacteroidales bacterium, assembly GCA_964444785.1. Lineage (GTDB taxonomy): Bacteria > Bacteroidota > Bacteroidia > Bacteroidales > TTA-H9 > JAJTBW01. The sequence goes on along the minus strand of CAYUII010000004.1, from coordinate 493 downwards.
GTATTGATAGCATTCGATACGGGACAACCAGTTTTTTTAGCCCTCAAAAGCCAAGGACAAAAAAGCTAATTGAGTACATTACTAATGAACTTCATTTACAGGTTAAGCAAGTATCAAAAGATACAGGATTATCTGAATCCTACGTTCGTGCTATCCTGTTTCATGGGTTTGAACCCAATGCTGAGGCGTTAGATCTGTTTATGAAAAATTATGGAGGATTTGTTGCGTACACTAAATAGCGACACAATGGCGACATATTTTGTGTAAATCACTGTTTACCAATAATTGTTTTAATCAAATCTAAATAAGTGTACACTATATTTATTATTTTCCGTTCTATAGACTAAGTTTTTCTCGGAGACAAAAATAAAATCAATGGAAGATGTGGAAACATTTATATCTTCACGACCTCCTGTTTGATAGTGTAACCAAGTTTTAAGAAAAATAATTTTGCCAGAATAGCTCCCTTGTCCTGAGGCTTCTCTGGTATCTT
>CAYUII010000003.1:115095-170933 GCA_964444785.1 uncultured Bacteroidales bacterium | reverse complement strand
AATTACAAAAAAAATGTCAGGAAATTAGGATATCAACACAGAACCTCTGCGCTTCCTCTCCATATGATGCCCACTCTATTTATTAGATGAGAGGAAAAATAGTGAAACTTCAATTCAAATTTCAAAGGAGAGGATAACAGATTGAGGGCACATGAAGGCCATTTTCTAATTTATCCTAACTTTGTGGTACTAATATTGTATAACAAAAGATCATATTATCAGAAGAAGACCTTGCTTAGGCATTAATTATCAGTAGTCATACTGAGGTTAGATATACAAGGATCTACAATGGTAAAACAAAAAAACTACAATCAAATGAGAAAAGTTGTCTTTCTTTTATCACTAGCCTTGGTGGTATTATCTATGACCAGTTGTAATCGTGAGAGATCAAGATTAGCAGGTGATGTTGTAAATAATCCTGCTTCAGCAACAGGAGAGATAGATGGTGATTCGCCGCAAATCAAATTTGACTTTGAGGAGCATGACTTTGGAAAGATTACAGCAGGGGAAAAAGTATCCTATACTTTTACTTTTAAAAACACCGGTAAGAGCGATCTTATTGTCAGTCGCGTAACCGCAAGCTGTGGCTGTACAGCTCCCAAGTATTCCACTGCCCCCATTGCTCCCGGACAGAGTGGGACGATAGATGTTAGTTTTAATAGTGAAGGAAGAAAAGGTGTCCAAAATAAAAGCGTTACTGTTGTTACTAATGCTACTCCCAATACAGTAGTATTAAGAATAAAAGCAACCGTAATGGAGTTATAATTCGAAATCGTTAACTTAAATTAAATATGAATTTTTCAACCATTTTATTACAAGCAGCTCCTGCAGGTGCAGGTGGTGGTTTAATGTCTTTTTTACCATTAGTTTTAATCATTGTTGTTTTCTACTTCTTCTTTATTCGTCCGCAAGTAAAGAAGAGCAAGGATGAGAAAAAGTTTCGTGAAGCTCTAAAAAAAGGTGATAAAATTGTGACTATAGGAGGTATTCACGGAAAGATCCTTGAGATAGATGAGACCACAGCAATTATTGAGGTAGAAGGACAAAACAGGCTGAAGATTGAAAAGAGTGCTATTGCAGCCGGTTCAGTTGCCGGTATAGAGAAGAAGTAGAACTATCTTTACCTCTCAAAATTAAAGTTATATGCCGAGAGTCTTTTTTCAAAACTGGCTTCCAAAAGATTCCCGATTTAGGGATATCCAGTTTCGTAAAAGACTCTCGGTTTTTACTATTTGCTTACTCTTTTCCGCCTTTGTTTGGCTAGTCATTCATCTTTCACACGAATATGTTATTCCTGTCAGTTTTCCTGTTAGGTATTCCGGTTTACCAAAAGGACAAGTCATTTCAGGCACATCAGATACCGCAATTACCTTTAAAGTCAAAGCTAAAGGGTTTCAACTTTTAGGTGGATTATTCGGAGAACGTGATACAGTAAACATCTCTCTGTCGCAACTAAGGTATTTACGTACTCCAGGGAAACAGGTTAAAGCTTATTTACTTACCAATAACCTTCGTGAAATCATCGCAAGGGAGATCAATCTCAATGAGGGGCTTGTTCATATCTCTCCTGATACCCTATTCTTTGAGTTTGATAAAATGATCGTTAAACGACTACCGGTTATACCTCTTATCCGATATTCTATTACCGCACCCTATGGGGTTGTTGATTCAATTCATGTATCACCAGCCTCAATTCTGGTTTCTGGACCTCCGTCTGTCATGGATACCATCCATGCCGTTTACACTCAGATTATTGATCTTGGCGAAATCACATCAACTCAAAAGATTTCCACCTCTGTCTCAAGATTACTCAAACGTTCTCCACTAGACTTTAGCGCCACCAACTTTAAGGTAACCATCCCTATCGATAAATTCACAGAATCAGCGGTCTCTGTTAAAGTAGCTAGTTCTAATGACAGCTGTAGAATAAAAGTCTTCCCTGAAAGCGTAACCCTTCATTGTCTGGTTGCTTTCTCAAACTATAAAAAGCTTGACCCTTCTCTCTTTAAGGTTGTCGTAGATTGTCAGGCTGCCAAGACGACAGCTGGAATAGTCAAACCGCTGATAACTCAAATGCCCTCCTTTGTCAAACTTATAAGAACAGAGCCGCCATCGGTTGAGGTTCTTATTCTTAAATAAGACATTAAAGGTAAAAGTAAAGCATGTTATTCTTCTATACTCTCGCTTGCATTTAACACCGTCTCCTTCATCTATCCTATATTATTGTAGTTATGCTTATCGTTGGCCTTACGGGAAACATTGGAAGTGGTAAAACAACTATTGCTACTATCTTTAGACAGCTCGGAGTTGAGATCTATAACTCGGATGTTGCTGGCCATAAGGTACTCAACCATCCAGATACAATCCCTCTACTGGTCTCCCTTCTAGGTAAGGAGATTTTAGATTCCAGTGGGTTACCAAACAGATCAAAAATCGCAAATAAGGTCTTTAACAATAGTACCTTACTCTCTCAATTAAATGCAATTATTCACCCTTTGGTCAAATCTGATTTTGACACTTGGTGTTTATCAAAAACCAACATCCCCTTTATAATTAAAGAGAGTGCTATCCTATTTGAAAGCGGCCTACACTTATCCTGCAATTCCATTATTGTTGTTACCGCACCTGAAGAGATTAGAATTAGCAGGGTAATGACTCGGGATAAATCAACTGAGGCCGAGGTCAAAGCCCGCATCTCAAAACAATGGAGCGAAGAACAAAAAACCAAACAAGCCGATTTCGTCATCATAAATGATGGAAGAGAATTGGTAATTCCTCAAGTCATCAAAATCTACCACCAATTAATTGATGAATCAAAAAACAGTGCCCTTCCTATATAAACCTGAAGAGATAGGTTAAAAAGGAAGGGCAACTTCTTTACAGCAACAATGCACTAGTCCACCTTAATGCGATTAAAAGGCTGATTAGAGAAATATTGGCCATCATACATTGCCTCAGCATAAGTCGAACCACCTGAGAAACTCCCCGAGGCAGTAACCCTAGCTAAATAATAGAATGATTTCACCACCGGTGTTGCTGTTGCGAACCAAGTAATTCTATCATGTCTTAAATCCATGTATTGCATTTCCGAAGAAGTCTTCATCCAGCTATAATCTCGTCCAGGTTGAAGTCGAGGATTCTCAACCTCAAAACAGGCTGGAAGCAATTCCGTCAGTGCAACATTTGATATAGTCGTATTTAATGTAGAGACTAAAGAGACTTTAACAACAACAAGATCCCCTTTTTTTAGTTTTCCTTGATGAACAGGAGCACCCCATCTATCAAGGATCTGTCGCGAAACGGCAATAAAACGATTCTCAGCAGGCCTCTCTATAGCTGATGCACCTGAAACATCCCAAGAATAATAGAGACGACCAGATCCAGTTGTAACTATTTTAAATGGAGTAATCTCCTTTTTCAGGCTCTGCATAAGGTCACCTTCAGTGTATTTGATAACACTACCATCAGCTAACGATACGGTGGCAGAAACTTTAGAATCTTTATTGGTAGCGGAAAGACCTCCTAAGGCAACTAAGGAGAGCGCTCTCTCTTGAGTAGAAAGATAAGACTCCTTCACCAGCCTCTTTTTAAGTAATTCGGAAAGTGTAATCGTTAATCCGTCAGAAGGATTCGCCTTTGTCATGGCAATTAGAGAAAGAGCTGCACTTGAAACATCTGAATTCAAACTTCCTCCGGTCGTTTTTATTACCTCAGGAAGAGTCTGTCTATAAGGCAAAAGATAGCTGTACCCTTGCTTATCACCAGCCAGAAGAGCCGCAGCTGCCATAACAACTCTTCCCTCTGCGGTTAATGTCGATCGTTCATCTTTATAGTAATTAATATCAGGAATGGATGGCTCACCCATCAATGATAACACAAACAGAGCATATGGGATCTCCCTACTGGTATATTTACCAGTCAATAAATTTCCATTAGGTGTTTTAAACGAATAGATAGATTGCGGGTGTCCGGCAATTCTATTCTTTACAAACCGCAATAAACGATCAAACACATCCTTATTAAGATCAAATCCATGAGCCTTTGCATCAACCATAAAATGCAATCCATATACACTTAACCAGAGATCACTTTGGTTAGCTCCGGGCCAATATGACAAACCTCCATCTTGAATCTGGTTAGCTTGAATAAGATTCAGAGCCTCTTTAATAACTCCAATGGTACGCCCCTCTTTTGAGCCATCTCCCTTCAACCCATAATATAGCCGAGGAAAAGCAACTGAGATAACCTGCTCCGTACAACCATGAGGATACCTCAATAAATCACCATAATAGCTCCAATATTCCCCTGATGGATTCGTCGACATCCAAATGTTCGATTCCACAGAACCTTTAATCCACGCTCCCTTAGATTTGACTGTTATACTTTTACCAGCCTCTAGGGTACCAGCCTCAGCCTCTCTAAAGGGGCCTGTCACAGGGCGGACAGAGAAGTTTTGGGTAATAGGATAAGTTTTCCCGCCAACATTTACACTGACCGTAAGAGAAGCCTCTCCAATGGAGTGATCGGCTACAAGAGATAGAGGTATTTGTTTTTCTTCTCCTGGACGAATCATAAACGAGGATCCAGTGTATTTCAACTTTACCGGGCCAGTACATTTGACCATAGGATTTAGACTTAAGAGGCCACTCGTGGTGTTGGTCAAAGTAATAGGAAAGCTAAGGCTATCTTCGGGGGCTAGAAACGCTGGAGGACCAATAGATATAACAACAGGATCGGCAATGGTCATCCACTTCTCAGCCGAGGCACAACTATTCTCATTTGAAGCAACAGCCATAAGCCTTACTTTTCCAGAGAAAGCGTGAATAGGCACCCTGAACTTAATGACTCCGTTAGAGGGAACCTTTTTCACACCACTCCACCAAGAAAGAGGAGCTTGTTGGGAGTTTTTAAACGGATTTATTCTTCTGGCCATAGCCATGTCTCCACCCGAAGAAGAAAAATCAGGAGCCAACTCCGGATAGAGATATTTATAAATATCCCACCATTCAGCGCTAAAGGCTAATGGACCATAAAACCAGCTATAGGGATCAGGAGTTTTATAGCTAGTGAGCTGAAGAATACCCTCATCTACAACGGCAAGAGTTAGCATTGAGCCAGCTTTAGCTTTTACAGTAACCTCTTGGGTTGTTGATGATCCACTTTTATCATTAGCGATAATCTCCAGTTTTTGACTATTCTCATGATTCACAACCCTTAAATTAACGATGCCATGCGCCACCGTTAAAGGAACCTGACTATCATCCATAGGCCGGATCAAAGTTGCCGAAACCCAAACATTAGGCACACCCGTTTTACTAAGATTTAGAGAAACCGAAGCAGATCTATTCTCAGCCTTTATTTGAGTATGATTTAATATCCCATTGGCCCCAAGGTAGGCTATATTAATTAGTCCATCAAAAGGGGTTCTAAATAACAACTTTGCCTTATCGCCAACTTGATATTCAGCTTTATCACTCTCAATTTCTATCTTTCCATCCCGTTCAACTCCAAAACTTGAAGCGACAGAGTTTCCTTCACCCCATGCCCATATACTTGACTCCACCACCGCTTCAGAGCCAGGGACAGAAGCTCTAATCACATAGTCGCCTGAGACCCCGGGGGTAAATGAGAATGCTACACCCGGTTTTGACACCACAACAAACCGATCATCTATTAATAAATCCTTTGAAAATGATCTATATCTATTTGCGCCACCATCAGACTCAAGCACTGTCTGCCACTCTTTCCTATAAACCTGAACCTTAATTTTACTATTAGCAACAAATTTACCATTCTGGTCAACGGTAACCAGATTTACAGGATAAGCAACACCCGTTGATACCCAATTTTGACCCAATCCAATGCCTACATAAACACTCTGTGTGGAAAGCATAAAGGGTAACTGCCTTATCATTGGTCTGTTGTTCTCATCAAAAACAGTAGCAGTCACAGAACCTCCCCATAAACCAGTACCCCGATTATCGGGTAAACGATAAGTTACACGGCTTACCCCCAATCCATTTGTTTTGGTCTGTATCACTTGAGTCAATGCTACTCTTGATAGCTTATCAGTAATTGAAAAATTATAGTTGCTAAAGTCGGGCGAACTAATCTGTGCAGGAGACAAGCTAAGTTCAGCCTCGACTAGCCGATTCGGAGCAGAGGTACCAAACAGTGTTGCTGCAGATAGATTTAGTATCACAGAATCGCCAGAATTAAAAGAAGCTTTATTAAGTTTCAGTTTAACCTCCATTCTATCGGGTACAAACTCCTCGATGAGAAGGCTTCGTTGGCCAATCACCCTATCGTCGGCCGAAAGAAGAACCAAGTTATACCTACCGGTAAGTTGATTCTTACTAATCTTAGTTTTAAGACTCAAGACTCCTGCATTATCAGTTGTTCCAATCTGTGAAGATACAACTTGCCCGGCAGGGCCTAAAAGTCTAAAAGTAACCGGTAAAGAACTGGCTACCTTACCGGCACGATCTCTTACCAAACCAACGGCAAAAAGAGAATCGCCCGGTCTGTAAATATCTCTTGGACCATAGATAAAGGCATCATAAGCCTCCATGAGAGCTGGCCTTCCTGTCATGTCAAAACGAGACGTTTCAACAATGCTATTAGCCAATAACATTGCATTAAAGTCTTCATTCTGTTTAGCTGTAATCATTACATACGGAGACAAATTTGCTACATTGCCTTCTCTTTTATAAAGTAATGAACCATCATCATTAGTAGTTCCGGAAAACAACACTTGATTTGATCGACTAATAACTTTGACATTTACGCCACTTCTCGGTTCAGCAGTCTTAATTGAAAAAGCCCATATCATAAGATCTTCCCCCTGCCTTATAGCCATCAGACCGATATCACTTAAAGCCACTAATCGAGTATCTCTAATCCAAGGTTGATCTTCTGAACTCACTGTTACCACATACATTCCACCATCGCCTTTACTATTAAGAAGAGCATCCACCTCTAAGGGAAGTAATCTCTGCTCTCCATGGGTTGGTAAAGCCCCAACATCCATCACCTTTTCGAATACTATGTCACCATAGCCTTCATCTGCAAGCCAACCATAAAAATCAACCCAATGCCCCTCTATCTCATGATAATTGTATTGTTGACCATTTCTCAAATAATGTAAAAGGTTATTCTCAAAGACACGATAAACAGATACTTTAACACGTTCAACTTTATCAACCATTAAGCCCAAAGAAGCTCGGCCTTTAGCTCCCAAATAAAGCGATTGTTGATCTGTAAACCCAATAAAACTACCTGTCGTTGCAAAAACAACACTTTTCCACTGAGTACTCCCAAACTTGACCCCAGATTGACTTCGATAGTTCTCGTCAAATCGAAACTCAGCAGTTGCACCTTGAACAAAAGGACCAGTGATTTCTAATCCACCGGAAATAACAGAGAAAGTCAGCTCCATTTCGGGGTATGCTGTAATAAGCTCTTTAGCATTATCCTCTGAAGGAGTTTGGTTCATTAGAAATCTAACAATCCATTTATTCCCATCTAAAATGACTTCTTGCTGGTCTATTGAAAAAGAGCTTGAAGGTGACACAGAGCCTTGAACAACTGCCTCCTCTCTAAAGCTGGCTCCTCCCACTGAGCTGGAAAAGCCAGACTCCATAGCAAAATCTATCGTTCCACCTTCCAGAGGTAAGTTACTACCCGACAACTCTAATATAAACTCGTGAGCCGGTTTCTTATCTATAAATCTAAAGCTAAGATTATTATCGGCTGACTTTACTTTAACAAGGCTCTCCATACTCTCAGGATCAACCGGATAATTGAATTTTATCTGAGCAAAAAGCTTGGTATCGCCATCTACTATACCCCACCACGTACGTTTAATCTCTGCCTTAAACTGAGGAGTTGAAAAAATAACCTCATCGGGCAAATTCTTTTTAGTAATCTGTTTAAGTCTGGAGGTAAGAAGAGCCTTATATTCAATTCCTGGTTGAAGAGGAGAAAAAGGATAAAAGGCTAGTGTTTTATCGCTAAGCCATACAAATCTTCCCTTTATCTCGGGCTCAAATTCAATGAGCGGAAGAGAATCCATAATCATCTTTACATTAGGTTCAAAGAGGGATCTGGTAAAGTTAAAGATTAACGGACTAGAAGAAGGTTTATCATGATCTTTAAAAGAAACATTAACCCCAGCATCGCGGGTAGTCAAACAACCTGCGATAAAAACCATAGTGACTAATAATAGAAAGAAGCCTACTTTTTTCATTATCTTGGATCATTAAAGTCAACAAATAAAACCAAATTATGCTGATACAACTGTTTTCACCAGTAGCACTTATCAGATAAGAAACAATATATGAATTAAAGGTAACAAAATAAGGAGAAATTGACTATTAAAGTTTCGTCACATTTTGAACATTAAAGCTTGTTACCTGTTCGGATTTTATAAATAACAAAACTCAACCTCAAAGTCATGACGATAGGCGTAATAAAGGAAAAAGCTCCCGAGAAGCGTGTAGCGTTGCTTCCGGAAGCAGTAGGAGAACTTGTGAAAGCCGGTCATAAAGTGATAGTGGAAATGGGGGCTGGTGAGAGTGCCTTTGCTTCCGATAAAGACTATCAGGATGCTGGTGCTTCCATTGAATCAAGGGCAAATGTGTTAAAACTTGATCTAGTCCTAGGGATACACCCCCCTGAAGCAGATAAGACTGGAATGGGCAAAAATCAATCGTTTATTGGATCAGTTTCTCCTTTAGGAAACAAAGTTTTGATAGATAATTTAAGAACCGAGGGGGTCAGTGCATTCAGTTTAGATATAATCCCTCGTACCACGCGAGCCCAGGCAATGGATGTGCTCTCTAGCATGGCTACTGTTGCAGGATATCAAGCTGTATTAACAGCGGCTACCATGCTACCAAAATTCTTTCCGATGTTCATGAGTGCTGCAGGAACGATAAAACCGGCAAGGGTACTTATACTTGGTGCCGGAGTAGCCGGACTACAATCAATTGCAACAGCCAGAAAACTTGGGGCAATTGTGGAAGTGTTTGATGTCAGATCGGCAGTTAAAGAGGAGGTAAAGAGTCTAGGTGGAAAATTCATCGAAGTTGAAGGGGCTAAAGAAGATTCAGCAGCGGGTGGTTATGCAGTAGAACAGTCTGAAGAGTTTAAGATCAAGCAGCAACAACTTATCCATGATAGAGCTGTAGCCTCAGATGTAGTCATAGCAACGGCACAAATACCTGGAAGAAAAGCACCCATTCTCTTGAAAGCTGAAACCGTCAAACAGATGAAATCTGGCTCAATAATCATCGATCTGGCTGCATCAACAGGAGGGAACTGCGAACTCACCAAAGATGATCAGATCATTGAAATAAATGGAATAACTATCATCGGAAAATCTAATCTCCCATCCTCAAAACCTACCGATGCAAGTCGAATGTACGGAAGGAATCTTATGAACTTCCTCAAACTTATGCTTCAAAAGGATGGATCCTTCAAGATCGATTTTGCTGATGACCTTATCAAAGGAACCTGCATCACCCATGAAGGAGAAATAGTATCAGACAGAATTAAACAATTCATTAGCTAATCACTTATCCAATGGACAATATACTTGAGTTTATCTTTCAATACCGAGAGTCAATCTTTTTAGTGATCCTCTCAGTATTTCTTGGGATTGAAGTAATATCCCACGTCCCGGCCGTACTGCACACCCCCTTGATGTCGGGAGCCAATGCAATCCATGGGGTGGTAATCATTGGTGCCATCATCGTAATGGGGCATGCCTCAACCCCACTCTCTCTGGTTTTAGGGTTTCTAGCAGTCGTCTTAGGAACACTTAATGTTGTCGGTGGATTCGTAGTTACCGATCGCATGCTTGATATGTTTAAGAAAAAAGCTAAAAAATAAACATCATGGAAGCAAACATCCTAAATTCTTATACCTGGCAGAGTGGTATTCTTGAGATATCCTATATTCTTGCTTCCGTCTTATTCATCATCGGATTAAAAAAGCTGTCTAATCCTGAATCCGCAAGAAAAGGAAATTTAATGGCAGCATTTGGAATGGGATTAGCAATTGTAGCCACCCTTCTCTTTCATACAAAAGATGGTGAATCTATCAAGAATATACCTCTAATTCTAATTGCAATAGCCCTTGGAACTGTAGTCGGATGGGCAATTGCTGTTAAAGTAAAAATGACCGCCATGCCTCAACTAGTCTCCCTATTCAATGGCATGGGTGGGGCAGCAGCAGCCCTTATCTCTTTGATGGAGTTTCCTCATATCAGCGCTTCGCTTGTAAGTGAATCAGGTCTATTAAATGGCCATGTTTTGGCTATTCTGCTAGGATTGATGATCGGATCGGTCTCTTTCGCCGGATCAATGATCGCGTTTCTTAAGCTCGATGGCCGTCTAGGTGATATTAAGGCACCTTGGATCCGTTACATCAATATCCTCCTTTTAATTGGTTTATTAGGTTTTATAGCTTTTATTATGCTCTCTTCCGGCACACCCGAAGAGATGTTGCCGATGGTTTATGTAATGTTTGCCATTGCTCTTATCTATGGGGTCTTATTTGTAATGCCTATTGGTGGAGCCGACATGCCCGTCGTAATCTCTTTACTCAACTCATTTACTGGTGTGGCTGCTGCAATGGGAGGCTTCCTTTATAATAACCAAGCCATGCTTACCGGAGGTATTCTTGTTGGCTCAGCAGGAACCATCCTAACCGTTCTAATGTGTAATGCTATGAATCGCTCACTTATCAATGTAATTGTGGGTGCTTTTGGAGGTGGAGGTGCCTCAAGCCAAGAAGTAGGTGGATCGATTAAAGAGATCAGCCTGAGTGATTCCGCTGTCCTGCTCTCCTATTCTCAAAAAGTGGTAATTGTCCCCGGTTATGGATTAGCAGTAGCACAAGCCCAACACTTATGCCATGACCTAGATAAACTTCTTGAGTCAAAAGGGGTAGAAGTAAAGTATGCTATTCACCCTGTGGCTGGTCGAATGCCGGGTCATATGAATGTTCTTCTAGCTGAAGCGGATGTTCCGTATGACAAACTAATTGAAATGGATGATATCAACCCGGAGATGCCCAACACGGATGTGGTTATCGTAATTGGAGCTAATGATGTCGTCAATCCAGCAGCAGAAACAGATCCATCAAGTCCAATATACGGAATGCCTATCATCAAAACCCATGAGGCGAAAAACGTCATCGTTATGAAGCGTGGAATGGGTAAAGGCTATGCAGCAATCGAAAACAACCTCTTTTTCGCCGATAAAACTCGTATGCTATTTGGCGATGCTAAAGAAACCTTACAAAAACTCGTAAGTGAAGTAAAAAGTCTATAAATACTGCTAATTCACATGAAACAGGTGCTAAGGTATTCTTAGCACCTGTTTTTTTTACCTAAAACATTCGTCTCCCCTTCCCCTTCGCTTCCTCTCCATATCTTGCCCAATAAATTCCGATTCTATAATAAGATTCTCAAGGAGAAATCCAGCAATGATCCTTTCGAGTAATTTATATAGTCTTTATCTGTTCAACAATTCGAATAACATGTTCTAAAGGTAAGTAAACTAACACACTTACTGTTGATTATCTTTTAGTTAAAACAAAAACTCAACAACTATTATCAGGACAACCAAATTGAATTATTCTCAAAACTTGCATGTTATTTAGAATAATTCTAAATTTGCCGTATTAAAGCATTCCAATACCACTAATACCTAAATGAAGGATATAAAGACGAAAGTAATAAAAGCAACAGCCATTCTCAACTTGGCTGTTTTGTTGCTTTTTAACTTTAGTCTTTTAAGATTTTATCATCCTCATCAGCTTCCTAACGGGTCGATTATATGGCACTCTCATCCATATTCGGGTACCCATGGATCTCTTCCATGTCATAAACACCAAGGATCCAGTAATTCAATTACTGATAACCTGTTTTCTGGTCATTACGACTTGGTAATCCATTATTCTCGGGCAATCATTACTAATTATGGAATTCATCAGTATCTAATCCTTGTAGAGAGATTAACAACAAGGTTTGCCAACCTATTAGTAACACTAAGAGGTCCTCCTACCCTTTATTAATTCCATCCCTCGCTGCCTAACCTTTTCAAAAAAATAATGCCCTTACTTCAAATTGTGAGTAAGCTAGGATAACTATATCCATTAATCAGTATCGAGGCAGCAATTCCCTTCATTTTCTCAGTAGTACTATCTCAATAGAGATCAATAGAGATCAAGTGCTATCCTATTGTCTGGAAATTAATTAACCTATCATTTATACTGTATTATGCAAAACAGATACCTAATCTTTGTTCTATTCCTTTTTTTACTTTTTAGTAAAATAATCTTCGCCCAAAGCGATGCCAATATCACGGGACATGTTATTTCAGATGGCGTTCATATACCAGGAATCACAATCCTATTAAAAGGGACTTTATTAGGAACAGCCACTGATCATACGGGGCACTATCAGATGAGAAATCTGCCTGAGGGTAAGTATACTATTAGGGCACAGGGCATTGGATTTATCAGTGAAGAGAAATCTATAGTACTAAAGAAGGGCAATACCATAGAGGTTAATTTCGAATTATTACCAGATCAGATTCAACTTGATCAGGTCGTAGTATCTGCCAACAGAAACGAAACATCCCGTCGTGATGCCCCTATTATTGTTAATGTCTTAACGCCGAAACTCTTTGAAAACACCCAATCAGCTAGTTTGGCGGGGGGCTTAAACTTTCAGACTGGCTTAAGAGTAGAATCTAGCTGTCAGAACTGCGGGTTTCCTCAAGTAAGGATCAATGGTCTTGAGGGTCCTTATTCTCAAATATTAATAGATAGTCGTCCGATGTTTAGCGCTTTAAATGGGGTTTACGGATTAGAACATATTCCAGCCTCAATGATTGAGCGTGTTGAAGTGGTTAGAGGAGGTGGATCAGCCATATATGGTTCAAATGCAGTAGCCGGAACGATAAATATAATTACAAGAGAGCCTCTTTCAAACAGTTTCTTAATGGATTATTCAATTCAAGGGTATTCAAAGAATTCAATCGGACATAATTTTAACATGAACTCATCGCAGATTGCTGATGATAACCAAAGTGGTTTGGTTACCTATGCTATGTTTAGGAAGCAAGACCCTTGGGATGCTAATAACGATGGATTTAGCGAGATTGGTAAAAATCAAGCCGGGGCTTTTGGATTACGAGGCTTTCTGAATATTGGTAGTAACAACAAATTGACACTAGAACTACATTATATTAATGAAGAACGACGTGGTGGAGATAACTTCTCATTGCAACCTCATGAAAGCAATATCTGTGAGATGGCAAAGCATAACATCACCGGATTAGCTCTATCATGGAAGCACTTTAGCAAAGATAACAAAGGATATCTCAATCTTTATAGTTCCACCCAATACACTGATCGTAACAGCTATTATGGGGCAGAAAAGAATCCAGATGCTTATGGTAAAACATCTGATTTTATCTTAGTCAACGGATTGCAATACACACGTAACCACAATCTTCTCTTTACCCCTGGTACTCTTACCATCGGAGCGGAACAAAACTTTAACGAGCTTAAAGATGCGATGCCTGGTTATCACCGATCCCTCGATCAGGAGGTAATTATTATAGGTGCTTTTGCCCAAAACGAATGGAAAACCGAACATATGACCATCTTGGCAGGAATTAGAGCAGATAAACATAACCTACTCGATAACGTGATTATTAGTCCGAGACTAACCTTCAAATATGACTTTGACAACATCCTCCAAACCAGAATGAGTTTCGGAACAGGCTATAGAGCTCCTCAAGCCTATGATGAAGACCTACATGTGGCAGCAGTTGGTGGGGAGGTGCACCTAATCTCACTTGCTAATGATTTAGGACCCGAGAGATCCTATACGATTAGCTTCTCTGGTGATCTCTACAACAATTCAAAGGAGATGCCGGCAAACTTCCTAACAGAGCTTTTCTATACCCACCTATCTGATGTATTTATCTTAGAAGAGAAAGGACTTACCCCTCAAGGTAATGTTATTCTTGAAAGAAGGAATGGTCCTGGTGCGACCGTTAAGGGGATAAACTTAGAGGGGAAAATAATTCCAATGAAAGACCTTTCACTGCAAGCAGGCTTTACATTCCAAAAGAATAGCTACGAAGAACCAGTTTATTGGTCAGATAAAGAGGGTGCGGAACCAGCAAAGAAAATGATGAGGTCGCCTGAAACCTATGGCTACTTCACTTTTACCACTTCCCCTATTAGATCATTCAATCTTGCTATAACCGGGACTTACACCGGAACCATGGATGTACCTCATTACCTAGCCGATGGTCATGATCGACTAGAAAAAACTCCTAATTTCTTTGATGCGGGCTTTAAAGTCACTTACAATGCCTTAAAATTCGCTGGAATGACTGCCGAAGTTTACTGCGGTATAAAAAATGTCTTTAATAGCATTCAAACCGACTTCGACAGTGGTGTTTATAGAGATTCAAAATACATTTACGGACCAAGAGATCCAAGAACTCTGTTCTTCGGAATAAAGATCAATCGAGGAAACTAAATATTAATCTCCAAAACCTATCAGGGGATTGATACCTTTTACAAAGGATCATTACCCCTGATTTCTATTTTAGCCCGTCACCTAATAATTCTCCATTTGAGTTCTATGGCGAAAAGAATTTTAGAAGTATATCTCTTGCTTCATCTGTTCGGGTTTTATTCCCTTTGAAATAAGAATTTGCCAAGCATCCATGATCATTTGAGAACTGCCGCAAAAATAAACCAAGGTGTCCTGCTCAATTACTAAATCGGTTAAATAATCTGTAACCCTCCCTGAATAACTATTATCGACACCACGGCTAAAACAGTAGATCAACCTATCAGAACTATAATCTTCAGGACTACATTTCTCAAATGGGAATCGAATACCATGCAACAGTTTATAATCAATATCCGGATAACTTTTTACAAATGAATGAAAAGGGGCAATACCGCTTCCCGTTGCAACAAAGAGATACTTGTGTTTTAATGGCTCATCGGGCAACTTGAAATACCCATGTGGGCCATCTACTATTATACTCTCCCCTTTTCGAAGGTCTGATAACCTCGGGGTCAAAACACCACTAGGGACGACCCTGAAAAGAATTTCCAAATAGTCATCATTCACAGAGCTATAGATTGAATATTCTCGTTGAATACCAGTTCCGGGAATAGAAACAGAAAGATGTTGTCCTGGAATAAAATCCAAATCATCGCGCATAAAACGTATAATAAACAACTTGGGAGTTATCTTAATAACCTCTATGACTTTGTGCAGTTTCTCTCCTCTAACGAATCTATCAAAAATGGCCATTGTTTTCTCTTTACAACAACGATGACAATTGCATTGTTTGATGCAAACGTCACAAAATCACTCTTTATGTTCCCACAAAAACAGAATAAAACTCTCAAACAAGGCTCTATTTCACGCGGTTACATCAATTTCAGCATTGAAACGTTTATATTTTTTCAGTTTAAAGAAAAAATAGATTTAACCATTAATTTTCAATTATTGCACCCTTCTTATCAAAGTGGAGCGTCCGAACATTAATAGCATTGCCCATTTCATCATAATCAGAGGTAACTTCGCGACTAATCCATCCATCTGGAGTAACCAACCTGTCAATACTTAAAACGACAACTCCTTTTGAATTATACCGCCTCACTTCTGCTTCCAATCCCCTTTCATACCTATAAGACTCCATAAAACTATCAACAACTGCTTTGCCTCTATAGGTCGCTTCACTCATACCAGAGAGGGTTGAATCATTTAGAAAAAAATACCTTATTACTCGCCTTTTAACAAGGCTATTATTGGTATCAAGGGTCTTCCATTCAATGAGAGCACAACGATTAAGAGCATCATAGGAATAATATTTATGCTGCCAATATTTCAATTTGCCAGTGACTGAGTCAAAAGTAACATCCCGGCTATATTCCAAACGATTCAAAGAGTCAAATTGGGCAAAGGGTTTGAGCAACAGTTGGGTACTATCCACCTTGGCAGCACTTTTTTGTACATCCTTCGAATCAGTTAAATCACAACTATAAGCAATAACTAAAAGCAGTAATAGGGATAAAAGCCTTCTCATCTTGATACTTTTTTGTCTTTATTCTTCCGTGTGAAGAAGCCAAAAAGCTCTACCCTGACCTAAAGAAGGAAGAGACCTATAGACTACTACACTCTTACTTTTTCGAATTACAACTAAATGGTAAATATATTACCTTTTTAGGAGGTTTCAATCTTCTTACCCCTCTGAATAACGTCGGGTTTTCTCAACCCCATTAATTCTAGAGAGACGAAACAGTAACTCATGTAATTGATCTGTATTAAATACATGGACCTTTAATCGGCCATCAAACCGACCATTTTTACTCTCGATAGCAACACCTAAAAGGTTAATTTTTAGATCCTTATTTATAACCTGAGTTATTTCGTTAAGTAAGCCAATCCTATCATCTCCTGTTATTTGAACAGTTGTTTGATATGGTTGTGATTCATCGGTATTTTTTCTCCATTGAACATCTACCAATCTGTGTGGGTATCTCTGGTGCATATCCTTAGCATTAGGGCAATCGGTTCGGTGAATGGTAACCCCTTTTGAGATTGTAATAAACCCAAAGACATCGTCGCCATAGATTGGAGAGCAGCATTTCGCCAGAACATAGGAAACCATATTACCGGCTCCTTCAATAATCAATTGGTTATTAGCACCACTTTTAGCAACAAGCGTGTTGAGATCATATCGACGCTCCTGCTTAACCCAACGATCAGAAGGAGCATCTTCAGATGGGCTATTTAAAAGCGTCTTGATTTCCATCGGATCAAGTTGTTCGCTTCCGATAGCAGCATAAAACTCATTTGCATTCTTATACTTAAGCGTCTTGATTATCTTCTCGATCTGCTCATCAGTAAGGTTTAATTTCCAATTTTTAAGTTTTCGTTGAAGGACTTCCCGACCAAGGTCAGCATCTTTAAGTATCGATTCATTAAGAGCCTGTCTAATTCTATTCTTAGCTCGGTTGGTAACTACGATATTTAGCCAGTCAGGTTTGGGTCGCTGCTTTGCAGATGTAATAATCTCAACGATATCCGAATTATTTAGAACATGTCTAATTGGAACCACCTTCCCATTCACTTTAGCTCCACTACAAGTAGCTCCAACATTTGAGTGAATTTCAAAAGCAAAATCAAGAACAGTTGCGTTAACAGGAAGTTGTTTGACATCACCCTTTGGAGTAACCACATATATTGAGTTACCAATAGCATCTTTGGTATTCATGCGACCAATCTCACCCAATGAATCTGGGTCATTATTTTCCAGCAACGATCTTACTTGAGCCATCCAGGAGTCTAGTTGACCTGCTCCGGTCTTCTCTTTATATCGCCAGTGAGCAGCATCTCCACTCTCTGCAATATAATCCATTCTCTCAGTTCTTATTTGAACCTCTACCCAACGTCCCTCCTCTGTCTGAACAGTAGTATGAAGACTTTCGTAGCCACTTGCTTTTGGCGCAGAAATCCAGTCACGCAATCGAGACGGACTTGGTTTATAGATGTTCGATATAATTGAATAGATACGCCAGCAGACAGCTTTTTCCTCATGAGGCTCAGCAGAAGCAATCAGTCGTATCGCAAAAAGATCATAGATTCCATCAACATCTACACCTTGAGCCTTCATCTTTGCCCAGATTGAAGGAATTGATTTAAAACGCCACTTGATCTCACATTTTATCCCATTTTTCTCTAAATCAGTATTAACTGGATGAATAAATGAATTAAAGACGGCCTGTTGCTTTGGTTTCAACGCAGCAATTTTCTTCTCAATAGAGACATAGATATCAGGATGTCTAAGCCTCATAGACAACTCCTCCATCTCTGTTTTTAACTTATATAATCCCAGACGATGAGCAAACGGAATAAAGATATGCTGAAGTTTTCTTAATAATAACTCATTCTCTTTGAGGCCAGGTGTAGCGTTCTTTAATTCATAATAAAGGATAGCCATTCTAACTAATATTACCCTCAAATCACCTGAAAGAAGTAATATTAGCTTTCTGAAGTTTTCGGATTCAATTTCAATTTTCTCAAAGTTTAATGATCTTAATTGTCGTAACCCAACAACCATAGCATAGCAGGTCTTGCCCCATTTTGTTGAGTCGGTGACAAGAATACCCTTTGCCTTCTCTGCTTCCGAAAGAATAGCGCTGATCACCGAATCTACTCCCAGCCCAAGCTCAGAGACGATGATTTTACATATGGAAAGAATTCTTACAATACGAGGATCATCCACATCAAGGATCTCATCCTCTCGTATCCTAAAATAGTCGAAGGCATCTAGAATTAACCTCTGCTCACTCATACTTAAAGAAAAACCGAAAGATGAGATGATAGATTGATAATGAGCACTAGCTTCGATAGTTGTTTTTTCCATTGTATGACATCTATTTGAGTTAGAAAAATAAATGCCGGTCAGGATCAGCTGGCCGGCATTAAAAAAAGATCATTTAAAGATTACTGTTTTGTGAGATCTCCCGTTTTTGCCGAGCCAGGTTTAGGATTATGCATACCAAGTGATTCCCTCATGGAAGTATCTGCTTGTATATTTTGCATTTTATAGTAATCCATGACACCAAGATTTCCATTTCGGAAAGCTTCGGCAATAGCCATTGGGATTTGCGCCTCAGCTGAAATCACGGCAGCTCTAGCTTCTTGTGCTTTAGCCTTCATCTCTTGTTCATAGGCAACAGCCATAGCTCTGCGCTCTTCGGCCTTCGCTTGAGCAATATTTTTATCAGCATTAGCTTGATCCATTTGAAGAACTGCACCAATATTCTTGCCAACATCAATATCAGCAATATCAATAGATAGAATTTCAAAGGCCGTACCTGAGTCCAATCCTTTTGCTAGCACGAGTTTAGAAATCGAATCGGGATTTTCAAGAACAATTTTATGCGATTCAGCCGAACCAATGGAAGATACGATACCTTCCCCAACACGAGCTAAGATAGTCTCTTCACCGGCACCGCCCACTAACTGTCTTATATTTGCTCTGACAGTAACACGTGCCTTCGCAACTAGCTGAATACCATCTTTAGCCACTGCAGTAACAGGGGGAGTATCTATTACCCTCGGGTTGACCGACATCTGGACCGCTTGAAAAACATCACGACCAGCCAAATCAATAGCAGTCGCAGTCTTGAAATCCAGATTCATATTAGCCTTCTCCGCAGAGATCAAAGCATTAACTACATTCTGCACATGCCCACCAGCTAAATAGTGTGCCTCCATCTCTTTAAGAGAGAGCTGCAACCCAGCCTTGGTACCAGCAATCAAACTATTCACGATAACAGCTGGTGGAACTTTCCTCCAGCGCATAAAGATCAGCTGAATCAGCGACACCGATACATCTGAAACCAACGCAGAAAACCATAAACCTACTGGAATTAGATAGAAGATAACCCATAGGCCTACCAACGATGCAACACCAATAGCTAAAAATATAAATACTTGATTCTCCATAACTCTGTTTTATAGGGGTTTAATTATTATCTTATTTCTGTCTATACGTACAACTTCAACCTCTTTCCCTTGATCAACAAATCCATCCTGAGATTGAACCTCAAAATCAACTAATCCAAACCGAACCTTACCTGTAGGAGCAAGCCTCGAAATTGATACACCTTTTGCTCCAGGATAAACAATACGCTCGTCTACCAGGTTCACTTTTGATTCAATAGACTCCTTTAACGAGACCCTCTTCCATGTATTCGACCGTAACGATAACCATAAACACAAGATACTTCCAACCAATGAACCAGCTAATACAAGAAGGCCGGTCTCATATCCATACTGAATCCATGCCTGCCACACTGCCACCGCAATAGCAACAAAACCTATTACACCAGCAACAGAGGTACCAGGAATGACCAAAACTTCCAGTATGAAAAAAAGTAATCCTACAATTACCAGAACAATAATAAAGGTTAGCGACATCTTTTCTTGTTATATCATTATTGAATTTCAACTGTTAAATCTCTATTCCCCAACTCAACAAATAAGGGAAAGAGCTCCTTAAAACTGCCATTTTTCACGCCACACTTCCCCTTAAGGTGAGCAAGCATCGCACATTGCTCAGCCTGTTCGATGGTATGACCACAAACATCCACCAAAGAAGAGATAACGTGATCAAATGAGTTTACATCATCATTAAATAAGACCAACTCTTTTTGAACCTCAGCCTCCGTTTGAAGTTCCTTTTTAACTATCTCTTTCTCCTTGATCATAGTTCATTCATTACCGATCTAAAAATAGCAAAAATAGTAACCCATAATCAGTAAAAGCATAAATAATTTTACTTCCGATACACTTAATACCACTTCCCAACAAGGGTTATACTTAAAATGAATCCACCAAAACGTTAACCTTAATAGGCTTACATTCAGTATTTGCGGTTTTTGGATATATACATATCCCTGTCATAATTAAACCAGAAGTGCTTTTATTTGTTTTTTTTTCGACATTTACAATATGACTACATTAACTTTAAACCAATTCGATCTTGATCAAATGGTCTCCTGGCTCATGACCAGATTAAAGAACTCTTTACCCGGAAAAGAGGCTCAACTTCTAATGGCTCCTCCTTTAAGAGAGAATAGAATGGCTCCTCCAACAGGGTTTAATCCCATTGAATCTGCCGTTTTAATTGCATTGGTTTTAAATCACAATGAACCTTCAATCATTTTCATAAAAAGACCAGAATATGACGGGGTTCATAGTGGTCAAATGGCCCTGCCCGGAGGTAAAAAAGAGAAAGAAGATTCAAATGAATGGGAAACAGCTATTAGAGAAAGTTATGAAGAGATAGGACTTCCTCTCGACTCTGCAAAACAGATAGGCCAAATTTCTCCACTATACATTCCCCATTCAGGATACATGGTAAGGCCTGTTATTGCCTGTCTCCCCTTCCTCCCTCCACTCAAAGCGGATGAGAATGAAGTAGACTCTATCCATATTATTAAGATAGACGATCTTTTAAATGCAAGAAAAAGAGAGAATATCACTTTTAATACCATCAATGGCAAGATAAAAGCTCCTTGCTTTGCAGTTGATCAACAAAAAATATGGGGAGCCACGGCCATGATTATTAGTGAACTTTTAGTTATTCTGGGCGAATATCTCAACTTACCTCCTAAAACAATCTTCCCTGATAATAATTTTTAGAACACCTAAAATCACTATCAGGGAAAAAATGCATTAGAAGATAATAACTGGCTCGTCAATTATCTATTTCTCTTTTCTAAGCCTTGCCTCATGTCTTTCTAAAAAAGATTCTAGCACATCTACGGTAAGTCTTTTTGCAATAATTTTCTTGTTTTCATCAAGTAGATATAAGACCGGTGTACTATATACATCATAAAGATCCTTAAAGAATGGCGTATATGCCCTAGGGCCATTAACATTGATAAAAGGCATCTGCTTCTCTTTTATATAGTCTTTCATCTTCCTCATATTTGTATCTGTACAAACGGCAAATACTTCGAGGTTAAATCGGTTCTTATCCTTTTTCAAAAAATCTATTACCAAAGGAATCTCTGTCTTACAGTGGCCACACTCTGGATCCCAGAAAAGAAGTAGAGTATACTTTGCCTTAACATTATGGAGGGAGACCGGGCGCATAGCAGTATCAAGCATCATCAATTCCGGAGCTGGCTTACCAATCAAGATAGGGCGTAAGATATTAGCTCTTTTCAAGACGTTAGCCTTTACTGTTTTGTTGATCCAAAAGTCCATTTCACCGGTACTATAAAATCGGTCAGCCATATCAA
Organism: uncultured Bacteroidales bacterium; assembly: GCA_964444785.1. Classification (GTDB taxonomy): domain Bacteria; phylum Bacteroidota; class Bacteroidia; order Bacteroidales; family TTA-H9; genus JAJTBW01. The sequence goes on along the minus strand of CAYUII010000003.1, from coordinate 149,054 downwards.
CAAAGACTGCATCCATTCCCATAATAGTACTCTTTTCCGAGAAAGTAGTAATAAACCATACAAGATATCGATAGGTATCTTTTGATCTCTTCACTACTGGAAGTAAATTGTTCACCTCCTTCAATACTGAATCAGGGCTCTGAACTACCAATTGAGTGAAGTATCGATTCAGTCGAGCATGATAGGCTGGTGTCCTAAGTAACCGACTGTCTCCTAAATCCAGATTACTAAAAAAACTACGTTTGTATAATAGATAAAGTCGGGTGGAATCAACTGATCCATCCGGTTTATAAGGTGTAGAGGGTATTGGAGGCTCTTGTTGGGCGGCAATAAATGCCCCTGCAAAATTCGTCTTATTTTTTTCTACAAAACCGGAGATAAACTCCTTCACTTCTACGTCAATAGCAGCTAATCGTTTTTCTACCCATGAAGATGAATCACTTTTAGGATCCAATCGGTCTCTCTGTTTTCTTAAACTATTGACCTCCTTCTGCTTTTCAGCTAAATATTGAATATAAGAATAAAGCTTTTCATTGTCAGATGATCCCTTTATCTTCATTGTTGTAGCTATATCAGGTAAAGCAGCCTCAACAGTCATCTTCTGCTCTTTATCAATCAGGATTTCAAAATATCTAGCCTTATTCTGCCCTGCCACAATATACATACCTCCTGGTAAGAGAGAATCTGCCGAAAAAACAAACCAACCATCTTTGGTTCGATGAGCAGTATCATCAACATACTGCTTTTCACCATAATAATGTGCTAACAGTAAAGCCGTATCGGGTGCATTCTTAATTTTAACCTTTAACTCAAAAACAGATGCACTGGCCGACATAGATTGTAAGATGCCCATAAAGGCGAAAATGATGATAACTATTTTACTTCTCATAAACTATTAATTTGTTCTTTAACAGCTTTCTTGACCTTTTCAAACTGAACCAACGACAATCTAAATCTCACTTTCAGCAATTCATCACTGATCCAGATAATCTGTAAGGTTAGAAAGCACAAATGTAACCGATTTTTAAAAAATAACTCCTCTTGAAGATACCTACGGTTCGTCGTTTAAGCAATTGAGGTGAAATAAACATTTCTTACCTTTACAAAAGCCATCTTGATGGATACCAACCCTCATACAGAGAGGTTAATATTCAAAAATGGCTTATTGCATGTGACCGACCAGTAACAATTAATATACACATGAAATCATTTTTTTCCATTCTATTTGTAGTTCTGGCTATATATGTTAACGCAGCCGAAGAAAATGATAGCATCCTCAATTTAAAGCTCAATGATGCCCTTGAGTTAAAAGAGAGCGGATTAAGACAGATTGAAAACATCAATGACTCTATGAAAGGAGTCTCATTTAGTAATCTCATCGGACTGCTAAATGGATACAAGCTTGTTGCAAGAGCAGATAGTACTATAAATGTCATTTATGCCGATTTATATACCGATCAGGTCTCTAAACACAAGAATCTTATTACTAAACTTGACTCACTGGGAATCAACCCAGAGAAACCAATCCTTAAACCAAACAGCAATAATGGAGGATGGAGTATTTATGGATTCTTCATTTTGTTAGTCTTACTATTAGCAATATCATTCTTTGCTGTTAAACTATATATGAAACAAAAAGAGCAAATTAAAGAGCAAAAAGAGCTAAAATCTATGCCAACAGCTGATGAAATCTTACAACAGACAAATGAAGAGTATGAACATCGTCTGCATGAGATATCAAGCATGCTCACAGAAATGACTTTGCAACATAACAACACCGCCGCTGAAATTGAGAATCTCAATCGCGTCTTGGCCAAAGAGAGACAAACCCGAATCGCCTACTCTGAACAATATGAGAAGGTAGCTGATGAATTAAATAAGCTTAAAGCAAGAAATGACCTCTGGCCTTCAATTGCAAACTCAACCAAAGGGGATACGTCAGTTGCATCCATACAGGAAATTGAAAAACTTCAAACAGAAATATGTGACCTTAAAGCCGGAAAATTCGCACTAGAACAACAACTTAAGGAAGCTTTACTAAAACTGGCATCAAATCAGGAAATCAATATTCCTGATCCTAAAATAGTATCCACTGAGTTTCAAGAAAACGAAGAACTCAAAACCACCATCCAAACTCTTAGAAGTACGTTAAAAGAAAGCGTTACAGAAGGAGAAAACCTCAGAGTTGAATTATCGTCACTTAGAAAAGAGATAGAATCACTTAAAGAAAAGGAGTTTCAATCTGTTCAGGCTCAGGGGAGAATTGAACAACTAGAATCGGAATTAAAGCAGAAACAATCTTTTATTGATCAACTGAAATCATTAATCTCTGGTCAATCAGATGGACCGAAAAGCGATACATAAAGCCATGCTATTCCCTCTGAAATAACCGCACGACTTCCGCGAGACGACTTCCACCATCTCCCTCCATCATAGGTATCATCCTGAAAAGTGACAACACCGGTATTCCATCCAGCCGGTTCTAAGACTTTTTTAAATATTAACCAACTCCTTCTTGCATGTACCCCTTGCGATAATAAAAGAATATTGCCGGGTTTAAGTCCGGAAACCCTCAACCAATCTGATAAAGCTTGTGCCGACGCAACCGACCTATTTCTAACCACTGGAGCAGAAGGAATGCAGACTAATTTTGTTGAGTCAATACCCAACTTTTTCAAAGTGTTATAAGCAACCTCAGCCGTAGAACTATAATCAAGCAAATACTTCCCCTGCATTACCTGCTGACCTGTAACACAGACCGTAGTAAATCCGCCCTCCTTTATATAGTTCGCAGCACTCTTAAGGGCTAAATCATCTATCCACCCTTCAACGATCAGAATCTTTGAATTAACTGGCTTTTGTGGTGATAAAAATTCAACTGCGTTAACAGATAGAAACCATACAAAAATGACGGGTACTAACACGATAACCAAACACCCTTGCCAGGTAGGTACCAGAACATTTTTACGCGTTATCAGTCTTTTTTTTATTCGCATTAATCATTCACTATTTCTATTCATTACAATGCAAATGTAGATCATTTTAAGAAAGGCTACTTAAATGACTCTATTAACCAATAAGCTATTGTGTTCATAATCATTTAACATACCTATAACAGATGATTAACCCACAGACTAAAAAGGGACCATACTTTTGCCTTAGAAAAAAAACGAATAACACATGAAAAACATTCTTACCGCAATTGTAGTTCTTTTCTTCCTATCACTATCAACCATTACTGCAATTGCAGCTACCCAATCTGATAATGAAGGAAAAGATCTCGCAAAGAACGTAACAACACAAACAACTGCTCCGGCAGAATCGGTCGCCCCGATTCAGAGTGTATTAAGCGGTAAAGTTACCGATATCTCGACAGGTGAGACCCTCTCAGGTGCAGAAATTTCAATTGAAGGGACCAATACTAAAGTTTATACTGATTTAGATGGAAACTTTACCATTCCCCAATTAAAACCTGGAAAGTATACCTTGATCTGCTCATTGATATCTTATAACAAGAGTTTGATTGAAAAATTTGAGGTTAATGCAGAGAAAACCTCTTGCGAAATTGCTTTAGAATCTGCGCGTTAATATAGTAACATCTCCATTCCTAAAATTATAAGGAGAGAGAACCCGGGAGGATCTCTCTCTTTGCTTTTTTTTACATTTTATAACCAACTGAATTACATTAACGTACAAGTACCTCTTCGCTTCCTCTCCGTTACCTCTCCCTTTCATCCCCGTTTTGGCCTTCCATACGTTTAAGATTCAACGCCAAAAAGCTCTGATTAAAATAGGGATACGCTGATAATCATCAATTAACCATCATCCTATCTCAAGCTGAACCACCACCCTTATTCAACAATTCATCTTCTTAACCTCACTCTTTTTTGTTCGCATTTATTCGCTCAAAATATGGAGTAGGAGCGAAGAGCAAAGGGAGGGCGCAGGACTAATAGCATTTTAGAAGGGAAAGGCTCAAATTGTGCTTTGATTAACTTTTTAGATCTTCACCATTCAAAAAAAAGAGAAGTAGCTGTAACTTTTATGGCATTTGTATGTCATAACATAAAGTTTAAAACTTAAAATCATGAAGAAAATAATTTTAATTGGTATTTTACAAGCCATCATGTTACTTACTGGTGTAAGCTTGTTTGGTCAAACAACCAAAGAATCAAGAAATCCCGGAAACTTTTCTTCCATAGAAAGTAATAGCAGTGTTGATATTATTCTAAAGCAAGGGTCCAACTGCAGCATAGTTATTGAAGCTGATAATGACATCGTCTCGAAAGTGAAAACAGAAGTAGTTGGCAACAAATTGACTATTGGCCTGGAAAGGGGGACATACAGAAACATTAAAGTTTTGCGGGCAACCATCACACTTCCTCGATTAGAAGAGCTACAGATAAAAGGTTCTGGAGATGTATCATCAATAGGAACAATTGAAGCACAAGGACTTAAAATTGGCATATCTGGTTCAGGGGATGTTAATCTAGATTTAAAATCAACAAATACAACCGCTGAAATCAGAGGATCAGGAGATATTGTTTTAGAAGGCCTTAGAGGAAATCTAGACATTTCAATTGCCGGCTCTGGTGATTTTGATGCAAAACAAGTTCAACTAGAAAAGATGATTGCAAAAGTTTTAGGATCAGGAGATGTTACCCTAACTGGTACAGCCCAAAACCTGGAACTTGAGATCATGGGTTCAGGAGATGCAGATCTTAAAGAACTTAAGGCTCAAACTTGTAATGTTTCTCTACGTGGATCCGGTGAGATTGATGTCTATGCTGCCAATGAAATCAAAGCAGAAGCCATGGGATCAGGCGATTTAAATATTTACGGTAATCCGAAAATGAAGAAAGTTACTCATCGAGGATCTGGTGAATTAAACTACAGATAAGCCATCTGCTACAAGGTCTTTCTTCAAATCTCAGCAGATGTAAGCTCCCAATTATTGGGAGCTTTTTTTTTTATCCCCAGTAATATTAGAGAGAGTTCAAGTAAACTCCATGCCGGCCATCAACTTCTATGATTATGCCTTTCTAAAACAACTAAATTATAGTACTTTTACTTAAGACAAGTTTCAAATTATCATCTCACAAACGAATGATGAAACAAATCAATCATTACTGTGTTTCAATAAAGTAATAACAACAAGAAAAGAGGAGAGCCTAATGAACTCAAGATATACCTACAGATCATTTATTGTTATAGCAAATCTAAGTATCATTGCCTTTTTCCTTTTAGGAAGTCCTTCGTCCTTTGGTTTTAATAAGGCATCGATAGAAAAAGTTAGACAGATTAGCGCAACTAAAGAATCTGGGACATTTAGTTCTGCTGAGCACGATCGAATGCTCAATGAAATGAGCCGTTTAAAAACAGAAAATGAGAAGTTAAGAATAACAAAGCAAGTACTCACCGCACTGGTAGGGTTTACCATGCTGATCTTCTTTTTTTGGTTAGTAATAAGCAGGACCAGATTACGCAGACAGATCCAAGAGGAGAAAGATAATCTGACGAAATTCAAGGATGATACGTTAAGAAATCTAGATATTTATTTAGGCAGTCTAAGCCATGAACTGAGAACTCCATTGAATGGCATAACTGGTGGAACCGAATTACTGAAATACACCAATTTAACCGACAAACAAGAGGAGTTTATCAATCTTTTGGATGTTTCTTCTTCTAATATGCTAGCCGCAATTAGTGATTACGTTGAAATCTCGGATGTAGAAAAAAATGGAGAAACCACTCCCGTTAATCTTCACCATCTTACTGGCGATATTATTGATATGATTAGCGATAAAGCTACTGAGCAGCGAATAAAACTTAACCTCTATACTGACACAAAGATTCCACCTACTTTATATCTTAATCAGCCCGCATTAAGGAAAGCCATCACTGGGTTTCTCCGATTAGCTATCTACCGACCAACTGCAACCGAAGTCTTGTTAAAGTGCGAGCTGATCAAACAAACAGGAAACATAGTCTCGTTAAAGATCTCTTTCATCGATAATGGTACCGCTATTAACCCTCAACGATTTAAAGAATTACTCAACAATGAACTTCCGGGTGAGGTAAGCTTGCTTGACCTAATTGACCAAAACAGTGAGCATAAAATCAGAACATTGGCAAAAGTTGTTAAAGGTATAGATGGGGCACTCGGGTTAGAGCCTTCAGCTGATAAAGGCAATGTTATCTGGATCAGTTTAGTTGCTAACTCTGAAGAGCCAACAGGAGAAACAACGGGTATTCATCTAATGAAATTACCTAATCTTAAAGGACTTATTGTTGATGACAATCCAAATTCCAGAGCTATTTTCCGACAGTACATGCAATTCTATGATATGCGTCCTAAAGAGGTTGAAACCATTGATCAGGCTTTAAATGTACTAAATGATGGCACAATAAATTATCCGATTGTTCTTCTGAACCTCAGGTATCCCACAGCCACCTCATTAACCGGTATTCTTGATTTTAAAAAGAATAACCCCCAATCTAAAACCCGATTTATCCTAGTATCATCTACAGCAATGCCTTTAACCTACCAAGAGTTTAAAGAGTATGGCGTGGATGCAATCTTGAGTAAACCAGTTAAAATTCATGAGCTTTATCATATCATCGAGAAGTTAGCTGATAAGGTTCCTGTAAGACCAACAGTAAGCGAAACGATTCATATCGAGAAACCCGTTGTATTAATAGTTGAAGATAACATCATTAATGAGAAAGTCGCCAAGGCCACTTTAGAACGACTTGGATATATGGTTGATGTTGCAGAAAACGGAAAGGTTGCTTGGCAAAAATATATTGAACATCGCTATGAATTAATTCTAATGGATGTCGAGATGCCAGAAATGGATGGAATACAAACAACCATTAAAATCAGAGATTTTGAGAACCACAGCGGGAATGGGAAGCATCCTCGAATCATAGCAGTTACTGCCAATGTTAAACCAGGAGACAGAGAACTCTGTTTAAATGCCGGAATGGATGACTATATTAGCAAACCGTTTAAACACGAAGAATTAATAAAAGTACTGACATCAAATAAATAACTGAAAATAATGAAGACCACCAGAAAGATCCTTGTTATTGAGGACACAGAGGATGTAAGAAATAACATTAAAGAGATTCTTGAAACAGAAGACTATGAGGTCTCTACAGCAGAGAATGGAAAAATTGGAGTTGATGTCGCACTAGCCAATACTCCTGATCTTATTATTTGCGATATAATGATGCCTGAATTAGATGGCTATGAAGTACTTGAAAGACTAAGAAAAGATATTAGAACAGCTACCACCCCCTTTATTTTTTTAACGGCCAAAAACACACGAGAAGACCATCGCAGAGGAATGGCTCTTGGTGCTGATGATTATATAGCAAAGCCCTTTACCATTGATGAACTCATTAATGCGGTTGAAGCGCGTCTCAGTAGAGCTGCCGAGTTTAAACAGAAAAGCGAAGAGAAACTCAACGAGTTAACCAGAAATATGGGCACCCCAATCACTCGGGTCATTCAGGAACCACTTAAGGCTGTCATAGGGTTCTCTCAACTGGTAATGACCGAGTATCCAAACATGGAGAAACCAGAAATTGCTGAATTCATGTCGCTCATCTTTAAAGCTGGACTCAAATTAAACGGTATTGTTCACAAAACACTACTCTATTACCAGCTTGAAGCAGCTATCTATAATCCTACCTCCTCTGATTTACTGACAAAACAAGGAGCAACCGATAGCAATCCCGCTATTCAAAATGCAATAAACGAATTAGCTCAACGATATGGAAGGCAGGCCGATCTTCAACTTCACCTCGAAGCTCATAGCCCTGTAAAAATTCCTTTTGAACTACTCAAAACATTGGTAAGTGAAGTAATAGAAAATGCTATGCTTTACTCCCCAAAACGCACCCCAATTAAAATTATATCAGGAAGCGATTTGGAAAAAACGGTGATTACCGTCGCTGATGAAGGGTTGGGTATGTCTGAGGAGCAAATATCAAGAACGGGTGCTTTTTCAACCTTTACATCAAATACGCAAGAAGTAGAGGGTGTTGGTCTGGGCCTAACGATCGCAAAAAAAATAATCGATCTCTTCGGCGGTTCTCTTTCCATACGAAGTACACCAGGAATAGGAACTACAGTGAGAATAACCATTCCTAACCTTTAACACGAAAAGCCCCGACAAATTGCCGGGGCTTTTTGTTTATAGCAATAATTAAAAGATCAGGTGATTATTAAAATGTAAAGCTCCTTAAAAACTTACTGACTTATCCAAGAAAAAATTATTTTCTTAAGAGTACAGTTAATACTTTTGCAAAAAAAACTTTGAAACCAAATTTACGCATATACACACTCATCCTCTTCTCTATGATTTTCTGGGGCATCTCTTTTGTATGGACCAGAATAGCATTAGCCGAGCTTCAACCCATCGCCTTGGTCTTTATTCGGTTGGTCAGTTCATCAGCAATTTTAATCGTCGGACTAAAGCTCACAAAAAAACTTGAGATTATCAGAAAAGATGATTATAAACACTTCATCTTAGCTTCATTCTTCAACCCGTTCCTCTATTTTTTAGGAGAAACCTTTGGTATAAAGTATACGAGTCCGGTTATTAGTGCAGTTATAATCTCAACCATACCTGTATTCACGCCTGTAGCTGCTTTTTTATTTCTGAAAGAGAAACTGACTTTTTTAAACATAATTGGACTTTTTATCTCCTTTTTTGGTGTTTTAGTCATGCTTGGAATGAGTAACGGAACAAATGGAAACAGTATATGGGGAATACTGTTTTTACTTTTTGCTGTATTTGCAGCCATTGCATACTCAATTAATCTAAAGAAGTTATCGACAAAATATGGTCCATTCTCAATTGTAGCATGGCAAAACTTATTGGGAAGCATCATGTTTTTACCCTTCTTTTTGATCTTTAACCTTCAATCTACGATAGCGGCACCCTTTTCAACTAAAGTGTTAGGCTCATTAATTCTGTTAGTGGTGTTTGCCTCCTCATTGGCTTTTATTTTTTACACTAAAGTGAATAGCGTGTTAGGCGTAAGTCGTACTGCCGTATTCACTAACTTCATACCCGTTTTCACAGCCATTTTCTCTTGGATGATTCTCGATGAAGAACTTTCTTTACAGAAAATATTTGGAATGGCTCTCGTTATTGGTGGAGTATTTTTAACTCAAATTAAACGTTTTAGCAAAGAACGAGAAATTTAAAACAGTAGAATCAGACAGTAATTTGAGTTAAAAAATCAGGATAACTCTTGTAGAATAAAAACATTTTTGTAATTTTGCACTCCTCAAAACCCTTGGCGGGGTAGCTCAGTTGGTTAGAGCGTCGGATTCATAACCCGGAGGTCACGAGTTCAATTCTCGTCCCCGCTACCAAATAGAAAAGCCGTTCATAGAACGGCTTTTTTATTTGGTAAAAGCAAAATTTTGCGCCAAAGATTGAACAAGAATCAGCTGAAATAAAATCAGCCATGCCTCTAACTGGCGAAGCTACGATCCAATCATAGTATTAATCTTCTCAAGAAACTCACTAATGGAAAAAGGTTTATGAAGCACCTGTTTATACCCTATTACTTGAACCATATTTAGATAGTCATTAGAACCGATTCGACCACCACCCGACATCACAAGAACAGGAAAAGTATGTCCAGAATCCTTAAGGCTAAAAAGCAACTCAAAACCATCAGAATCTGGCATAATAATATCGGTTACAAGCAAATCAGGCTTCACCGTGGTCAACAACTGCATCGCCGCCAATCCGTCTTGAGCTTCGTATACAACAAACCCTTCTCGCTCTAAAACATCACGTAATCCCTCTCTAACCATCTTCTCATCTTCTACTAAAATAATTGTCTTCATTGCTTAAATTTTTATTTCATAAAAAGAATTCTCGCCAGCCAAATTATCAAAAGATAACCTAGTCGTAAGACTTACACTCATCCATCAGATAGTAGACAAATGTAATAAACTCCTGATCTGTTTCGATACTTAATAACTCTATTGATAGGATTTTTTTACTTAAAATCTTTCAAAAAAAGCCTTTTACCTTTATCGCCTTTCGTAACTTCCAAATTTTAGTATTGTTCCATCTTTAACCATCCATTCCCCTCTTGCCATTGTGCTGTTTAAACTAAGATTCTTTTCTTCAAGAAGAAGCAAATCAGCATCTGCACCTGCAATAATCCTACCTTTAGAAGAGAGCTTAAGAACCTTTGCAGGATTAAGCGTTACGGGTAGAAGCGCTTTTTCTAACGGCATTCCTTCCTCTAGAACACAATCAACCATCTCTTTGAGATTAGAATGAGGCGTGGCAGTAACCATACTTGTTAATTCACCAGTTATAGGATCAAATCCAGGGAGAGAACCACCCGCATCACTGGTAAATGTAATATGCTCTTCGGGTACACCTGACTCTACCAACAGTCTGTAAGCTTTACTGGGCTTAATCTCCTCATCTTGATAATAGGGATAACTTGAGGTAGTAATATCCACAAAGCCCTTGATCCCATAAACCTTAGCATCTTCAAAAATCCACTCATTACGATTACAATGCGTTGGAAGAAATTGTCTAAATGTGAGCTCACTCCCCTCTACGGCTCTATAAATGGGAGTAAATGGCTCTTTGGCATCACCCATATGTAAATTAACAATACCAGCCTTCCCTCCTAACATCCCGCCTACCCGTGCATGAGCAGCCAGCCTTATCAATTCCGCATCTATTGGAACAGATGATCGATGATCGGATATGGCAACCTCTCCAACCCCTATCACCTCCTCAATCATTGAGAGATCTTTGGACACATCTCCTAATATAGTAGGCGTAGGATATTGATAAGATCCAGTGTAAATCCAGACTGATAACCCTTCAGCTTTAAGACCTTTCGCCCTCATTAAAACCGATTCAACACTACGGGTAACCCCATCTGTCCCTAAACAACCTATTACCGTTGTAACCCCTGCTGTTGTATAATCAGTCAGTTGAAGCTCAGGTGTGCGAGTTGATGGTCCCCCCTCTCCACCAGCCCCAGCTATATGCACATGTGCATCTATCAAACCTGGTATAACAACCATTCCCTCTGCATTTACAATCTCTACAGTATCAAGATTAATATCAATATGATCAGAGACTGCCAGAATCTTACCGCCTCCAATTAAAATATCCTTTATACCTAAAGAAGCTGGAGAGTATACTCTGCCTCCTTTAATAAGTTTCACTAGATTCTTATCCATAAGTGAATTATTTTTTAACAACTCTTATTGACTTTTAAAAATAGTGTATTTTAATGACCCTATATATAAACTTAAATTAAAAACAAATATGAAAAGAGTAAACGTTAAAATTATCAAGCTATTAGCAAATAGTTTGGTAATGTTTTTAACCATTGTTTTGAATAACAGCTTTGCCCAAGGAAGATTCCTTCTGGTTGGCGGAGGTAATGAGAAAGAGACTAGCCTTAGTTGGAGCACTCCAGCTTATAAGTGGGCTGCATCAGGAAAACGTGTTGCTATTATCTCAACTTCAGGAAGTGAATATCCTCAGTATTTCGTTAACTGGTGTGGTGCAACCTCTGCTAAGAACTTTATTATTGCTGATAGAGATGCGGCTAATCAACCCAGCCTTTATGATTCTCTTCTATCTTATCAAATGATCTTTTTTGCAGGTGGAGATCAGTGGGATTACTACTCTCTGTATAAAAACACTAAACTAATGGAGTCTATAATTTCACTGTTCTCTTCTGGCGGGACGATTGGTGGAACATCGGCTGGAATGCACATTCTATCTGAAATCGTCTTCACAGCTGAAAATGGAACCGTTTATCCTGATGAGTGTATCATCGACCCAAAAAATAAATATGTTAAACTGGCAAACGACCTTTTTGAGTTCTTTCCTGGCCTCGTTTTCGACACTCACTTAGCAGAAAGAGGCAGATTACCCCGTCTGGTCTCCTTTGTGGCAAATAAAGCACTTACAGAAAACAGAAAAATTGTCGGTCTCGGACTTGATGATATGACCTGTCTTGCTATTGATGAAACTTATTTGGCTACTGTTTATGGAACGGGTGCCGCAACTCTTGTTCTTAGTGAACCAAGAAACTATTCCCAAAACAGTAATAGACTTATTGCCGACAGTGTAGTAATAACTCAGCTACTTGAAGGTTGTCAGATAGATATGAAGACCATGGAGTTAAATACTCAACCTCTCTCCCTACCGGTTTCACCTAAATTAAAAGGAGAAAATGGAGCCTATACCTTTTTAGCAGGGGGTGAAGGGGCTAACGGGAACAACGCCCCCATCCTTGATTTTTGGGCCAAGCTAACAGCTCCATCTCAATCAACATTAATAATTACAAAAGAATTAAACAGCTATATCGCTGAACTAAAATCAGAAGTAGATCAATTAACCGGGAAAACGTCTCAAATTATAGTAGCCTCTTCAGCTAATGGAACTTCAGCCACCGTACTATCTCAAATATTATCTTGTGGAAGAATAATCTTTTCTGAAAACGATGAGAATTTGGTTTCTAGTTTTCTTACCTCGCCAAATGGCCAGTCGTTACTAAATCAAATAAAAAGCCAGAACATTCCAATTGCTTTCCTTGGTTCTGATGCCCGTTTAGCCGGAAAAGTTGTGGTAACAAATCTTGAGACTGAATACGCTTCCTACGATGGAAAAATGGCTATTCTGCCCGGGATGAGTCTGCTATCTAATACCGTCATCATACCCGAAACATTTCGAAATTCAGACTACTACGAAAACACAATTACCGCACTTCCTTTTGCGATGATCCATGATTCATTACAATATGGCATATGGCTAACTGGCGATAATTTCATCTTTTACTCAACAAAGGGGAACAAAGCAATCTTAGAAGCAAGAGGAAAAGCACCCATTCTACTTATGACAAACAAAAATGGAATGGAGGCTGGCATGAGTACTAAAACAGCAACTGGAAGTTCAAGTGCAAAACCCCGACAAGTAGGAGGTTTTACCAAAATGTTCTTCACCTCTTTTGATGAATCAAACCCCATTATACTGGGAACGGGTGTCGCGCTGGAAAGTATTCCAAACCAAAAAACAAACCTCTCTATTTCAGTCAATGGAGATCAACTATCCATCTCAGGTATTGAAATGCCATTCAACTATCGATTCATTCAAATTAATGGTTACACAATATCAGAAGGGATTAGTAATACGCCATATATTACAATTCCAAGAAATACTTTATCTTCACCCCAGGTTCTTTTGTTAAATGTTTCAAACAAATCAATAAATCAGACAATCAAATTTTCTGTTAATCTCTAACAATTATTTTTGCTAAAAACCCGCTTAGTGATCTTCAACTATTGATCATACAAAGTCTTTAGTTAGTAATAAATACTAATTAGGGTAGCCGTTACTCACACCACACATTACACTATGATGAAAAGATTAACCAGTATATTAGGATTACTCCTATTTCTATTTTCTCATCACTCATTTGCTCAGAACGGTCATCTTATGATCGTAGGAGGGGCTCTTGAAGACACCACCCAATCGGTTTACAGACGTATGCTGGAATTAGCTGGTGGACCAGAACATGCAAAGATTGCCATCATTCCAACCGCTAGTGGATATGCTACAACAGGACCCTTAGCCTTTGCTAACAACTGTATAAAATATGGAGCTCTTCCTTGGAATTGTGATATAATACCCATTGCCTGTGTAGATGATCCCGATACCAAAGAAGTTGATGAGTCAACATGGGCAAATAATGCCAGTAATCCTGATATAATTAATCGGATTCGTGAAAGCAATCTCGTCTGGTTCACCGGTGGTGACCAAATGAGAACAATGAAGCTTCTCTTTAAAGATGGGAAGCCATCTCCAGCCTATGAAGCGGTTGTGGAAGTTCTTAACCGCGGTGGTGTTGTTGCCGGCTCAAGCGCAGGAGCAGCAATCCAGAGTCTTATCATGATAGGTGGTGGAAACTCGATTGGAACCATTACAAATGGGCTAGCAACCTCCATTGAACAGACCGATGACACCAAACATGAAGGGATTTACTTAACTAAAGGTTGTGGCTTCTTTCCCTTCGGAATCGTTGACCAACACTTTAGCCAACGATCAAGGCTTGGACGTCTTACACTTGCTGCCTGGCTTAATAAAGACAAATGGTCACAGGCCATCGGTATTGATGAAAATACAGCTCTGGAAGTCGACCTAAAAAAAGGGACAGCAAAAGTATGGGGACAAAATCACGTTCTCGTTATCGATCTGGAGAAAGCTAAAGGCAATAAAACAGACCAAGGGTATGCCTTTAAAGATGTTACCCTATCACTACTGCAACAGGGCGATGAAATAGATCTCCTAAATAAAGTCATTACTATTGCTAAAGACAAATCTCTCCTTAAAAAGAGTCAAACTAAAGATTCTTTTCCATGGAGACAATCAGGTGTCATGGGAGGAGATGGTCATACCCTGCTAGATATGATCGAAAGGATTATTAAAAATAGACTTCAATCGGAGACTTTAAGCAACCTGACCATACTAGATTCAGAAAAAGCCATTCAATTTGTCTTAAAAAGCAGTGAAGGAACATCTTTATATGAATCAGACAAACAAAACAGCCGGTTTTCGGTTACTCATTTACTATTTGACATCACACCAAAAAAAATAACAATCTCAAAATAAACCCAAACAAACGATCTAAAGCAACAGAATATTAGATAAACTATCACCAATTTAGCTTTTATGAATTATAAATTATTAACACTAATTGCTGTTATCCTATTCCCTTTAATTAGTTGGGGACAGGATATAACTGTCAATGGTACAGTTACATCAGCTAAAGACAAATCCCCAATACCGGGGGTTACAATTCAACTAAAAGGAACCGTTCGAGGTACAACTACCGATATCAACGGGCAGTTTCAGTTAAAGGTACCAGGAAATGGTGTCTTAATCTTTTCAATGGTTGGCATGGAGAAGCAAGAGGTTCCAGTCAACAATCAAACCACGATTAAAATTCAAATGGCTGATGAGGCAGTTGATCTTGGCGAGGTCGTCGTTGTGGGTTATTCTACAACCAGCCGCAAATTAGTCACCGGTTCTGTAGGTGTCGTGGGAAGTGAGCAGATAAAAAACACACCTCTGAGAACTATTGATGGAGTACTTCAAAGTAAAACTTCGGGTGTCCAAATCAATCAAAACTCAGGAACACCTGGCTCCGCTATGTCTATTAGACTTAGAGGGGGTAGTTCAATTAATGCAAGTAATGCTCCCCTCGTCGTAATAGATGGAATACCTGTCATCACAGGTGACTTCAGTCAAATTGGATTTGAAGGACAAGGTATCAATGCGCTTAGCGATTTAAATCCCGGCGACATTGAATCTTTCACCGTCCTTAAGGATGCCTCTGCGACTGCTATCTATGGTTCCAGAGGTTCAAATGGGGTTATCTTGATAACCACTAAAAAAGGACAAATAAAGAAAACCGATGTCGACCTATCCATGTCTTATGGTTTTCAGACATTCCCATGGGAACGCAAACCCAAACTCTTAAATGCCGCCCAATACAATGAAGTAATGGGAACCAATGTTCAAGGTATCGATACCGATTGGTTGAAAGAGGTCATGCAAACAGCACCTACCATGAATACCGAGCTTTCAATCTCGGGGGGTGACCAAAAAACCAGATTCTATATGTCTGGTAACTATTACAACCAAGATGGTATCGTAAAAGGAACCGACTATGAACGATTCAGTGGTAGACTAAACCTTGATCACACAATTAATAGCCGTTTCACCATTGGTGGGAACCTCGCAGTAACTTATTCAAAAAACAACCGCGTTGAAGGTGATCAATCAATTAATGGTCCACTTCCTAACGCTATCGCCCTTCCAGCTATCTATCCCGTTTATGATGCCAACGGCAATTACGATGAAACTGGGCCCTATGCAAACCCCGTCGCCATTGCAAACGAAACCGTTAACCAAGCATTTACAAACAGGACGAATGGAAACATCTACCTTGATGCCAAAATCATTGAAGGACTGAGCTTCAACACCAAATTAGGTGCCGATGTCTATACACTTAGAGAACATACCTACGATCCTGTTCTTACTAGACAAGGGAAAAAATACAACGGACTCGGAATCGAAGGAAATGCAACGGTAACCAACATCGTTAGCAATAATGTCCTTCAATATATAACAACGGTCAATGAAAAGCACAATATTGATGCTCTGGCTGGTTATAGCTTCGAGAAATATGCACGGAGATCAAGTTATATAGAAGCCATTGATTTCCCCAATGAAGATTTTCAATATATCACATCAGCCGGTACGATTAGAGCCGCATCAACGAGTGCTACCGATAGAGGAATGAACTCATGGTTTGGTCAGTTCAAATACAACTTTGATTACCGGTACCTAGTTCAGTTAACGGCCAGATACGATGGCTCTTCAAAATTCGGTGAAAACAATCAATATGGCTTCTTCCCTGCTGTTTCACTTGGATGGAGAATCTCTCAGGAAAAGTGGATGAAACAATACTCGAAACTTAATGATCTAAAACTAAGAGCCAGTTGGGGGGTAACAGGTAATGATGGGATCTCTGATTTCGCTTCATTAGGCCTTTATAGCGGCGGAGCTAATTACAATCAAGGATCTGGTATTTATCCATCACAACTACCCAATCCAGATTTGAAGTGGGAAACAACGAATCAATTAGGGATAGGACTTGATCTGGCTGCTTTTGACAATCGTTTGACCGTTACGGTTGATGCTTATCTGAATAAAACAAAAGACCTGCTTCTCGAGAGACCACTTCCTCCCTCTTCAGGTTTCACCACCATCACCAGTAACATAGGTGAATTAGAGAATAAAGGATTGGAAATAACCATCAATACCGTAAATTTAGACGGGGAGTTAAAATGGGAAAGCAGTTTTAACTTTACAATTAACCGTAATAAAGTTACCAAACTCTATAATGGAGAACCCATCCCTGAAATCGGTCGTGGTTCAAACTCCGTTCGTGAAGGCGAAGCTATTGGAGTCTTCTGGGGCTTCAACTGGTTAGGCGTCGATCCTACAACCGGAGAATATGTGTACGAAGATCTTAATAAAGATGGAGAACTTACCGATGCCGATAAGATGGTTATTGGTGATCCTAATCCTGACTTCTATGGAGGATTCTCAAACAACTTTAGCTATAAAGATTTTGAATTAAATGTTCTCTTGAGCTATAACGTTGGCAATGATATCTTCAATGGAATGAGAATATATGCAGAGGCTCTTTCTGGCTCTGACAACCAATTGACTACTGTTCTTGATCGTTGGCAGAAGCCTGGAGATATCACAAACATGGCAAAAGTTGGTGATAGCTATGCTTCAACCAGACTCCTTGAGGATGGATCCTTCCTAAGAATTAAAAATGTTACTCTGGCCTATAAACTTCCCAAATCAATTGTCTCTAAACTTCACCTAAGAAATGCCAGAGCTTTCTTTACAATTCAAAACCTTTACACCTTCACTAACTATTCTGGAATGGATCCCGAAGTCAACTATGCCGGCGATGATAACCTTCGCAGAGGAACCGATTTCTATACCTATCCCCAATCCAGAACCTTTATGGCAGGTATAACACTAGGCTTTTAACTTTAATTTGAAAGACAATGAAAAGAAGTATATA
Organism: uncultured Bacteroidales bacterium; assembly: GCA_964444785.1. Classification (GTDB taxonomy): domain Bacteria; phylum Bacteroidota; class Bacteroidia; order Bacteroidales; family TTA-H9; genus JAJTBW01. The sequence continues at coordinate 131,363 of CAYUII010000003.1, read as the reverse complement.
TATCATCTTAGCACTAATCATTAGCTCTGCTTGCAGCAAAATACTAGATGTAGAACCTACAGCAAGCATTGATGTCAATGAAGCTATCAAAAATAAAAGAGGTGTTGAGAGAGCACTTAATGGAACTTATGATGCCCTCCAACAAGCAGGTTCCTTCGGAAGAAACATGGCGCTCATGGCCGACCTTGCTGCCGATAACCTCTCATGGACAGGAACAACCTATGATTATGGACAAATAGCTGACAAAAAGATTCCGTCTAATAATGCCGTAATTGATGGAATGTGGACTAGTTCTTATGATGTAATTAATAGAGCCAATAACATCATCGAACGTCTTCCTTCTATTTCTGATATGACCGATTCTGAAAAGGCAGCTATAGATGGTGAGTGCAAATTTATCAGGGCTCTAATGCATTTTGACCTTGTCAGATTTTGGGGGCAGATACCGTTAAAGCTTAAAGCAACTACCGATCTAAATAGCATCAATACCCCAGGTAGTAGTAAAATTGAGGTTATTAATGCTGTTATCAGCGATCTTAAAGTTGCAATGCAAACCATGTCTTCCACAGCTCGCCAAGGCTATGCATCGGGCGATGCAGCTAAAGCATTACTTGTTCGTGCCTATTTATATCGCTTTTACCTGACTAATGATGTGTCGGATCTAACTACATTAATCCCTTTAGCCGACGAAATCAACTCGACCTATCCTTTAGCAGGCTCTTATGCCTCCCTATTTGGAAACAACTCAGCTAATACTGAGTCACTCTTTGAAGTTGTTTTTAACGAACAAGATAAAAACGTAATCGCACAATATCTTTACCCTAGATCTTTTACCGGACGTTATGAATTTGCCCCAACAACTGATCTAATCAACTCTTTTGAACCCGATGACCAAAGGGCTCAACTTATTCTGATTGATGCTTCAAACTTTCCTTACGCCAATAAATATCAAGATGTAAGCGCTGGCACAGATAGAGTCTATGTCATTCGGTCGGCTGAGACCCAGCTCATTCTTGCTGAAGCAAAATATCTACTAAATGAGCCTGCCAGTGAGGTTCTAAAGGGCATCAACAATGTTAGAAACCGTGCAGGTCTATCTTCTATCTTATCCGCATCACAAGAACAACTTCTCCCTCTCCTACTTCAGGAATACAGACATGAATTTGCCTTTGAAGGGCACCGTTGGCATGATTTGACCAGAACTAACATGGCTGTCTCTACCTTAGGTATTGAGGAATTTAGAACCCTATGGCCAATACCCATAAGTGAAACTCAATCTAATAGTGCTATCAAACAAAATGAAGGATATTAATATCTAATATAAAAACCAATTTAATAGTCTAAAGCATTCTCTACTTTTGATTTTCTCAAATCAGATATAGATTATTCGTATTGGTTAAAAAAATATGATCATATGAAGAATATTATTAAAACCTTACTCCTTAGTCTGCTGACTTCACTCTTTCTTGTGTCATGCGACAAAGATGATGAGATAAAGACACCGGCAGCCTCTACCCAAGCCGACTTTACTTATACCGTATCAAATGATGGATATTTTCCCTGTACGGTCACTTTCACAAATAAATCTTTGAACGCAAAATCTTATGCCTGGAACTTTGGAAATGGCACCACCTCGACTGAAGAAAACCCCTCAGTTACCTTCAATAAACCTGGTGTTTACACCATTTCCCTTACCTGCACCGGCGATAACAGTGTTTATTACAACAACCTGATTAAAACCATTCAGGTCATTGTTAAAGACCCTAACGCAGGTAAAACTCATGTGATGTACTATACCACAAGAAGCTCAACCGGCGGAGATGTATGGATGGTTATCCTCGATGGTAATAACCCCGTGCCACAAAGATTTAATGCTACTACGCTAGAACGTCCCTACGGCATTGCTGTTGATACAGCTACAAAAAAGGTCTTCGTAGCAGACTATTATAACGAAAGAATTGTACGTTTTGACGCCGATGGTAAAAATGAAACCGTAATCCTTGATGCAACGGTACCTGGACAAGAAATTGTGGGTACTCCGCAAGGTATTATCGTAATCAAGGATAAACTATACTTTGGAAGTCCTAATGGTATCTATCGTTGTAATCTGGATGGAACCGCCCCAGAAAAGTTTATTAACCTAGAAAACACTGGTGCTTCTTACCCTCTAGACCTCTTCTATGTAGCCTCTTCTAAGACTTTCTATTTTGCCAATGATAAAACCGATTATGAAGGTGGCCTTTTCAAGATAAACTTCGATGGAACTGGCTTAACTAAAATCATTCCAGATATAGATAATACAGCTATAGAAGTGGATACCGTAAACAACAAAATATATGCTGTTACTTATAGTCAGGATGGTACTCTCTTTAGCGAAAATGGCGTCTATATGATGAATCTAGATGGCTCATCTGTTACAAAAATTGGTGATTTTGGAGCTAAAGCAACATGGGGTATTGCTCTCGATCAAAAAGAGAATAACCTATTCTGGAGCTTTAAAATCAGCAACGAGAATCCTGATGGAAAGATTATTAGAAGTAACCCTGATGGATCAGGCCAGATTGATTGGCTAACTGGATCAAGTCCGCATGCCATAATCGTTACTGATATTAAACTTTAAAATACAAGAATTAACTTCATAATAAAAAAGGATGTCTTAAATAGGACATCCTTTTTTATTATGAATAATAATTTTGCACTCCCCATGAGTAGAAGTGAAATTGATAAGCTATTTAATCAAAACCTTTTTGACAATTATCTGTTTGCCTGAAGTGACTTTAACCATATAAAGGCCAGATACTAAAGAAGAGACGTTAACCTGTAGAGGGGCAATTTCAACGCAGGCAGAAACCGGTGTCTGAATGCCAATACCTGTCTGACTTGTAACTAATAAAAAAAATACTTTGTAATAGATTTTTGTTAATCGTTGTCTTTGATTAATACAATTGATTAGTAAACCAAATATTTAGTAAATTCATTTTAAAAGCAACAGAATCAAATGCAATAGTTAAATGGCAAACAAAAAAAAGAGGTGAGGATTCCTCTATTGAAATCCTCACCTCTTTAAATTTTAAACACCGGAAAATCGTTATCCTTTATAGCCTCTTTGTTTAGCCATGTCTTCAAGTCTTTTCTGGAAAGATGATTTCTTAACAGGCTTTTTCTTATTCTCTTGCAATTTAGCATGGATCTTATCTTCATTGATAGTCTTACGAATAATGAAGATCTGCGCAAAAGTAAATAAGTTAGCAAGCAAGTAATAGTAGCTCAATCCAGAAGCATAGTTATTAAAAATGCCTAAGAACATAATCGGCATAATATACATGGCCGTTTTCATACCAGGAAGCTGTTGACTACCGGTTGCCATCATATCGTTATTAATCTTAGTATAGATTAAGGTAGATATTGTCATCAATAAAGTGAATAAGCTCACATGACTTCCATAGAAAGGAATAGTAAATCCTAAATTAAGGATTGAATCATAACTCGATAAATCATCAGCCCAAAGGAACGCTTGCTGACGTAATTCAATACTACTTGGGAAGAACCTAAACATCGCAATTAAGATCGGGAACTGAAGAAGCATAGGCCAACATCCAGCCATAGGATTAACCCCAGCTCTGCGATATAAATCCATCGTAGCTTGTTGCTTCTTTAATGCATCCTCTGGCTTAAACTTGGCACTCAACTCCTCAACCTCAGGTCTCAAAACCCTCATCTTAGCAGTGGCTCTATATGACCAATAAGCAATAGGAAAAAGTAGAAGTTTCAGTAGTATGGTTAATATTAATATAATAATACCATAATTGATACCAGTAGCCTCCAAAAGGTCAAATGTAGTGATAACCAGATATACATTAAACCACCACATCGGGCCGAAACTCCATCCCAAAGGAATCTGACGCTCTAATCTTAAATCGTATCTTTCAAGGGTACGGTATTTATTTGGACCAAAATAGAGCCTCATTCCAAAGCTATTATCTCCATCAGCCTTATATGCCATAGGAATAGAGGCTTTCATTGTCTCCAAATATCTTTTTGGCTGATTTACCTCATCAAGTGTATAGACATGAATATCGGCTGCATCAAACGCTTGGTCTGCAATTAAGGTGCTTACAAAAAACCTAGATTTAAATGAAATCCACTTAAGCGAGGTTCCGATATTCTTCTGCTCATCACCTCGTTCATTCAAATAGTCAACATCTTTATCCCGGGCATTTCTAAAGTAAATGGTTGACTCATTCTTTTCGTTTTCATGACTCTTCTCTTGAGTGAGGAGGTTATAATTCCAATTCAGGTTGACAAAAGTGGTATTTGATTCGATGGCATTTTGCATACCAACAAAACTCACTTTATAGCCAATCATATAATCATCCCCCTTTAAGGTGTACTTATACTCAATATAGGAGTTAGGCAAAACATTACCATCAGGACCATCAGCATATAACCTCATAATAAAGGTTAAGCTGTCTTTACCCGAGACACTAAATTGAGTTTTATTGGCATTACCTGCATCAGAGAAATAGGGTTTAAAGTAAAGCTGGTCTGTAGAAACCAAACGCTTTCCACTAAAGAACTCAAATCCGAAGACAGAGCTAGCACTGTCGAACAAAACCAATGGTAATGAGTCGTAAGTCTTATAATCTTTAAGGATGACTTTTACCGGACGGCCACCCAATTTAGCGATCTCAAGTTTTACGACATCATTCTCGACAATATAGACTTTATTACTATCAAGAGCAGCATTAGCAAAAGCACCAAACTGAGCGGCTGCAACTTTTCTTAACGAATCAACCGCCGTTGAGTCAGATGAGTTCGTTGCAAGAAGCTGCTGCGCCTTAGGCTCTTGCCTAGCTACCTGAGCTGCCGTAACCCTTGCCAGAGAGTCAGATTGTTGCTGCTTGACAAAGGCGATACTGTCATTGATTTTACGCTGTTTTTCTATCTCCTCCTTTGAAGGAGTCATCCATAATCCCCAGCCAATAAAGATGCCGAGAATAAGTACCAGACCGATAATCGTATTTCTATCCATGCGATTTTGTAATCGATAATTTGGTTAGAGCAAAAAAATGCTGCCCCATGTTTACAGGGCAGCAAAGATAATTCTAATTTCCGATATTTCAGTGCCTAAAACTATAGCAAGCGACCTCCATTATCGTAAGCCGCTTTCACGAAGGCAATAAATAAGGGGTGTGGGTTGGCCACAGTGCTACGATATTCCGGATGAAACTGTACTCCAACAAACCATGGATGGCCTCCAAGCTCAACAATCTCAACAAGATTCTCTTTAGGATTGATTCCACTAAAGATCATTCCAGCTGTCTGACATTCCTCCATGAATTTATTGTTAAATTCAAATCGATGACGATGACGCTCCAATATTAACTCGGTTTGATATACGTCACGAGCCTTCGTATCCATCTCAATTCGACATGGATAAGCACCTAACCTCATGGTTCCTCCCAATCCTGCAATCTTCTTCTGCTGCTCCATAATATCGATAACTGGGAATGATGTCTTCTTATCAAATTCAGTACTATTCGCATCTGAATGCCCTAATACATTACGAGAAAACTCTATTACAGCACACTGCATACCAAGACAGATACCCAAGAAAGGAATATTATTCTCTCTGACATACCTAATGGCCTCAATCTTCCCCTCTATTCCTCTACTCCCAAATCCAGGAGCAACGAGAACTCCATTCAACCCTTTGAGTTTTTGCGCCACATTCTCATGAGTGATCTCTTCAGAATGTACCATCCTCAAATTTACTTTGCATTGATTTGCAGTCCCTGCATGAACGAAAGATTCAATAATCGATTTGTAAGAGTCCTTTAACTCTACATACTTTCCAACTAATCCAATATTGACCTCACACTTAGGGTGCTTAAGCTTGTATAAGAACTCCTCCCAGCCAGATAGATCGGCAGCTCTTTCAACCGGCATATTCAACCTACGTAATACCTGCAAATCTAACCCTTCATGCAACATGAGAATAGGCACATCATAAATAGAAGGTGCATCGATCGATTCTATTACTGATTCAGGCGAAACATTACAGAATAATGCAATCTTGCTGCGCAATTGCTCATTAATTGGGCGTTCAGTACGACAGACAATAATATCGGGTTGTACTCCTTGCTCCAGCAACATCTTAACAGAGTGCTGTGTTGGTTTAGTTTTAAGCTCACCAGCAGCAGCTAAAAAGGGAACTAACGTAAGATGAATGACAGCACAACGATTTCCCAACTCCCAACGCATCTGACGAACCGTTTCAATATAAGGTAACGATTCAATGTCACCTACGGTTCCTCCAATCTCAGTTATGATAAAATCGTAATTCCCCTTTTGACTCAAAAGCTTGATACGATACTTTATCTCGTCGGTGATATGTGGAATAACCTGAACAGTTGTTCCTAGGTAATCACCCCGACGCTCTTTCTCAATAACAGATTGATAAATTCGACCCGTGGTTACATTATTAGCCTGTGAAGTCGGAACATTTGAGAACCTCTCATAATGACCTAAGTCGAGATCGGTCTCGGCTCCATCATCGGTCACATAACACTCTCCATGTTCATATGGATTTAATGTTCCTGGATCAATATTAATGTAAGGATCTAGTTTTTGGATGGTAACACTGTATCCGCGAGCTTGTAGCAGTTTTGCTAGTGAAGCAGATATTATTCCTTTTCCTAACGATGAGGTAACCCCTCCCGTAACAAATATGTATTTCGTATTCGGCATTAGCTGAACTATTTAGCTTTTTCAGTTACGGGGTTGCAAGTTACAAAAAAAGCCCCCGCTAGCCAAGTTTTTTTTACCTTGATATACAAGTTTTTAACCTAGCCCTGAAAATATTCTTACTCCAAAATAAAATTTCCTCCACTTCAAAAAGATGGTAGAGGCTAAAACTGAGAACTATACTACCTCAACCGATGAGAACAGATCGTTCAAAACGGATTCAACTTCTGCAATCGATGGCGCAATTTCAAAGATATAATCAGGCTTCAAATAGAATAAACTCTTTTCGACTTTAAATAACTCCTCTCCGCCACCTGTAATATTGAGCATAATGAGGTCGTTTGCATGAATCTTTCCCGCCGCAACTTCCTTCGATAAAGAAGCCACAGCCACAGCAGCAGCCGGATGAACATCAATACCCTCCACATCCTTAAATAATCGACTGGCACAACGACTCTCTTCATTACTTACAATAAACACATCTCCATTCGTGTCTTTAAGAGCATCAAACAACCCACCAACAATTGAATAAGGTGGCTTTCGATTAGATAAAACCTTAGCATCCATGATATTTACACATCGCCTGGCATGATCCTCATCCATTGGTAATATTTCTCGACTGCCAGCTTTCCAGGCATCATATATCGGATGAAAAGGGCTATTCTGAGATACCATCAATCGCATCTTTCGATCTCCAAATCTACCATCTTCTAAAAAACGTAAATTAGCTTCCCATGCAGCAATTGCTCCAGTCCCACTTCCTACCGCCTGAAAATAGTATTGAGGAATCTCTCCAATTGTGGTCACTGCCGAAAGTACCGTAGTTCCCATCCCATCTCTTCTTGCAATATTCTTAGCACCGCCCTCGGCTATAAATCCGGGGAGAGTAACAATCATATTTGATAGATGAATCGCATCAAAATAGTCGCTTCCACTACGAGTACATACTAAACGAACACATTCATCCAATTTACTTTCAAACCATAATGAATCTAAATTATCTTCTGGCACACACAGCAACAAAGGAATCCTATTATCTGAACAAACTTTAGCAAAAGCTCTCGCTGTATTACCAGCCGATGCAACAACCAGTACTTTCCCTAAACCATCCCCTATCCTACCACAAACCGTATAAGCCTCAGTCTCTTTAAAACTACAAGTGCTCATCCTGGCTCCCCTCTCAGGCCAATATCCACTAAACGTAATCCAGAGATTCTTTAATCCTAAAACAGACGAAAGCCCTTCACTCTTGTAGGTAATCGGAGACGAAGATCCTTTCATACATCTCATCACCGGAAGCCATGAACGAAACTTAAACAATCCATCAGCCTCAGATCCCATCTCTAACTGAACCTTCTCATAAACAGCTCTAATCAAACTGGCTCCTTCTTCATCAAGAGAATCTAATTGCCATCCCTTGTCTTCAAATTGTTTTCCAGTTCTAACCGACTTAAGCTTATATCGTGTCGCAGGTAAATTGGTAACTTTTTCCATTCGTTAAGATAATATTAGCCAAATTTATCAAAGTCCGTTGAATTTCCCTAAACACATTCTCTACCTGAGTAAACAAAAACATCAAAACATGAAATATTTAATACTTATGCCCTAAAACCCTCCTTTCACACATAAGTCATTGCTCCTAAATCATCGTTTTAAAGTAAGTGGTTCAATAACCACCAATTAACGTAACAGTTGGTTTAAGAAATTTCATAACTATTCCAAATTAATCTAGCTATTCTACATCACATTTACTAACTTTATAAATTATTTTACAAAGCCTCAGTATACCATAATTCATACTCAAAAACAAGACTTATCCATGCAAAACAGTTTCGAAAAAATCCCAATTCAAATTTTAGATGATCATATTCAGGCTGCCAGTTGGATAGCAGAAACCATTGCTACGCTTATAACCGAAAAAAAGCAAAAGGGAGAATTTGCCGTTATAGGGTTAGCAACAGGGTCAACGCCAACCAATGTTTATAAAGAGTTAGTAAAAAGGCACAAGACAGAGGGGCTAAGCTTTAAAAATGTAATCACGTTTAATCTTGACGAGTACTATCCGATGGAGCCATATAGGCTTCAGAGCTATGTAAGATTTATGAATGAGCATCTATTCAACCATATTGATATTGACCCAAAGAACATACATATTCCGGATGGAACCATCGCTAAGGAGGATATCACAGACTTTTGCACTAACTATGAAGCTCAGATTGAAAAGGTGGGTGGTATAGACATACAACTTCTTGGTATCGGAAGGAATGGACACATTGGTTTTAATGAACCGGGATCAGATAGAAACTCAAAGACTCGCTTGATAACCCTTGAGCACTCCACGATTGCAGATGCGGCATCTGATTTTTATGGGGAAGATGATGTTCCACGCAGGGCAGTAACGATGGGGATCTCCACCATTTTAAAGGCTCGAAAAATCATTTTGATGGCTTTAGGTGAAGGGAAGTCAAAGATCATCAGAGAGGCTGTCGAAGGGCCAATTACCAATCATGTTCCTGCCTCTTTTCTTCAAAAGCATCCAAACACGATCGTTCTACTTGATAAAGCCTCAGCTAACGACCTGACGAGATCAAAAACACCTTGGTTAGCTGAGAATTGTAATTGGCAAGATGCTCGATTAGTGAGAAAGGCGGTTGTATGGTTATGCCAGAAAACCAATAAGCCCATTCTCAAGCTCACTGATCAAGACTACAATAGTAACGGAATGATCGATTTGTTGGCCCTAGAGGGCTCATCAAATAAGATTAACATTAAAGTCTTCAACGACCTACAACGAACAATCACAGGATGGCCTGGAGGCAAACCAAAGGCCGACAATTCAAACCGACCAGAACGAGAGTTACCCTATCCTAAAAGGGTTCTCCTTTTCAGCCCGCATCCGGATGACGATGTCATCTCTATGGGAGGAACCTTTTTACGATTAGTAGAGCAAAAACATGAGGTTTATACAGCTTATCAAACATCTGGGTCGATTGCGGTTCATGATGACGACGTTTTACGGCATTTGGATTTTGTGGTTGACGCCTCAGAAGCGTTTGGGTTAGGAGATAATAAGCAAGAGCTGCTTTCTCGTGAGATTCTAGAAGCTCTAAAAATGAAAAAACCAGGTGATACCGATCCTGAGAACGTTCGTCAAATAAAAACACTTATACGTCGAAGTGAAGCCAAAGCAGCCTGTAGATATGCTGGCGTCAAATCAGAAAACGTATTCTTTTTAGATATGCCCTTCTATGATACAGGAACCATTGTTAAAAAGGAATTAAGTCAGGAAGATATTCAGATCATTGTAGACCTACTTAGAAAGATACAACCCCATCAAATCTTTGCGGCTGGCGATTTATCTGACCCCCATGGAACCCATAGGGTTTGTCTACAAGCCATCTTTAAAGCTCTGGAGGTCGTCAAAAATGAACAATGGACTGATGATTGCTATGTATGGTTATATCGTGGGGCATGGCAAGAGTGGGAAATCGCTGATATTGATATGGCCGTTCCCATTAGCCCCGATGAGCTTCTTAGAAAAAGAAAGAGCATCTTTAAACATCAATCACAGAAAGACAAGGCTCTGTTTCCTGGCATTGATGAACGGGAATTCTGGCAGCGAGCCGAAGAAAGAAATCGTACGACGGCCAAACTATATGACCAATTAGGCATGGCAGAGTATGAAGCCATTGAAGCCTTTGTACGTTACTTTTTCAAATAGACAAATTGGGCAAGCTAACAAGCAGCTCTTCGCTCTCTCTCCGTTACCTCTCCATATGATCATCGTATAGCATGACAAATCTATTTATACTGCATTGGCAAATAAAACTTCAATAAATCGTTTACAACAAATTGGTCAAGACAGTCTACAACCTTTGTGAATTCTATACAAAACCCAAGCTAATCATCATCGGGCTGGTCATATCCCACTAACTAAACAAAACTTCTCTCTTTTTTTCCATAAAAAGAGAGAGCAAATACGGAGAGATAACGGAGAGGGAGCGAAGAGCTATAAATAAAGGTTAGTTTATGAGGAACTTGCCTCTGATGGATGAAAGCATCCTGACTAAATAAAACGGGACAAAGCACTACCTTTGCCCCGTTTTTTAATAATACATTTATGACAAACAATCTAGGAAAATTTGACAATGCCACCTCTTCATTTAAAAGGTGGAGCAGAAAAGGATGGGCTATTTTTAATAGCCTTCACCGTAACGTAAAAATCGGAACTTTAAGTCTTTCTTGCCTTATCGTTACCCTTCCCGGTAAAACACAAAACAAACCTGACACCACATCCATCAGCAAAATAATGCAAATGGATAGCGTGGTCATTAGTGCAAGAAGAACACCGGCAATCAGCTCAAAACTTACTCGACCAGTGCAAATCTTAACAAAAGATGAACTGTACACCCTCCCCGGGGCAACCATTAATGAGGTCCTCGAATTTGTCCCGGGGGTTGATATCAGATCAAGAGGAGCATTTGGAACACAAGCCGATGTCTCCATAAGAGGAGGATCATTTGACCAAACAATGGTTTTAATTAATGGCATTAACTTTACTGATCCTCAAACAGGACATCATGCTCTCAACCTTCCAATCGACCCTCAAGCAATAGAGAGAATAGAGGTATTAAGCGGCCCCGCGGCTCGTGTGTTTGGAGCAAATGCTTACAATGGAGTAATCAATATCTTAACCAAACCAACTAAACAAAACAAAATCACTGTATCTCTCGCTGCCGGTGATTTCGCCTGGAAAAAAGCCTCGGCTACCCTTCACTTTGGTTCCTCTAATTTCAGACACCTCTTCTCTGGAACCTTCAATAATTCAGATGGATTTACCAAGAACACTGACTTTCAAACCTATTCTCTGTTTTATCAAAACCAACTCACACTGAAAGATGCATTCTTTGAGTTACAGGCAGGCTTCTCTGACAGACAATTTGGAGCAAATGCGTTCTATTCTCCCAAGTATCCTGATCAATGGGAAGAAACCAAGACCATCAACAGTAGTTTAAAAGGATCTTTCGGTAAAGTGATACTCATCAAGCCTAGCATTTACTGGAGAAGAAATTACGACCATTTCGAACTCTTTAGATATGATGCGGCATCATGGTATAGTGGACATAACAACCATCGAACAGATGTTATAGGATCACAACTTCAGGCATCGAAAGAGTGGTGGGCAGGAACCACAACAGCTGCTGTAGACTATCGATACGAATATGTTATAAGCAATGTTTTAGGTACTCCTTTAGCAGAACCAGTAAGTGTTCCAGGTGAGGCTGGCAGTTTTTATACAAAGAGTGACTTTAGAGATTTATATAGCCTCTCTGCTGAACATACCTTGGAGATAGGAAAATTCAGTTTCTCTGCTGGATTGTTAGCTCAATACATTCCAAAGATGCTCGACAACATACGGTTTTACCCTGGAATTGATGCTGGTTACAAACTTTCAAACATCCTCTTCCTGAAGGCCGCATTCAATCGTACCCTTAGGTTACCCACTTTCACCGATTTATATTACACTAGTGCAACGAACATCTCAAATCCAAATCTTAAACCTGAAGAGGCTTCAACATGGGAAGCAGGTATCAAATTAAACCATCATAGCCTTAACGCTGAAATAAATACATTTTTAAGAGATGGTCAAAATATGATAGATTGGATCTATCGAGAATCAGACCAAAAATGGTTATCCGTCAACTACGGTTCAGTTGTTATAAAAGGCATCGATGTCATGGCCAATTATACCTTTTCTTCTCCTCTTAAAAAGCTCAAAGTAGAAAGAATCAGAGCTGGATATACTTATCAAGATGCTGGAAAAGACGAGGGAAAGGAGATTTCAAAGTATGTCTTAGATATTTTAAAGCACAAAGCAGATCTTTCAGCAACCTTCTCTTATTTAAATCGATATGAACTGACAGCTAAAGAAAGCTATCAGGAGAGAACCGGTGAATACATTGCTTATCCTTCTGGTGAAACAATTAAATGGAAGGGAAACTTTTTAGCCGATCTTCATTTTCAAGCAAAAATAGGAAAAACAACCCTCTTCGCTGAAGCAAGTAACTTATTCGACACCAAGTATGTAGATCATGCCAATGTACCTCAGGCAGGAAGATGGTTCAGATGTGGATTAACCTTTAATTCGAACCTCTAAATCTGTTAGGGTTTTTTTTACACTATGTCCTGTTAATCCATCTAAAAGCATTAAATTTGTACAATCAATTGAATTAGTAAACCTAATTATCAGTTTTATGTCAAAAATTAAAGTTGGAATCAATGGCTTCGGCCGTATCGGAAGATTAACTTTCCGTGCATTGCTTAAGAAAGAGGAAGTAGAAGTTGTTGCGATCAACGACCTTACCAATCCCGCTACACTGGCTCATCTGTTAAAGTACGATTCAGTTCATGGCAGATTCCCCGGAGAAGTAGCTATTGAGGATAACTATCTTATCGTAAACGGAACAAAGATCCGTATCTATGCTGAGAAGGATCCTGCAAATATTCCTTGGAAAGAACTTAATGTTGATGTTGTAGCTGAGTGTACAGGTGTCTTCCGTAACCGTGAAAAGTTACAGAAACACATTGATGCAGGTGCTCGTAGAGTTCTCTTGAGTGTACCTGCTGATAAGGCTGAAGATGTTGATATCACTATCGTTAAGGGTGTTAATGATGATCAATTGAAACCCGAACACATCTTCGTTTCGAATGCTTCATGCACAACCAACTGTCTTGCACCTGTTGCAAAAGTACTGAATGATAACTTTGGTATTGTACGTGGATTAATGAATACTATTCACTCTTATACCAATGACCAGATCATTCTTGATGCCCCTCATAAAGACCTTCGTCGTGCTCGTGCAGCTGCAATGAGTATTATTCCTACCAGCACCGGTGCTGCTAAGGCTGTAGGTCTTGTTATTCCTGAATTAAAAGGTAAACTCGACGGTTTCGCAATGCGTGTACCAACTCCTGATGGCTCAACCATTGACTTAACCGTTGAATTAGCAAAATCAGTTACCAAAGAAGAGATCAATGCGGCGATGAAAGCTGCTGCCGATGGTAAGATGAAGGGTGTTCTTGAATACTGTGTTGACCCTATCGTTAGCTCAGATATCATTGGAACTACTGCATCAAGCATCTTTGATAGCCTTCTAACTCAGGTTAGTGGTGGTAACTTCGTTAAGATCGTTAGCTGGTATGACAATGAGAATGGGTACTCAAACCGTATGGCTGATATGCTCGTTCTGATGTCAAAACAGAAATAATCAATAACATTCATACCTCAGATGATTTTTTCGTAAATCATCATCGAGTGTTAATAAAAGAGCCGACTAATAATCGGCTCTTTTTTTATCCCATGTAAATCAACTTTTTTATACCCTATCCCGGGTTCAATACTGTTAGAATCGTGCTTAGACTAGCTCTCTTCATTTTCCAAGCTGTTCGCTAAAACTCAATCCAGTTATTGAATAACATCTTATCATCTACCCTATCAGATAGGGATGATCCTAGAATGTCCAGTGAGGAGCATTTTATTGACAAAATCCAGCTAGTTATTTTTAACACTCTCCAACTTAAAAGAGGCTTGTCGGAGAATCGTTTTCCCAATAGGAATCAAATTCACCTCTTCAATTTTCTGATTGTCATGATTTCTCAACTTAGCTATAATCATCCCGTCCTTAAAAATGGCTGAATGATTTCCATAGTAATCATATTGTTGTAGATCTTTTGCCTTATATCCAAGGTCATTGAAATTATGAGCATAAACCCTGCCGAAAGATTCAATAGCCTCAATGGGTAAAGCGTACAGAAGAGCTCCATATCTAAAGTACATCTCCTGATTGTTATCTTCAACAACTCTGACTTCCGTTTTAAACTTCAGCTCAATCACACTATCTGATACCGAATCGTAATTAAAAATGAGAAATCCATCTTCTGATTTAAAAGATTTATTTGATTCAACAGATGTAGCCCACTGGGGTCTCCTGATTTTAAGTTTAAAGCTAGCTTCAGATTCAGATTTAATTTTAAATACAACCCGATTACTGTATGGATACTCTGTACTCTCCTCAATCGAGACGGGGTGACCGTTGATTGAAGAAGTAACATTGCAAGGTGCAATAAGAGGGGCAACAAAAGTAAATTCTCCCTCTTTAAGCCAACAAGTTTGTATAAAATAAGGGGTAATTCTACCAGCATTGGGCACACAACAAACGGCAACATCCTGATGAACAGGAGAGTATTTATATCTTGTTTGTTGGTGTTCCCCCTCTTTCAAACCGTTTTTACTTCCTTCCATTTCGAAGGAGTTATCGGTTTTAAGATAGGCTATACACGAATGATCGGGATTACGACTGCCTTGGGCTACATTAAAAAATATATTCTCAATATCGTTGGCTACCATAAGATCACCACTTTTCTGAAGCAATACAGAATAGCTATCCATCAATTCATGGATGGAACAATATTCATAACCCGTTATTGTAGCATCAGCTTTTCTTCCAGCAATCCATTCATCCCCTATTGGGCCACCTGATTGGGTAGTGCATGATCGGATTCGTGAAAGATAAATATCCAATGCCTGTATGAGGTCAGGACGACCTGTAGCATAAGCGGAGACAATCAGCGGTCGAAGATGTTCATATGTATGAACACCGTGCGATTGAAGCTTAAAATCTTTATCTAGAATATTAGGGAGTTGGGCATCTTTCTCTGATGAGAAATTCCTTGAGAAGTTATCATATAGAAAAGCGGCATAGATTAGATAACGTCGATCACCAGTAATTTGATATAGTCTATCAAGGATATCCGTAAAAGTAAGTCCGTGAGCTACACCCCCTGCGAAATCAGTCCCAGCAAAAAAAGGGTTTGAATTATTGACCGGATAATTAGTCATTACATTCTCAACCGCCTTAATAATTGAGTTCTTTAAGGCTGAATCATTTGAATAGTCGTAATAGGCAAGCAATCCTCTAAGAAGAGTACTTTTAGCCCAGAGTTCACCATTTTCAGAGACGAATTTGTAACGAAGCTCATCATCGTAGATACCAAGATAACCATCCTCGTCTTGGGTTTTTAAAACACCATATATATAGCTTTTTATCTTTCCAAGAGCCTGATGATCATCTAGTAAAATAGCATTTCTGATAAAACCATCCCACCAGTTTGACTGCGTTTCAGAGTTCCACCATTTGTACTGCTCATCGCCTGCGGCATCACCGGCCTTAAGATTTCCAAGATCCTTTACTTTACTATGCTTCCTTAACCTACCTGATCCATAAATCGAGTCATTCATCAACGCTGGTACTAACTGGTCAAGATTTCCTACAAAACCTTCCATATCACTCCTCATCTGGGTTCTAAGCCATCCCGACGGCTTGATGGACCCAAAGGGAAGCCGTGAATATTTCTCGTGCAATGGCGTCATTTGTCCTTGAGTCATATCCGCAATTATTACCAATAAAAAGAAAACTGAATACCTAATATAACTAGCCATATCATTCATTATCTAATTCATT
>CAYUII010000003.1:101346-114995 GCA_964444785.1 uncultured Bacteroidales bacterium | reverse complement strand
CTTTACTGACATTAGTGACTATCAGGCAAGCCTGTCAATGCCTTCATTTCAAAAATCAAACTCCCGCCTTTTTGAATATCCTGAAATGTAATAATTGGTCTTTTAATGAGATTACCATTCAGAAAGACCTTATCAGAGAAGATATTATTATCAGAGATATTCTTAGCCTCAATCGAAAAACTCCTTCCATTAGCCAAATGCAATCTAGCCTTTCTAACCTGAGGTGCCCCAAGCACAAACTCACCAGAAGTAGGATTTACAGGATAAAACCCAAGAGATGATAAAATATACCACGCTGACATCTGACCACAATCATCATTACCAATCATACCATCAGGAGTATTATTATGAAAATTATTAATAACCTGATGAATATATTTTTGTGCATTTAAAGGCGAATCAGAATAGGCATACAGATACAGTATATGATGGCTTGGTTCATTACCATGAGCA
Organism: uncultured Bacteroidales bacterium; assembly: GCA_964444785.1. Classification (GTDB taxonomy): domain Bacteria; phylum Bacteroidota; class Bacteroidia; order Bacteroidales; family TTA-H9; genus JAJTBW01. The sequence goes on along the minus strand of CAYUII010000003.1, from coordinate 114,542 downwards.
TACTGACCGATCATAGCCTCCTGCCCCAAGAACTTATCTGGATTCTCAACATAAAGATTAAAAAATGTATCAAGTTTTTTCGTAAATGAACTTTTACCACCTAACATAGAGATGACGGTATTAACATCATATTGAGCAGGAGTCCAGAAATATTGCCAGGCATTAGCTTCGGTATAGTCACCCGGATTATTCATTGGTGAAGTAGCTTTTAATGGGTCAAAAGGGTTCCTCCAATTTCCCTTTGAGTCTTTCCCACGAAACAGTGATGATTCTGAATCAAAGAGATTTTTATAATAATTAGCACGTTTTAAGAACTTCTTAGCCGTCAGATTACTATCAAGAATAGACGCCATTTGAGAAACACACCAATCGTCAAATCCTGACTCAAGAGTTCTTGAGACAGACTCGTTATCAAGTAAATCGTACGGATAATACCCAAATTGATTATATATCTCCCAGTCTGAATTTATATGACTTTCTGTTGATGTTTTAACCATGGCTTCCAAGGCTAATGACCGATCAAAACCTTTAAACCCATTAATTGTAGCAGATAGGATCATTGGAATGGCATGATTACCTATCATACAATAATTATCTTGCCCCCAAACGGTCCAGATAGGCAAGAATCCTGCAGCTTCATGGTGCAAAAGCAAAGAATTAACAATGCCGTCGATCTTTTCTGGAACGATAATCTGTAATAAGGGAAAAGCACCACGATAGATGTCCCAAATAGATAATGTAGAGTAGTACTCATTATTTGGGGCAACACGTATCCTATTATCTGCTCCCCGGTATTTGCCATCAATATCAGCTATATTTGAAGGCTGTAAAAGCAAATGATAAAGAGAAGTGTAAAATATCTCTTTTTGTTTATGGTCAGCCTCTATATCTACTCTGTTCAAATAATTACTCCATGACAATTCGGCATCTCTTCTCACTTTGCAAAAATCCCAATCATCCATTTCAGATTTCAAATTACGTTTAGCCCCCTCAACACTAACTGTTGATAATGCAACCTTAATCTGAAGAGACTTCGTATCATCTAGAATGAAATTTAAAAGATATTTAGGAGCACCTTTACTACTCTTACTTTGATTCGTTTCAATCTTTATAAATGGCTTGTCGAAAACTACTGTAAAAAAGTACTTACGTTCTACCCAGTTTTTCGTATGACAAAAGCCCGATAATGTCAAGCTATCCTCGATTGTCACCTTCGACTCCAGAACCAAACTATCCGTTAAAAATCTTAATCCATGATCAAAATTGACAATAACACCGGCATTATTCCCCGGGTATGTGTATTTATGTAAAGCAACCCTTTCAGAACATGTCAGCTCTACCTTTATGCCATCCTTTTTAACGTGTGAATAGTACCCAACACTTGCCTTCTCAGACTCCTTAAAATAGCTTTTAGCAAGGTGTTCTTCTCCACCAATTACAACTGGCAATAACAGGATATCGCCTAACTCATTAATACCAGTACCACTTAAATGTGTCTGAGAATAACCTAAAACAACCGAATCCTGATATTGGTAGCCGCTAGTGTGATTCCATCCCCGGTCACAATTATCAGGACTAGGCTGAACTAAGCCAAAAGGCATTGAAGGGCCAGGAAACGTATGTCCTGTACCATCGGTTCCTATAAAAACATTAACAAAATCTATGTTGCTTTGAGCTGATATAGAGGTTGTAATCAGAGAAAAAAGAAAGAAAATAAGCTTGTTCATTTTTGATAATTATTCAATTACAAAACTCTTATAACTAACCCATTGAGACTTCGCTTCAATTAACTAAAAAATGTGTAATATTAACCTTAATTAGGATTTTGTTGATATAGGCTGATAATTAAAGAAAAGAATGAAAGCATCACTTGAGCAGATCATCGGGAAAGAACAAAGTTCAATAACGATCACTAATCTTAATAGAGAGCAATTTGATGGTCCATACCATTATCATCCTGAGTTAGAATTAACATGGATAAAATCAAGCGTAGGAAAAAGATATATTGGCAGTGATGTTTCAGATTATACGCATGACGATCTTGTATTGGTTGGTTCAAATACACCACACTGTTGGAGAAGCACAAAAGAAAATTTTGGGATGCGCGCAAAGGCTATTGTTATTCAATTTAATATCGGATTTCTAGGAACTGCTATTAATGAGGTTCCAGAGTTCCAGCAAATAAAATCATTAATGGAGACACTAAATGGGGGAGTAATTATCATTGGAAAAACCAAAGAGAGGACAATCTCAAAAATGAGATCACTTACAAGATATAAAGGATTTGACCGATTAGTAAAATTTATAGAGATTCTAGACGAAATAAGTAGGTCAAAGGAGACAACAGCCATTGACCATTTTTTAGCTAAAACGAATCATTCTACTGCTGAAAATGATAGATTTCAGAGAATCTACACTCATATAATAAATAACTATCAAAGAGAAATGAGTCTAAAAGAAATTTCAGACATTGCCAATATGACTCCTCCGGCGTTCTGCAGATATTTTAAAAACGTTGCACGAAAAACATTTACTGAAGTAGTTTTAGAATTCCGAATAAATCATGCATGCAACCTACTTAAAAACACAAACTTGTCAATCAGCCAAGTTTGTTTTGACTCAGGTTTTGGAAATCTATCATACTTCAATAAAACCTTTAAAGCTAAAGTAGAGTATTCACCTCTGCAATACAAAAAACTATTCTCTAATTAAGAGCACAACAAAATACGAGAAAGGAATCCTTAAATCCTTGAATCCTTAAACAACTCCCCCAGTTCCACATCATAATAATAAAAAAGGGCACCTTACGGTGCCCTAAGGATTTAGGAATTGTCGAAGCCTCCCGGCACGTCGCATCCTGTCCCCAAGTATTTTTAGTCGCCAAGATAAGCTTTAAGAAGTCTGCTTCTTGAGGTATGTTTAAGTCTTCTGATAGCCTTTTCTTTAATTTGACGAACACGTTCACGGGTAAGGTCAAATTTAGCGGCAATCTCTTCCAGAGTTAAACCATGGCTCATCCCGATTCCGTAGTACAAATTTAGGACTTCTCTCTCTTTCTCCGACAAAGTATTCAAAGTTCTTTGAATTTCATCGTTAAGAGATTCTTTAATAAGCCCTTCATCCGCATCGGCGGTATCATCATTGACAAAGACATCTATAAATTTAGTCTCTTCATCCTCCATGAGAGGAGCATCCATAGAGACGTAGTTAGTCGAAATCTTTAAGACAGCATCAATCTTTGACTCGGCCATATCTAGCTTAACAGCGATCTCTTCAGAAGAGGGTAATCTTTCAAGTTCTTGTTCAAGTCTAGAGGTAACCTTTTTGATTTTATTCAAAGATCCAACCTGATTAAGAGGAAGACGAACTATTCTGGATTGTTCTGCTAGAGCTTGAAGTATAGATTGTCTGATCCACCACACTGCATAAGAGATAAACTTAAAGCCTCTAGTTTCATCAAACTTTTGAGCAGCTTTAATAAGGCCTAAATTGCCTTCATTTATAAGATCAGGAAGACTTAATCCCTGATTTTGATATTGTTTAGCAACTGATACTACAAACCTTAGATTCGCTTTTGTTAGCTTTTCTAAAGCTCTAGCATCTCCTGCTTTAATTAGTTGGGCCAAACGAACCTCTTCCTCGGCTGTAATCAACTCCTCTTTTCCAATATCCTGAAGATACTTGTCCAATGAAGCGGTCTCGCGGTTTGTTATTGATTTAGATATCTTTAATTGTCGCATAATTGATTACTTGCTTTAAGTATAAAGTCCTTTTGGCCTCTATTTGTTCACTTACCGGAATTATTTTCATTGCTGTTGTGGCGTAAATATACAAAACCAGTTGACTTTTCCAAAACAATTCCGTTTTTTTTACAAATAAAAAATATTAAAGACCAAGTCCGTAATAGGCTCTAACCCCATTTGGGTATACCCCTTCTATTAAAACGCCACCCCGAACATCTTTTAACGCTTTAGCAATATCAACAGAAGAAGATACGATGGTTCTATCAATTCTAGTGATGATAAAACCCTCCTTTATTCCAATGGAGGCTAATGCGCCCTGTCTTAGTTGAGTTACCTCAACACCTTGCTTAAGACCAAGCTTCTTAGCTTTAGAGGCATCAATTGGTTTAAACGAGGCACCTAATTGATCAATAAGGAAGGTATCATCTTTTTTGACCAACGCCTTGGTTCCTTGTTCATTCATTAACGTAACGGATAGATTTTTTGTATCTCCATTGCGCTCAATAGTAACATTTACTTTATCACCAGGGCTATAGGTAGCGATTTGCTCTAACAGTTCAGATGTTCCGGAGACAGGAAAATTATTGACAGCAATAATAACATCTCCGGTTTTCATGCCAGCCTTTTCAGCTGCACTATTATCCATCATTCCACTAACATAAACCCCATTTACACGGGAATAGCCTTTCTCTTCTGCTAAATTAGCATCAACTTCTCTAATCTGAACACCCAAGTAAGCTCTTTGAACGGCTCCATACTGGATCAGATCAGCTACCACCTTTTTTACAATATTAACTGGAATTGCAAACGAATAACCGGTATAAAACCCATTTCCGGATGCTATTGCAGCGTTAATACCAATCAATTGTCCTGTAGCATTAACAAGAGCCCCACCGCTATTTCCTCTATTCACAGCAGCATCGGTCTGAATGAATGACTCGATAGAACCACCTGCCGATCCATTTTCCAGTATGTTAATATTTCTAGCCTTTGCACTTACAATCCCGGCGGTAACCGTTGAGGCTAAGTTGAAGGGATTTCCTACCGCCAGAACCCATTCACCTACTTTAACATCATCAGAATTACCATAGACTAAGGCAGGAAGTTCTTTAGCATCAATCTTTATTACCGCTAAATCCGTAGAAGGGTCAGTTCCCACAACTGAAGCGGTATAGACCCTTTTATCATTCAACGTCACCTCTAGTTTAGAAGCATCTTGAACGACATGGTTATTAGTCACTATATAACCATCGGGACTGATAATTACTCCCGAACCAGTGCCAATCACAGGGCCACGTTGTCTTCCTAATCCTCCCGGATTGAAAAAATTGTCAAAAAAAGAATCATAATATGCATTTTTTGTTTGCCATTCGGCACTGATATGCACCACCGCATGAACAGATATAGAGGCTGCATCCACAAAATCAGGCACATTGGCCGGAATAGCCGTGGATCCCGTCCGTGTTACAGGTATCGTATTCTGTAATACATAACGTGGTTGATTCTTCTCTACCAACTTCCATCCTGCAATTGCCAGAAGCCCTCCGGCTAAAGCAACAAAAAATAAAGCTATGTACCTCTTCATATTATTTTATTGTTTATTTGTGTTTTGATAGTATTACCAAAATCAACCATCCTTGAGGAGAATGATTTATCCCATTAACACTATCAGACGTGTATTGTTTCTCTCTTATTCCATCTGATATCATGCCGAACCCTTATCATCACTCTGTAAAACTTTGGTTAAATAGTGTTAACAACTTTTTATCAATCCTGAAAGAAGCAAGCAAAATATTTTAATTACCCTGTAAAATCAATTACTTTTGTAAATCATTAACAAGAAATCAGCTTGTTTGAACTGGTCTAATTACGCTGAATAATGAAAATACCCTTCTCTAAATATCATGGTGCCGGAAATGATTTCGTCATGATTGATAATACTTCTGCCATTTTTTCAGCCAATAAACTTCCCGTTAAGTCAATTTGTCATCGTCGTTTCGGAATAGGTGCCGATGGATTAATCCTCTTGGAATCATCTAAAGAGTTTGATTTCAAGATGCTATATTTCAATAGCGATGGAAATCCAGGCACCATGTGCGGTAATGGAGGTAGATCAACTGTGGCTTTTGCACATCGATTAAAGCTGATAGGGGCAACAACTACCTTTCTGGCAAGTGATGGACCGCACACAGCTTCCATCGATCAAGACAGAGGCAAGATCAAACTTATCTCATTAGGGATGTCTCCGGTATCAGAAATAATCCAAACAGATGAAGGAGGCTTCTTTCTTAATACAGGTTCACCTCATTTGGTAATCTTTAGTGATAACATCGATGATCTTGATGTCTATAAAGAGGGGAAGAGATTACGCTATGATAAAAGATTTGCCCCTGGAGGTTGCAATGTTAACTTTGTAGAGATCATCAACCAAAATCATCTCTATGTCAGAACTTATGAACGAGGGGTAGAAGATGAGACCTACGCTTGTGGAACCGGTATCACAGCCTCAGCTCTCTCTTTTGCAAATAAGAACCATTTAGATGAAGGTACCCTTTCAATGAAAGCCAAAGGAGGTGATCTAAAGGTCTCTTGGCAGAAAATCAATTCAATTTATAACAATATCGTTCTTAGCGGCCCGGCTGAATGGGTCTTTGACGGAATCATAGAGATTAATGATTAAAGGAAAGGACATTTTACTTCGTGCAGTAGAACTTTCAGACGCTGCTACCATCTTTGATTGGGAAAATGATTCTAAACTCTGGCATATCTCGGGTACACGCCTACCCTATTCCATGTATGAGATTGAACAATATGTATTAAATGCTGGCTCTTCGATCGAAACTACAGGTCAATATCGATTTATTATCGAACAAAACCGAGAAATGGTGGGGATGCTTGATCTTTTTGATTATGAACATCAACATCGAAGGGCAGGAATTGGAATTCTTATTAATGATAAATTCCGGAACAGAGGAATTGCCCAAGAGGCTCTTAACCTGCTTTGCAATTATTGCTTCACAGAATTAGACTTTAACCAGCTTTGGGCAACTGTTAGTATTGAAAATGAAACCAGTCTGTCCCTTTTTCGTAGAATCGGTTTTAAGGAAATTGGGATAAAAAAGAGTTGGACTTTCTATAAAGGAGAACTTCACGACGAGGTGTTTCTTCAACTATTGCATCCAAAACTCAGATAGAATATAGATTATCATGAAGAATTATTATCATGACAAGTATGGCCCTGATAGGCGAAAAAAAATTCGAACAAGACGTGTAGTCTTTACTTTAAGCATCGCAGTTCTTTTTCTGGCTATCGGATTAGGAATTTATGGTTATCGGGCTCTCTTTAAAGACAATGTATGGATAGCTGATGGATCTTCTGACTTCATTTACGTCAGGTCTAACCCCGATTTTCAACAATTTAAGAAAGAGCTTTATGCTAAAGGATTGATTGTTGACAGAAGTTCTTTTGAATGGGTATGCAAAACATTTCATCTAAATGATAAAATGCGTCCTGGAAGATATGAACTTAAAGAAGGAATGGGTAACCTTGAGATTTGTAGACTACTCTCTTCCGGAAGACAAGTTCCTGTTAGGTTGATATTCCATAACATCCGTACGAACAAGCAATTGGCCGGAAAAATTGGAAAACAAATAGAAGCTGACTCAACAGAACTTCTCTCTTTGCTTACAGATTCCATTTATCTAAAGAAGTTCAATCAAACCCCTGCCACGGCTGTCAGCCTCTTTATCCCAAATACCTACGAGATGTGGTGGAATACTTCAGCTGAAGAATTTATCGATAAAATGGTAAAAGAACATGATAAGTTCTGGTCTGATGAGAGGAAGAAAAAAGCAGCAAGCTTAGGGTTCTCTGTTGAACAGATAGTGACAATTGCGAGTATCGTTGAAGAGGAAACGAATAAAAATGATGAGAAATCACGCATTGCCGGTGTCTATATTAACCGACTTTCAAAGGGAATGCCTCTTCAGGCCGACCCTACTTTGAAATTTGCTGCAAACGATTTTACATTAAAACGAATCCTTAATATACACAAGGAGATCAATTCACCTTACAACACCTATAAGAATGCCGGGTTACCACCAGGCCCCATCTGCATTCCATCTATCGCCTCAATCAATGCTGTTCTTGACGCTGAAAAACATTACTATTACTTTTTCTGTGCCAGACCTGACTTTTCAGGATACCACGACTTCGCCTCTTCATACGAGCAACATCAAATGAATGCGGCCAGATATAGGGCAGCTCTTGACAGACTAAATATTAGGTGATTAGCTCATCAAGTTCAAGCCAGCGCATCTCTTTTTCCTCGAGTTGGGCTTGTACAAGCGCATATTCTTCAAGTAACTTATTCAATTCCGTGCCATCTGAATTCTGTTCAGATGAAAGTATTGATTCTATCTCCATCTTTTTCTTCTCTAAAACAGGGATTTCGGCAGAAAGCTCCTCGAACTCTTTTTTCTGCTTATAGGTTGCTTTAGGTTTATCAGAAATCGATTTAGAAGCTTTCAATACTTCTTTAGGAGACGCTATCTTACTTTTTTCCTTTTCAGCTTGTTCCTCCTTCTTGACCCATTCAGTATAGGCTGAATAATTTCCTGGAAAGTCTTTGATATTACCTTGACCATCCAAAACAAAAAGATGTTCGGCTACCTTATCAAGGAAATATCGGTCATGCGAGACAACCAGAACACATCCAGGAAACTGTAGGAGAAAATCTTCAAGGAGGTTCAAAGTTTGGATATCCAAATCATTGGTGGGTTCGTCAAGTATCAAAAAGTTAGGATTCTGCATGAGCGTGAGTAGAAGGCTGAGCTTTCTGCGTTCGCCTCCGCTTAGCAAAGAGTAAGGCGCATACTGCATTTCATAGGCAAAACCAAAATGGTTGAGGAACTGAGGAGCCCCCATAGATCCATTTTCCATTTTAACCTCCTCTGCGATCTCCTTCACCAAATCAATGATCCGTTTATCTGATGGAGGAAGAAGTCCATCTTGTTCGAAATAACCAGGCACTAGAGTCTCCCCCATTTCAACCGAGCCAGAGTCAGCAGGGATCTTCCCAATTAAAAGCTTTAAAAGAGTCGTTTTCCCAGCACCATTAGGTCCAAGTAGACCTATTCTCTCTCCACGTTTGAAAATATAGCTAAAATCCTTTAAGATAGTTTTAGTCGTGAACGACTTACTAAGATGCTCCACCTCCATTATTTTCCGACCCAAACGCTGCATAGAGACCGAGAACTCAGTATCTTTCTTCTGAGAGGAGACCTGTAGTTGAGACTCAAGCTCAAAAAAAGCATCTTCTCGATATTTCGCTTTAGTAGCTCTAGCTTGGGGCATTCTGCGCATCCACTCTAGCTCTCTGCGATAAACATTCATAGCAGATTCACGCCAAGCAGCTTCATTGGCCAAACGCAATTCTCTATTTTCAAGATATTTCGCATAATTACCTCGATGGCGATATATCGTTTTATCCTCAAGCTCTATGATTTCATTGCACACAGCATCTAAGAAATAACGATCATGGGTAACGACTAATAGGCTCAGTTTTGAACGGTTAAGATAGTCTTCGAGCCATGATGTCATCTCAATATCAAGATGGTTAGTTGGTTCATCAAGAATTAGTAAATCGGCATCACTAAGTAACATAGCAGCTAAAGCAACCTTTTTACGCTGTCCCCCACTAAGAACATCCGTAGGTTGATGCAAATCATTGATACCCAATTTCCCTAAGACTTCTCTAGCTTTATTTTCAAAATCCCAAGCCTGATGAGCCTCCATCATGGCCATGGCCTTATCTAACTCCTTCTGAGCCTCCAGCGAGTGGTCAGTATGTAGCTTTTCCAGAGCCGATTCATAAACCCTAACCGTATTAGCAATAGGAGTATCTGAGGCAAAAAGATACTCCGAAACAGTAATTCCTTTAGGTATTGGGGGGTTCTGTCTTAAAAATGAAATATGAATATCATTTCTCTTTGTCACTTGCCCCGAATCAGGAGAATCTATTCCTGCTAGAATATTAAGCAACGTAGTCTTTCCTGTTCCATTTCTAGCAATTAGAGCCACCTTCTGCCCCAGATCAATACCAAAAGTGATGTTTTCAAAAAGAAGTTTTTCACCAACACTGCGGGTGAGATTTGTAGCCAGAAGAAGATTCATAGAGCTAATTTATAACTTCAAAGAGAGAGTTAAACCCGCTCCTGATGTGGTGAAACTTTCGTTACTTGAGAGCCTGGGATTAAGTAACGGTTGTGAGGTAATATTAACGGAAAGATTATCGGAAACATCGAAACCAGAAAGATGGGCATCAACGGCTGCGTCTACAATATTTAAGACATACAACAATGTACCAAGCAGAATAGTTACTTCGAAGTTTCGGCGGTAGTAATTCTTTTGACTTAGGAGCTGATCAGCTGTGTATCGAGTAGGTAGATCATTTTTATAGGGATAAGTTTGATTAGTCACCTTATACTCATAGGCCTCATCCCATTTTTTGTACTCCCCATAGTTATTAATACCAAAGTAAGTCAAGGCACCCACTCCGGCATAGATAATAGGAATCTTCCAGTACTTTTTATTGTAAGCCTGTCCGAGACCCGGTAAAGCCATTGAATACAAAGAGGCTTTACGCGGAGATGGTTTGAAAGGCTTAGATAAAGAATCAGGCCGTGCAGCCCTCAGAGGGGAGGTCACGGCCGTCAGTACTATGATTAAAAACAGAGAAACAAATTTAATCCTCATTTTGAAAGAAGGAGAGAATCTTTTTAAACTCATCATCAGAACGGAAGGTGATACTAATGGCACCACGACCTCTGACGTTACGTGAAATCTGTACTTTGGTTCCCAGCTTACGAGCCACGGCATCTCTAGCAGCAAGAAACTTCTCGGGGATAGCCTCTTTTTCGGTAGGTTTTTTCTTTTCTACCGGTATGACAGGCATATTGATGACTCTGGCTCGTTCTTCAACCTCACGAACAGAAAGTTCTTGTTCTATGGTATCTTTAAGGAGTAAGAGCTGATCTTCAATGTTCTCAATGCTAACAAGAGCCCGAGCATGTCCCATTGAAATCTGTTTATCACGAATAGCCACCTGAATTTCAGGAGGAAGCTTAAGGAGGCGAAGATAGTTTGCAATAGAACTTCTACTTTGACCAACTCTATCAGCCATGTCATTAACGCTTATACTGCACTCTTCGATCAGACGTTGATAACTGATAGCGATTTCAATAGCATTAAGATCTTCACGATGGATATTCTCTATAAGAGCCATTTCGAGCATCTGCTGGTCATCAGCGATACGAATGTAGGCCGGAATATCGGTCAAGCCAGCAAGTTTAGAAGCTCGTAATCTTCTTTCACCCGAGATCAACTGATACTTGTCAAAGCCAAGCTTTCTAACAGTAACAGGTTGAATTATACCTTGTTCGCGGATTGACTGACAAAGGTCATTAAGTGCTTGTTCTTCAAACTCATTTCTTGGTTGAAAGGGGTTTGCTTCAATCAAATCAATACTGATATTGGCAATAGCACCTGCAACAAACTCTCCAGAGTTATCTCGTGAAGTGATATCTGTATCAGGGCTCTCCAAAATAGCACTGAGACCGCGTCCCAAAGCATGTTTTTTAGTTTTCATGGATGACATTATTCTCCTCCTGCTGCGTATTGAGTTTGGTCAGGTTATTATTTTGTAGGATCTCTCTGGCCAGATTGAGATAATTAACAGCTCCGGTGCTGGTGGCATCAAACATGATGATACTCTCACCAAAACTTGGCGCTTCACTTAATCTGGTATTTCTAGTTATCATGGTATCAAATACCATCTGCTGAAAATGGGCTTTGACCTCCTCTGCAACTTGCTTTGAGAGCCTTAATCGACCATCATACATAGTCAACAAAATACCCTCTATGTCTAAAGCCGGATTAAGCCTACTTTGAACGATTTTGATGGTATTAAGCAGTTTGCCTAATCCCTCAAGAGCAAAGTACTCGCATTGAACAGGTACAATTACTGAATCGGCAGCAGTAAGAGCATTCACTGTGATTAAACCTAAAGAAGGGGAACAGTCAATAATAATAAAGTCATAATCTTCAGCTAACTTGCTGGTGACCTTCTTCATCATCCGCTCCCTGTTCGGTAAGTTGATCATCTCAATCTCAGCACCGACCAAATCGATATGTGCTGGAATCAGATCTAAGTTAGGAGTATTCGTACTAATGATGATCCCTTTAGGATCAACATCATCAATGATGCATTCATAAATGCTGGTCTTGATTGCCTTAGGATCTAACCCAACCCCTGAAGTTGCATTAGCCTGTGGATCGGCATCAATAATCAGTGTACGAAATTCTAGTACAGCCAAACTGGCTCCAAGGTTGATGGCAGTTGTAGTTTTGCCTACACCCCCCTTTTGATTCGCTATAGCGATAACTTTTCCCATAGAGGTATGTGCTCAAGTCGTTTTCCACAAAAGTACGACTTTTCACCCTTTTCTATGCATTTGAAAAAAAAAAGTAAGAGTGTAAATTTTATTCAGTTTACTTGCCTCCTCTCAATGCTACTTACTGAAATTGTATTAATTTTGCAGCCCATTAAATAATTCGTTCCTTTAATACATATTATGCTTAGCCGACGCCATTTACGCATCAAAGCACTCCAAGGATTGTACGCCTTTCAGCAATCAGGTAATGACAGAATGGAACTTGCCGAGAAACAATTGCTGCAAAGCGTTGATAAAATCCTCGATTTAAGCATGCACCACTTCTCTCTCATGTTTCAGTTGGTCGATTTTGCTGAAAGAAGAATTGAAGAGAATAAGGTAAAACAGTTGCCTACTACTGAAGACCTAAACCCTAATCTGAGGTTTATCGAAAATCCCTTCCTGAAAAAACTTAGATCCAACCGAGATATATCAAGAAACATTGATCAGCTTAAAATCTCTTGGATTGAACATGAAGATCTAGTTCGTAAAATATACAACCTGCTTCGCGATTCTGACCTTTATCAGAACTACATGGCAGCCGAAGAATTATCATGGAGAGACCACCGAGATTTTACGCTCGCCCTCTTCTCTGATTTTATTGTTAATGACCACGTTGTTGAGTTTATACTCGAAGAGAAAAATATCTACTGGGCCACCGACTACCACGAAGAGACCCTTAGAGTAAACAGACAAAACGTCTCTAACAATGAACTCTTTCGCTTTATTGACCAAGATGTTGCCATCAAACTCCTCAAACAGAATGCCGATGAAGAGAATGGCTCTATTGAAATCCACTGCGAAGAATCTGGTATCTATAACGAAAACGACTACTTCATTGCTCAATATGTTACCGAAAGAATCCTTCGTGATGTCAATGAAACCGACGATGATCTAAAAGCTTTACCAAGAATGATCAAAGTCGATCTCTCTGTAGAATATGACGACCGCCATTACCTT
>CAYUII010000003.1:0-101336 GCA_964444785.1 uncultured Bacteroidales bacterium | reverse complement strand
TTCTCGAACTCTTCAGAAAAACCATTATTCATCGCGAGGAAACCCTCGGAATGATCGCTAAAAGAGCCGACAACTGGGAGCCCGATCGTATCGCAGTCATTGATATTATCCTCATTCAAATGGCTTTAACCGAATTAATGTTCTTCTCTTCTATCCCCATTAAGGTCACCATGAATGAGTATATCGAACTAACAAAAATCTACAGCTCTCCCAATAGCAAGATGTTTGTTAACGGATTACTGGATAGGCTTGTTGCCGATTTAAAAGAAGAAAACAAAATCATTAAAACAGGTAGAGGTTTAATTGACTAACCCTTTACCTCTTCGCTCCCTCTTCGTTCCCTCTCCATATATATCCTCAATTGTTTCGGATAATTTGGAATTACAGTAGTGCCTCTACTGATTTTATCCGTTGACTTTCTAATTCATAGAAATGTAGAACCTAAATTATGAAATGAAAGCCATACGGGTCTTTCCTCTCATATCAAGTTTCAATTCAACTATTTCAAAGTCCAATCCTTGAAATAAAGAAACAACCTCCGAGCCTAAATTCTCGTTGATCTCCAATGCTATGATACCCCCAGGTCTCAGGCACCTCTTTGCGTACAATCCAATGGATCTATAAAAAATAAGGGGATCTTCATCGGAAACAAATAGAGCTAAACTTGGCTCCCAATCTATAACTCTAGATTCCATCAACGCTATTTCTGATTCTCTGACATACGGGGGATTACTAATAATCAAATCAAATTGATCATTAGGTAAAGAATCAATGTTTAATACATCTCCCTCAATAAAATCAACCCGAGCTGAGAGCCTTTCAGCATTTTTACGAGCGTAACCTATAGCCGTCTTATCAATCTCAATGGCTTTTACCCGAGTATCCTGACGCTCCAATGCAATGGTTGAAGCAATACATCCACTCCCTGTACACAGATCAATAACCATACTCCCCAAGCCTATTCTCTTTATAGCCTCTTCAACTAGCTCCTCCGTTTCCGGTCTGGGAATTAATACGCCTTTCCCAACTTCATAACTGCGACCATAAAACCACCCCTCTCCCATCACATATTGCACAGGCTCTCCGAGAGAAACCCGCTTACATAAGAAATGAATCTTCAAAATCTCAGATTCACTCAAACGTCGTTGCGTATCTATTAAAACTTCCGCTTTTGTTAAACCTAAGGCTTTTTCTATTAACCAATATATGACAACAGCCGACTCTTCCTCCGATAGTGCCGGTTGCATAAACCTACGGTAGTATATAAGGATGTCTTTTAAAAGATTAGAAGGAGACTGAATTGGCATTTTAAATAGTTTATAAAGGTTTTGATAGTTTACTTATAGAAGTGTTCAACAGCTCTATTTTCTCCTGATCTTTTGCCTCACGTCTTAAGCGCTTTAATAATGGCAAAGACTCTCGAAAATTTCCATTGGTAAGAAGCCTTATTGCATGCTCTTGAACCGCAATGTCACTGCTCTTTAATGCCGCCATGATCAATTGTGAAGCCATCGGAGGTTGAGCCACTCTTAACCAACTGAGAACATCTATAACCTCCTCAGGGGATCCAGAAAGATGACTCTTTTGATCCAAATACTTCCTGCAAAATAGAGAATCTACTTCAGTATATCGAAAAACCTCACTCTTTACTGACTCCTTCCAAACCGGCTGATCCAACTGAAGCATAAACCTTACTAAACGGTTTAATAACCATTGCCGCCCTGCTGTTTGCCATGGAGTAACTAAGCTTTGATAATACCATCCTTTACCCACTGCTCTTCGAGAGAATATAATTGAGGAGGTGTTATTTGGACGTGAGGCTAACATAAGAGGCTCTCCAGATAATGAGCTAGTTCCAATTAGATAATGAGAAAACAACTGATTAACAGAAGCCTCCGGAATTTTACCCTGAAGGTCACTTACGGGCAATACCATACCTCGAGCCGAAGGATGACAATCATCTTTAGCCATTTGAAAAAGTGCAAATTCAACCACTCTCCCTCCCTCCGACATAAAGGTTGTTAAAACTTGCCAGTTAATATCATTATGGTCAGAAAAAAGATCATTAACACTCCCAGTTACTATTACCAAATCAACTTTACTTCGAAGTATCGTGTCAGTTTGATCAATAGTAATACAAGATAGATTGATATTTACATCCGCTTTTAGCCACTCTTTAATCGCATCTAATTCATCAGAGGCCTCTCTGTTATCAATGAGTATCACATTTTTAATAGACCCTTTCATCCCCAACGCCTTATCCGAAGAAGTCAGACGCATCGTAAGCCTGAACATACCAGTTATTGCCAGGAAAAAAACAGCTAAAACAGCAAGAATAATCAACCACTGCTTCATTTGTATTCAATTAGATTTTCTATTTATTACACTTCTGTTTTGTTTGCATCAACAAAAGTAGAACAACACCTTAAAGTACACAAAGATCCATTAAAATAAGATAGATACAGATGATTTAGTAAAAATGGGTTGATACAACAGGATGCCATTTATTAATATACAAGTCATTGGTTACCCCAGAACAAAAGGTATCAAAAATACATCGTTCATGACTGGCTAAATCTAAAGTAATAGTAAGACTGCATGGATGCTTGCTACACACTCCCGATTTACACAATGGGGACTCCAAACAACAACTTCGTCCAAGCATATAAAAAATGTCATTCATACGTAATATATCCACGCCAGCTCTTTTTGAGATCAGCTTCATAGCTTTGATGCATTCTGTTCTGACCACCTCATCTGAATCCATAACCTTACGTGAAATTAGCTGTTCCGTAAGCTCATCATCAGTAGAAACGATACCCGTTCTAAGTAAAACTCTCTGCATATGATAATCCATTACAGGTATAACATTTTCTTTGTCTTTTACCATGAATAGCTTACTGTCACATAGAAGTTTTAACAGGAATGAACTCTTCTTGCGATGGTTATCACTAAAAGCCTCAACAGGTTGAAGCACCTCATAATAACCATTACCATTATTTAATAACCATCCGTTGGTAGAAGCTAATAATTCCAATACACTCCCTTTAAAATGTTTTGACAGCAAATAAGCCGCATCAAACATCAATCTAGCCCTCTCCGTAATTCGATCAAGAGTGCTATTCATTACGGTTCCGTCAGGAGAAAACCATGGAAGAAGAGCTTGGGATAACTCGGCTATTCCAAAAGAAATAATAGTATCAGCCGATAGTAACTCGGGGGATTCTATAGCTATCCTAAGAAAGCCATCTTCTAAGTAATCCCAACCATACAGATTCATTGATGGGTCTTGTAAAGCATAAGTCTGATGGCAGATAGAAACGGCATAATAGAGCATCGCTGCTTGAAGTTCAGCATCCTCTATCTTTGTTAAAAACGGTCTATTATGAAATTCTTCTTTAAAACTTAGCTTAGAGATGCATAATCCAGCCCTCTCCAAAATATGATCATTTATATATGCCTCCATTATTGTTGGGATTAACCATTTGATTTCTCACCAACAAAGTAATCCTCCTTATTAGCAAAAAGAATATTAAAGGTGGTCAGCGAGCCATAAATCCTTGTTATATATTGTTGCAATTCAACCTTCTCAGCATCTGTTAAAACCTTATGACTATTGATATTCTGTTCAAGAACCCTGAGTCGGTCACGTAACATTACAATCTTATGAAAGAAAGTCTCAATTGGAATATCCTTACCTTTAATTGAAGGATTAGCAGGCTGAAGTATGATGGTTCCCTCTTTCCATTTCTCACCTAACATGATTTGAGCCGGAAGCAACCCATATTGATCAAGGACATCTCGAATAGAGGTGGCCAGATCGTGCGTATCAATCTGAATTGTTGTAACCTCTCGATCTGAAGCCTCTAAAACTCTAGCTTGGAAATTATTTTTTGAAAACTCCATTTTACCGCCTCTTGCAAAAAAGACCTCAATACTCGTTAATTTATTTCTGGAGATAACTCCTTCTCCATATCTTTCATGGTCAACGATGGTTCCCGGAAGCCAATTGTTCTCTGACATAGTAGTAATAATTTGTTTGACTGCAAAAATAACAACTGTAATTAACGTAGTCTTAATCTTTTTTTAAGAGATAATATGAATATTGAATACGCTCAACACTTTTCTTCTATTTAGCCATAGGAAAATGGCTCCAGATTCAATAATATCGTCCAATTTTCGCTTTGTAATGAACCTTAATAGTATTAACCTGTTCACTACCTTTATCACGAATTTGTCAAAGGAGTAATAGAATTTCTGAAGAATAACATCAAAAAACTACATAAAAGTGACAGACATTTTCAATAGCAAGAGTAAGCGAATCATGCCCTTACTCTTAATTGGAGTCTTAATGGCCGCCCTAGATATATCAATTGTAGGGCCAGCCATTCCATCGATAGAGAAAACACTTTGGGTAGATGAGCAACTACTCTCCTGGATATTTAGTATTTATGTCTTAGCTAATTTAACCGGTATACCATTAATGTCGAAACTTTCTGATGTTTATGGAAGAAGAAACATTTATATTTTATCGGTTCTTCTATTTGGTCTTGGGTCGATCATAGTAGCCATCTCAGATACCTTTTGGACCCTCATGGTAGGACGCCTCATACAAGGATTTGGTGCGAGTGGGATCTTACCGGTAGCAAGTGCTGTCGTAGGTGACATCTATCCTATTGAGAAACGGGGAAGAATGTTAGGACTTATTGGAGCAACTTTTGGAATAGCATTTATGTTGGGGCCTGTTATCGCTGGAATCTTTCTCAAATACTTTAGCTGGAATGCCCTCTTCTTAATAAATATCCCAATAGCTATCTTAGTTGCATGGGGTAGTTGGCGGGTTTTACCAACCGCCCGGTTCTCTACTTTACATGATTTGGATATAAGAGGGATCCTTACTCTATCGGGCTTTCTTTTTTTCTTCACCATGACACTAAGCAGGTTGGAGCCTGGAGCATTTCATACCATAGATTATTGGCTCCTTACTGGCGCATATGCATTTTCAGCACTCCTCTGTTTATCCTTGTTGATAAGAGTTGAAAAGCAAGAGTCCTTACCCGTGGTAAGCGTATCTCTATTACAGAGACGTCAGGTATTATTGGTTGGATTTATATCCATAGGGTTAGGCCTTTTTCAGTCGAGTTTCGTTTTTGTGCCCCATATGTTAGTAGAGTTATATCATGTCAGTTCATCGACGGCAAGTTTTATGTTAATCCCGGTTGTCTTAGCAAGCGCCATTGCTGCTCCAATTTCCGGACTCATTACCGACAAACTGGGTTCAAGAATTGTAATTCTGATAGGATTAGTTCTAGCCACATTTGGATTATTCATCACAGGTATGCAACCTGAGTTAAAGTGGCAATTTTATATAGCTGGAGGGTTAATTGGAGTAGGTTTTTCAATGAGGACATCCTTAAACTACATCATGTTGTTAGAGGCCAATCCGCAGGAGAGGGCGATGGCACAAGGACTACTTACCATTTTTGTAGCTTTAGGTCAATTAGCAGGAGCATCAGCCATAGGGGCAATAGCATCTGGACAGGGGGCATTATCTGGGTTTGGGCCAGCATTCATTATTATGGCTATTCTGGCTATGATAATGACCATCTCCTCTCTGTTTTTAAAATCCAGACAAAAAGAGATCAGCGAACAGTGAACAGGTTTAAATGAAAGAGGGCATCCAATGTTGGATGCCCTCTTTCTTCGTTTAAATTCTGAAAACGATACTAGCCCAACATGACGGGCATGACCAACATAAGCAGATTTTCAGCTTCATTAACCTTTTCTGTTGGGAGGATAATTCCGGCTCTTTGTGGAGCAGAGAGTTCGATCTTTATTTCAGAAGAATCGACATTCTGAAGCATCTCAAGCATAAACTTCGAGTTGAAGCCTATCTCCATATCATTTCCATAATACTCACAAGGAAGCTCCTCTTTAGCATTATTGGCAAAATCTATATCTTCAGCAGAGAGACGTAAGGTTTGACCCGTAATCTGAAAACGGATTTGGTGGGTAGACTGATTAGCATACAAACCAATACGACGAATAGCATTGAGAAGCATGCCACGATCAATAATCAACTGATTTGGATTATCTTTTGGAATAACTGCCTCGTAATTAGGATACTTGCTATCGATAAGCCTACAGATTAATCTGAAATTATCGAAGCTAAAAGAGGCATTGGTTATATTAAACTCAACGGTTACAGGCTCATTAGCTTGATTTAAAATATTCTTCAAACTTGTTAAAGGCTTTTTAGGCATGATAAACTCAGCTAAATCATTGCTTTTAACATCTGTTCTTTCGTACTTCACCAATTTGTGAGCATCAGTAGCAACAAAGATAGAACCCTCATCAGAGAACTGGAAGAAAACTCCCGACATAGCTGGTCTTAGCTCATCGTTACCGGTAGCAAAGATCGTTTTATTTATACCTGTTATAAGAGCTTCAGGATCTATTGATATTACAACCGGTTCTTCTAACGTTGGAGGAGTTGGATAATCAAGAGCATTATGCCCTGACAATCTAAAATTCGCATTACCAGCCGAGATATCAATACTTTGGTTTTCTGTGTCTATTAAGAAAGTAACAGGCACATCGGGGAACGTTTTTAAGGTATCGATAAGAATTTTCGCAGGAATGGTAATACTCCCCGGTTCATCTAACATATCTAGGTTCAACTTAACTGAGAGCCGGGTCTCCATGTCAGAAGCTGTAATCTCGATAGAACTCTCTTCGGCAACAAAGAGAAAATCATCGAGAATGGGTAGCGTGTTGCTTGAATTCAAAACACCGCTTAGTGCCTGAAGGCTTTTTAACAATGTGTTGCTTGAAATGATAAACTTCATATGCCAGGGATTATTGGTTCTAGGGCAAAATTATATTGAAAATCAATTTGTAGAATTACTGATACAAAAGGTTTGTGTAGATTCTCAGACTGCTTCTTAAGCAAATTTACACATAAAAAAGTTCAATGTTGCTTTTTATTTTTAAGATTTTCTGCCGATTCTGAGACCGACTTCTTTAGTTTAAATTTTTGTTCTGTCCCATTTAACAGTCGCTTAATATTTTTATGATGTGTGGCAGGAACCATGATTGCAATACCTATACTTAATAAAACTAATGGTAAAGATTGTGTCTCAGATGGAAAAATTAAAAGGGCAAAAACAGGAAAAAGTAGAGCTGAAGTAACCGAGGAGAGAGAGACATAACCAAAAGCAAACAGAATGACAAAAAACCAAATAGCAACACCCACTACCGATAACGGGAACAAGGCAATACAGATACCTAGTAGAGTTGCCACCCCTTTGCCTCCTTTAAAACCCGTGTAGATAGGAAGTATGTGACCCAATACGACAGCTACAGCAAAGCCTAGCCGGATGTATGACCAGCCTGGCTCGGGTGTCTGTTCAACAAACAGATGAACCAACGATACTGCCAACCAACCCTTAAACACATCCAATAATAATACAGCTAAACCCACTTTAGGGCCTAATACCCGAATGGTATTCGTTGCTCCTGCATTACCACTACCATGAAGCCGAACATCTGTATTAAAGAACCATTTACCTATCCAGACTGCAGAAGAGAATGAACCGATAAGATAAGAAACGACTACTCCTGCAATTATGTTAAATATTTGACTATCTGTCATCTTTTAATTTTATTAGCTCATTTTTATAAGGTGGCAAACGTAGTTAAAAACTTTTTAATGATATAAAAGATTAAAGTTTTTTGTTTTCAAGATCCGATTTAAATTTAGCAGCATCGGTGGCCGGAGTAGCAGATAACTTATAGGCTTTCCATTTCTTTCCTTTTGTAGCCTTCTCTGATTTCTTGTTAAAGCTCTCAACACCATCCGTCAACTTAGTCATATAGTTTAAGTTTGACGATGCCATCCTCAGCGAGCTTCCTCTTCCAAACTCGAAGAAATAGAAAATACCCGGGGCAGGCTCAAAATACATCTTTAAGTTATCTTCCTTCTGGCCTCTTTTCCTTGAGATCTGAAACCATACCGGTACCTTTCTATTCAAGTTCTTTCCGAATAGCATTAACACCTCTGCCTGTCCTTTTGCATTAAAACATTGTTCCTCCTTATCCCAGTAGAAATGTAATCCAGTAATTAAAGTTGTATTTTTCAGATTTTCACTAAACTCTTGCTGACCCTGGGCAATGGCCTTTCTAAGCTGAGTGGCCTGCTCTGATCCTATAAGGTCAGCTAAAGGTTTTTGTAACTCTATGGCTCCACCTGAAGCCGAGGGTAAAGGCACAAGAATAAAATCTGTAAACATTAGATCAACAGCCTCCGGTAAATTATAGCTGTTAATCATAATAAGAGGAGTCATTTCGGGAAGAGAATCAGCCGATGAGAGAGAAAACTTTCCGGCTAACCCAACTTTAAACTCAGGTGCAAATTGTAAATGCAAATCGATTGGTCCCTTGGCATCAAGATTACATGTCGAGGTATCTATCGATATAACCGTTCCAGGAAGGTCAACATCCTTCTGTGACTCACGTGTTCTGACTACATAGGTCTGTGTAGACTCAGGAAACTCAACGCTACCCAACGCTCGCATAACCGATAGATCTTGAGACTTGGCTACCGGTGTAAAAAATGTAGGATAAAATAGCCCTCCATCTGCTTCCATCATGATAGCTGCTCTGAGCTTCTCCCCTTCTGGAGTCATCGTTGAGTTATTAAGGGTTATTGAAACCTGATTCGGATTGACTATCGTATCAAAAACAAACCAAAGCGGCTTTTGATTCAAACATCGTGAGAGATGATGCATCCTAGTCATACCCTGAAATCGCAAATAGGGCTGATTTGCCTCAAAAGCTACATTCCCTTTAAACTCAAAAGCTTCTGATAGCTTAAACTTTAAACTATCACTGATTAATGAGCTGCCATAAGTAATGCCAGTTAATGTATCAGTGTGTAGATCATTAATCTTCAAACTATAATTAATCTTTGCTCCATCAGTGTAGTCAAAATAGGCGTTGCCCTTCAGATGATTCTTACTTTGTATGCTAATATTAGCTGAATGTAACACATGTATCAGTGAATCATGCAAAGTGGCAAGCTGAATATTTGCGAAAGGCTTCATCACTCCCTTTTTACCAACAGAAACTAAGCCGTCATTCAAAACCAATGCTGCGTCAGCAACCCGAATATATCTCACATCTCTAATGCTTAACTCACTCTTTAAAATATCAAATGAGGCACCAAATCCAATGAATTTTAAACTATCCGCATTCTGCGACGTTGCAGTAAATAGAGGGCCTTGAAAAAGATTCTTCTCATCACCTAGAATAAGATCTCTTGCCGGCATCGACCATAACCTCTTCTTAAGTTCATCGTATCCGGCAGAGGTTAACTCTAACCGAGTCTTATCCATCTCCCAAACAAAATCAGGAATGGTACTCTCATAATTATTCAATGGAAATCTGATTACAGATTCAGCCTTATTCGTATGAAAATTAGCTCTTCTATTCTTTAAATCAAAAAAGGAGTTATAATTATCAGCAATAAGGGTTACATCTTTCCCATCAGGCGTATGTAACTTAAAATCGGCGGTATCGGCTCGATACTCTGTATTCTTAAAGGAAAAGTACTTAGATTCAGTCTCTGATTGTTCAAAAACAGCACTCCCTTGAGCTTTTAGTCCGGTAGGTTCAAAAAACAACCTTCCGGTTAACGAAACCTTCTGCTCATATAATCCTATCGGATATTTTCTACTAACCACCTCAAGCCTGTCTTTATAGGGAACCCATATCTGCTTTACATACTTACCAACCACAGAGGGAAATTCCACCTCTGTCTCTTTTGGCGTAATATGAAACGACTTAGCATAGCCGGTCATCTTTTCAGGGAAAAAGACCAAATCGGTAGTATCCGATGAATTGGTTGTATCGGTTAGCGTTATTGAATTTAGATAAACCAGTTGCCCATCACCTCTTAACCCATTATTGGATAAGTCAATTCTACCCGTCAAGGTACCTTTACTTGAGTGCTCTGTTAAATAAGTAGGCATTCCTTGCTTACCGGTCTGCATCTCAAAGCCTAGAGAATAATCCGGCCTCACCACTAACTGATTTCTTAAAACAGGAAAGATTCCTGATGTGGTAAGAAAGCCTTGAAATTTCAGTTCTGTCTTTTTAATTCTATTGAGATTGTTAACCTTAAAAGGATTTACAGTATAATAAAACTTTCTTCTATCATATTCCTTCCCAAACCGACCTCTATTGTAATAAATATAAGCATAACTAGTATCTGACGTAAACTCAGGGAAACCAACTATCTTCTGATTTCTTCCAGACTTATTATTAGGATCATCAATAAACAATCTACCCGACAGTCTTTCAAGAACTGAGTTTAGCCTAAAGGCCTTAGGATCACCGGCCAGATTGGTGGAGGTAGTATCAAGTACCCAGATTTTAAGAGAGTCTACCTGAGGAACTTTAACGATAAAAGGGTCATAATAGAAGGTACAAGTATCACTGGTGAAAAAGTGAAATAACCCCCCATAAAAACTACCATTAAAGTACATATCACGATTTTTTCCCATGGTGACACTTCGATGAGAAGGAAACATAACTACACGTTTAGGATAACTAAGCACTACTGTATCGGTTGAATATATTCTCATTCTTAGTTTTCTCAAATCAACAGCTACATTAGTCGTTGCTCCTTTTGACACAAGAGTAATCTCATCATAATCACTCTTTTTGTTTTTTGCCAAGGTGTAGTGAATCAACTTAGGACGTATGACAAACTCATCATTCAAGAACTTGTAATTGACAAAACCACCTGCTGCAATTCGAATAATAAACATCCTGGCTTGCTCAGGGGTCATGTTCAGAGCCGAAGCTAACCAAGCTACAGAATAGGGCCCAAGATCATCCTTTCCAGTGATTTTCAAGAGTTGATCAAGTGGATTAATTTGATCGTACCCTTGAAGCTTATTGTACTCTCCTAATGAGAAATTGTTTTCTGAAACAACTAAAGCATCACCCTCCTTTACAAGTCCGGTACTTTTTCTAAAAGCAAAACTACCGTCATTCATATTCCAGATCAAACCGGCAGAAGTGATCTCCGTCTTATGAAAGGTACTGGTAAAAGGACTTTGAGAAAGAAGACTTCTTCCTTGTGAACAGGTCAGAACCTTCTCTTTAATATCATACGTTGCAATAGTGTTAGGGTGATAAACAGAATCACTTCCAAAGATCATAGAGACAGCCGCCTCAGGTGCACTGATATATCTGGGAGTTAATAAATAGACTTTGGCGCGAATAACTGCATACCCCCTGGGTTTTCCTTTTATCTCAAAACGACTTGTCTTACTTGGATTACCACCTAAGACAATTCTGGCGCCCTCTATACCGATACCTCCAACATATTTTGTGTTTGGAATGAGTTTTTCGAATTGAATATTATCATCATAAGAAGCAAATTGCGGAAAATCCTGCCGAAGGGCATCTCTAAAGTTAACAATTATCTTCCCTTTGACACTGTTTTGAAGTAATTTGTGTACAAAATCTGCAGAATCAGCCTGAAACTCGGGTAGTTGAAGATTAATTGAATACCTCCCTAGTGTTACATAAAGTGAATCGGGCGGAAAATTAAACTTCTCCCAAGTAAGGACCCCATGCTTTCCTTCCCATGTCTTACTTAGTGGTCTAAAAGTGCCAGATGTAGCTCTAATAGAATTACCGGGCATTCTGGTTTGACAGATGATTTCAGTTTTCGGAAAAAAGAAACCTGTGGAGGTGTCAGAGGCTATTGAGAAATCACTGTTGTTGGTCTTCCATATGGCTAAACTTGTTTTTATTAAAGTCGAATCAGCAATCACACTTTTAGAAGCCTGAACATATTGAAGGTATCTACCCGAAGCCTCCTCTTCCAAAAGGTGACGATTAACTCTAAGCCATCGAATTAACTGCTCACTATCTAGCTTCCCTCGCATAAGAAAGAATGCTTCAAAGAAACTTGAGATATCGGGGTGAGCATTAAGTTTTCTCTCTACTAAACGACTAAAGGTCTCAACCAATTCACTCTTTACTGAAGGATTTGACTCAGTCGTCCACCAAGAATTAATTCCCTTTACAATCGGCTCACTCTTATCGGAAGGGATCCCTTTATAGAGAGCCTCTACCTGAACAATAAAGGTATCTTCAGTAATCTTTGTTTTCTGGCCATAGGTTTGGTTAAGAAGAGATAAAAGAAGACCAGACAGTATAATAAGTCTTTGTAGAGTAAAGCGACCTCTATTTTCCATGCGAATTTATTTTGTTTAAGTAGTCTATGAATAAGTCAGATTGAGTCCAATATTAACACTATCATTGACTAATTCTCAATCTAGTCGATTCATTGAACAAGCTGTTGAAGGGTTAAAGAGAAAAAACCTTGCCTCTCGGTGTAGAGAGGCAAGGAAAGACAAATAAATTACTCCTTTTCAAAAGCCAAGGCCACCCAGTTATTTCTACTTCTGGCACCTTTAAGATAAAAACCAGCGTTACCCGCTTTTGTGGTGATGGTTTCAATATCCTCCTCATAGAAACCACTAAGAAAAAGACGGGATCCTGAATGCGATATTAAGCTGTATGCATCAAGATCCTTAAGGAGGATGTTACGGTTAATATTAGCAATAATGATATCATAGGTCTGATCATTCTTTAGAAGATCGGCATCACCAAGTGCCACTTCAATATCAGAAGTCTCATTTAATAGGATGTTTTCGAGACTATTCTGGTAAGCCCATTCATCGTTATCAATTGCTTTGGTAAACGCAGCTCCTCTTTTCTTAGCTAAGATGGCCAGGATTCCGGTTCCACATCCCATATCCATCACCGATTTGCCCGCCAAGGGTTCATCGAGTAGCCATGATATCATCAAAGCCGTAGTTTCATGATGAGCCGTACCAAACGACATCTTAGGTTCTATTACGATCTCCAATTCATAGCTCTTCTCAGATTGATGAAAAGGCGCTCTTATCAGACATCTATTATCGATTACTACCGGCTCAAAGCTACTCTCCCAAACAGCATTCCAATTGACGGTTTCGATAAGCTTCTCTGTATATTGGGTCGAAAAATCAAGAAGGTCAAGCATCTCTTTAATCGAATCTGCATCATAGGCAGCTTCTGGTACATAAGCTAGAACCCCCCAATCAGTAGCTTCAAAGCTCTCAAAACCTGCCTCACCCAATACAGCCATGATCAACTCAGCCTGTTCCAACGGCCGCTCTAACCGAAAACTCAGTTCGATGTAATTCATGCTTAGAAGGATTGAACAATGGTAATAAAATCTTCCGCCTTTAATGAAGCTCCTCCAATAAGCCCCCCATCAACATCTTTATTGGCAAACAATTCCTTTGCATTCTTTGCATTGCAACTACCACCATATAGAATCGTAATGTCATCAGCTACTGACTGACCATATTTCTTACTGATTAAACTTCTGATATAGGCATGCATCTCCTGAGCCTGCTCAGAAGTCGCAGTTTTACCTGTTCCAATTGCCCAAACCGGTTCATAAGCAATAATGACCCCATGAAACTCATCGGCAGTTAAATGAAATAACCCCTTCTCCATCTGATCCTTTACGACCTCAAAATGACGATTTGCCTCTCTCTCTTCCAATAACTCCCCAATACAGAATATGGGTTCTATTTCATAGGAGAGCAACTGCTTAACTTTAACCGCAAGAGTCTCATCAGTCTCACCAAAATACTTACGACGCTCTGAATGACCAATGATGCAAAACTTTATACTCATTGAAGCTAACATCGAAGCCGAGATCTCTCCCGTATAGGCTCCAGCATCAAATTGACTTACATTCTGCGCCCCTACTCCAAAATCACACTCAAGTGCAATATCTTTAGCCATTTCGAGATAAGGAAAAGGCGGACAAACGACTACTTCTGAAGCCCTTGTTTCTATTTTATCTAATTCATCAGCTATTGCTGAT
The DNA here is from genome assembly GCA_964444785.1 of uncultured Bacteroidales bacterium. Taxonomy (GTDB): domain Bacteria; phylum Bacteroidota; class Bacteroidia; order Bacteroidales; family TTA-H9; genus JAJTBW01. The sequence goes on along the minus strand of CAYUII010000003.1, from coordinate 87,370 downwards.
AAAAGTTCTTCAGCCTGATCAAATGAATTATTCATTTTCCAGTTCCCCGCTACTACATTTCTTCTCATGGTATCAATATTTAAGTTAAAAATAGCTCTAATTTATTCAGTTTGTGTTGAGGTGTCTAATCCTGGCCACTTTTTAATCAATTCTTCAGCGTCAGGTAATGCTTTAAGATTCCATTTATCAATGACGATGCCTTGATGCATCAAAATGACCCCGGGATTTGCCCTGACCATGGTTTTTAAAACAATATCATCGGCTGAAAGCATATCAAACATGTTTTCTTGCTTTTCATTATAAGCAATCGCCTCTTCAGGAAGAACCGGAGAAGCCACAGCAATTATACAATTATGTTTAGCTAACTCCTTACCTATAGCAATTAGTTTATCCATCGATTCCCCTTTTAAGGTCTCTTCATTCCAGACTGTAGCAATCAGTTGATATTGCCCGCCTTTTAAATAACTATCCGTCACATCTCCCCCACTCATATCAACTAATTGTAACTGATGCCGTAAAGCTGCCGATGGATCATCAATTCGAGTACTTACAAAACTCCATTGTGATAACCAAACAGAGTCATTATACGGATAGGCATTGCTTTCATACTCCTTCGTCTCTCCCGTCGTATTGTTCTTGTAGGTAACGTAATACCTTGCAGCTACTTCTGTAGATGGATACATGTTTTTCCCAACCTTCCAATCCATAAAGTCTATCAAGGGTAACCTTTGATAGGCATAAAGACTAGTGCTAGTCATAATCAGAATACCAATAGCGGCAATTACTATTTGTTGAGACTGCTTCCATATTGGACTCTCCTTTTTTCGGGTAACCAGCAAGACAACCACAAAAATCATTAAAACAACATTCTTTAAGAATGTCTCAATATTGGTAAGCTTAATGGCATCGCCAAAACAACCACAATCTGTAACCGGATTATATATAGCGTCATACAAAGTAACCAAAGTAAAAAAAGACATCATTGCTGTAACCAAATAGGTCGTAACCCTTGGCAAGGCATTCCAAATAAGTGCCCATCCTAACCCAAACTCAGCAGCGCAGAGCAAAATACTTAGGAAGAGCGAGGCTGGTAAAGCCCAATTCATACCATAAGCGATGAAATAGTCTTCTATTCTAAAACTGGTACCCAGGGGATCCTGGCCTTTAACAAATCCCGAAAAAATGAATGTAAGGCCAATTAAATAACGACTGATTATTCTTAAGGTTTTCATAGTTATTAGTGATTTTTCTCTTCTTTCAGTAAAATTAATGCAAAGACAGCATAATTAAGGATATCCATATAGTTACCGGCAACTCCTTCTGAAACTTTTGTATTGCCGTTATTGTCCTCAATCTGCTTAATTCGTAAAAGCTTGACCAAAATTAGATCTGTAATCGAACTTATACGCATATTTCGCCACGCCTCACCATAATCATGATTTTTTCTCTTCATAAGCTCAAAAGCTTTCATTGAATGTTGGTCATAAAGAGATAGCGCCTCTTCTGCATTAAGATCAATTTTACTAACAGCACCCATTTGGCTTTGTATAAGTGCGATGGTAGAGTAGTTCACCAATGCAACAAACTCAGGATAAACCCCTTCCTCAACCAAATGAACCTTATTCTGTTGAAGGTTTCTAATTCTCTCGGCTTTAATGTACATCTGATCGGTAATCGAAGGAAGTCTAAATATCCTCCAGGTAGCTCCATAATCATTTAACTTGTCTATAAATAGATTACGACATTCGGTAAGAACAGAAGTAAACTGCTCAGATGTTGGGTTCTGCATTGTTGTGTAATTTCGTACTCTGTAATAACGTTATTTATACAAACAAAGGTAAGACTTTCTGAATTTATGGATAATCTACAAATTGATCTAACCTCCGACAAACCGCTCGTCATGGGAATACTTAACATTACTCCAGACTCATTTTATGATGGCGGTCAACGATCAACCATTTCTCAGTATCTTAAACACTGTGAACGAATGCTTATTGAGGGTGCTGATATCATCGATATTGGGGCTATTAGCACCCGACCCGGGGCTGATGAATTAGACTTTAATCAAGAACTTGCACGACTTCTTCCGATTGTTAAGTCAATAAAACATGAGTTCCCTTCTGCTTACATCTCTATCGATACTTGGAGATCTGAAATCGCAAGAACCCTGCATCAGGAAGGGATCAATATGATAAACGACATCTCTGGAGGTTTGTTTGATTCTTTAATGAAGCCAACAATCAAAGAGTGTCACCTAGCTTATGTGATGATGCATATTCAGGGGCGACCAGGAAATATGCAGCAGTCACCATCTTATGAAGATGTGGTACAAGAGGTCTTTAGCTATCTAAAGGAAGAGGCCGATCAATTAAGAAAAGAGACTAATATCCCAATTATATTAGATCCAGGGTTTGGCTTTGGGAAGAGCATCGAACATAATTACAAACTTATGAATAGCTTAGACCTTCTAACAAACTCAGGGTATCCTGTTTTAGTAGGGATCTCACGAAAATCAATGATCTACAAACTACTTGACATTACCCCTAATGAGGCTCTTAATGGAACCACAGTCTTGAATACCATGGCATTAATGAAAGGAGCTAAGGTCCTTCGGGTTCATGATGTAAAAGAAGCTAAAGAGTGTGCACAACTTATCTCCAAGCTTAAGCATGCCTAAATCTAAAATCAATAGACCATCTCTAATTAGAATATGTGGGAAAAATAAGTTATAAATTTGAGGATAAAACAAAACAACCATGCCCGATCTGCTATTAAGTGGCTTCCTTCAATTCCGACTTCTTGATGCCATTGACATCATTTTGGTAGCACTGTTACTTTATGAGCTCTTTAACCTTTTAAAAGGAACAGGGGCGATCAACATCTTCTTTGGAATTGTGGCGGTAATCATACTTTGGAAAGTGGTAACGGCCTTCGAGATGATACTCCTGACAGAGATCTTAGGAGCCTTTATCTCAGTAGGGTTTATTGCCTTAATTGTGGTCTTTCAACCTGAGATAAGGCAATTTCTTTTGCTTCTTGGAACCACCTCTTTTATGGCGGGAAAACGTAAGCGTAGATTCCTTTTTTGGCGTATTTCAATGGCCAATGATGAGAAATTGGAGGTCGACAAGATCGTTAAAGCCTGCCAAAGCATGAGCAACCAGAAGACCGGCGCTCTCATTATTCTAGCAAAAACGAATGAACTTAAACCCTATATTCAGACGGGAGAGCTTATCGATGCACGTCTTTCAGATCAATTGATCGAGACGATTTTCTTTAAGAATAGTCCGTTGCATGATGGCGCGCTAATAATCACAGGCAACAGCATAAAAGCAGCCCGATGTATTTTACCTGTCTCGGGCAACATGCACATTGATGTTACCCTAGGGTTACGACATCGGGCTGCGATTGGCATCACTGAAAAGACGGATGCGATATCTATAGTGGTATCAGAAGAGACCGGTGAATTATCCTATGCGAAATCGGGAGTACTCGTAACACATGTTAAACCGGCTCAGCTTCATAATTTTATTGAGCGGGAGTTTGCGTCTGAAGAGTCGAATCAGCAGCCCTCTCGTTGAGCATCTGCATGATCTCAGCATCACTTTTTCCAACAAATAATAAGGCTTGACTAGCATCATCGGCCAGCTCACTTTTCGGGAATTTGGTTATAAACTGTCTGTATAACTCAGCAGCTTTCTCGGGCTCATTAAGGTGCTGTTCATAAATAAAAGCCTTAAGGAAGTATGTTTTGTCAAGTTTCGAAAACAGTGGGTATTTTGTTTGAATACGATCAAACATGGTCAAGGTCGACCTAAAGTCCCGAAGATAAATGAAGAGATCGGCAGCTTTGAAGAGATACTCAGCCGAAAGGGTATCCTCAGGATAATTATCCGCATATTTTAGATAAAGATCGGTCAGATCTTTGACTTTGGTATTATCCGGGTCAGCCGTAGAATCAGAAAAAATCACAGCCTCACTTTTGTTTATTTTAGAGACCAGAGAGCTTTTAGAGTTACAAGCTGTAGAAACAATAAGCAGAATAAGAATAAACGGAGTTAACAGGGAAATTCTTTTCATTTTGTTAAGATACATTTTACGTGATAATTATCTCTTTTTCTTTTGAATAGGGAAGATCATTCTATATCCAATCTTGGTTTTGCCGTGCGAAATATCAGAAAGCTTGTTTCTGAGCATCATCTTTCTGATATGACTTAGGTGATCTGTAAACAACTTGCCTTCCAAATGGTCATACTCATGTTGTACAACCCTGGCATTGATGCCTTCAAACCACTCTTCATGCCATTGAAAGGACTCATCCTGATACTTGACTAAGATCCTTGGTTTTCTCATAACCGGTTCGTGAATATCGGGAATACTCAAACACCCTTCGGTATACTCCCAAGGCTCTCCCTCTTCAGCAAGAAGCTCAGCATTTATAAAACACTTTTTAAACCCTTTTGCCTCCGGATAGTTTTCCGTAAAAACCTCTCCATCAATAACAAAAATACGAATACTCCGATTAACTTGTGGAGCTGCTAATCCAACCCCATCGGTCTGATACATCGTCTCCCAAAGATCCTCAATGAACTTTTTTAATTCAGGATAATCAGGAGTAATAGCCTCGGCTCTCTTTCTTAATATTGGATGGCCAAAGGCAACAATTGGCATAACCATAACTACTATTTTCTTAACGTTTTAGACTCCATGTATGATTGAAGAATGATGACGGCACTAACTTTATCAGCTAAAGACTTATCCTGACGAGCCTTCTTACCTATTCCTGATTCAAGAATTGCCCGATGTGCCAATACCGATGTAAAGCGCTCATCCCACCGATCTATTTGATGATTAGGGTATCTCTTTCTAAGCATACTCACAAATGGCTCAATAAATCGTGCCGATTCAGACGGCATATTATTCATCTGTTTAGGCTCACCAACGACTATGGTTTCAACATTATTAGCTCTCAGATATTCATCAAGCCAAAGGTTTATCTCCTTTACATGAAAAGTACCAATGGCATTTGCACTGATTTGTAACTCATCAGTAACCGCTACACCAACTCTTTTCTGGCCATAATCAATTGCTAAAATCCGTCCCATTTTCTTCTTTATGCAAAATTACTAAATAATCAAATGCCTATCGGTTTAGCCTACCTAAGTTTATTCATTTCTACCATTCATGACGATCAATTGACCTTATTATTAGTCCTCTTTCTGGCACCTCTTCGCTCCCTCTCCGTTCCCTCTCCATATCAATGCCATGTAAAGTTCAAAAATCAAAAGGAGAAAAGACAGTTACTTTCATTCTTATCTATATGGCGTGAAAAAAAACAGCATGTACGAACTGCCAGTATGAGACACAGGGTAAATAAGGCTTATTCTATATAAATTTGAGGTCTCTAGCTATGCTCTGCATTATTATTCGCTCAAAATATGGAGAACCACTGGAGAGAGAGCGAAGAGCTAAGGGAACCGATGAATGATAATACAATTTTAACAGAGATCCTCACTCTTTGGTTATCTTTGCCAGTCAATAAAAATCAATGTTGAATGGAGATGGTACCTCACAACTGGATTAATGTAATAGAAGGTGCTTGGTTAGATCAAGACCTAAGACGAAGCAAAGATGTAACTGACGCCGTTTCAGGGGTCATTGAGTTACTTGATAAAGGAAAATTAAGAGTTGCAGAACCTCAAGATGAATCATGGGTTGTCAACGAATGGGTGAAGAAAGCAGTCTTACTTTACTTCCCTATGATGAAGATGCAGACCATTGAAATGGGGCCCTTTGAATATTATGATAAAATTCCACTTAAGAAGAACTATCAGGACCAAGGTGTCCGTGTAGTTCCACCCGCCACTGCCCGTTATGGAGCCTACCTCTCACCCGGGGTTGTTTTGATGCCGTCCTATGTTAATATTGGAGCATGGGTTGGAGCAAATACCATGGTTGATACCTGGGCAACGGTTGGCTCGTGTGCACAAATTGGAGAAGGGGTTCATTTAAGTGGTGGTGTTGGAATAGGAGGAGTACTCGAACCAGTCCAAGCATCTCCTGTTATTATTGAAGACGGATGCTTCATTGGTTCACGATGTATCGTTGTTGAAGGGGTTAGAGTAGGCAAAGAGGCCGTCTTAGGTGCTAATGTTGTTCTGACCGCTTCTACAAAAATTATCGACGTTACGGGAACCTTTCCCATCGAGTACAAAGGAGTGGTACCCCCCCGGTCTGTGGTAATCCCAGGCTCTACTACAAAAGATTTCCCGTCTGGACATTATCAGGTACCCTGTGCACTCATCATCGGAGAGAGAAAAGCTTCGACCGATCTTAAGACCAGCTTAAACCAAGCGCTACGCGACTTCGATGTTGCGGTTTAAGGTGTTTTAATCATTATTTAGTAAATCTTGGTCATATGAAGAAAGTCCTGATCATACAAACCGCTTCTATCGGTGATGTTATTCTGGCAACACCCGTTCTAGAGGGGCTCCATTCTACGTTTCCTGATTGTAAAATTGACCTATTAATCAAAAAGGGAAACGAATCGCTGTTTGTTGATCATCCTTTCTTGCATCGTTTATGGGTTTGGAATAAGACCGAAAACAAACATAAAGGGCTCTTAAGTTTAATTATCGCCATTCGAGAGGAGAAGTATGACCTTGTTGTTAACCTTCAACGCTTTTTCTCAACCGGATTAATCACCGCCCTGTCTGGAGCTAAGAAAACGGTTGGTTTTAAGAAAAACCCTTTGTCAATCTTCTTTAGCCGACGTCATATCCACCAGCTAGATGGTCGGCATGAAACAATACGCAATCTAAGCCTATTAGAGGGTATTGCTCAGACTGCTCATGCACGCATGGTTCTTTATCCCCCCAAAAGCGCCTTTGCTCTCGTATCTCAATATAAAACGAACCGATACATCTGTGTTGCTCCTGCCTCTCTTTGGTTCACCAAACAATACCCCGAAGAGAAATGGATTGACTTCATCAAGCAACTTGATCCGAATTTATGTGTCTATTTTCTAGGTGGCCCCAATGATGTTACGCTTTGTAATAATATCATCAAAGAGTCACAACACCCTTTTTCTATTAATCTAGCTGGAAAGTTATCGCTTCTTGAAACAGCCGCATTGATGCGTGATGCCCAACGTAACTTTGTCAATGACTCGGCTCCGATGCATTTGGCAGGTTCTGTCAATGGAGCAATCACAGTCATCTTCTGTTCTACAGTTGAACAATTTGGATTTGGTCCACTTAGCGATGACAGTATTGTAATTCAAACCAATCGTAAACTTGAATGCCGTCCTTGTGGCCTGCATGGTCACAAAAGTTGTCCGAAAAAAGATTTTGAATGCGCTTATTCAATTGAAACAGCAAAAATACTAAACACACTTTGTCATGAACCTCGATAATTATCAAAATGAAGTAGAACGCACTGTTTCTACACTTAAAAAGGGAGGCACTATTTTATATCCTACTGACACCATTTGGGGTCTTGGTTGCGATGCACTCAATGGGAAAGCAGTAGAAAGAATTTTCGTTGTAAAACAGAGACCCGAAAATAAAAGTTTAATCCTATTGGTCGATTCTGAAGAGATGTTAGCAAACTATGTTGAGTACATCCCCTCAATAACCCATGATTTACTTCAACAATATACGAGGCCTTTAACCATCATTTATCCAAGAGCCTCCAAACGACTTCCTAAAGAAGTGGTAGCAGCAGATAATTCCATCGCTATAAGGATTGTAAAACATAGTTTTTGTCAAGATATTATTAAGCAACTCGGCTCCCCAATCGTTTCAACCTCGGCAAATATCTCCGGTGAGCCCTCCCCTGCTCTTTTTGCGCATATCAATCAGAAAATCAAAGATGGAGTAGATTATGTTGTGGGAATAGAACAGAATGAATTCAACTCCGGAATGGCTTCGACGATAATAAAACTAGAAGTCAATGGAGAATTCGAAATTATCAGACCCTAGCCCATTCTCTCATACCCCTTTGAACAGCTTGAATTCGATCGCTCTTATAATCAACCCAACCTATTTAGCTAATTTTGCCGCAATAAAATAAAACACGATGTCAGCATTTAAAGCATACGATATTCGCGGCATATTCGGTATCGATTTCAATGAGACCGATGTTTACCGGATGGGAAGAGTCATTCCTTCGTTATTTAATATTGATAAAATACTCATCGGCAGAGACTGCAGAACATCCTCTCCCTTGATTCATAAGAGTCTTATCGCTGGATTAACTGAAGCCGGAGTAACGGTTTATGATGCAGGGTTATGTACTACACCTTTGGTATATTGGGCAACAGCTGAATACAACTTCCCTTTGTCTATTATGATAACCGCCTCCCATAATCCGGCTAATTACAACGGCTTGAAGGTTTCACGTACCGGAGCTATACCCGTTGGTTATGATACCGGGCTTAAAGATCTAGAAGAACTCATTAAGAAGGATCTCCCCGCTGCTAACGACAAAAAAGGTGAGGTCATTGTTTTTGACCAGTCACAGCCCTATCTAAAGTTTCAAAGGCAATATTTAAGTGATTTAAGTGGCCTTAATTTGTCCATAGACTGCTCAAATGGAATGGCCGGACTTTATATCAAAGAGCTTTTAGGGAATGACCCTATCTATCTTAATGAGCAACTTGATGGGAACTTTCCTGCTCATGAACCCAATCCCTTAGAGATGGAGAATGTTCATCAGCTTGCAGAATCGGTCAAAGCCAATTATTCAGATCTGGGAATCATCTTTGATGGAGATGCAGATAGGGTGATGTTTACCGATGAAAAAGGAGACTTTATTCGTCCTGATCTTATGATTGGCCTTTTAGGACACTATTTCTTGGAAGAGAAAGGCCTTAGAGGAGCTGTTTTACAAGACATCAGAACGTCAAAAGGAGTTAGCAATTACCTAACCAATCTTGGAGCAGAGGTGCATATGTGGCGTGTTGGAAGGGCATATGCTGCATTAAAACTCAGAGAGATTGATGGTATTTTTGGAGGAGAATTGGCTGGTCATTACTACTTCCGCGATTTCAGTTACAGCGATTCAGCCATAATGGCATGCCTAATAATCTTAAAGCTTATTAAACGATTTAAATCGGAAGGACTAACGGTTTCTCAGGTCATCAAACGAATAGATACCTTCGCAAATAGTGGAGAGATTAACTATAAGATAGAAAAGAAAACAGAGGCTATGAATGCTCTCAGGGATCATTTTAACATCAGTGAAGCTCCTGTCGCCTTCTTTGACTTTGATGGCTTTAGGATTGAGTATAATGACTGGTGGTTTAATGTTAGGCCAAGCAATACCGAACCCTATCTGCGTTTAATTGCAGAAGCCAAATCAAAAAGCCTACTTGATAAAAAAATAGCTGAAGCAGAAAGTGTTCTAAAACGCTTTATCTAAATTAACAACATGAGATAATATGCAAGAAAATCAGCTTTCAACCAATCAAAAGACCCTGATCTTTTGCATATTATCTTTTTTTTTAGCAATACAATCTTCCGCTCAAGAGACGAAGCTTTACCCTGATACCCTTAATAAAAAAGCAGTTACCGCCGTTGCAATAACCGGTGCTACAATCTATGCCGGAGGAATGTTTGGTCTATACCAGCTTTGGTATAAAGATTACCCCCAGAGTCATTTCCATTTCATTAATGATAATTCAGAATGGTTACAAATGGATAAGCTCGGACACCTTACCACTGCATACTATACCTCTTATCTCTCCTCAGAAGCACTCAAATTGACCGGGCTTTCTCCTCATAAAGCAGATATTTGGGGCAGCCTGGCTGGTTTTGGCTTTATGACGGCAATAGAAATACTTGATGGATATTCGGCAGAATGGGGTGCTTCATCAGGTGATCTTATCGCAAACACGGCAGGGGCTAGCCTCTATTTAGGACAGCAACTCTTATGGGGCGAACAGAAAGTGTTACTTAAAGCTAGTTATCATGGCACCCGGTGGGCAAAGGAAAACCCAGACCAATTGGGCAAAAATGCATTGCAAAGCATCATTAAAGATTATAACGGACAAACGATTTGGCTTAGCTGCAACATAAAATCACTAACCCAATGGGAAAGTTTGCCCGAATGGCTCAATATTGCTATAGGGTATGGTGGAGAGGGTATGATTTTCGCGAATGAAAGCGATCTTGAACATGAGCTAACTTTAAGCAGAAGATATCGTCAGTTTTACTTATCATTCGACATAGATTTGAATCGGGTTAAAGTCAGATCAAAGACTTTAAAATTGATTCTCAAATCAATAGGATTCATCAAAATACCGTTTCCGACCTTGGAGTACAACGATCATAGTGGGCTTCGGGGGCATTTAATATACTTCTGATTTACTGAATATTACCAATAAATCTATTCCAATTTGTTAATAACTCTCTAAAAAGTATTACAAAAAATAATTGAACTTATTGTGAGTATAAGGAAATAGTTTGTAAATTTGCACTCCTTTTTAGAAGATACAGATTAAAGTTAATATACAATGAACAAGCCGGAATTAATCAAATTCGTTGAGTCGCAAGTTGAGCGCAAGGAGTTCCCCGCATTCAGAGCTGGTGATACCATCACTGTGAATTATAAAATTAAAGAAGGAAACAAGGAGCGTATCCAGAGCTTTACTGGCGTTGTGATTCAACGCAGGGGCACCGGCGCCACCGAAACTTTTACCGTTCGTAAAATTTCAAATAACATCGGCGTAGAAAGAATCTTCCCCTTCACCTCACCAAATCTTGACAGTATTGAGGTAAACAAACGTGGTGTTGTTCGCAGAGCTCGCATATTCTACCTACGTGGCTTACGTGGTAAAGCAGCTCGTATTAAAGAAAAACGCATGTAATTATCTTGCTTTAACGCTTTAGAAGAGGATATCCTTAATTGGGTATCCTCTTTTTCATTAAAGTCCAATGGTCAATCAAAAATATCCGTACCTTAGGTTATACAAAAACGGCAAACACAACCTATATAAAAACAATGGAGATTCCTCTTTTAAAGGAGATATTGATTCTTTTTTCGGTATCAGTATTGTTGTTACTGATACTAAACCGGGTAAAAATCCCTTCTGTTGTTGGATATTTACTGGCAGGGATCATAGTGGGTCCTTTTGCTCTTGGCTTTGTAAAGGAGAGTCATCAGATTGAGGTTTTAGCTGAAATAGGAATAATACTACTTCTCTTTTCTATTGGTATAGAATTTAGCCTTAAAACACTATTGAAGGTTAAATCAATGATCTTCATTGGAGGTACACTTCAGATACTACTAACCACGGCAGCTATAATGGGAATCGCCATGTTTTTTGGGGCATTGGCTAAAGAAGCGGCGTTTATAGGACTACTTGTTTCGCTTTCTTCAACCGCTATTGTACTAAAGGTAATTCAGGATAATGGGACTGTTGACACACCAAGAGGAAGAATATCTTTAGCCATGCTAATCCTGCAAGATATTGCCATTGTTCCCTTGATGATCTTCATTCCATTGGTGGCAGGTGAAGAAACAACCAGCAGTGCTCCCATCTGGTGGCAAATTATTAGAGTATTATTGGTGATTGTTATAGTTTTTGTTTCGGCCCGATATCTAGTACCAAAGCTTTTGTATCGGGTAGCCAGAACACGAAACAACGAGATCTTTCTTTTAGCTGTTTTGGTTTTAGCCTTTAGTGTTGCTTGGTTAACAAGCCTTACCGGGGTCTCTTTAGCATTAGGGGCTTTTTTAGCCGGTATGGTTATTTCTGAATCGGAATATAATCATCACACGATAGGCAATATTCTTCCCCTTATTCTTGTGTTTACTAGCTTCTTTTTCCTTTCTGTTGGGATGTTGCTTGATATCCGATACTTATTTGACCATTTTGGATTAATCCTGCTATTAACAATCATAGTTATCGTAACAAAAAGCATTATGGCTTTTCTTCCTGTTGTATGGTTAGGATATCCAGCCAGAATTGCTTGGGCATCCGCATTGACCATAAGCCAAGTTGGAGAGTTTTCTTTTATCCTTAGTAAATTGGGACGAGATCTATCTTTATTATCACCAGAAAGATATCAGCTCTTTTTAAGTGTCTCTGTTTTGAGTATGTCAACGGCTCCCCTTTTCATTAAAAATGCTAATAAACTAAGTGATTTATTAATGCTGCTGCCTTGGCCTGAAAAATGGGTAACGGGAAGAAAATCTTCAGCTATAAAAGAAAAAATAGATCTTGAAGGGCACATGGTTATAGTCGGTTTTGGACTTAACGGGGCAAATATTGCCAACATCGCCGATGACCTGTCCATACCCACGGTAATTATCGAAATGAATCCAGAAACAGTGAGGCGCGAGCAGCTTAAAGGCCGAAAAATCTATTTAGGAGATGCCACCCAATTAAGTACTCTTGAATTAAGTTCTATTGAACATGCACGGGTTCTGGTTTTAACTATCCCTCATAGAGGAGGAAATAGGAGAATAGCCGAAATGACCCGGCAACTTAATCCTCATATTACCATCATTGTCAGAGCTAGATACCTATCAGAAACTCCCCCGCTTAAGCTAAAAGGGGCAAATATTGTAGTAACAGAAGAGTTTGAGACATCTGTCGAGCTTTTGAGACAAGTAATGCTAAAATATGACATTGATGATGATACTATAGCCTTTAAAGTAAATCAACTTCGACACTCCAGCTTAAAAGCAGGTCATGAATCTGAACTAACAATTCATGAGGTTGAATAGAACAGACAAAACATAGTACCATCTTTTACGTTACTCTCTAAAGCTGTTAATTCTTATGACGAAACCTATATCTCTCTTTAAAATAGCTCTTTGGACCGTTGGTTTAATCTTCTTGCAATCATGTATTACCTCTAAACAGATCCAATTTGAGGCTCTTTCCCCATCTTTAAACGATCCTGGAAGGCATATTCAGACCATTGAATTAATAAATGCAGCTATAAGGCCGCCTTCAGATAGCTTAGGCTCTTTTTATGGTTTCAACCGAAAGATCTATTACGATACAACTCATCTGGACACCCTATTCAGTATGGTAACTCTTGATGGATTTGCATCAAAGGCAGAAGAGGTTAAACGCTTTCAACTGGTAAGTTCTCCTGCATTCTATTATCACAAGAAATCCTCAGATATTGGAAAACCTCTTCCAATTGAGGTCGTTCGAGGATTAGTTAGTGCGTCTCAACCCGAGGCAGCAATTGTTTTAGAAGAAACAGAATCGTTTGACCACCTCGATTATGATGAATTATATTCTGATTTTGTAGTTGCAAGACACACCCTCTATATAGGGACAAAATGGAGATTCTATGATCTTGTTAAAGATTCTATTCATCCTCAGATAACCATAATAGATACCCTTAATTTTTACGGTAATGGCAGTACGGTTGACTATGCATTAGACCAAATTCCAGAAAGAGTAAATTCTCTTTCCAATGGATTTTTTAATAATGGAATAGAATATGCCAACAAAATAATTCCCACCTGGAAAAAAATCACAAGAACCATTTTAAGCAATGACGACAATAGATTGCTTAAAGCTGCTTATCTAGCTACAGCTGATAGATGGAACGACGCAATAGAGATATGGATGCCATTAACCGAATCAAAATCAAAAAGTTTAGCCGCATTGGCATGCTATAACATGGCCATTGCCTCTGAACGAGTGGGAAAAGCTAAAATTGGTCGTGAATGGCTACAAAAGTCGCTATCTCTTAAAAAGATGCAAGAAAACCAATCATATCAAATCTTATTGGAACAACAGATTCGACAAACAGAGTTATTGAAGGATCAATTAGGTTTGCAACCAGAAGATTAACTCCCTATAAACTCTACTCTCTTTTTTAAACCGAAATATTCTTAAACCAGAACAAAACAAAAGCTAATAATTCATCAAAGAGTATTTTGTAAATTTGCATCCCTACATTGTATCAATGAAACAGTATTTAAATCAGCCTCTTTTTAAAGATGCTGCATCAGCTTACCACCAGCAAGATTCTCTTCTTCAAACAAGAGAATATAGTCCAAGCATTCATGATACTGTTCAAAACAATAACGATTCAACCGGAAGTATAGAGCTTGGTCCTGTCGGCTCAGAGGCCTTTCTCAAACAATTTTATCCCAAACATTCTCTATTCAAAGAGCACCTTTTACAAATCAGAAACCAAGAATATTCTCTTAAAAAAAACGAAGGTCAGGACTGGTTGTTTTTGGTAATCCTTGGCTTCATTGCACTAATCGCCATTTTAAGAACCGTTTACTATAAAAAGCTACGAATTGTAGCAAAAGCGATCTATTCGCAAAGACATCTAAGCCAAATTATTCGTGATAGTGATACCCTTAACCCAGTAATGAAATTCTATCTACAGTTGAATTTTCTTGCAATGTTAAGTTTGACCATTCAGTACCTCATAAATACCAAATTAACAGTAGAGATTAGCTGGTTACCTAGTGGCTTCTATCTTTTTGGCTCCTTATTTATCATAACGGCTGTCATTTATTTACTTCGATTAGGAATTGTAAATTTTTTGGGGCATCTGTTTAAAAAGCCAAGTCTAAGTGTCAGTTACCGGTTGAACATCCACATTTTTTCCAGTATTAGTGGAATAGTTATGATGCCACTACTCGTCATTCTATTCTTTGGAAGCCCTGCAATCAAAGACATTATAGTTTATGTTTTAATCGGAGGGATCCTTTTAGCTTGGGTTACCCGGCTTTTCAAGGCACTGTTCTTAGGATTTGAGGTCAGTGGATTCGGAGTGATTTATTTCTTTTTGTATCTTTGCACCCTCGAAATCTTACCATACTTAATGCTTTATGTGTTAGTAATGAGATTTTGAATAACGAGAATTTACCCTCATTTCTATCCGAGAGTCGAACTAGTAAACTACGGAAAAAATTGAAGATCAAACGCATCCTCATTTCGCAGCCTGAGCCAGCAGAGGGAGAAAAGTCACCCTATGCCATTTTGGCCAATAAACATGAAATCCAGATTGATTTCTTTAAGTTTTTCAGGATTGAAGGCATCACGCCTCAAGATTTTCGTAAACAGAAAGTTAACATCCTAGAGCATACAGCTATTGTATTTAATAGCCGTCATGCCGTTGATCACTTCTTTCAACTGTCGAAGGGACTACGCATTGAGATCCCTGAAACAATGAAGTATTTCTGTAATAGCGAATCCACTGCTCTCTACCTCCAAAAATACATTCAATTCCGAAAAAGAAAGATCTCTTTTGGAAAAACAAGTATTAATGATCTTGTCGACGTTCTAAAAAAGAATAAAAATGAACGTTTTTTAATACCTGGCTCTGATCTTTCATCTTCAGATGTTCCTAAAGTGATAGAAGAACTAGGAATCAACTATTCCAAGATAATGATTTACAGCACAGTAAATGCCGATTTACAAAAAATCAACATCTTGCAATATGATATGTTGGTGCTCTTCAGCCCTCAAGGAATTAAATCCCTTATGCAAAACTTCCCTGATTTCCAACAAGGTGAGATTGTAATCGGATGCTTTGGGGCTGCAACTCAAAAAGCAGCCGTTGAAGCAGGCCTTAAAGTCGACGTACCTGCACCAACAGCAACCTCTCCAAGCATGACTGGAGCTATTGATGATTACCTCTGCGCACTAAACCCTCCAACTAAAAAGAAAACATCTGGATCAAAGAAAAAAAACTCAACTGAGTCTTAATCTTAGAACCCGATACTTGACTCCCTGTTTTTTGGCTGGTTTAGTCTTGTAAATAATCAGAATGATTTTGTACGGTTGCCCCTTTTATGTAATTTCGGGCAACCGTACTTTTTTTAATACCGCTTAACGTATAATGCAAAAAGACAAACCGAATAAGTTCACTAAAAAAGAGCGTATAAACAGCCTTATCAGAATTGAGATGTTGTTTAAACTCGGTACATCTTTTTTCGTCTTTCCTCTACGCATTGTAGTCAATGCCTCCCCCTCTTCGAACAACGGCTCCGTTTCTATCCTTATCTCTGTTTCAAAACGTACCCAAAAAAAAGCAGTGAACAGAAATAGAGTCAAAAGACTTATCCGCGAAGCCTATAGAACTCAAAAAAGTTCAATTACTCAATATGCAATTCAAAACCACCTTAATATCGAGATTGCTTTTATCTTTACCCAAAAAATTATACCCGACTATACCACCCTCGCCCATAAAGTAGGTAACGCATTACATCTAATTCCCTTCAAACTTAAGATAAAACCAAACAATGAAACTGAAATACCTGAAATCAGTCAAACAGATTTTATCTCAGGAGAACAATAATTTTAGCTTCCTTCCATTATATAATTATCCGAAAACATGCTTTTCTATGATTAAACGTTTTACTTTAATTATTTCCTTTTTTACTCTCCTTTCATTAGCTAATGCTCAAAGCCTCAGCCAAAACTTCGAAATTGCTCGTAATACCGAAATCTTTAACCTGATCCTCAAAGAGCTTTCAACTGGCTATATAGAGAATATCCAACCAGGTAGTCTTACCCAAACGGCCATCAACTCAATGCTTGATCAGCTTGACCCTTATACCAACTACATAACGGATAATGACATTGATGAATACCGCTTCATGACCACCGGCGAATATGGAGGAACAGGCATTCAAACTGCTATCAGACGTGATACAACCGTGATTATCCACCTTGATCCCTCTGGCCCAGCCATTCGATCTGCCCTTAAGCCCGGAGATAAAATTCTTAAAATTGATGATATCTCCATCATTGGAAAAAGAGACGACGAACTCAATCTGATTTTTCGAGGACAAGCAGGAACATCCATCAAACTTACCATCCTTAAACCAGGAGAAACAAAAGAAACTACCGTAGATCTGACTCGAGCTAATATTAAAGTAAAAAATGTCAGCTACTCAGGAATTGTCGGAAATAACACCGGCTATATTCGACTAGAACGTTTTACACAAAATGCTTCTAAGGAGGTTCATGATGCCCTGCAAAAGATGCTTCAAAAAAGTATCAATGGCCTCATTCTTGATTTACGTGGCAATGGAGGGGGCCTCCTTAATGAAGCCGTAGATATTTGTAATCTCTTCGTCGCTCCAAACCAACTCATCGCATCTACCCGTAGTCGGTTCGCTGATAAAAACTATCAATACTTCACAACTAAACAACCTATTGCACTTGATTTACCTCTGATCATCCTTATCGATAGACAAAGCGCAAGTGCCTCTGAAATCGTTGCCGGTGCGCTTCAAGACCTCGACCGCGCAGTAATTGTTGGTGAAAAATCATTCGGTAAAGGCCTTGTTCAAAACATCGTCCCACTAGCCTATAACACGCAACTTAAACTTACAGTCTCTAAATACCACATCCCTTCCGGTCGCTGCATTCAAGAAATCGACTACGCTCATAAAGATGAAATCGGACTAGCTCATCAGGTGGCTCCGTCTGAAATAAAAACATTTACAACAAAAAACGGAAGAATAGTTAGTGACGGAAGAGGAATATTCCCTGATCTGTCAGACATAAGTCGAAGTGGGTCCTCTCTTCTGTTTCACCTTTCAAATGATCTCTGTGTATTCGACTACACAAACCATTTGATCTCTTCTGGCAACAAGTTTAAATCTGTTAAAGAGATTCAAATAACGGATAAAGATGTCGAAAACTTTAAACAATTTCTTGGCAACCGGTTCTATGACTATTCTACTTTAGCATCTGAAATAGCCTCTCAATTTGACACCTTAGTTAAAAATTCACCAAGCTTAACGGAAACAAAAAACATACAACAAGAATTATATAAACTCCAACAACAGCTGAAAGAGGAAGAATATAACAAATACAAACCTATTCTTAAATCAATGTTGGCTGTGGAAATTGCTTACTTCCTCTTTCCCGAACCAGAAGTTATTGAACTAAGTCTTCGAGATGATCCTGATGTTATTCTAGCTTGCAATACAATTACAAATAATGAGCTTATGACCTCAGTCCTTGATGGTACCTGTAAAGATTGCCATAATAAGAAAAAGTAAACCACAGATGGAGCTCAAAAAGTACGCTTCTTACTTCTTTATACTAGGCGTTGCCATCACGCTGGCCTCACTTCCACTCTCAAAATTCACTATGAGCATTGGTCAAATGATGATGGGATTTGGATGGCTCCTTCAAAGAAATTATAAAGAGCGACTATCTTTATTAAAAAATGAGCCTGCGGCTTGGGCACTTATCGGAGTATTCCTTTTGCATCTAATTTGGTTATGGAATACTTCTGATTTCTCTTATGCTTTCAAAGACTTAAGAACAAAGTTGCCATTGTTCATTATTCCCTTTATGATGAGTACATGGCCAACGATCTCTAAAAAAGAGAAAAACTTTATTATTGGGCTTTTTCTTGCCGCTACCTTTAGTGCTACTCTTTTTACTATAAAAATCGCTATCGTTGATAATCCAATAAACTACCGCGATCTTTCCCCCTTCATTTCTCATATAAGATTTAGCCTCTGTATTCTTGCTGCAATTTTTCTCTCCCTTTATTCAGCCCTTCAACAACCAAATGTCAAATATCGTCTCCTACTAATGACTCTCGCTCTCTGGTTCGTGATTATGCTCTTCGTTTTACAATCTATGACCGGGGTTTCAATATTTCTTATTATTGTATACATCCTTACCATTCGTACTATCCTAAAATCAAAGCAATTTAAACCATATTTAAAGATTATCCTACTGCTATTCTTACTTGGGCTACCTTCTACCTTTATTGTCTGGAGTAGTATTCAGATTAATAAATACATCACGCCTCAAACAGTTGATTTCAATAAGATTCAGACAGAGAAAACGGTTAATGGTAACCTCTACCTTCATGATACCATAAGCTATGGGATAGAAAACGGACGTTACGTTGGTTTATTTATAAATTATCCGGAGTTAGATAAGGCATGGAGTAGGAGAAGTCAGATGAGTTTATCAGGGAAAGACAAATCAAATCAAAACATAACTCCCACCCTAATCCGTTATCTTGCCTCAAAAAACATGAGAAAAGACAGTGCAGCGGTGATGTCTCTCTCCAATAATGAGATAAAATATATAGAAAACGGCATTGCAGATGTAAACTTAACCACTCGAAATCCCTATAAAGCTCAGTTGTGGCAGTTTATGTTTGGCTATGCTAAATATTTACGATCAAAAGATCCTAGAGAGAGTAGCCTTATGCAAAGAATTGAGCTTTGGAAATGTTCGGTAGAGTTAATTAGGAAACACTTCTGGACTGGTGTAGGAACTGGTGATATACCTAAAGCCTACTCAGATATGCTTAAGGAGATGAAATCACCTCTATCTAATAGCCATCTTAGAGCCCATAATCAATACCTTTCCATTTTTGTGGCTTTTGGCATTTTAGGGTTTTCCCTATTTCTATTTTTCCTGATAATACCCATCATTTATTATAAAAGGTACGGATCATTAGTCAATTACGCTTTTGTCGCTATGATTCTCTTAAGTATGTTAAATGAAGACACGATTGAAAACCAAGCAGGTGTAACTTTTGTAGCACTAATTTGGTCTTATATACTTATTATTAACACGAAAGCCGATGCTGCTTGCATAAAATCAAACAACCCATAACCTATATTTAGTCTACTGGATGTAACTTCGCATAAAAAAACGGCTCATGTCAATAAAAAAGAGTATTACTATAACAATAGAAGAGTTTAAAAATCAAAATGATCTACCAAAACTGGATGCAGAACTACTTTCTTCAGCTCGGGAGAACGCAAAGAAAGCATATGCACCATATAGTAATTTTCAAGTAGGAGCAGCCGTTTTACTCGAAAACGGTGAGATTATTACCGGTAATAACCAAGAAAATGCGGCTTATCCTTCAGGTCTCTGCGCTGAACGTGTAGCCCTCTTCTATGCTCAATCCAAATTTCCGGATATTGCCGTTAAAGCAATTGCAGTTACAGCTATCTCCCTTAAAATTGACATATCTTCTCCTGTTCCTCCTTGCGGTGCCTGTCGCCAAGTACTTACAGAATACGAAAATAGACACAACACTCCCATGAGAGTGATCCTTCAAGGCGAACACGGAAACATCGTTACTCTAAACAGTGCAGCAGACCTCCTTCCTCTGAAATTTGATGCAGATTACCTCAAATAGCCTTTTCTTTTTTGAATTAACTTATGGATCAACTTAAACTCCAGTACCTACCTTTACAATTTGTAATTTAAACCAAGCCCCAGTACCTCTTTAAGTTGAGTTCGAGGACCAGATCTTCCATCACTGTCAGTGATAATTACATCATCATCATATACTAAAGTAGCACTGATATTAGCCGAAATGTACTTATTTACCTTAAAAATTAGCTGAGCGTCAATATTTACATCTACATTTTGTGGGTCATTTAAGTAATCAGAAAATAGTGCAACTCGCGACTCCATTGAAATATTATCCATAAGAGTAGCTTTATATACCATCTTAATTGCTCCACCAAAGCCAAAAAGGGTCTTCTCTCCGTGTTTGAGAAGAAGTCCAAACTCATCATATTGAGCCTTCTTTACCCCAAAACTGCCCAAATCAGCTAAACGTTGATCATTAACAATAATTATCCGAATAGAAGCTGGCGACATATAGAGAGAAAAATTCTGACTTGGCATATAATCTATACCTAAACCTAAAGATACATAAGCAGGAGCTAAAAATTTCGAGATTTTGACCGAATCATTTACCTTGTAATCATAGCCATTAGCAAACTGTGATTTAAATTCACCCAATGAAGAAAGAAACCAATGATCATGAAATTTATAGCCGTATTTAGAACTTAATTCTATTTTATCATCGGTCTTCTTAGTTATTTCTCGCTCAGCTTTTGATATTCCATATGCAAAACGTAATGAATTAATCCATGACTGCTTCCCTTTAGAATAGCTAGCATCAAGGTTTAAAAATGAATTTCCGGCAAATGAACTATTTCCCCCAGAAGCCCAATTTGAAAGCGCTATTTGATTGATCCCAGCACCAAACTCAACGCCATGATTCCAATAAGTGGTATCAACCACTTGTCCTTTAAGTTTTGATAGAGAGAATACCATAACTAACAATGTCAGAAAAAGTAATCGTTTATTCATAGGTTATTAATTTGAATTTCAAAAGTAGATAGAGTCATTTAAAATTAATCGTCACAAAGACAACTATGTTCTCTTATCTTGTGTCAATCTTAAACCACCATCCATCCATTAATTGAACTTTACTAAGCTAAGGAATTAACTTTCCTTTGTATCGAATTGTTCATTATGATCTGATTTGATAGGAGTTAATTAAAATTTAAACTTTACCTTTGTGCCCGCAGAAAACTCCAAAAAATCAACAAATGGATCATAAGTATAATGGATTTAATTCCAAACTCATTCATGGTGGAGAGCATCATGATGAATTAGGTAGTGCTATCACCCCAATTTATCAGACGTCAACTTTTAGATTTCAAGACTCTGATCATGGCGCCAGATTATTTGCCGGAGAAGAACAAGGTTATATCTATACCCGCATAGGAAATCCGACTATCGTAGACTTAGAAAAAACGATTGCAGAACTTGAACATGGCTTCGGTGGAATAGGAACCTCTTCTGGAATGGGCGCTGTTACCACTGTGTATATGGCTTTACTCGGACAAGGGGAGCACATGATAGGTCACGAAGCTGTTTATGGCCCATCAAGAGTTGTTATGGAGACTCTTTTTAAAAAATTTGGTGTTGAAAGTACATTTTTAGATAGTACCGATATAAAGAATGTGGAAGCGGCTATTCGTCCTAATACAAAACTAATATACCTTGAGACACCTGCAAATCCAACCATGGGTATTGCCGATATCAAAGCTATTTCAGAACTTGCAACCAAACATGGCATCAAAGTATGCGTCGATAATACTTTTTGCAGTCCTTATTTGCAGACCCCACTAGACTTAGGAGCCGATGTAGTCTTGCATTCAATGACCAAATTTATCAATGGACATGCTGACATCGTTGGCGGTATGATCGTCTGCAAAACCGAAGCAGACTACAAATTAGTAAGAGGTGTTATGGTAAACATGGGATGTAACATGGATCCTCACCAAGCCTTCTTAACACGACGTGGTTTAAAAACACTCGCTATTAGAGTAGACAGAGCTCAAGAAAATGCAATTAAGGTTGCCGATTTTCTAAATCAACATCCAAATGTAGAATGGGTCAAATATCCAGGTCTTCCTTCTCATCCTCAATTTGAATTAGCTAAAAAACAGATGAGAGGTCCTGGATCTATGATCTCTTTTGAGGTTAAAGGCGGACTGAATGCTGGGAAAATTGTGATGAATAATGTTAAACTGGCGCTTCTTGCTGTATCGTTAGGTGGAATTGAAACTCTGATTCAGCACCCAGCAAGCATGACTCACTCAAAAATGGCGTCAGCTGACAGATTAAAAGCAGGGATAACAGACGGCCTAATCAGACTCTCTGTCGGCATTGAAGATGTTGAAGACATCATTGCAGATCTTGATCAAGCCCTAAAATCGATCTAATCACCTGTTAATCAACAATAGAGTTAGAATTTTTAATTATAAAGAGCAGTCTGACAATCATTCTACGATTAGCAGACTGCTCTTTTATTATGGAGAATACCAACTAGCACTAATTAGGTTAGTCTCTTTCATTTTTATTTTACATTTATTAATCATCATAAGCCTCACCATCCTTCACCTAATAATAAACTACAACTTCATTTTTTTTAACTAAATGAAGAATAGACCTCCTATATTTGTACTCAGTTTGATCTAGTTATCTTAAAACTATCTAACAGATGAAGGTCAGGAGTCTCGTAATTTCAGTTTTCATTTTAGGATTATTAATTAGCTCTTTTCAACTTTATTCGCAAAAAGTAGGTGTTGTTATGAGCGGTGGTGGAGCCAAAGGCGCATGTCATATCGGGTTTCTCAAAGCCTTAGAAGAACATAATATTCCTATTGACTATGTTGCAGGAACATCTATGGGTGCAATTATAGCAGGACTTTATGCAGCCGGTTATACACCTGATGAAATGGCCTATTTTGTTGCAGCCCCAGAGTTTCAAGACTGGGCAGATGGTGTCATTAATCCAAATTACATCTACTTTTATAAAAAAGAGGAAGGCAATGCCTCTATGGTTAGGCTCAATTTCGACTATACCGATTCATTCAAAGCCAGAATTCCGACCAATCTGGTCTCCCCCTATGAAATGGACTATCAATTTATGGAAGTTTTTGCCTCTGCAAATGCTGCTGCAGGAGGAAATTTCGACAGCCTGTTTGTCCCTTTCAGATGTATCGCTTCTGATATTACCCAAAATAAAGCCGCCATTCTTCGCGACGGAGATCTAAGTATGGCCATCAGAGCCTCGATGACTTTTCCCTTTTATTTTAAACCTATAAAAATCGATGGAAAAGTGATGTTTGATGGGGGAATGTATAACAACTTCCCTGCTGATGTAATGTATGAGGATTTTAAACCCAATGTTATTCTTGGCTGCAAAGCTGCTGGCAACTACAGTGCCCCCAAAGTTGATGATCTAATATCTCAACTTGAAAATATGTTAATGTTGAAATCATCATACGAAATCCCAATTGATTCTAGTGTGTTGATTGCTCCACATATGCCACAAGTTGAAGTGAATGACTTCTCGCACTCTTTAGAATTTGTTGATTCAGGCTATTTGGCAACTTCTATGCAGATAGAAAAGATTGAAGCGTTAATTCGGCGCAGGGTTACTTCAGAGGAAAGAGAATTAAAAAGAGCCCATTTTAGAGACCGAAAACCTCTTCTTTTTGTTGACTCTATCGATGTAATTGGTGTAAATAATGCTCAAAAAGAGTATGTCAGACAGATGCTGCTTGATGATAAAAAACCAAAACTTCTTGGAGAAATAAAAGAAGATTATTTTAGACTCATCTCAGACAAAGAATTCGGATCTATTTACCCTAGCCTCGTTTATAAACCTAAAACAGGTGGCTTTACCCTAAAACTTGATGCAGTACCGACTGAACGATTTGAAGCCCAGATTGGTGGCAGTATCATGTCAACCGGCACTAATACAGTCTTTCTACAACTTAAATACCGTGACATCCGTAAAATCGGTCGTATTGCCCTAACCAATGCTTACATTGGCCGTTTTTACAGCTCGTTTTACATGAAAGGAAGAGTCGACTACCCTGGGAAAAAACCCTATTTTTTAAACCTTGATTTTACCTTTAACCGAATTAACTATTTTAAAAACAATAGCTATTTCATTGCTGATCTAACCCCAAGTTACCTAATTCGATCTGAAACACATGGTGGCTTTAGATATGGAATCCCGATTACGAACAAAGGTCAGTTGACAGCAGGGCTCGATGTTGGTACTGTCTTCGATGAATACTATCAGATCAATGTCTTTAGTCGAGACGACCAAAGCGACCAAACCCGCTTCAATTTTATTATGCCATCGCTTACCTTAGAAATCAACTCCGAGAATGAAAAGCAATACGCTAATGCAGGCTCTCGCTTTTTTGCAGAGTTTAGATTTGTAAATGGAGTTGAAAAATTCAAATCTGGCACCTATCTTGGCCAAGACGAAAAGGTAACAACTAACCATTCATGGATTCAACTAAACTTAAAATACTCCAATTATTTCGCCTCTTACAAAAAAATCAAATTTGGTCTTCAAAGCGAGTTCCAAATTAGCTCTCAACCTTTTTTCAGTAATTATACTTCTACGCTGCTGTCTTTACCTCAATACGCCCCAATGCCTTATGCAGCAACCCAATTCTTGCCCGACTACAGAACACCTAGCTATATAGCTGCTGGATCAAAAAACATCTACCGAATGGCAAAACTGGTAGACTTTCGATTTGAAGGCTACATCTATCAACCCCTTTACTCAATCACTGGGAAAGACTATTATACACCTAAATATGGGAAATTTTTAGAAGGTACCTCATTCATGGCCACCGGTGGCTTTGTAGTTAACACGATCATTGGCCCTATTTCTCTTATGTTCAACTACTTTGATAAAGAAGCGGACAACTTCTCTGTGGTTCTTAGTATTGGCTATATCATGTTTAATAAACGACTATTTATTTAGCAATAAAAATCACATATCAAACTCGTCGAAAAAAATTCTGCATCTCCTTTATAGTAAATATAAAGTCTCTTATTCTAAAACAGAGAGCGCCGATTATCAAAACTAATCGGCGCTCTCTCTTCCAAAATAATAACAATTAATTCTTATCCTGCGTTATGATCCCTACAAATTGAGCAGGACTAATACCCTCAAAACTTCCAGATGACATTAACAACAAAGCAGAATTAGCCCAATCTTGTTCCTGTAACCATTCTACAAGATCTACACGATTTGAGATCACCTTCAGATTATCCTTCCCAAAACCCTTGAATATATCCTCTACCTCTAAAGCTGGTAGTCGCTTTAATTCTAATGCATGCGGCGAATAGAAAACCACTGCTTGATCAGCCGCATTTAGAGCTCCCATGTATTCTGGCAAAAAAGCTTTACTAAGACTACTAAAAGTATGAAGTTCAAAAATAGCTACTACCTTTCTATTGGGATATTGCTCTCGTACCGCTGTGACAGTTGCCTTTACCTTTGAAGGCGAATGAGCAAAATCACGATATACGACAAGGTCATCGGCATTAAAAACACACTCTAGTCTATTAGCCGCCCCTTTAAATGTTCTCATGGCAGAAGCAAACTCATTTATTCCTATACCTAAACGCTTACATACCTCCCAGGCACCATTTAAATTTGCCAAATTATGCTTTCCAAATATAGTTAAAGGAATATCAATCCCATCAAGTAAGGCTGTTGTTCTGCCATTCTTGGTCTGATAATTCGGGACTGAATATGGGACATGCTGAATACCTGATCTTTGATTGGCAGCAATGCGCCTTAACTCCTTATCTTCTTCAAAATAAATAAAAGTGCCTCCAGTCTCAATTAAATGGTAAAAAGTATTAAACTGAATAACGTAATCATCAAAGGTTGGAAAAACATTCATATGATCCCATGCAATTCCACTCAACAAAGCAATATGAGGATGATACAAATGAAATTTAGGTCTAGGATCAATCGGTGATGTTAAATACTCGTCACCCTCAAAAATCATAAATGGAGCCTCATCTGTCAACTTTACCATAACGTCAAAACCCTCTATCTTGGCTCCGACCATATAGTCAATATCTATCCCTGCATTCTTGGCAACATGCATCACCATCGAGGTTATGGTAGTCTTGCCGTGACTACCTCCAATGACTACTCGAAACTTATCCTTTGATGCTTCATATAAAAATTCAGGATAACTGTATATCTTTAAGCCCAACCGATGTGCTGCCTCAAGCTCTGGATTATCCTTTTTCGCATGCATCCCAACAATGACTGCATCTAACTCAGCAGTTATACGATTCGTATCCCAACCCTCTGTCTCAGGTAATAATCCAAGATTCCCTAATCTAGTCCTGGATGGCTCAAAAATCTCATCATCAGAACCAGAAACGATATACCCTTTTTGGTGTAGCGCAATGGCTAAATTGTGCATGGCACTGCCCCCTATAGCAATAAAATGGACTCTCATGGCATGTTGTTTTTCTATTACAAACCTACGAAAAAAGGTGTTCACCTAAGAGAAGAGATTTGAACCTCTTCTAGTTTTCTTTTGTTAGCTTTGCCTTATTAATGCATATCTATGAAAATATTTACCCTTACACCTGAAAACTGGAAATCGGATGGAGGACCGGTTTTTGGAGTTGTTCCAAAAGCAATCTGGTCGAAAAATGTACCGGTAGATGATAATAATCTTATAAACACCACCTCAAGACTACTTCTTGTTGATCTCGATCAGAGAGTCATCCTTTTCGACACTGGAATGGGAAATAAACAAGATGAGCGCTTCTTTAAACATAGACACCGCTTTAATGCAATCGGCCTAGAAGCAGCCCTTAATGAAACTGGATTCTCCTGCTCTCAAATCACTGATGTCGTATTCACTCACTTACATTATGACCATGTGGGAGGAGCCGTTATACACAATATCTCCGGTGAGGCAGAATTACTCTTTCCAAAGGCAAAACACTATGTATCAAAAGCCCAGTGGGATTGGGCCATCAAGCCAAATAAAAGAGAAGCCGCCAGTTATTTACCTGAAAACCTAATACCGCTCGAAAAAGCAAATGTTCTCCACTTCATTGATCAGGAATCATCTCTTTTTCCTAACATAGAACTGCGTCGCGTGGATGGACATACCATGGGGCAACTATTCCCCATCCTTAAAACTAATAACGCTACCATTGCCTATGTAGCCGATTTTATTCCTTCTGTTGGAAATATTCCTATTCCATATATCACAGCTTACGATATTCAACCACTGCTCTCCCTTCAAGAAAAAGAGGAATTCTTAGAGGAAGCAGTAGAAAACCACTTCATTCTCGTCTTTCAACATGACTATTACCATGAAGCCTGTACGCTTCAGCGAACATCTAAAGGTATTGCGGTTGAGAGAACAGGTACCCTTGCTGATCTGATTAACTATAAATCGCCAACCTATTAACCCCGGAAATTAAGAAATCTAAGCCCATTCAAAAGACTATTCTACCTCTTTCTGAAACCCGCCCTTCAGTTGGGAGAGACTTTACAATATCTACAACCGCTTAAATAATAGTTTAAGATCTTCTAAAGTTTGAGGTTTTTCAAGTATTGTCCCAGTATTGTCTAACAAAAACATCGATGGCGTACCAACGATTCCCCACTCTTTGACCACGGGGCTCTCAAACCCCTTGAAATCGGTAATATTGATCCAGTTCAACTGAAGATTATTTACAGTCTCCAGATAATTTGAGGTATCTCGATCCAGTCCAAAGGCGATCACCTCTATTTCTCGTGATGTTTGCTGATGGTAGAGATCTCTTAACATCGGTAAAATTTGCTTACAGTGAATACAATTTGATGACCAAAAAAGAACCAGACGAAATCTAGACGAAACTTGCGAAATATTAAAAGAGGTACCATCAAGGGTCTTAGATTTAAGAAGAGGAGCACTATTTCCCACCTTCATCTTGGTTATTTGCTTAAGCTTATCACTTAACCCATTATTACTCTCATATTCCAAGCAAGAATCCTGATTCCAATGTTCAGCAAGAAAGACCAAAACATCCTCAAATCCAAACTGCTCAAAACCTTTAATCAGATACTCAGTAATAAACACAAATACAGCTGGACTCCCCTCTCTTACCTTATCCAACCTAGATAATCCGTTAATAATCGCATGTTGAGCCTCCTGTGGACTCATCTCATCAGAGGTGAATAGCATCAAAAACTCAATAACCTTGAGGGTATAACCATTTGTGTAAAAAAGTGTAGTATCATTAAAATTCACATGATCAAAAAAATGGGCTTTTTGAGTCTCTTTTCGATCCTCTACAGACATGGATGGATCAACTTCTGCTACCTTCCATAAAATGGATAACCTAAAAAGAAGATCATTTTGATGGTTTGACCTTACATTATCTATTGATTCATTTAAACCAGACTGAACAGCAATCCACTCTTTACATGTCTGCTTATAATAGAGACTCTCTTTAGGATAAGAATTCAAGATGGTTTCTAAAAGCGATATTTTAGTCTTATAATCAGCCACTTTATCAGCTAAAACAGAGAAATCGATATTGAGTTTATCTTTAAATATCGGTGGACTGATCGTGTCCAATATTTCAATTTCCACCAGTTTCCGATCATATAAAAAGTCAACACCCAAATCATTGCTATAAATAATTCTATACTGACCTGATTGACTAAAAAGATCCTTAGGAAAGGAAAAAGAGTGATCACCTAAAACCTTGGTGGAGCCAACAATAGTCAGAGCATCTCCCTTATAAGCAGCAAGCAATACCGTTCTTCTGGCTGGCAGGTTCCCAGAAGCAGTTAGCTGTCCGAAACCATCGTTTATTGAAAGAACCAATATAAAAACGAGGAATAAGTATCTGAACATGATGGGTATTAATTATCTGAAATATTACCAGTACAAAGGTAACTCATAGTTGAAAAGAAGCGATAGATTAAACTCTAGCTATTGACAAATAACAGGGCCATACAATTTTCTATCTTTGCCATTAAAATAAGTGATGAAATGAGACAAAAAGCAGATGAACTCAATTCACTGATGGCGTCAATGGATGCCAATGAGAGTATTAATCAAATGATGACTCTTTACGGGCATAAAATGGCTCTAGCTTCAAGTCTTGGTGCTGAAGATCAAGTAATCACACATATGATGTCGTTAACAGGAAAAGAGATGCACCTATTCACGCTCGATACTGGACGGCTATTTCCTGAATCTTACGATCTTCTTCAAGTTACGGAGGCTCGCTACCATTGTAAGATTAGAACTTTCTTTCCAAATACCATCGAAACAGAGAAGATGGTCTATGAAAAAGGCATCAATCTATTTTATGAAAGCATTGAAAACCGTAAACTCTGTTGTTATACCCGGAAAATAGAGCCATTGAGGCGTGCTTTAAGTGGATTAGAGGTTTGGATTACCGGATTAAGAAGAGAACAATCTGTGACCCGTAATGAATTAAAACGTGTAGAATTCGATGAAGCCAACAACCTATTAAAGTTTAATCCGCTAATTGACTGGACAGAGCAGCAGGTTTGGGAATATATCAAAGAGAATTTCATTCCATATAATAAATTACATGACTCAGGTTTTCCGAGCATTGGATGTCAACCTTGTACACGAGCAATAGCTCCAGGAGAGGATATTAGAGCCGGCCGCTGGTGGTGGGAGCTTCCTGAACAAAAAGAGTGTGGATTACATAAAAGGTAGATACCGACCCTACCCAGAACACACGAAAAAGGGGTACTGCATAAAAACAGAGTACCCCTTTTCTTGTCAGTAATAAGAAACTATTTAATAGGATGATCTTTATGGAACCATTCCAACCGCTCCTTAAGGTCACCAAATTGATCACGTGAGACCAAAGAAACACAGGCTCTAATTCCTTCGAGACGAGTACTACCAGTTATTGCAAGAGAAATAGCGCTGATACCGTAATACACTAACTCACCAAGCAGCTCCTCCCCTGAGTAACCCGGATAGCCAAACGTAAAATAGAAACCATCAGCAATAGGCTTGTCAACATCCGTATCATAAACAATTTTAAAGCCATTGCTGGTGAATAACTTCTTCATTATCTTAGCCTTTTCACCATACTCTCTAACCTGATTAGTAAAATCGAGTTCACCTGAATTGGCTGCTTCCAAAATTGCTTTAAGAGCATATTGAGCCGAATGAGAGGTACCAGAACTCAGTGCATAAAGAGCACCAAAAACAAGAGAATGCCCCAGATCAGCCGAAGAATAGAACCGAGTTAAGTCGGGGGCATTGGTGTGGAAAAGTTTATCACTAATAACCATCATACCAATACGTTCACCAGCATAGCTAAAAGCCTTAGAACTACTGATCATTAGGATGAAGTTATCAGTGTATTTAGCTACGGTTGGTTGATAAGGAGCGACACCTGGCTTACCATAATCATGTCTGAAGTCCATAGCAAAATATGCAAGATCCTCAATAATAACGATGTTTTTCTGATTTGCAATTTCAGCAATGATCCTAAGTTCCTCATCAGTAAAACATATCCAGCTAGGGTTATTGGGATTCGAATAGAGGATGCTACTAACTTTACCATCAGCGGTCATCTCATTTAACTTTTCCCTAAGTTTTTCTCCTCTGAAATTATAAACATCGAACGATCTGCAATCTTGCCCTAGAATTTTTATCTGCTGTTTATGGACAGGGAATCCGGGATCCAGAAAAAGGGTTCCCTCTCTATCCTTATGCATTCTATTTACAGTCATAAAAGCAGCAAAGCCGCCTTGCATAGATCCTACAGTAGGGATACAACCGTCAGGATTCACATCGATATCCAAGAAGTTTTTAACGAACTTAGAGATCTCAACTTTCAGCGAAGGGGTTCCCTGAATATCAGGATAAATGGATGCTACGCCATGTTCAAGCGCCTCAATCTGAGCCTTAACTCCCTGAACAGCAGCAGGCAATCCAGGGATACCCATCTCCATTCTTACAAAACGAGAACCGGTTGCTTGCTCAATCTGATCAACAAGTTTTTTTATTTCACGTATGGTAGCCCGGCCTACAGAGGGCAGATTAGATTCTTTTATTTTTTGAGATACAATCTCATAGCTAATAGGTGTTTGTCTCATAAAGCATGTGGTTTGCTGAGGTTAAGATACATTTTTTTTGAAAACCTATTGTTTTTTCCCTTTGAGACTAGCAGTTGCAAGAATGACTCCTAAGGCTATTCCCAGAATTGCTGCAAATAGCACTTGAAATTGCTCAGGTAACAAAAAAGTTAGCGTGTGAGCAGGTATCCAGAAAAGCGGAATAGTCTTACAAAAAACAAAGTCCCACTGTACTCTCCAATTAATCTGACTTATAATATCGCCACCTTTAAACGGCTTAAATAGACCTGATAGAGTCCCATGGTTATTTATGATATGGGTATCAGTCATCTTATGAAGCG
The DNA here is from genome assembly GCA_964444785.1 of uncultured Bacteroidales bacterium. GTDB lineage: Bacteria > Bacteroidota > Bacteroidia > Bacteroidales > TTA-H9 > JAJTBW01. Next base: position 55,797 of record CAYUII010000003.1, on the reverse strand, counting down.
TCATCATAACCGGAGCATAGATCAAATTCATGGCAGAACTGATACAGAATGCCACAAAAACCTTCTGTAAAGATAACTGACCCGCGATCGATTCAGGAGCCCAATCAAGGCCAAGGTAGGCAAGAAAAGCCGGAGTCCCCTTTGTAAATATAGCAAAAGCCATCTTTATGGTCAGACCAAGAAAGCCCCATACAAGAGCTCGTGGAATTAAACCAAAACCTGGCTGATTATAAACTCCCGTTCTGATTCTTAAACCGAGAGCCTCCCCCATAGTTGCTAAAATAGCAAACTTGAGAAAACTCATAATCATTCCATGTTCCTTATTAAACTGCTCATATCCTTGATATAAGGATGGAATCATCATTACTGGGAGAAAGAGTGCTAATAGAATCAGTACAAAAAAGATATCGTGCTTTTTCATTTCGATTATGGAGAGATTTTTATAGGGAAAAATGCGGTTGAATTCTTTTACAAATATCCTAAAAATGTCTTTATTAAAATCATCCATTTGCCATTTTGGTCTATTATTCTCGTTTAACGAAACCTCTTTGATCCTCTCCCTTTCCCCTTCGCTTCCTCTCCATTGATTGATCGAATAACCCAGAAGAAGTTTTGAAGATATACCCAATTGAGATAGATGAATTTCAGATGAAAAAAACTAAATTGAATGGAGAAGAAGCGAAGAGCGAACGCAGAGGAAGCGAAGAGCTATGAGTCTTTCGCTGTTTTTTGCAACCAAAACAACAAGAGCCCGTTTACAATGAAACGAGCTCTTGGTATGCTTTGTGATCACCGGATATCACCAGTTAGTTAATTACTCCACAAAGCTGGAAAATAAATTAATCTTCTCAGTTAATCTATCGTCCTAATTCGCAGTTTGTAATAGCTGAATGGAGTAGTTTGGGGAAGGTAAGGTGAGAATTTGGGGAAAGCATCAGTCATTGCTAATTACAACTACGAACTTGGGGCAAATGTAAAGTTTTAATTAAATTAATGCAAACGTTGACGGAAATATTTTTAAGAAAACTTCAAAAGTTAATTACTTGACTTTAGCGTGGTAATCCTAATACATCTTCGATTGAGAAAACGCCCTTTTTCCCTGAGATGTACCGAGCGGCTAAAAGGGCTCCTTGAGCAAATCCGATCCGATTAAAAGCCTCATGTTCTAGTCTGATTAAATCATTGGAGCCATGATAGGTAACTAAATGATGACCCGTAACCTCCCCTTGTCTAAAACTAGTGATCCCAATGTTGTTTTCCACAGGAGACTGATTTAAATTCCACCCGAGGAAATTACTATTTTGTATTATTTGTTTTGCAAGCGTAATAGCAGTACCTGAAGGGGCATCTAATTTATGGATATGATGGGTCTCCTCAATTCGTGGTTGATATTCCAGATTGAGGTCATGAATTAGCTGGCTTAGTTTTTTATTTAAAAAAAATAGCAGATTAACACCAACACTGAAATTTGAAGCAGTAAGAAAAGCGACATTTTCTGATTCGGTAATTGATTTGATCTCCTCAATATCGGGGATCCAACCGGTTGTACCAGAAACCACACTGCATCCTGCTTTAAGTGCATTAAGCGCATTAAGCTTCCCATAATGGGGTTCACTAAAATCGATTAAGACATCAGCCTGGTTTAGAAAATCACGACCTATTGACCAATCTTCCGATCGATTAAAGATTGCAATAACTTCATCACCAAATCGTTTGGCCTGTTCTTCTAACAGATGCCCCATTCTACCATAGCCCGAAATAATAAGCTTCATTTTATTGATGATTTGGTCTTAATAAATCACGGATCGTTTTTACAGGATTAAAAGTTACAACTGGAACCTCGACAAAGAGTGTGATCCAACCCGACATCGCCCCGTTCCAAAGACCAGGTAACTCCATAGCTTTAAGATCTTTACCATCTTTCGACTTTAAAGAGATGAACCCTGTCTCGGGGTCAATAAATCTGTTTAAATTGAATGATTGATGTTGATAGTCTTTTAAGCAACAAACCAAATCAACGGGATTAAAGTGTGTAGCTGCCTGAGCAATCTGTTTTTGCGCCTCATCAGTAGGACTAATCTGCGAAGATTCTATAATCTGATAGGAGATTCTTCCTTCAAAGTCTTTTGTGAGGAAGGGGCCTCCGCCTGGTTCTCCCTCATTTTTCACCATTCCACATACTCTAATTGGCCTATTGAGTTGCTCTATAAGCCATACTTTCTGCACCAAATGATCACGATGCACTATTTTAGATGGAAGATCACAAATCTGATGTCTCTTTATGAATTCATAAGCCCTATGATATATCTCCTCTTGATAATCTTCCTCGGCAATGCTTTTAAGAAGGTTATGACACTCATCCCTCGTCTTTAGAAGCATCCCGGCTAGCAACTCTTTATACTCAATAGTAACCTCCCTGAGTCGATCAGGAACAATATTATCAATATTCTTAACGAAAACAATATCTGCATCGATCTCATTAAGATTTTTCAGAAGAGCACCGTGGCCGGCAGGACGAAATACGAGTTTATTCTCTTTATCTCTAAATAGATCATTATCGAGGTTTACAGCGATAGTATCTGTAGAAGGACTCTGTTCTGAAAGTGATACTTCAAAAGTGACCCCTAACTTTGGCTCATAAAAAGCTTTTGCCTCAGACACCGCTACTTCAAAAAGCGACCTATGTTCAGTAGAGACTGTAAAATGCAACCTAACTATATTATTGCTCATCTTACAATGCATGGCCCCTTCAATAAAATGCTCTTCAAATGCAAACCGGGGTTTATCTGAGTAACTATGAAATAGGATCATAGCTTTAGGACGAGCTGAATAATTTAAACCCTCCTCATTAAGAATAATTTGCAGAATGCGGCTATACCTTTTTTGTTTAAGATAATCTTCGAGAGACGATCCCAAAGCAATAATCTTCTCCTTTAATGCGTCAAAAAAAGCAAATCTATCTAGTTGTTCGATCACCGCTTTAACACCCTTGAATTTTTCTCTATTCAATATCTCCTCTTCATCCTTACCATCTTCAGCGGTATCAATATATTCAAATAAATCCTTGAACATTCGGGTAGCTGCACCAGAGGCAGGAACAAACTTCACGATCTGCAATCTATCAGTATGTTCTCTCCAATACTGAATGAGATCCAATTTTTCATCTTCAGATACGACATTGATCCCATTAGAAACAGTAGCCGGAGCAATAAGTCTGGCATACGGAAAGCCTTTTCTGAACTGCTCTATCTGCCAATTAATCCTCTCAACCGAAATTCCTCTTTGTTCAAGTTGTCTTAGATCCTCTTTTTTAATCATTTTAAATACAATTATGATGAATTCTAATTACTAGTTGACTGCGATAATTTATTAAAATCAGAACCGGAGGCATTTTGAAAGACCTGCAAATCAAAATAGGGTAGAATTGCAAGTAAATGGTCAAAAATATCACTCTGAATCTGTTCATATTCTATCCATACTGTAGTATCGGTGAAGCAATAAATCTGAATGGGTAGCCCTAGCTCAGACAGAGGCATCTGCCTAACCAAAATGGTTAGGTCTTTTCTTATCCTTGGATGATTTTTGATATATTCAGATACATAAACTCTAAAAACACCGATGTTGGTTTGTCTTCTTCCGTTAACTACAATTGAACTGTCGATATTGTTCGTTGAATTATAACTATTAAGTTCATCCTCTTTCCGTCTAACATAATCCTCTATATAATGAATTCTCTCAAATCTCTCTAACATTTCAGGTGTACAAAACTTCACAGAATTCATATTAAGGTTGATACTTCGGGCAATTCTTCTAGCCCCTGATTCTTGCATCCCACGATAATTCTTTACCGAATCAGAAATCAGATTGTAGGTTGGAACCATAGAGATGGTATTATCCCAATTCTGAATTTTAACGGTTGTTAAAGAGATATCAATAACACTTCCATCAACATCATATTTTGGCATGGAGATCCAATCACCAATCTGAACCATCTGATTAGCCGAAAGCTGTATTCCTGCAACAAACCCAAGTATACTATCTTTAAAAACTAACATCAATACCGCTGATAATGCACCCAGTCCGCCAAGTAATGCCAATGGTTTTTGCCCCAGCAACCATGATAAAAGGATTATAAAACCAATAGCATAGACAAAGATCTTGGCAACTTGAATGAATCCTTTAATAGGACGAGATTTGCTCATCTCAGTTGTTGAATACACATGATGTATAGAATTAAAAAACGACTCAATAACTAAGATTGTAACCATCAACATATAGGCCTCCATGACCCGGGTAATGAAAAATGCCATCCCAACGTACCCACTTATCACCCATGGTGCAATTTTGTATATGACCAGTGCTGGCGCATAATAAGAAACCCTTCTAAACAGCTTTTGCTCAAGTAAAATGTCATCTATCTGATTGGAAGAACGCTTAACTAACCGTTGCAGAAAGTTGTATAAAACCTTCTTTACAAAGTAATAGGCGATCCATGCTATCAAAGCGACTCCGATCAACCACACATAATCTGATAAGATAATTGATAACTCCTTATTTAACCCTTGATCTACTAACCATTCACTAAAACTCCTGCTGAATGTTCTCAATAATTCCATCGTTCTTTCTCTTTTTTACAAATTTAATACGATTCATTTGATACACAAATAGCTTTTCGAGACTAGGAGTTTGTCAGTTATCAATAGCTACTGGTGGCTAACCTCTGGCATCTGGCATCTGGCGGCTGGCATCTGGCATCTGGCATCTGGCACCTGGCATCTGGCGGCTAGCATCTGGCACCTGGCATCTGGCATCTGGCGGCTGGCATCTGGCATCTGGCGGCTGGTATCTGACCTCTAAATTCAACAGCTAGGAGCCAGCAGCTAACAGCCAACAGCTAGCAGCCAGCAGCCAGAAGCAAGAAGCTAGGAGCCAGCAGCCAGAAGCAAGAAGCTAGGAGCCAGCAACCCCTGTCAATCAACTATTTAGAAATTATTTGAATATTTAGGTATTTTTTTTCCTGAATATACTTGCATTATCAAATTCCTAGTATTACTTTTGCGTACTCGAATACCTAATTAAGTCTGGCCTTAATTGGTATATAGTTTCGAATAAATTAAATAAGACAGAACAGAATAACAAAAAGGGCAAAGAGTTATGATACGCGAGATTATAAGAATAGATGAAGAAAAGTGTACTGGTTGCGGTCTTTGCATTCCCAATTGTCATGAGGGAGCATTACAATTAATTGATGGTAAAGCTCGGCTAATCTCCGATCTCTTTTGCGATGGATTAGGAGCCTGCATTGGTCATTGTCCGGAAGGAGCAATCACAATGGAAAAAAGAGAGGCAGAAGCCTATGATGAGATCCGAGTGATAAAGGAGATGGTTTCAAAGGGAAAAAACACCATCCAAGCACATCTTGATCATTTAGCTGATCATAATGAAATAGGTTACCTAAATCAAGCTATAGAGTATTTGGAGGAGCATCATCCAGAGTTATTAACGGATGGAAAGACCAATGAGAACAGTCCAAAAGACCCTCACCAAGAAGGTAAATCGGGTTGTGGGGGTGGATGCCCCGGTTCTGCATCGCATGATTTTCGTAACACCCAGAAGAGTAGTACAAGCACCATAGTAGGTGATATACCCTCAGAACTAAGACAGTGGCCGGTTCAGATGCATTTAATTAATCCGGCCGCCTCCTACTTTAAAAATGCGGATGTAGTCATCGCAGCTGATTGTGTTGCGTTCACTATGGGAGGCTTTCATCAACGTTACCTAAAGGGCAAAGCACTCGCAATTGCCTGTCCGAAGCTAGATCAGGGCAAAGAGATCTATATTGAAAAGCTTACTGCATTAATAGATCAATCTATGGTAAATACTGTTACCGTTGTCATCATGGAGGTTCCTTGTTGCGGCGGTCTTCTTCAGATCGTTCGTCTTGCAATGAATGGAGCAAAAAGGAAAGTTCCATTGAAGCTTGCAATTATTTCGATTCAAGGGGAGGTCATTAAAGAAGAATGGATTTAAAATAAACAGACATGGCACTTAATACAGGCGAGGTATTTACCTACAAAAAAATTATAGACTATTCCGTCGATGCTGTTGTAAGCAAGACACTTGTCGATAAAAAAAACTGCACCATTACTCTCTTTGCCTTTTCAAAAGGGCAGCGTTTGAGTGAACACTCCACCCCTTTCTTAGCTATCGTTCATATCGTTGAAGGAACTGCAAAGGTTCAAATTGCGGGTCAACCTTTCATCTTAACAGAAGGTAAGGCTATCGTCTTCCCTCCAAATATTCCGCATGCAGTGGATGCCGTAGAAGATTTTAAAATGGTCTTAACCATGGTAAAAGAGTTGTAATTCTATACAAAAAGAGATAACACGAACCAAGTTAATTATATCTATCACAATTAATCGAAGAATAAAATGGGAATGTTTTGTTTTCAATGTCAGGAAGCAGCCAAGGGAGTTGGTTGTACCCTAATGGGTGTCTGTGGTAAAACAGATGAAGTGGCAAATCTTCAAGATCTGCTAATATATACCCTCAAAGGAGTCTCAGTTTATAGTTCCACATTAAGAAATGTAGGAGAAAAGAGCCATGCAACCGATCGTTATTTAATTGAGGGGATGTTTGTAACCATCACCAATGCGAATTTCGATGACAAAGCAATCAGTCAACGTATTGTGGAAGGCTTAAAGCTCAGAAATGAGCTTAAAGTAAAAGCAGCCTCTCTCAACCTAACCGTCAATATGGGCAACCATGATTGCGCTACATGGAATGGTTCAATAGAAGAGTTTGCTTCCAAGTCCAAATCAGTAGGTGTTTTATCAACCGAAGATATTGATATTCGCTCCCTCCGCGAGCTACTGGTCTACGGATTAAAAGGAATGGCTGCTTATGCAGAACATGCTGATAATCTCGGAATGTATGATGAAGAAATCGTAGCCTTCTTAGAAAAGGGACTACTGGCAACCTTAGATTCCTCTTTAGGGGCAAATGAACTCGTTGGTCTTGTTCTGGAATGCGGAAAGTATGGCGTTCAAACCATGGCATTATTGGATAAAGCAAATACCACGAGATATGGTAATCCTGAAATGACAAAAGTCAATATTGGAGTCAGCGATCGTCCAGGAATACTCATCAGTGGTCATGATCTAAGAGATTTAGAGGATCTACTAAAACAATCAGAAGGAAAGGGTGTAGATATCTATACACACAGTGAGATGCTTCCTGCCCATTATTATCCTTCATTCAAGAAGTATTCACATTTCATTGGTAACTACGGGAATGCTTGGTGGAAACAAAATGAAGAGTTTGAGACCTTCAACGGCCCTATCGTCTTTACCACAAATTGCATCGTTCCTCCAAAGAAAACGTCAACTTATGCAGATCGTGTATATACCACGGGTGCTTCAGGACATCCTGGATTTAGACACATTGCCGATCGTCAAGTAGGAGGAGAAAAAGATTTTTCAGAAGTCATTGCACATGCGCTCAAATGTCAACCTCCTATCGAGATTGAAAAAGGTGAAATAATTGGTGGTTTTGCTCATGCCCAAGTATTTAGCCTTGCCGACAAGGTGGTAGATGCCGTAAAATCTGGAGCTATTAAGAAATTTGTGGTTATGGCAGGCTGTGATGGAAGAATGAAAGACCGCAACTACTATTCGGAATTTGCTACAGCACTTCCCAAAGACACAGTGATTCTAACTGCAGGCTGTGCAAAATACCGTTACAATAAACTCCCATTAGGTGATATTGGTGGTATCCCAAGAGTTCTGGATGCAGGACAGTGTAATGATTCTTATTCACTAGCCGTCATCGCCCTAAAGTTAAAAGAGGTCTTCCAGCTAAATGACATCAATGAGTTACCTATTGTCTATAATATCGCATGGTATGAGCAAAAAGCTGTAATCGTTTTATTAGCTCTTCTTTACCTTGGAGTGAAAAAAATCCACTTAGGTCCTACTCTACCAGCATTCTTATCCCCAAATGTTGCAAAAGTTCTTGTTGATACCTTTGGAATAGGAGGCATCAATACCGTAGATGAGGATATAAAAATGTTTCTGAACTAGTTTTAGGCTATTGGTTAGCCGAAGGAGAGATTAACGAAGGGAGTCTCTCCTTTTTTAATTTGAAGCGTTTTCCCCTTTGGAATACCTTCTCCATTTCTCAATAATTAAAGTCATATCCTCAGGTAATTCGCTATCGAACTGCCTGTATTGCCCTAATGTTGGATGCATAAACCCTATTGATCTGGCATGTAATGCCTGTCTGGGTAATACGTCAAAGCAGTTTTTAATAAACTGGCTGTAGGCTCCCGTCTGGTTACCCTTAAGAATTATATTTCCACCATATACCGGATCACCAAAGAGTGGCGCTCCAATATACTTAAAATGCGCTCTAATCTGATGTGTTCTTCCTGTTTCTAATCTACATTCAACAAGAGTGGTATATCGAAATCTCTCAAGAACGGTCCAATGAGTAATCGCATTACGACCAAATTCGGGATCCGCATTAACAGCCATTACTCTCCTATCTTTAGCACTTCGGCCAATATATCCATCAATAGTGCCAGTATCCTCATGTAAAATACCCCAAACTAAGGCATTATATCGACGATATACGGTATGATTAAAGAATTGCCTAGCTAGTGCTGTTTGAGCCAATTCAGTCTTAGCAACCAAAAGCAATCCTGAGGTGTCTTTATCAATCCTATGAACCAAATAAGGGGCTACCTCTTCCCCACGAGAGTTCTTTTTCCCCTGCAAATAAAAGGTAAGCGCATTGAGAAGAGTGCCAGTGAAATTGCCATACCCAGGATGAACCACCAGTCCAGCCGGCTTATTCACAACTAGAACATCATCATCTTCATATACACAATCAAAAGCAATATCTTCAGCAATAACTTCAAATTCGTGAGGAGGATTAGGTAAGACAACCGAAATAACATCTAATGGCTTGACCCTATAATTTGACTTAACAGGCTTCTCATTAACAAGGATGCAATCAGCTTTAGCTGCATTTTGCACCTTATTACGAGATACTCCCTCAATTTTATTTGCTAGAAATTTATCTATTCGCAGCAGCCCTTGCCCCTTATCCACAATAAACCGATGATGCTCATACAGTTCAGCTACCTCTTCTTCTACCTCTATAGTCCCGGCATGAGCATATCCCGGCTCTAAGCTATCATCCTCCATTAATTTGCAATCGAAATTTTATCAAAATAGACTTTATTATTAGAAAGGTTTGTCACCTTCACCAAATATAACCCATTAGCGAGACTTGGTAATGAGGTGACACCTTGAACTTCTGCTGAAGTAATATATTGACCTGAGATAGAAAAGAAATCAAGTTTTAGATGCTGGCCTACACTCCCATCAAATTCAACTTCAACAGTAGAATTTAAAATCGGATTCGGGTAGAACAACACGCCTTTCGATCCATTTGAAACATCAGATTTACTTGTAGTCCCAGTCATAAGGGGTCTTATCATTAAAGCACCAGCATATTGAGATCTAATCCAGGTACCATCAACATTGTATGACTGATTTGCACTATTATCCATTGAAAGGTCGAAACCGACATTCAGATTATCATTTGTTCTTTGTTGTAACCCGATATGAAACGCATTCAAGGCTAATACGGGTTGAGGGAGAGAATACCTGACAAACTGATTTAGGTTATCCCCAAAATCAACCCGAACTATCGTATCAGAGCGAAGGAGCTTACCAGGCAGCCCATTATTATCATCCCAAAATCGTAAATTAAAATACTGTTGATTCGCACTGTTCTGTGTCCTATTGAAAAAGATATCTACCCCTTTTATCATATCAGGCTTACTCAATTTAAAACGAATCGCAAATTGAGCTCCAGAAGGAGTAACGCCATACCCTGCTTCAGGTGTACCATCGTCATAGCTAAAATAATCTTCAAAAGATTGACGATAAACAACCGAATCGAGCCGGGTATCTGATCCTGATTCAAAGGTTGTTATCTTATGAACGATATCAAAATAAGTTGTAGAAACACCACCAATTGGGTCAATCGGAAGAATGCGGGAAACGGCTGGTTTAGCAACCTTCTGCTCGGCAAGATAACCCTCAATAGGAAAAGGATCAAGTAAAAACAGACCTCCTAAATAACTATCAACATCATTCCCAGCTTCGTCACGAACGATATACTCATAACGCCCATTTTTCAATTGACCACTGAGATTCGCCACATAGTTTGTAATAGTATCACGTAAAACTAAGCCAGGATTATCTCCATATTGCCAATAAGGCATAGCAGAATAACTCTTTAACATTTTTGGCGCAGCAGAAGCAAAACCCATCCAATTAGTGGTAGTGTCATCCATATTTCTACCAACATTCAAATAGACAACATCAACATTCCATTGATCCATATTGCTTTGCCATGATTGAAGCATATCGCCGGCAAGACTTGCGTGCCCAATAAATCTAAAACGAAAGTCATTGTGGAAATATAGGGCACTATCGGTAATTGGAATCAGAACCTGCTTCCACCATGTACCATTATGAAGATAGAAGGTGTCTAATTTCATTCCTTCCGTACTCCAGACTGTATTCCAAAATTTATTTCCATCGCTACTAGCTTCAAACTGTAGCATTAGAGAATCACCTGGTTGGGGATCATTGCCTAACCCTTGAGGTTGATACCAGAAACTAAGATAAAGTGAATCCGATTTATTAATTGCTCTTTTCAATGGTGAAAACAACGAATCGAGCCTAATAGACCTTGAAGTAAGATAGTCTGCAGCAAACGGAGCTATAGAAGCATCTTCATAAATATATCCAGCAGAATCAATAGCATCAAAAGTAGCTACCCCATGATTTAGTCCATTCTTTGAGAATGCATCATTAATAAAAACATTATAATCTGACCATAAAGTCTGATCAGGGAAAACCTGTGGATATCTAAAATCGTCGTAAAAAGGTAAAATGACTGCAGAAGAGGCCGATTTCAACTCATCTCTCTGATTCTTGCCAGATTCAAGAGCAGGATTATAAAACAAACCAGAAACCACCTCTTGACCGTATAAAGAAGAAGAGCTGATCACCAAAAACAAGAAAGAGAGATATAGTAGTTTTATTAAAGAGGTCATTTCACCAAATTATTTAACATTAATTCTGAGAATCATCTAATTTAAACCAGAGATCAACATCATCGCCGGGACTGCAGAACCCACCGGCTTGAGGCGATTGCTTAACCACCTTACTATGGTCATCATCAAATCCATCCTCAAACTTTATTCTGCCAACATTAAGTGTAGCACTATAGATTGTACGATAGGCCTCGTAAGCTGACATTCCACTAACATCAGGAACCCGAATGGCACTAGGCGAACTTCCCCGCTCAACCACCAAAACAATTTTTGAGCCCCTGTTAATCATTGCGCCTGTCTTTATGTGGCTTCCCTTATAGGTTTGATCAACCACGGCATTGGTATACTCTCCGGGAACCAATTGTATCCGTTCAACTTGAAGCTTTGCCGCCATCAATTTATCAACAGCTTGACGAACCGAGAGATCTATCAGATTTGGCATCTTCACCTTCTCAGGAGTCTGACCAACAACAGATACATACACCTTACGGCCATGTTTAATATTGGTGTTTGCCAATGGATCTTGTAATAAAATGGTTCCCTTCTCTTTATTCGGTTCATAGACCGAATCCATGATTATAACTTCCAGATCATTATCCTCTGCGTACTGAACTAATTCATCCACCGACTGCCCAACAAAATCAGGCAAGAGCAGATTATCTCCTTGCCGTGTATAGACTCTTAAAATCTGAATTACAATCCAGAAAAGAATAACCATTACAGCAAAAGCTAAAAGCAAATGCTTCCAAAATAGTTGTGTAAAAACAAATTGCCGCCACTTCATGCTTTATTCAATATCTATTTGCGCTTAAAAAAAAACGCTACTTTAAATAACTTATTGCGATATATGCAAAGATAGGAAATTCCCTGTATACCATTTATTGAGCGGATGTGTGTAAATTTGTAGGCTAATACAGAACGCCATTGATCGTGTGGTCGCTTTTGTTGGTGGCCACACAAATCAAAAGGTTATCTAATTAACTGGCGTATTCAATGTGACCTCTAAAAACAAATGAACATCAAATGAATCAGAAGAAGATAAACGTTGCTGTTATTGCAGGTGGCGACTCCGGAGAGTATAGCATTTCGTTAAAAAGTGCCTCAATCATTATGAAATACCTTGAAGGAGGAAAGTATAATCCTTTTTTAGTTCACATAAAATTTAATGATTGGTATTGTATCTTGTCTGATTCAAGAAGAGTCAATATTGATAAAAATGACTTTTCCATCAGCATTGATGGAGAAAAAATCTCATTTGATGTTGTCTTTACCGCAATACACGGAACCCCTGGTGAAGATGGAAAACTCCAAGGCTATTTTGATTTATTGGGTATCCCTTATACAAGCTGTGGGAGTATTACCTCTGCGCTAACCTTTAATAAAGCCTTTTGTAATCGATTTGTTGCATCAACTGGGGTGAGTGTTTCTCCTTCGGTACATCTTATTAAAGGGTATGATTTCAATATTAAGGATATTTTAAATATCACTGGACTGCCATGTTTCGTTAAACCTAATTGTGGTGGCTCGAGTGTAGGGATGAGCAAAGTTAAAGAAGAGAAGGATCTTCTTAATGCTATAGAAATTGCCTTTAAGGAAGACAATGAAGTTTTAATTGAGAAGTTCGTTAAAGGAAGAGAGATTACCTGTGGTGTATTTAAAACAGGAGAGAGTGTAATTGCGCTTCCCATTGTTGAGGTGGTCAGTAAAAAGGAGTTTTTCGACTATGAAGCAAAATATACAGATAACCTTGCCGAGGAATTAATCCCTGCTCCTATTGACTCCGACATCGAAAAAAGGTGTAAAGAGACTTCAATCATGCTCTATAAGGCTTTGAATTGTAAAGGGGTTGTGAGATTTGACTACATCTTCAATGAATCAGTGTTAAATTTCCTCGAAGTCAATACAGTACCAGGAATGTCTAGTGCGAGTATTGTACCAAAAATGGCACAATATTATGGCTATACACTTGACACCTTCTATGATATACTTCTAACTGAAGCTATCCACCAAAAAAGCTAAAAACCATTTCCCTATTTCTGGATTATACCTCAAATACCCACTCAAAAAAGATGGGCATCCTTTCTGTTGAGGCAAAAGACCATTTAGGTAAAAGAGGTAACAATAATTACGAGGCTGAATATCTAGAATTGAGGTAAGCAAAAAGCTTTTGAAAGGCTCTTCCTCTATGACTAATCATGTTTTTAGCCTCGGCCGACATCTGAGCAAAGGTGAGTGTTTCTCCTTGAGGAATAAAAACGGGATCGTAGCCAAAACCACCCTCACCGGCACAATAGTTTATAATTGATCCTTCAACTTCTCCAGAAAACAAAAACTCTTCGCCATCAAGAATAAGAGCCACTACCGTTCTAAAGCGAGCACTCCTCTGCTCATGTTCTTCCAACTCTTTTAAAAGCTTGATAACATTGTCATGATACGTGGCATTCTCACCCGCATATCTAGCCGAATAGACACCCGGACGGCCATCTAATGCATCCACCTCAAGACCGGTATCATCGGCAAAACAATTTTCTCCCAGAGATTCATATATAGTACGTGCTTTAATTAGTGCATTTTCCTCCAGGGTTGTACCAGTCTCCTCAATCTCTTTGGTATAGCCAACTTCCGATAGACTTACTATCTGCAAGTTACCATTAGCTATCTGTTTACATTCACTCACTTTATGAGCATTATGCGTAGCAAATACAATCTTCATCTATAAATATTTATATCAATTTATACCTTTTCTAGCAGCATTCGTATTAAACCATTCCTCCTTTAAACACCTAGATTCAATCTTCTGCTCTGTTTTATCGGGTAAACAGCTAAAAAAATCAAAACCAGAAACTTTTTCCACACTATCCACTGAAACTGCATAGTCAGTGAAGTCTTCCACTACTCCACTATTGGGCAAAATAAAACCAATGGCGGTAAACCCACGTTTCATTCGCTTCAACAACAAGACTTTGTAGAAAGCTGTGGGAATCCGAACTCCTTTACCTATGATCTTCTTCTCATCAGTAAATAAGGGGCCTGTAACGATAGCAACAGTATCAAAATCACTTGCAAGGTCTCTTACATACTCCTCTAATCGCTTCCACTCCCCTCTATTTAGTGAAGGTAATTGAGGGCTCATATTAGTCAGGAGAAAAGACTCACTCATTGCTTTAGCCGACCAAGCCATGTCGGCAGCTGGTGCAAGATGCCCACGATCATATCCACTTTTTTTATAATCATTTAACTCAGCTCTTTTTCCTTTAAGACGTGTATCAGGTCTAAACTTATCCTCTCTAGAAACCACCTTGATTAGCTCCTCTGAGGTCAATTCATAGGATACCCATCTCGATTGCATTATGGAAGAGTCATAACCCGCCAAATACCCTTCGTTATGTAACAACACAATTTCTTTACCTGAGAGCTTTTTTGGTAAACCATGTATTGCATGCTCCTGAGAAACACAGTTCTCAACCAAATCCAAGCTGTTTCCCCCTGGATTAAGTGCTCCAAATGCAAAGAAAACAAAGACGAAGCAACCAACAAATAAGATCGATTTAACTTTATCTACCATAAAAGAGGGATTATCCAATTAATTCAGAGATGTCGAGAAACCAATCCACAGGAAATTGAGCATGAGATTGTAGAGCTTCATTAGCAAGCAAGAAATGGTCACACCCAAAAAATCCTCTATAGGCAGAAAGAGGAGAAGGATGAGCCGCTTTAAGTATGGTATGCTTCGAAGAAATTAACCCGGAAAGATTCATAGCATCATTTCCCCAAAGAATGAATACAGTATGATTTGAAGACCTCGAGACGAGGTCGATAATAGTCTCTGTAAAACGCTCCCATCCAATATTTCTATGTGACCCTGCCTTACCAGAACTTACAGTTAAAACTCTATTTATCAATAATACCTCTTGTTTTGCCCAACCTACTAGACTTGAATTAAGGGGCTTTGAAGTATTAAATGAAAGTTGGAGCTCTTTCTCTATATTTCTTAAAGAAGGAGGTTTTCGAATTCCTTGTCTAACCGCAAAGGCTAATCCATTAGCTTGCCCTTCTCCATGATAAGGGTCTTGACCAACAATTAGGACCTTAGTTTTATTGATAGGAAAATAGGTGAAGGAGTTTAATACACTTTCTATGGGAGGGTAAATAACTTCCTCCAAAGAAAGTTGCTCAAGGCATTGATTAATCTCCACAAGTATGGAATTTAGCTTATTGGCTATGGAAGGATACTGGTCTAGGATCCATCGTTGTGCAGAAAAGAAATCTTCAATACTTATCCTATACATGAATTAAAAAATTGTAACAAAATTAAGACTTCAACCTTTATAAAGGTTGCTTTTTTCAATAGTTTCCCTTTATTTTGTACTCGTATTCTGGATTGATGATTCTAGTATTAGGATGACAAAGAGAATAAACCTTTTGAGTTGATCGTTGTTACGCTAATTCACATACAAGGATGGTATAAAACAATCTGGTATCTTCCATGTGACCACAAAAAAGTAAATTAATAGCAAATGAAAAAAATTATCATTTTTCTGCTCTTAGTGATTGGCGCAAGTGCCATTTTATCATCTTGTCGTTCTCAAGAACAATGTGCAGCTTATGGCGAGGCACGCAAATTCCAAGTTGAACATAGAAGATAGGAGCTAATCAATAAGATTTTTTTCTTCTGACTCCAATCTATTTTAGATTGGGAAAAAAGTAGTCTACATAGTTTGTAGACTTTTTTTTTAGTTATCACATGCACGTTCTTCTAACACTGATTTAGGCAGATTAAATAGAACAAGAAATCTTTGAATCTTGAATCCCGAATCTTGAATCCCGAATCCCGACTCCTCCTTCCTCCCTATCTTCCTACCACATTTTGACCAGACCATTATTAATAAATACTCTTAAGTCTAACATGTATTAGGTTTAATAAAAAAGCCGGCTTGAAGACTCAAGACCGGCTTTTAAATCTAAAGATGAAGATTACTTAATCACAACTATTTTACCCGTTGCACGGAAAGTTTGATTTTGAACTTCAACAACATAGGTACCTCTGTTCAATCCATCAATTGTCATTTCACCATTATTTCCATTAAAGTAAACTTTTGCTGAGTAGACAACTTTACCTGATAGATCATATAGTTTAACATCAGACAAACCATTGATTTTTGCAGAGATTTTCATAGTACTAACAACAGGGTTAGGACTAATCATTAACTGACCTTTAGCAACAGTAAATTCTGAAGAAGGAGTATCATTAATTCCAACATAGTTTTTAGACTCCCATACACCTCTACCATAAGTTGAGACGTAGATAACACCGTAGTTAGTGGTGCCGGGGAACCATACTACTGGGACATTGGGAATACGAGTAGCAAGAGGCATAGCAGGGAAAACAACCTTTTGTTGTTTAATCTCTGTTATTTTTACTTCACCCATAGCTGCTTCAAATGCCCAGTCAGCACCAGAATTACTTGAAGTATATAAACCATTAGCAGTACCAATAAATAAGGAAGTACTGTTATTCATTTCTATTAAGCTAGCATAAGCAGCGACTTTAGGCAAATTGTTCTGAATAGAAACGAAAGAAGGAGCAGCACTATTGGCATTTGATGATTTGAAAACAAAGTTATTGCCAGTACCATCGACAGTAAAGATAACGTGGTTAGTGTTTTTGGGATCAACCGAAATAGAAGTGATAGAACGTCCAGCTAATTCGGGAAGAACTACATCACTAACAATGGTATCAACAACAACAACGCCTCCATTAGCCACTAATTTAGCCTGTGCAGCTGTATAGACATTCTTTAAATTATTAACACGTAGAATCATTCCATTGTTTAAGCCAACAAAAAGAACATTACCATCGGTAGAAACAGCAAGACTCTTCACGGTATTTGACTTAACAGAAGCTAAACCAAACCAAACCGGAGTTTCTTTAAACTTTGACAGATTCTTCGACATGTAAACGCTATCAGCCCAACCAATGAAATACTTACTCTGAACAGGATCAACAGTCACAACTGAATCACCATAGTGTAATTCAACATCGGTAGTAATTGGGAATGGGAAAGAAGCCGTATTAGAACGGATATAGCGAACATCACCTACCTTAATAGTATCATTTTCGGCAATTTTATAGGTAATAGTATCATGACTAGCGGGGTCATTGATACTTTCCCATAGCAACATCTTAGCTCCAGTTACAGTAGTTGAAGAGAAAGAGCCAAGGAAAGTATTTGAGTAACTGACTGCTTTGTCATCGGTACGTTTGTAGGTAGAACCAGAGTTCATGAAGAAGACATCGTTATTCAGACTTGAGATCATCTGATCATAACCAGTACCTGCTTGGCTACCTGAATAGATTTCATAAGAGAAATCATCTGCATTTGCACCATCACCAATGTATTGGATACCGTTTCTGAATGTACCGGTGATTAAATGACCATATGAATTGTAGCCTATTCCATTGGCAAGAGTGATCCCCATGTAACGGTGAATAGCACTCCATGTCTGATTAACATTTGTTGAAAGGAAGAGACCACCATCAGTAGCAACAGCAATGTTATTACCAACATGGCTAAGAGCATAATCACGATGGAAGGCAGGTAGGTAAACAGGCAACTCAGAAGAAACCGTTGAGAAACTGATAGGGCCACCATTCCAGTTAAACAAGCCAGATTGAACGTAGTCAGCTTGATACATATTAATACAACCTACATAAACGCGATTAGGGTTTGTTGGATCGACTAATACTTGTTGAGCGTTATTACCTTGTTGAACACCTGAACCATCAGCAAATAGATCATACTCTACTGATCCACCAGGTAAGATCACTTCCCAGTTAGCTCCTTTATCTAAACTACGATAAGCTCCAGCAAACTTACCATTTGTGGTAGTATTAGATGCCACAGAAGCAGTAGCATAGATTACATTGTTATCAGAAGGTGAGATTGCAAAAGCCATACGAGCAATGTCGTTCTTTGGCAACTGTGTAGGATTAATGATGGATGAACCACTTCCTTCCTGTGTGCTAGCACACTTAAAACCGGCAGCTGATCCATCGGTTGAAACATAAGCCAAACCATTAACAAAAGCAATCGTTAATCCATTGGCAGCTGTTTTAACTTCATAAGCTGTACCTGTAAGCTGTACACCATCACTGCTTGCGGTAGTCCATGTTGACCCATCAAAATACATAAGACCATCTTCAGTTGCAACGTAGAGGTTGTTGCCTATTACTGCAAGGTCATTAATGTAATCGAAACCAGTGGTTCCAGAAACCAAATCAAAGGTTACCCCATCAGTTGATTTGTACAGACCAGTACCAGGCATAGAAAGATCTATATTGCCTGTACCAGCATAAGTACTCTTATCTGATGTTTGGATCAAGGTAGAAACATTTATCACCTTATCTCCCATGGCAATGCGAGTCCATGTAAAACCTAGATTCTCAGAACGCCATAAACCACCAGCCATAGCTCCTGCAATCAATGTGTTACCTGATGCATCACTCTTATCAAAAACAACCGCTCTGATTGGACCACCGATGTTATTCGGGCCTCTGTCAGTCCATGTAAGCGTCGAAGCTCCTCTGCCTTGAGCATTCACCTGAGCAAAGAAACCCAAACAGAAGATAACTGTTAATACTTTAATAAGTAAAGACTTACGTTTCATATCATCAAAATTTGTTAGTAATGATTCTTTTTCAGAATTCGGTGGCGAAAGTTACAGCTAATTTACAAAATGACAAGGGATAATTAGGCAAAAATCATCAACACTTTAAAGGCAGTTTTCAACAGGCTTTTCAATTTATTCGATAATTACCCCTCACTAGGGCTAAGCTGCTCATTTCCTCACCTCAAATGTAACATCCAATCCATTAAAAAGCAAGAAAAGTAATAGCTGTTTTATTGGAATTTGTAAATCTATCCATTCCATCAATTAAGAATGCCTAAATTTGTAAATTATCCTTTCTCGAAATCGTCATAAATCTAATAGATCGCTATTTATGCTCAACCATTTTCGAGTTAATGCGACCCGAATTCCTAACTTGCTATCCGTTCAATTTAGCCTCTTTTATTATATCACCGTAGAAAAATGCATCTTGACTTCAAAAATTAACCACATAATCAAATAATTACCGCATGAAAACCATAGCAGTCGCTTTCTTAGGCGTATTTTTTCTATTTGTAGGTCACCTCTCTTTTGCTCAAAAGGCAATTAATCTGAAAGACACTTTAAAGTATAGTTTTGACACGATTGCCACTGTAAAACATACAAGCGTTAAAGATCAGGCATCCTCAGGCACTTGCTGGAGCTTTGCTGCTGTTGCATTCATTGAAGCCGAGCTATTAAGAACAGGGGGACCTCGCCTTGATCTAAGCGAAATGTATTTCGTAAGGTTAGCCTATTTAGAAAAGGCTCTCTCTTTTGTCAGACTACATGGTTCCGCTAATTTCGGCCCCGGCGGTCAGGCTCATCATGTTATCAACTTAGCCAAAACAAATGGTTTTGTCTTAGAAAAGGACTATCCCGGAAGAAACTATGGCGAAGAAAAGCATCAACATGGAGAGTTAGATGCTGTCTTAAAAGCATTTGTTAAGGAGGTGTCTGAAAATCCAAACAGAAAACTTACAGAATCTTGGATTAAAGCATACTCAGGCATTCTAGATGCCTATCTGGGAGTACTCCCCACTCAAGTGGAAGGCAAAGACAACAAACTAGTAACCCCTCTTGCCTACATGCAATCTCTTAAGTTTAACCCTGAAGATTACGTTGAACTCACCTCCTATAACCACATTCCTTTTTACAAAGCATCTTACTTAGCCATTCCCGATAATTACGATTTTGCTTCGTATTATAACCTTCCTATTGATGAGCTGATGCAGGTCATTGACCATGCTCTCATCAAAGGTTACCCGGTTTGCTGGGATGGAGATGTCAGCGACAAAGGTTTCTCTCATAATAATGCTCTAGCCATCGCTCCCGATGCAACTCTCAACGATCTCACTGGCTCTGAAAAGGAGAAATGGCAAAAGCTCACCCCGAAGGAGAAAGCTCAGGCAATGTATCAATTTAATACCCCTGTAAAAGAAAAAGAGGTATCTCAAGCCGATCGTCAAAAGACATTCGATAATCTTACTACCACTGATGACCATCTAATGCTTTTAACGGGTCTACTAAAAGATCAAACCGGCACCCATTTTTATATCACAAAAAACTCATGGGCCCCTACTAGCAATGAAAACGGAGGCTTCCTTAACATGAGTAATGCCTATTTAAGACTTAACACCACTGCTATTTTAGTTCACAAAGATGCTCTTCCAAAAGAGATCCGGAAAAAACTTAATATTAATTAATGATAGAGACACGACTGGAAGAGGACTTTTTAGGGCAACTGGCTATACCCGCAGATGCATTATATGGCATCCAATCTGTCAGGGCAAGCCAGAACTTCCCCGATAGTTCGAGATTCAACATAGAATGGTACAAGGCCATGGGAGCTGTTAAACTGGCATGTTATCAAACATGCCACAAGTATTACGAAGCTCTTAAAAGCAGTTTATCCTCTTCAGAGATCCCATTCCGAATCATTGAAGAGGAAAAACTTAAAGCAATGGAACAAGCCGCTATTGAAATAATGGATGGCAAATGGTTCGACCAGTTTATCGTCCCGGCAACACAAGGCGGTGCCGGGACGAGTATCAACATGAACATCAACGAAATCATAGCTAATCGAGCATTATTAATATCAGGTGAAGTTCTTGGCAACTATTCTATTTTTGACCCTATAGAACATTCAAACATCTATCAAAGCACCAATGACGTAGTGCCTACTGCCTTAAGAATAGCAATCATGCGAATGTTGCAAAAGCTTGAGTTTTCTATAGATCACCTTAGGAAGAAGACAGAAGAGACTGAAAAGATCTATCGTGACACCCCTCGCCTTGCTTACACTCAAATGCAGGCAGCCGTCCCTTCTACTTATGGTCAATTATTTAGTTCCTATAATGACGCCCTTGCACGAGATTGGTGGAGAGTATCTAAAGCCATGGAGCGTATTAAGGTTGTTAACTTAGGCGGTAGTGCCATTGGTACAGCTATAGGTGTTCCACAGTTTTTTGTAATGGAAGCCACCCCAATGCTTCGCCTTATTACCCACCTACCTGTTACAAGAGGTGAAAACCTCTCCGATATAACCCAAAACCAAGACTCCCTGGTTGAAGTTCATGCGATCCTAAAAGCGTTGGCTGTCAACCTGGAAAAGATCTCCTCTGATCTGAGATTGCTGGCAAGCAACCTTATTGGCTCTGCGGAAGTTAAGATTCCGGCACGTCAGGTAGGAAGTTCTATCATGCCCGCTAAAGTTAATCCGGTAATTGTTGAATATGTAATTTGCGAAGCTCACAAAGTCTATGCAAATGATCAACTTATAACCTCACTCGCTGCATCCGGTTGTCTCGACCTAAATGCCTATATTCCTACCATCGGCGACGCATTGCTCTCTAGTCTACAATCTCTTACCAATGCATGTTTATCACTTGCCGATAATCTCATAGCCGACTTAGTGGTTGACAAGGCAAAAGCCGAATCAAAACTGTTTGAAAGCCCTGCTGTCACAACCGCCATCGCTGTATTTACCGGATACCATAAAGCATCTATCCTCTCTAAATATATGACAGAAAACAATTGTTCTGTCTTTGATGCCAACCTTGCCTTAAATATAATCCCCCATGACCAACTAGAAAAGATACTCGATCCAGCTCGTCTCACTAAACTTGGCTTTAACATCTCTGATTTTAACAACCTTTAAAACATGGAATCGATATGGCTGTCGGAAAAGAAAACAGACCTCACATTGGCATCTTCGGAAAACGTAATAATGGAAAAAGCTCATTAATTAATGCTTTAACAGGCCAACAAACAGCCATTGTTTCTGATGTTGCTGGTACTACTACTGACCCGGTAAAAAAAAGTATTGAGATTAAAGGCATTGGTCCGACAATCCTAATAGATACCGCTGGTATTGATGATAGCGGGGAGCTTGGGAAAAAAAGAATTGAGAAAACCATAGGTATAATTCCTCAATGTGATCTCGCCATCTTTGTCTTTACCAGTGAGCAGATCGATATTCAGGAAACTGAACTTATAAATGAGATGAGAGATCAGGAGATACCAGTCATTCCCGTTTGTAATAAATCTGATATTTTCTCCCCTACCGTTGAATTCTTTGATAAATTAAAAGGCCTAACCGGAAATAACGCCATAATTATCAATTCCTTAAACGGGAAAGGTATCGAACAGCTGATTGATTCAATAAAAACCACTCTTCCTCCTGATATTAATAAACCCTCGACGTTGATTGGTGACTTGATAAATCAAGGTGATTCTGTACTGCTTATCACTCCGATCGACAATGAAGCACCTGAAGGAAGACTCATCTTACCCCAAGTACAAGTTATTAGAGACATCCTTGACAACGATGGGATTGCCCTTATCTGTAAAGAACGTGAGGCCGATGAATACCTTAAAAAGCTCACGCCCAAACCGGCTCTTGTCATTACAGATAGTCAAGTATTCCTCAAAGCTGATGCCATAGTGCCTAAAGAGATCCCACTTACTAGTTTTAGTATAGTTCTGGCAAGACAAAAAGGAGAATTCTCTAATTACCTGGCAGGAACTCCGGTCATTAGTCAACTTAAAGATGGAGACAGAGTGCTTATGCTCGAATCGTGCACCCATCAAGTATCCTGTGATGATATCGGAAGAGTTAAACTTCCCCGTTGGATGAGTCAGTTTACTGGAAAAAAGCTAGACTTTGATGTGGTTTCAGGTCTTGATAAACTTTCGAGACCAATCCATGATTATACCCTGATTGTTCAGTGTGGAGGATGTGTCATCACAGCCCGGCAACTTAGTGGGCGACTTAGACCAGCAATTAAAGCAGGCATCCCCGTTACTAATTATGGTATGGCTATCGCCTATATGCATGGAATCTTCACAAGAGCAGTCGCCCCATTTACAAAAAAAACATCCTCTACCAATCTTTACATATAAATCAGTCTCTAGTGTTTTCAACTTATCTATAAAATCATAGGAAGAGGCTCTTCTCCTGTTAGCAACTGTTAACGTCGATAAAGCAGAACCGGATGAATGATAACTACAAAATAGGTAAAATACTTCACTCTGAATCCAACAGATTGGATAAGACATGGATTATAATCCCACTTATCTTTTCTAATTTGATCATGATTACTGTCGGTCTTTTCGCAGTAATAAAAGCTAAAGAGATGGAGTGGACAGAATTCTTAATCCTCGTTAGCATTATAAATTTACCCTTGCTTGCTCTATTAATATTTACCAAGCTTATAGTATTCATCGGTGCAGAAGGGATTTCATTTCAACTACAACCTTTTCAACTTAAATTGAAAACCATTACTTGGGATCAGGTTATAGAGGCAAAGGTGACAAAATACAATCCTATGGGGGATTATGGTGGATGGGGCTTGAAACGTGGGAAAAAAGGACTCGCCTACACTATAACGGGAAACTATGGAATCTACCTAGAGATGAAGATGGGGAAGAATATTATGGTTGGTATAAAAAATCATCTGGCAGTAAATGAGATAATAAGTCGAATATTCATCCAAAATCAAAAAAGTCAACAATAGACAACCGATAAAAATCGTTATAAAACCTGAACTTCTTAACTTTGTAAAAATTATTATCATCATTTCAGGCTATTCAAAACACGATGCACAAAAGAGTTATCGTTTTATATCTTTCGGCTCTCCTACTCTTCCTATCGTTTAATCTTTCAGCTAAATCATCTGAGCCCGACGCTCTTCCTGATTCAGTCAAAATATGGAAATACACGGGGTCAACATCGCTCTCCTTTAGCCAAAACTCACTGTCAAATTGGGCTGAAGGAGGTGAGAATTCATTAGCGGGAACAGCCTATGTGGTATTAAATGCAACAAAATCAACAACTCATCTTCTTGTTGATCATCAGTTGAATCTCGCATATGGCATTATGCAACTTGAAGGAAAGAAGCTTAGAAAGACCGATGACAAATTAGAACTATTCTCCTCCTTCGGTATAAAATCATCAGGCAGCTGGCAATACACCTCTCAAATTAACTTTAAGACCCAATTCTCTGATGGATTTAAATACCCCGATGATAGCACGGTGATCTCTACCTTCATGGCTCCTGGCTACCTTACGGCTTCTATAGGCATTCAGTATAAAAAATGGGAGGACTTTACCCTGTTTCTTAGTCCGGCTTCTGGAAAATTTACCTTTGTTTTAGATCAGACCTTAGCCAACCAAGGAGCTTTTGGTGTTACAAAAGCAACTCTTGACACTGCCGGGAAGATCATACAGGAAGGAAGAAATATTAAGCCTGAATTTGGTATAAACATTAATGCAAGGTTCAAAAAAGAGCTCTTCAAAAACGTCAACGTTGACTCTCGATTACAGCTTTATAACAATTATCTTGATGAGAATCAGAAGAACAGATGGAACATTGATCTGAACTTTGAAACCATGATCAATTTTCAAATTAATAAATTCCTTAGCTCTACCATCCGATTTCAGGTGATCTATGATCATAATATCATGATACCTAGGTACGACACAAGCAACGATATCAAGACTAAGATTGGAGAAGGGCCGGGAACCCAAATCAAACAAAGCTTAGGCATTGGCCTAAGTTATAAATTTTAATCACCATCTACCTCTCAAAAACGCCTCCACTTTTCGCTACCCCTTCGCTTCCCCTTCGCTTCCTCTCCATTGCCTCTGCATATTTTTAATGGATAATTATGCAATTAAAAGATAGCAGACATTCAAGGAGAAGGAAAGACTATAGCCCATTGCTCCCACCAATCAACAAAAAAATTGGCAACTGACTTACTACCGCAATGATATCGAAATAAACATTCATGGCTTATTTCAGCTTACAAAAGTTAGATCTTAATGGAGCTGATATGGAGAAGGAGCGAAGAGAGAATGGAGAGCTTGCTCATTGAACTCGAGTTTTATCTTTTTCTGACTCTCCGTTCCCATAACGTATAAACCTAAATCAGGTATTTTACGTGAGCATCTATCTAAGATAGGATTCAGAGTGCTTTTCAAAAAGGAGAAAGGCTGCACAAATAAATGGCAGCCTTTTTCTGTTTAAACCAGGTAATTAATTAACCATAATCTGAATGTTTCCTATAGACTTGGAAACCACTACATTCAAGCTGGCAGAGTAAGCAAGGATAAACTTCACCAAATAACTTGAAGGTAATCTTAGCTTCGGGTAACGCACCGAAATGGAATCTTTTAACTCATTATTAAAAAAAGGGATTTGATTGTAGCTATGATCCATAGGCTGTGTTTTAGTTATTGTTCGGAATAACTAAATAACGGCCTCATTACCCGAATATTATTTTAAGAAGAAAATATTTATGAAGAGAGGACGATATCATTCTTGGCAACCAGTTTTCTTAGATTAATCAATGCATACCTCATTCTGCCGAGGGCTGTATTGATGCTTACATCCGTGATGGCAGCAATTTCTTTGAAACTCAAATCCTCGTAATGTCTCATTAACAAAACCTCACGTTGTTCTGAAGGAAGGAAGTCGATTAGCTTTCTGACGTCGGTATGAATCTGATTCGTAATCAGCATCTGCTCTATAGAGGGATCACTTATCTCAAGATGCTCAAAGATATCACGTTCGTCGCCCGGGTCAATGATGGGCATTCTCTTTTGCCTGCGAAAATGGTCAATGCAGAGATTATGAGCAATGCGAAGTGTCCATTGCAGAAACTTACCTTCTTCCTTATAAGTTCCTGACTTGATCGTCTTAATTACCTTAATAAAGGTATCTTGAAAGAAATCTTCAGCCAAATGCTGATCTTTCAGAGCCATCATTAAATAAGCGTACAAACGATCGCGATGACGGTCGATCAACTCAGCTAAACTTAACTCATCACCTGAAGAGTAAAGATTGACCAGCTCCTGGTCAGATAACACGGAGCGTTTCATAGTTTTTCCCTTTTTTGTAAGAATTATCAAAGGGTAGAAAGTCAATCTATAGGCAGTAGGTTTAATGGATTTTTGTGACAAATATAATGAACTATTCACCAATTGCAACACTTTGCCCAATTTTTTGCTGTTTTCATCGCATTTTTCCTTTCTTGCGAGCCAATAACTTATCGTAACTTTGCCCATCAAACGTTCGAAACTGTGCAAAACTTAGATAAAAAGAGTCAATCTGACTCTATTCTGATACAAGGTGCAAGACAACACAACCTAAAAAACATCACTGTTGAAATCCCTAGAAATAAATTTGTAGTTATCACAGGGCTCTCTGGATCAGGAAAATCGTCATTAGCCTTTGATACGCTTTATGCAGAAGGGCAAAGGAGATACGTTGAGAGTTTAAGTTCATATGCTCGTCAGTTTTTTGGAAGGATGGTAAAACCAGAGGTCGATTTTATAAAAGGGATTGCCCCGGCTATTGCCATTGAGCAAAAAGTAAATACCGTAAACTCCCGTTCAACGGTTGGGACTAGCAGCGAAGTCTATGAATACCTCAAATTGCTTTTTGCTCGTATTGGGAAAACCTACTCCCCTATTTCGGGCGAACTTGTCAAACGTGATACAGTAACTGATGTGGTTGATTTCATTATCAATCTTCCACAATCAACTAAAGTTTCTGTTTTAGCGCCACTCCCTCCCAACAGCGATCGTTCTTTTGAGGAAAAACTCACGGTTCTTCTTCAACAAGGGTTTACTCGTTTATCAATTAATGGAGAGATTATTAGAATAGAGGATCAATTGAAGAGGATAAACGAGATAAAAGATCCTCATTTATCAGTCTTTATCCTTATTGATAGAATTGTAACAAATCGGGAGGATGAAGAGTTACTAAGTCGAGTAGGTGATTCTGTTCAGACCGCCTTCTACGAAGGAGCCGGTGATTGCAAAGTCGAATGGCTCGAAGAGGATAATTGGCAGAATAAAGAATTCAACAATCGATTTGAAGCCGATGGTATAACCTTTGAAGAACCTACAGTCAATCTCTTCGCATTCAATAACCCATACGGGGCATGTAAAAGGTGCGAAGGATTTGGTACCATTATAGGAATAAGCGAAGATCTGGTCATTCCTGATAAGACACGCTCAATCTATGAAGAGGCCGTTGCCTGTTGGAAAGGAGAAAAACTGAGTGAATATCTTACTGACTTTATTGTAGAGGCTACAAAAAAGGGCTTTAGAATCCATAAACCTTATATTGAACTCTCTGAGAAAGAGCTCAACCTACTCTGGAATGGCGACGAAGAGGTACCGGGTATTAAGCAATTCTTTGATATGGTTGAAGAAAACCTCTATAAAATCCAATATAGAGTTCTTTTATCAAGGTATCGTGGTAAAACAACTTGCCCCGATTGCAATGGTACTCGCCTTAGAGCCGATGCCGCTTACGTAAAAATTGATGACCATTCTATTCATCAATTGGTTACCATGCCTCTCGATAAATTATTACAATTCTTCCAAAACATAAACCTCTCTGATCAGGAGGAGAAAATAGGAAGAAGACTACTTACTGAAATCCGAACCCGGCTTAAAGTAATGAACGATGTTGGGCTTCACTATCTGAACCTTAACCGTTTAAGCAACTCGCTCAGTGGCGGAGAATCCCAAAGACTCAACCTATCAACAGCACTTGGTTCGTCTCTCGTAGGCTCTATGTATATCCTGGATGAACCATCCATTGGATTACACCCTCGTGACACCCTCAGATTGATCACGGTCCTTAAACAGTTAAGGGATCTGGGTAACTCAGTCATTGTCGTTGAACACGATGAAGAAATCATTAAAACGGCAGACCATATCATTGATATTGGCCCTGATGCAGGTAGTAATGGGGGTAGGCTAGTTTTTCAAGGCTCTCTAAAAGATCTACTAAAATCCAATGAGGGATATACCGGCCAGTATTTAAGTGGAAAACGAACCATAACAACTCCTAAATTCAGAAGATCGTGGAAGGAATTTATACAAGTAATTGGAGCAGCTGAACACAATCTTAAAAATATTGATGTAAAATTTCCTCTTCATACTCTTGTAGCCGTAACGGGTGTAAGTGGTTCTGGTAAAACAACTCTTGTCAAAAGGATTCTT
This sequence comes from uncultured Bacteroidales bacterium, assembly GCA_964444785.1. GTDB lineage: Bacteria > Bacteroidota > Bacteroidia > Bacteroidales > TTA-H9 > JAJTBW01. Next base: position 27,490 of record CAYUII010000003.1, on the reverse strand, counting down.
TATCCCGCACTCAAGAACTTATTAGGTGGAAGTAGTGAGAAACCAGGCAGACACAAAGCAATATCAGGAGATATAAAAAGAATTGAAGACATAGAACTCGTCGATCAGAATCCTATAGGAAGAAGTTCACGCTCCAATCCTGCAACTTATGTAGGAGTCTGGGATGAGGTTCGTGCGCTATATGCCGCTCAACCCCTAGCCGCTCAACGTAACTACAAACCAGGGTTTTTCTCCTTTAATGTAGAGGGAGGACGTTGTGAAACTTGTGAAGGAGAAGGGGTCGTTCACATCGAAATGCAATTTATGGCCGACCTTACCCTTACTTGTGAAAGTTGTAAAGGGAAACGATTCAAAGAGGAGACATTAGACGTGAAATTTGAAGGAGTAAATGTAGGCCAACTCCTTGATATGACCATTGATGAGGCCGTAGACTTCTTTACGAAACACGCTTCAACCAACTCCTCTTGCAAAAAGATCATTACCCGATTAAAGCCCCTTCAAGATGTGGGTCTAGGTTATCTAAAAGTTGGACAACCAAGTAGCACTCTTTCTGGTGGTGAGGCTCAACGTGTAAAACTAGCCTTCTTTCTTAGTAAAGGACAGAGTGACAAAACGACTCTCTTCATCTTCGATGAACCAACCACAGGCCTTCACATTCACGACATCTCTAAACTGATGGCCTCATTTAATGCACTTATAGAAAAAGGCCACTCAGTAATAGTTATTGAACACAACACAGAGGTCATTAAATCTGCCGACTGGATTATCGACTTGGGCCCAGAAGGAGGCCTTGAGGGGGGTAACATCGTTTTTGAAGGGAAACCCGAAGATATTGTAAACTGTAAGGAGTCATTTACCGGAATGTTTCTCAAAGAGATCCTTGAAAAGAAATAGATCAAGTCAAGAACGTTACTTAAAGTTGAACACTCCCATCCTTAAGTCTGATAATTCTATCTGCCCTTGCAGCCAATAGATCGTTATGCGTGACAATAATAAAAGTCTGATTCATCTCATCCCTCAATCGAAAGAAGAGGTCATGCAGATCTGCAGCTGCTTGACTATCCAGATTTCCTGATGGCTCATCGGCTAAGACAACTACGGGCTTATTAATCAAAGCACGTGCTACAGCAACTCGTTGCTGCTCACCACCAGATAACTCCGACGGCTTATGAAAAACCCGCTGCTCTAAACCAAGTAGCTTTAATAATTGAAGAGCCTCTTTCTTGAGTTCCTGCTCCTTTCTTCCTGCTATCAACCCCGGAATCATTACATTCTCAATGGCTGTAAACTCAGGTAAGAGATGATGAAACTGAAACACAAATCCAATCTTTCGATTTCTTAAAGTTGAAAGATGATTCTCAGTTAATAACATGCAATCGTCACCATCAATAACCAACCGACCTGAATCAGGTTTATCCAGCGTTCCTAGTATGTGTAAAAGAGTAGATTTTCCAGCACCAGAAGGACCAGTAACAGCAATGATCTCTCCCCGTTTCACCTCAACACTCACCTCCTTTAGCACTTGAAGCGTGCCATAACTCTTATTGACCGACTCGCAAGAGATAACCATTCTCAAGATTTTTTTTGTTTATTCTTCGTAAACCAGCTTCTTACATTCTGGTAATCTATATAATATAAAAATTTAATGCTTGCATTCGTCAGCTGAGGAGAATCAATCACACGATTCAAATTATAGAAATAATCTCTACCTGACTCATTCATCTCATCTGTCAGAGAACGTTTGAACGTCAAAGATAGTTTTGATCCCGGAGCAAATTCCCAGCCAATATCGAAATCAAAATTAAGACTATTAAAACTAAAATCAGCGTTATAGTCGGTATCATTATCATTTAAAGTCCCATCATCATTGAGGTTCCAGTATTTATAATAGTCACCCTGTAGCCAGTAATGCCTTAACCATACAGTGGCTACCAGCTTGGAAGTAAAAGCATATACGAGACTAAGAGAGTTTTCAGAACCGGTGATATTTCTTGAACCAAAGATGATAAAATAACCGAGTTGATCATTTTTAGTTCCGACATACCCCTCCTCATCAGAAGTATATTGATAACTAGCAGTAAAATTTAACTGTGCGTGATTGCTTAGACGAATAACCGGGCCTAAAGAGAACTCATAACTACGATAATCACCCCCTCCTTTTGCATAAGTTAGAGATCCATCAAAAGCTAAAGGCTTTCTATAATCGGAAGAAAAACCAAAATAGATGCTATACTTGGCAGGTTGGAGATAATATCTGCCATCATCACGGGTTTCATAATAATCGCAGGTATTATATGGGTTCAAGCTAAGTGTAGACCATAAAGACAAATACCCATTTGTGGTAGTATTAGCAGAGATATTAATCGATTTCTCCTCCGTATCACCCCCCATTAACCTTTTAGTATAAGTTGCTACAACCTTAGTATGAAAATCTCTAAGCTTCCAAAACGGTTCATAAACATTATATGCAGCCGTTGCTGTTAGTGCTGAGTAATTGCTTTTTAAAACCAAACCGAGATCATTAGCATCGTAATGGTCATCTATAAGGGCGCTTTGAAGCGACCATCTAAAAGCACCACTTTTTTTCTCAATCTTCGCATCATACCTATATCCTTTTATTATATTACTGCTTTCGGGTTTAAACTCTTTGTACTTCTGTGAAAAACTCCCATTCAATGTTATTCCATAAGTAACACTCTTATTATTCAAGGTCAATCCACCAGATAAAACATTAGAGGAAAGGAACTTGGTATCACGATAAACATTAGTATTAATAAAATAGATGTTCGATTGATTTCCAAAATTTTGATCGAAAACAAGAACATTATAATTCGTTTTAGGGGATGTTAGCATAGACATTGAGACAGAGTCAGGAGTGATAACCTCCCCATGAGTCTCATCAACTATCGCATTTAAAAAGCCTAAGCCGGTACCACCCCGAGTTCTACCAGAAATTTTAATAGCATTTAGCAGATTCGTTTTAACCGGATTTGAAACAATTTCGATTCCTGGGTAACTAGCCTCTTTAAGAAATTGGTAATATCCTACCGGTAACCCACCAATTCGTCTGGAATAAAATACATTTCCTTTTTTAAAAAGATCCATAGCCTCATTAAAGAAGGGTCGTTGCTCTTCATAAGTTGTCTCAAAAGCCGAGAGATTTTTGACCTGATTATCAGACTTGACCTGACTAAAATCGGGTAGAAGAGTCACATCAAGCGTAAAGCTTTCACTCAAGCCAACCTTTAAGTCGGCACCCCCACTTACTGTGTGGCTATAGTTACTCTTACCCTCATTATTATAGGGATAGTGTTCAATTGCTGTGGAAATATAAGGAGAAACAGAGAGTCTTAAAGGAGCATCTATAAACTCAATACCTGTGGTATTGCCATAATAGTCGATGACATTAGTAACATCTTTGGGTATTAGAACCCACTGAGATAGTTCGCGGTTTCTACGAATATAACGTTCAAATTGCATGCGCCAGGTCTGGATCTCCTTCTTAGGAAAACGAATTGCCGAATAGGGAATCTTCATCTCGACTGACCAACCAAAGTCTCCCCTAGCAGTCTTACTCTGCCAGACCGCATCAAAAGTCTCATCCGATGACTTTGAGTCGATTTGGACATTAGCCGATGTCACAGTTAATATATAAGCTTCGTGACCATCGCCAATTGGGTCAAGAGAAACCGTAAAATAGTCGGTATTCATATACTCCGTATCACGAGCGCCTAATTGAGCCTTTACACTATCGGGATGCTTATCATATAGCACAGCACCAATAAAAAGGGCCTCGTCACTATAAAGAACATAGACATCACTAACTTGACTTGCTGGTTTACCATTATTGGGGACATATTGAGTGAATTCATGTATAGGAGAGGCCTTGAACCAGCAGGAATCATTAACCAATCCGTCTATCTTAGGCGCCGAGAACGTTCTTTTGATCTGAAATTCAGGCCTATTCTGTGAAAAAAGTGAAACAGCTAAAGAAATAAAAAGACAACAAGTGAAGAGGACTCTTTTTCCCATCTTGCGATTGATTTTGATTGATCAAAGTTAATAAATAGGCTTCTAAAAAAAACAGCGTCTTTTTCCGCTAAAACGAAACAACGCTAAACAAAGCCAAAAAAAAATTGTTAAAGAAAGACACAAAGAAAATCAAAAACTTTGTACTGGTCTGCAATTTATAACAATCGATAACTCCAATCACATGAATCTACACGAATTTCAAGGCAAATCCATTCTTCGCCAATATGGGGTTTCAACTCCGGAAGGTATCGTTGCATTCAATCCAAAAGAGGCCGTTTCAGCAGCAAAAACACTACAAGAAAAGACCGGAACCGAAAAATGGGCAGTTAAAGCACAGATCCATGCCGGCGGCAGAGGTAAAGGAGGTGGTGTAAAAATTGCGAAAAGCCTTGATGATGTTGAACAATTTGCAGGCGAGATCATAGGAATGAATTTGATTACCCCTCAGACTGGAGCTAAAGGGAAACTGGTCAAAAAGGTTCTGATTGAACAGAACATCTTCTATCCCGGAGTCGAGCCAACCCTAGAGTTCTATATGAGTATTCTTCTTAATCGTCAGAAAGGAAGAAATATGGTGGTTTATTCGCAAAAAGGAGGAATGGACATCGAACAGGTTGCTGAAGAGAGCCCTGAAGCTATTTTCACAGAAGAGATAGATCCTCGTACCGGATTGCTTCCCTATCAAGCGAGAAGGATAGCCTTTAACCTTGGTTTATCAGGAGAATCCTTTAAAAACATGGTGAAATTTGCATTATCACTCTATAAAGCCTACGAAGGAGCGGATGCTTCGCTTTTTGAAATTAATCCTGTCATTAAGGCTTCCGATGGAAGAATATTTGCCGCAGATGCGAAAGTAAGTATTGACGGAAATGCACTCTTTAGACATCCGGATATAGTAGAGATGCGAGATCTTGACGAGGAGGATCCAACTGAAGTTGAAGCAGGCCAATACAAGCTTAACTATGTCAAACTTGATGGTAATGTAGGATGTATGGTAAATGGAGCCGGATTGGCAATGGCTACGATGGACATGATCAAGATGTCAGGCGGTGCTCCTGCAAACTTCCTTGATGTTGGTGGTACCGCCGATGCTAAACGAGTAGAGCAGGCATTCCGCATCATCATGAAAGATCCCAATGTAAAGGCAATTCTTGTCAATATTTTTGGCGGTATTGTTAGATGTGACCGTGTAGCTCAAGGGATTGTAGATGCATATAAAAATATCGGCTCAATAGAAATTCCAATTATTGTAAGACTTCAGGGAACAAATGCGGAAGAGGGCAAACAATTAATTGATCAATCAGGCCTTCAGGTTCACTCAGCCATTCTTCTTAGCGAAGCAGCTGCACTTGTTAATCAAGTATTGAAATAGGAAAACGTAGTTGTATAACTCTAAGATTGTAACAACTTAACTTTAGATCAAATAGGTACATTTTATTCAAAGATAGGGGACGATCTCCCCTATCTTTTTTTGTGTATTAGCACATATGTTAATCTGCTTAGGAATACTAAAGAATACTTAGGAATAGTATATGAACTATTAATCTTGGCCAAAATCAAGTGTAGAGATAAATAATTATTCAAAAAAAGAAAAAAAACGAAATGATAATAAAATATTAATAAATTAGCCTCTGTTTTAATTATAATGTCAAAGAGGATGTTAACAGTTTATTGGATTAGTTATATATCACTTTCTCAAAGTGAATTTCCAAGAGCAGATAAACTCTTTCAAAAGAGTCATGTGCTTTTTTCAAAGAGTCTAGCAGTACTGCTCCTTTTAATCTTCATCTCTTCAATTTGCTCCGCATCCACTTCATTTAATAAAAATCAAGCAACAGGATTTACCGAAAATAAAGGACAAATTATTGATCAGAATAATAAACCTAATCCCGATGTGCTATTCCTATTCAACAGTACCGGGATGAATGTACAGTTAAGACGAGGTGGATTTAGCTACGATGTTTATGCTAATGAAGAGAAAGAGGATAAAGACTCCATAAATCTTAGTCGAGAGCTGAAAACACTTGAAGATCTTAAACGGATAAACAAAACCACTACAAGATATTTTCACCGAATTGATATAGATCTGGCAGGGGCAAATATCAACCACGGAGTGGTAGCAGAAGAAAGATCAGAAGCCTATTTCAATTACTACAATATTGAGAAACCTGTTCTAAATGTTCATAAGTATAATAGGGTAACCTACACAGATATATACCCGGGCATTGATTTGGTGTTTACAGTGGGTAACGGTAAACCCTTTGAGTATACATTCGTCGTAAAATCGGGGGCCTCTATAGCCGACATCAGATTGCATGTTTCGGGGGCAAACTCGTTGAAAGTTAATGATGATGTTGTTTCGTATGCAACTACACTATCAACAATCAATGAAACCATTCCAAGGTGTTGGTATGTTGACGACAGCAAAGAATATCCTGTAGATTTTATGTTTAAGCAGGATGGGCACAATACCTTTGGTTTTGAAAGTAAAGATAGAATACCTAAAAATGTATTGGTTTATATAGATCCTTTTCCTTCAAGAGTATGGGGTACATACTTTGGCGGAGAAGGAGGAGAAAATCGAAATACACTATTTTCAAGAGATAGTGACTCCAAATACAATACTGAATACACTGTACTGGCGGGACAGACTAATTCATCTAACATGATAGCAACAAATGGTGCTTTTATGACCTCAATAGTTTCAGGCTTCTCATCAGGTTTCATAACGAAATTTTCTCCCGATGGGCATCAACTTTGGGGGACCTACACTGATGGAACAATCTCAAGCTATACCCAGGATATTTTTGGAAATATAGTAATCGGTGGTAGTGCAGCGAGTGATTTCACAATGACTACACCAGGAGCCTATCAAACAATTGTTTATGGGATGGACGGTTTCATAGCTAGATTTAGTAGCGATGGATTTCTTCTTTGGTGTACACTATATGGAGGTTCAAATGGCCCAAGTTTGGGGGAAGCTGAATCAATAACATCATTAGCCACAGATAATTATGGAGATATCTACGCACAAGGTATTACTAACATAAAAAATGGAATAGTTTCACCTGGAGCCTATCAAAGCACTTATGCAGGAGGAATACTTGACACTTATATTGTCAAATTCAGGTACACAGGTCAGCGCGAGTGGGCAACATATTATGGTGGAAACGGTGATGATTACACGAGTAAAATTACTGTAACAGGACAAGGGTTAATCTATATTGGTGGATATACAACATCAAATACTGGCATTGCTTCAGGAAACTCATTTAATAGTATCTATAAAGGTCCCATTTCAAATGGATTTTTAGCTTGTTTTTCTTCTTCTGGCACATTTAATTGGAGTACATATCTTGGAGAAATTGTCACAACTTGCCAAGTTGACTTAAGCGATAACGTATATGTAACAGGTTACAACGATCTGTATAATAATATTGGAACTCCGGGAACATACATAAGTTCCGCTTCTTTCTCAAATAGAATGTTTCTTGCAAAATTTGACAATGCAGGAAATCGAATTTGGGGAACCTACCTCCCAATACAAATAAAATGTATATATATTAAAAGTAATAGTGAGATTCTTGTAGCAGGAACTGGCATTTATCATCCCATTGCTGTTTCTCCAGGCACCTATCAGTCCTCTGTCAGAGGTTTATATGATGCATATTTGGGAAGATTTAACAATAATGGTCAATTTCTATGGGGGAGTTATTATGGAGGCAGTAGTACGGATGAAGGCACTTATTGTTATTCAACTCCTGACGGGGAAATCTACCTTGGAGGAATAACAAAATCTCCTAATCGTTCAACTGATCAAAAGTGTATTAATGGCTATAACAACAATGTTATAGCCACACAAGGGGCTCATTCTCATGAATTGCAAGGAGGAGAAGATAGATTCATCGTAAAATTTACCCCTTGTCAAACCCCCGATACAGCCAATGAAATTAATGGACCTCAGAGAATTTGTACAAATACAACAGGACATATATTCTCCATTGATTCAATTCCCTATGCGGATACCATTATTTGGTGCGCTACTGGAGGTTTATCAATAACCTCAGGGCAAGGCACCAACTCCATAACGGTGTCAACAGGTACAATTGCTGCAATAGATACTATTGCAGTTCGTGGAAGGAATGACTGTGGTGATGGCTATTCTATTTTTATAGTTGTATCGACTGTTACAGCACAAACGCCTACAATAAAAGGTGCCGATACAATTTGTTGTTTTAGAACAGAAAACTACAATACAGAAGTGGGTATGACCAATTACTACTGGTTAATCTCATCTGGTGGGACTATTGTATCTGGAGGGACTAGTCAGGATCAAAGCTGCGAAATCAAATGGAATAGCTCAGGAAACCAATGGATAAGTGTCGCATACGATGATCCAGAAGGATGTATACCAGCTGACACAACCCTTATTAATGTATTTGTTGAAGAATCACATCCTGTTTCAATAACCATTGCACAACAAGGAACCATTTGTGAAGGTAATGAAGCCGTTTTTATGGCTCAAATAGTAAACGGTGGTTCAAAGCCCATACTCAATTGGTTTGTTAATGGAAACAATGTGTTTTCCGGGAACACCAACTTCAGCTACTCTCCAGTTCAAGGCGATGTTATAACATGTCAACTTATCACCAGCTTAACAACCTGCTTAGAGAATAATCCTGCAATATCCAATTCTTTAATAGTTGATATTAATCCAATTCCTCCTCCAAACCCAATAAAACACAATTAACGGAGTACGAAATCCAAATTGTCTATCAAACCTACTTTTTGTTATGAGAAAACTTGCTACCATCCTTATAACTTTGATCTTTGAATTACCCATTTTCGCCGATGGATCAATCCTAAATAATGCTACTGGATTCATCGAAAACAAAGGGCAAATTATTGATCAAAATAAAATACCTAACAAAGATGTTTTGTATCTGTTTAACAGTAACGGTATGAATATTCAGTTAAGGCGAGGTGGATTTAGCTATGATGTTTATGCTAATGAAGAGAAAGAGGATAAAGACTCCCTAAATCTTAGTCGAGAGCTGAAAACACTTGAAGATCTTAAACGGATAAACAAAACCACTACAAGATATTTTCACCGAATTGATATAGATCTGGCAGGGGCAAATATCAACCACGGAGTGGTAGCAGAAGAAAGATCAGAAGCCTATTTCAATTACTACAATATTGAGAAACCTGTTCTAAATGTTCATAAGTATAATAGGGTAACCTACACAGATATATACCCGGGCATTGATTTGGTGTTTACAGTGGGTAACGGTAAACCCTTTGAGTATACATTCGTCGTAAAATCGGGGGCCTCTATAGCCGACATCAGATTGCATGTTTCGGGGGCAAACTCGTTGAAAGTTAATGATGATGTTGTTTCGTATGCAACTACACTATCAACAATCAATGAAACCATTCCAAGGTGTTGGTATGTTGACAACAGCAAAGAATATCCTATAGATTTTATGTTTAAGCAGGATGGGCACAATACCTTTGGGTTTGAAAGTAATGATAGAATTCCCAAAAATGTATTAGTTTATATAGATCCGTTTCCTTCAAGAGTATGGGGTACATATTACGGAGGAGAATCGGAAGATCTGACTGCAGCTAATAGTCTTAACATCGATTCTAATCAGGATTTAATCCTTGGCGGAGTAATTGCATCATGTAATAATATTACTACTGTGGGAGCATATGTCTCCACTTGTAGTATTGCTCCAACGACAGAAGGTTGTATTTCAAAATTCTCAAAGGATGGTAAACAGATCTGGGGCACCTATGTCTATTGTTTGCTGAGTCAATGTCTTGTTGATCATTCCGATAAAATAATCATGCTTGGATTTGCAAGCGGTCCAAATAACCCTATGGTAACGCCAGGAGCTCATCAACCTAATATACATGGAGAGACTGATCCATTCATTGCTAAATTTACAGCTGGTGGATTTTTAATTTGGGGAACTTATTATGGAGGGAATGAGCAATACTTGTCGCAAACTACATCTGTGGAAACATTCGGAGAAGGAGTTGTCGATGAAGCTAACAATATTTATGTGTGCGGGACATCCATTTCACCTGATTTTATAGCAACACCAGGTAGTTTTCAACCCAGCTATGCTGGTGGAGAAGGTGATGGAATGATAGTTAAGTTTTCCTCTGATGGACAACGTATCTGGGGTACATATTACGGAGGAAGTAATATGGATAGAGGTTACTGCTGTACATTAACTAAAGAGGGGCAACTCTATATACTAGGTAATACGAAATCAGCAAGCAATATCGCCACATTAGGATCCTTTAATCCCACGTTAAACAGTTCAGGAGAGGCAGGATTTGTTGCTTGTTTCAATACAGATGGAATCAGAAACTGGTGTACCTATCTAGGATATTCACTGAATTTGTGTAAAGCTGATACGGGTAACTGTGTTTTCATTTGTGGTAGAGGCAATCCCACCAATAATATTGGTACGCCAGGCACCTTTCTTAGTGTTCCCCCACACAATCAGTTTAATTTCATTACAAAGTTCGACCCATCTGGCGCAAGAATCATGGGGACCTTTTTTAACACTAGTTCAATTTCAGGTCTCTTTGTCGATAGTATCAATTCTGTATACATTGTAGGTTTATCCAATGTTCAAGATACACTCACTGTTACGCCTGGGGCATTCCAAGGCATTAAGAGAGGCTCTTATGATGGTTTTCTTACTAAGTTTACCAATGAAGGGCAAAGAGAATGGGGGACATATTATGGTGGACTAGGGAATGATCAGATAGTTAATTGCGCAGTTAGTCAAGATGGTTTTATTTATATATCAGGATCAACCAATTCATCAGAGCAAATCTTTACATCCAAATGCTTTCAAACGAGTAGAAGCAATCCAATTGCAACACCAGGTAGCCACCAGTCAACTTATGGTGGTAGTTATAATGATTTTTTTATCGCCAAATTTGTCCTTTGTCAATCACCTGATACATCCTCAGGAATTATTGGGCCTAATAAAGTTTGTACCAATGCCTCAGGAATCGTTTTTTCAACCGATCCAATAATTGGTGCTACCAGTGTAAGTTGGTGTGTAAGTAGCGGACTTACCATCGTCTCAGGTCAGGGAACCAATTCTATCACAGTTAATGCTGGATCTTCAATTGGAACGGATACTGTTTCCATATACGGATCTAACAGCTGTGGCGATGGATTTGCTGTGATAAAACTGATCACTATAACCGGTGCAATACCTGAACTTACTGGTCCGGATTCAGTCTGTGTACTTAATGAATATAACTATCATGGAGCTACTGGAATGACTAACTACCAATGGATTTTATCACCCGGGGGTTCAATTGTCTCAGGGGGCAGTTCATCCGACGATAATTGCGTGATCAGATGGAATACAACAGGGAATCAAACAGTTAAACTATACTATGATCCTCCCTCATTATGCCCATTGGTTGACACTGCCCGAATCGAGGTATCAGTCTATGAGTCACTACCAGTTTCGATAACCATTGTGCAGCAAGAACCCATTTGCGAAGGAAATGAGGCTTCTTTTATAGCTACCCCAGTAAATGGTGGTAATAAACCCATTCTCGATTGGTTCGTTAATGGTAACAATGTGTTTTCAGGTAATACCAACTTCAACTACTCTCCGATTCAAGGCGATGTTATAACCTGCCGACTTACTAGTAACATTACAACCTGTTTAGCGAATAACCCGGCTTTTTCAAACTCACTATTGGTTAATGTCTATCCATCTCCGCAGCAAATCTCAATCAGGCATGATTAAATACTGCACCCCGTCAATAATAGAATAATTAAAAGAAACAGCCGAACTCACTGACGAGGACGGCTGTCTTGATGGAAAAACGCTCTAACAAGCTAGCAAAAAAAGCTTGATATTAACTCATTTGCCTATTATCTGACTCGATTAATAACTAATTAGGGCAGAAATATCTTTGTTGTGATAGTTTTCCATTTGGTTTCAATCTTTAAAAGATAAAGTCCTGCAGCATTATTTGCAACGTGTTCATGGTGGGTTTCGTTGTTTAATAAAAACTTTTCTATCACCTGCCCACTTAGGTTAGTTAAAGTTGCAATTCCAGTAATAGAAGTGGAACTTTCGATTACAATAGTATTTCCATTTGCAAAAACCGACAATCCATTTTCGGGTTCATCACCAACTCCAGTAACTACATCAACAACAATTGTATTAGAAGTGACCGTCGAAGCTGTAACGCAAGCAAGAGTTGAATTCATTTTACAATAAACCGCATCAAGATCCGATGGAACATAGCTAAAAAGATTACCACTAGCAGTTAATACATCATTTACGTACCACTGATAGGTAGGTGTTCCGCCATTATAAGGTAATGGGGTAAACTCCACAGTATTTCCTGCAGCAACAGGATTCTGACTTGAAGTGATGGTCACTTCAGGAGTCACTGGTTGATTAACAGTAAGAACTACCGGATTAGAAGTAGCTGGGCTTCCAGTGGCACATGTTAGACCCGAGGTCATGATTACATAAACCTGATCACCATTTGCTGGTACGTAGGTATAACTGGGTAATGTGGAGGTAGTTGTTACCGTACCATTTACAAACCATTCATAAGTAGCATTTCCTCCATTTACGGGAGAGGCTGTCACAGTAAACAGATTACCATTACATCCTTCTGGTTGAGTACTGATGGTTACAGAAGCAGGCCAAATATCGCTCACAGAAAAAGTAATAATATTGGAAGTAGCAGGATTTCCCGAAACACATTCCAAATCAGAGGTAAGAATGCAATAGACCTGATCTCCGTTTACTGGTATAAAAGAGTAAGTGTTCTGATTAGATCCAGTGGCAACGCCATTAATAAACCATTCGTAAGTAGAATTTCCACCATTAATGGAGGAAGCCGAAATAGTCACAGTCTGTCCTGTACATACATTTGTATGAGGTGTCTGTAGTGTCACAGTAACCGGTAACTGGGTTTCAGCCACAATAGTAGCATTACCAATCATATTCACTGTTCCATAAGCGTTAGTGCCAGTAATTGTATAGGTTCCTGCTAACCAATTACCAAGCGACAAAGCTTCGCCCGAACCAACGACTCCAGACATCATTACGACCCCATTATTATATAGAGTATAAGTGACTCCAATATCAGAATTTGAGAGTCCCACAGGTAATCCAGTTCCATTCTGACAATAACTTCCACTGCCAGTAACCTGATATTGGCCAGGTTCAGATGTCAACTTATAAACTTCAGCAGCGGGGTCATCAAAATATGCTCCAGGAAAATAAAGTGAGCCATTGTAAGTTTTGAAGGTGAAATTCGTTAAAATCTGGGGTGTAAGAGGATCTGGATAGGGACAATCCTGATTGGGGGTAGCAATCGTTCCAGATTCAGTGCCATCAGTTTGCCAAAGTTTTGTCCCATAACCATCATCAGAAGCCCTGAAGTATAACTTGTCATTATATTCAACAAATCCTTCTGGGAAGTTTGAACCTGGCTGGAAGTCAATACCAAAACTAGGGTCTGGATTGATCTCTTTTACGAGTATAGCACCCGTAGCTTCGGTATATGCATACAATTCATAATTACCAATTCCACCTCCGGCAAAGGTATTTGCAGCAATAAAATATAACTTACCATTAAAAACCTTGAGGTTTACCGGGTCTAATATACTTGGAGCCACTTGATAAGTACCTAACTCGGTTCCGTCACTACGATACAAAGCTCCTGGAGCATTACTTGTAAAAGCTCTAAAGTACATAAGGCCATCCATTGCAGTCAGATAGCGTGGATAGCTACCGATTCCCGCATCAGTACAAATGTCTTTAACAAGGTAAGTTCCAACGTCAGTGCCGTCAGTAACCCATAGCTCTTTCCCATGTGTACCATCATCTGTCGTGAAGAACATTTTATCACCACAAACAGTCAAATATTGTGGCGTTTCACTAGAGGCCACTGGAGCAATGTCTTTAAAAAGATGTGTTCCACCATTTGTACCATCAGATACCCATAGTTCCCCACCATGTCCTCCTAGGCTCTGACTTCCATCATAGGCATTAAAAAAAAGCAAACCGTTAAATTCACAATACTCTTTAGGTTGACTACTCTCATCCGGTCGGATATCTTTTAACATATAAGTACCAGATTCCGTTCCGTCAGAACACCATAGTTCAACGTCGTGATATCCTGCAGAGGTACGACCATCGCATGCTGCGAAATAAACTTTATTATTGTAAGTATATAACTGACCAGATTGGCCATAATTACCAAGTCCACTCCAGCTTGAACCAAGATCTATTCCAATATCTTTCACAAGATATGTACCCCCTACCGTTCCATCAGAGGCCCATAACTCAGCACCATGAACATCATCTTTGGCAATAAAGAATAGTTTATCATTACATGTGGCAAAATTGCCTGCCCATCCTGCGGAACTCCAAGTTGATCCGGGATAAATATCTTTTAATAGAGTCGTTCCAGCCTCTGTCCCATCAGAAACCCATAGTTCCAATCCATGTGATTCATCCTCAGCTGTAAAAAACAACTTGCCATTCGCTACAGCCATCCAGTTATAAATAGATGACGAGTTGCCTACCCCAGGCCATACGTCTTTTAACACGTTGAGTGTCTGTCCTTTTATCGAAAAAGGATTACTTCCCAGCGCCAGTAACAACAAAATGGACATTAGAATATGCCCCGTTCTTTTGGACAAAGTAAACATGTCAATCGTATTTTTAAGAATTAAATGATTGGTAAATAATTGATACAAAAGTATCCCCAAATAGAAAGTTATGAATCCGTGTTTGCACCTATTTTCCCCTTGTTTTTAGATCCGTACCAGCACTTAGATTTATTGTAAAAAAACATTCGGATCGTCACTTACAAAAGCTTACAACTAAACCCAAAATCATTCTAAATTTTTATAAAACAGATTGTTAACAAAGGCAGGATGAAGGAAATGAAAAACAGCTATGGATATCCGTTTACCAATACAACGCTAATTTAGCAATAGGTAGGTATTAGAAGCTAAAGAAAATGAAATTTTAATTGGTGTACCTTTGCCATATAGGATGTTGCATAAAAAATCAACTGAAGATAAAACCATATGGTTGATACTTTAAACAGTATGAAATTGATTATCAAGAAGCGATTGATATGGTTCGTACTAATATTGATTATCTTTCTTGGGGGAGCAAGCAGTTGGTTATGGCAGATTCGCCATGAGACCATGACCGAATCGGATCACAATGTTTTGATTGTTGACGAAACTGACTCTGTATTGCTTGTAGCTCGAAGAGTATTCTATACCAATATTGACAGTGCCAGGAAGATGGCTAAAAGTATTTTACAACAAGCTAAACCTTTGGTAGTGCAGTCAAAGATTAAGCTATTGAACTTCGTTGGAGCAACCTATCAGGTACAAGACAATTACGAGCAGGCTTTAAGCTACTATTATCAAGCCCTAGAGTTATCAACTGACAAACCAGATAGCAATCAGTTAGCAATAATATACAACAATCTGGGTGATGTAAACCAGCGCACTGGTAATTACCGAGTTGCTATTGGATTTCTGATCAAGGCATTAGATATAGCAAAATCAGAAAATCTCTTAATAAGTGTTCTAAACAATATAGGCACGATTTACCTCAGTCTTGAAGAATATAACAAAGGTGAGGAGTACCTTCGTCGTGCTTGTAAAATTGCGATAAAGGCCAATGACAGTTTGGTTTTGCCAACGATCTTTAACAACTTAGGCACCGTATTTATTGCTAGAATGGAAATTGATTCAGCCGCAAAATACTTGGATCAGTCGTTGGATCACTCTCTGAAAACAGAGAACTGGCTTGCTGTTTGTTTAGTTTATAATGCTTATGGAGATATGTATCACGCATCGGGTCTGGAAGATAAGGCAATGAGCCATTATTCGCAGGCTCTCAAGATTGCAAAACAGATTAATGATCCCTATCGCGAGGCTTATGCGATGATAGGATTAGCCAAAGTATTACTCACCAAAGGAAAGGAAGGAGAGGCTCTTCTTTATGCTGTATCGGCGCAATCAGTAGCAAACAGATTAAAAAACGAGGTACTAGGTTACGAATGCCACCGATTATTTTCAGAGATTCACGAGTCTAAAGGTGATTACAAAGTGAGTCTAGCCTATTATAAAGAATATATTTTATTGAGAGATCAACATGTAAACCAAGCATCTTTGAGACAGGTATATAATCAGGAAATCACCTCTCTCAACGAGGCAAACAAGATTAAACAACTGGAGATTGATAGAAAGAGCTTGGTGATAAGTCGCAAGAACCTGCTAACCGTATCCATCGCAATTGTTTTTGTATTGAGCCTACTGGCCTTATTCTTTCTATTCAGAAATTACCGTTATCGACAGTCCGAAAAACTTCATAGTGTAGTTGTTAGTCTAAATGAAAAAAAATCAAGGGCAGCAAGTGAGGCCGAAATACTGGAACGTAGGAGAATAGGTCGCGAATTACATGATGGTCTTGGTCAAATACTATCAGTGGCACGTCTTAATCTAAGTGCTATTAGTCAGCGTGCTGATCTAAACAAAGAACGGCAAACCGAATTACTGGAAGGAGCACTTCAAAGCATTGACGCTGCATTCGAAGAGCTCCGTGAAATCTCGCATAATTTAACACCATCAGTTCTAATTGCCAAAGGTCTTGAGGGAGCTATTCTCGATATGGTGAATCGATTGAACCGGAGCAACAAGCTACAGGTAGAATTTGAATCATTCGGAGTGATAGATGACCTCGATACGCTAATACAAAACACCCTTTATCGTGCCGTTCAGGAATTAGTAAACAATGTGATCAAACATGCTGAGGCAACGTCTATTTCACTTCAGTTAGTTCAAAGCAGTGATGAAATCAATTTGATGGTGGAAGACAATGGGAAAGGATTCGATTGTTCGCATCCAGGATTTTCTGAGAGTGGGATTAGCAACCTACGGTCGAGGGTAGAAAATTTCCATGGAAGTGTTTTTGTAGATGCCATTCGCAATCGGGGCACCATTGTAACTGTTACAATCCCATTAATAAATTAGATATGGAAAAAAAGATTAGCGTAATGATTATAGATGACCACCAGTTAATGATTGATGGCATCAGATCATTACTTCAAGATGAATCTGAAATTGAATTTGTAGCCGGAGCCCAGAACCTAGGCGAGGCTATTCAGGTGATAAAGAAAACAAACGTAAATGTAGCATTAGTTGATATAAGTATGCCAGAGATTTCTGGCGTCGATGTTACCAGAAAAATAAAAGAAACAGATCAGAACGTTAATATTATAGCATTGACAATGCATGAGGATGTTCAGATGATAACCTTAATGATTGAAGCTGGAGCATCAGGTTATATCTTTAAAAGAACAAGTATGAATGAGGTCATTGAAGCTATTAGAACAGTAGCCAACGGCGAAAAATACCTAAGCAAATCGGTTCAAGCTATTCTAATGGACAGCATCAAGCTTCGAAATGAAAAACCAGATAAATCAGTTCCAACAGCAAAGCTGACAGTTCGTGAACTCGAAATTCTTAACCTTCTTGCTCAGGAATTAAATAATGACCAGATTGCTCGTAAACTATTTATTAGTGAACGCACTGTAGAAACCCACCGTCGAAATATCTTTACCAAAACACAAACTAAAAGCGTTGTAGGTCTAATCAAATATGCTATTAAAAACAGATTGATTGGTGAAAATGAATAAATTAGCCATTACCTGTTTCGATAACCATTACTCAACAAGGAACCATTTGTAAGAGTAACAAAGCCATTTTTATTGTTCAAATAGTAACCAGGGGGGCAAAGCCCATACTTGAGTGGTTGTTAATGGAAACAATGTATCTTCCGGTAACACGGTCTTCAGTTACCATCCACTTCAAGGCGATGTTATAACCTGCCGACTTACTAGTAACATTACAACCTGTTTAGCGAATAACCCGGCCTTGTCAAATACCATAACGGTAGATGTCTTTCCATCTCCCCAACAAATTCCTATCAGACATGATTAAATTGTTAGCATAAATGGATATCAAAACACTCTACGAATGAGAATTATAACTAATTTTGCCCAAGAAAGACACATTATCATTTTTTAATAAATAATCTGGTGATGCTGGTCAGCTAAAGGCCTCCGCATCACCTTTATTTTTCAACAACATGACTATTTCTAAAAACAAGGTGGTTTCCTTATCGTATGAACTTCGTGCTGATAATGCTGAAGGAGAAATGATTCAGACCACAGCCGATGGAGGTCCTTTAACTTTCATCTTCGGTTCAGGCATGCTACTGCCCGATTTCGAAGCCAACATTGAAGGAAAAGCCAAGGGTGATCTATTTAGCTTTGGACTTACACCTGAACAGGCTTATGGCGAGAAAAACCCTCAAGCCATCATTGACGTTGATATTGAAATTTTCAAGGAAAACGGCAAACTCAATGAGTCATTAGTCTCTTTAGGTAACACCATTCCTATGCAAGACCAAGAAGGTCATCGCTTAGACGGTCTCGTTCTGGAGATTACTGATAAGATTGTTAAAATGGACTTCAACCACCCATTAGCAGGACAAGCTCTGCATTTCTCAGGTGAAATTCTCGAGTTAAGAGATGCCTCTGAGGAAGAACTTGCGCATGGACATGTTCATGGTCCTGATGGGCACCATCACCACTAAAAAGGCAAGAGCCGGCAATTAACTTGCCGGCTCTCTTTTTTTAAAATGATCTTCGCTGTCTAATCTCTGGGATAAGTCGCATTATTGTAGAGACAAATATAACCCCTGCTGCTAATGCCCCGGCATTACCAATCGTTGTCAACGCTAAAGAGGTAGCTTTATCTGTATCCCCCTCCACCGTTGCAAGCATAGTATAAAACATTCCACCACCAGGAACTAACGGAATCAATGCACAAATAATTAAGGTGGTTACAGGTGTTCGTAAAATTCGAGCCGTAATCTCAGAATAGGTACTGAATACAATTGACGATACCACCAATGCAAAGATCGGAGAGATACCCTCATTGACTAAAATGGAGTTTGTTAGCCATCCAATCATTCCACCAACACCGGCCCATAAGACATTACGCCCTCTAATATTAAAGAGTACGGCAAAACTGACTGTCGCAACCAATGATGATACTGCATCAACTAAATAACCCATTAGTATCCTCCAAATAGTTTAAACCATAAACTAACAACCACCCCAGCACCAGCTGCCAAAGAAACAGCAACCAAAAATGATTCCATGGCTCTGGCCATACCAGCAACCAGATCACCAGCTAATGTATCTCTTATAGCATTGGTTATCGCTAAACCAGGTACCAATAACATGATCGATCCAATGATGATCTTTTCCGGATTCTCCCCAAAACCAATATAACTTAGTATCATCCCTAACCCGGAAACCAAAGCACCTCCTGAAAGATTAATGAAAAAATCATTAATAGAATAACGACCTGCCCATAAAACCAAATACTTTACCACCAACCCAACAAAAAAAGCCGAGATACCATCCAATAAACTTCCTCCATACATGATGGCAAAAGCCCCTGCCGCTATTCCAGCAAAAAGTACATTAATCCAAAAATGATACGTCGGTCGAGCATCTATCTTCGCTAACCTTAAACGAAACTCCTCAACCGTTAACTTCTCATGATAAATCAATCTCGATAAAGCATTTACCTTTTCAATCTTATCAAGATTAACTGTCCTGGATTTAATTCTAATAATAAGCGATCTCATGTCCCCAGGATCTTTATACCCTGAAGCCATAATGCCGGTTGGGGTTACAAAACTCTGACCCTGTTCAAGCCCATATGCCTTACAGATCTTCTCAATAGTCTCCTCTACACGATAGGTCTCCCCACCATTCTCAAGGATGATCTGTCCGGCATATGCTGCAACCCCTAAAACCTCACCCGTTCGCATTTTAAAAGATTAGTGTGATTATTATACACTGAAAACAACTCTTTGTTTAACCTAAATGTAATCTTTTCTAATCAATAAGCCCATCTCCTCCATCTCCTTCATGGCCATAGCCACCATATCAACCTTCTGGGCATAGGGCAAAAAAGCAGATTTAAATCCATTAAGTACTAAATACTTCAACTCATCAGGCGTAAACCCAAACTTCTCAATCGCCAACATATACTCATCAGTTAAAGTGGTATCAGAGACAAGCCGGTTATCAGTATTTATAGTAACCCTAAGACCATAATCAAAATAGAACTTTATTGGGTGATGCTCAACCATATCAACCGCTTTGGTCTGTACATTAGAAGTAATACACATCTCTAAAGGAATTCTATGGTCATTTACATAATTCAACAGATCGCCATTCTCTCTCAAACGAGTTCCATGTCCAATCCGATTAGCCGAGATATGATGAAGCGCCTGATGAATACTCTCTGGTCCATAGGCCTCACCAGCATGAACAGTGGTGTTAATATTATTTTTTATGATGAGATCAAAAGCATCCTTATGATTACGCGCTGGAAAATCCTTCTCCGCACCAGCCAAATCAAATCCAACGATCCCTTTATTTTTAAAGGCTACAGCTAACTCGGCAGCGATCAACGACTCTTCTGGATCATTATGTCGTAAGGAGCAGATGATTATTCCAAGTTTTATATTCATATCACGTTCAGCCTGCTCTTTACCCTTCAGAACAGCTGCTATCACCTCCACAAGCTTAAGTCCTCTCTTCGTATGTAAAATAGGGGCAAATCTAATCTCAAGATACCTGACATTCTCTGAAGCACAATCTTCGGCTAACTCATAAACAGCTCGCTGTAATGCCTCCTTACTCTGTAATACCGAACAGGTAATATCAAAAGACTGGAGATAAACCTCCAAACTTGGGCACTCTAATCCAACCGCTAAAAGGCTCTTTAACTCTTCGGGGTCAGTAGAGGGTAAGGTTACACCCTCAATAGCAGCGATATCAATGATTGAAGAAACCCGTAAAGAGCCATCCAGATGGCAATGCAATTCTGCTTTAGGAAGTCTATGGATAAATTCTCTAGTCAACTCTAACTTTTGATTCTTCATGATGGCTCTTGTTTTTGTTCGTACTTTTTCTTTCATAGTCAAAAACAAACCCATATTTTTGGGTCTATTTTATTAGTTATATGACAAAAATAAACACACTTATTTTCTCCAGCATAATTGCTTTGATATTTTCCAGCCAACTCAAGGCACAAGAGAACGCCCCCATCACCTGGAGGAATCTCACCGAGACTCAACTTTTAATGAAAGAGAACCCAAAAAAAATCTTCATTGATGTTTATACTGATTGGTGTGGCTGGTGTAAGAGGATGGATCAAACCACCTTTCAGGATACCGCCGTTGCAAGACGTATGAATAAATGGTTTTATGCGGCTAAGTTTAATGCAGAACAGAAAGATTCGATTCAATTTGTCAACGTTTGGTTTAAAAATCCAGAGCCAGGAAAGAATAGATCAACCCATGAACTGGCAGGAGCCTTGCTGAACAATAGACTGTCTTACCCTTCATTTGTTGTTTTAGATAGCGATTACAAGATGCTTACCACTATTCCAGGTTTTCAGGAAGCCGGTGTCTTTAAATATATGCTAGAATTTTTAGGCTCAGAGTTGTATAAAACCACAACTTGGGAGAAGTATATAGCCGAAAAGATGGCTAAACCAACCAATGCGCCAAAGAACTAAAACCTTATGGCATTAAATCTGCACTCCCCCCTCCGCTCATATCTAATTGGGCGGAGGCAAGTTCTGCAGCCGACAACTTTTTATAGCCTGTTGGGGGAAGAAACTGCTTATCGGAAAAGACACGTTGACTAACACTTTTCACAAGAGTTTTAATGGCATAACCCGCCTCAAAGTCGGTATAAGAAAGCATCAATCCTTGATCCATTAATGCTATATATTGGGCGTTATCTTCAAAAAACACATTATACTGTACGAAAAGACTCATCTGCCTCCTAAACGCTGCAATCCCTTCAAAACCAATCTGGGAAAATACAGGAAGCTCATTAGATATAAACATCTCGCGTCTAACCTTTCCATTGACAATAACCTGGTACTTCTTAGTCGGATAATTTAGAACAACTGGACCATCGCTAACTAGTCTCACCTCAATATCCGGACTGACATCTCTTGAAGAGGTCGTTGCCTTCTCTAAAGCATCAGCCATTTGAAGAAGAAGTTTTTTATTCTCTCCTCTTGCTTTCTGAGCTCTTGTTTTTACTTGGGCAACCATTCCTTCCCTATATTCAAGTAAAGTTCCAGTATAATAGGCTCTTATCTGAGGGAGTATCACCGTCATATTACTATTTTTGGTATCATAGACTAAGGTCGAGAATTCATCGACAACAGCCATTTTACTACCCTTAATATAATAGGATAACTGGTAACCTGTTTCAGGTTGCTCTTCTATGATTGTCCAGCTTTTCTGGCTAAAGCCATATTGTAAGCTGAAAAAACTAAGAAATACCGTGAGGAAGTATTTCATGTTCGCTTTTGTTGTGTAGCAGACTATAAATACAGAGGTAATAAAAACCTGCTATAGTTCAATATTGAACTATAGCAGGCAAAATTACGAACAAAATATTATTAACCAATGTTTATCGGGTTCTTTACTTTTTCAGATAAAAGAGCATACTCAATGACCTCACTCATCTGTTCGACATAGTGGAAAGTTAAGCCCGTCAAATAGACAGGTAAGATATCCTCTATATCTTTTTTATTAGTAGCTGGTAAGATAATGTCTGAGATGCTAGCTCTGCGAGCCGCTAAAATCTTCTCTTTGATACCACCAACAGGAAGAACTTTTCCACGGAGTGTTATCTCTCCTGTCATCGCCAGAGCAGGTCTTACTTTTCGTTGAGTAAAGACAGAAGCCAACGCAGTAATCATGGTAACTCCAGCAGAAGGACCATCTTTAGGGGTGGCTCCCTCAGGAACATGTATATGTACATTCCAACTCTTAAAGACCTCAGAGGCAATATCAAGTAGATGAGCATGCGCTTTTATATATTCAAACGCTAAAGTGGCAGACTCTTTCATAACATCGCCAAGGCTACCTGTCAAAGTAAGACGGCCTTCGCCTTTACTTAATGAGGCCTCGACATATAAGATTTCTCCTCCTACGGCTGTCCAAGCCAAACCGGTTACCACACCGGCCATCTCCTGTTCTGATGCCTTATCTCTGGAGAAGGGCGCAGGACCAAGTATTGCTTTTAAATCAGCAGGGGAAGGCTTTTTATTATACTCCTCTACCCCTTCGGCTATTTGAAGAGCACTATAACGAATAACCTTTGCAATTAACTTCTCTAAACCACGAACCCCTGATTCGCGGGTATAATTATCGACTAAAGCTTCAAGAAACTCATCAGAAAACCTGAGATCTTTCTTTTTTAGACCATGATCAGCCAATTGTTTTGGAACCAAATGATTCTTTGCAATCTGAAGTTTCTCCTCTTGGAGGTATCCACTGATTTCAATGACTTCAAAACGATCTCTTAAAGCAGGATGTATAGAACTCATCGTATTGGCAGTTGCCACGAACATCACATTAGACAGATCATACTCCAGCTCAAGGAAATTGTCATAAAAGGCTTTATTCTGTTCTGGATCGAGCACCTCAAGCAAAGCAGATGCCGGGTCTCCATGAAAAGTACTACCTGCCACTTTGTCAATCTCATCAAGGACAAAAACGGGATTAGATGTTTTAGCCTTTTTTAGGTTTTGTATAATTCGACCTGGCATCGCACCGATGTAAGTCTTCCTATGGCCTCTGATTTCTGCTTCATCATGCAGCCCACCAAGCGACATTCGGATATATTTACGTCCCATTGCTTTAGCCAACGATTTACCAAGACTGGTCTTGCCAACCCCCGGAGGTCCCACCAGACAAAGGATAGGCGACTTCATATTGCCCTTCAACTTCAAGACCGCAAGATACTCAAGCAAACGCTCTTTAACTTTTTCCAACCCAAAATGGTCATGGTCGAGGACCTTTCTAGCTCGTTTAATATCGAGTTGGTCTTTACTATAAACATTCCAAGGCAAGGCAAGTAGTGTCTCAAGATAATTCAACTGTAGAGTAAACTCAGCAGAGGCTTGATGCATACGTTGGAATTTTCTTAACTCTTTAAAGAAAGTCTCTTCAACCTCTTTAGACCAATTCATATTGAGAGCCTTCGTTAAAAGCTCATCAAAGAGTTCTTTGTTAGGGTCAACCCCTAGTTCCTCCTGAATGGTTTTCATCTGTTGTTGCAGCATATAATCACGTTGCTGCTTGTCGATCTCTCCTTTAACCTTATTTTGGATCTCCATTTTAAGGTCAACCATTTGGAGTTCATTGGTGAGATGAGTCAGAATATCCTGAGCCTTTCTCAACATATTACTTTGCTCTAGGAGACGCTGTTTTTCAGCAGTTCCTAGATTCATATTCGAGCTAATGAAGTTTAAAAGGAAAGCAGGACTCTCGATGTTTCCGATGGCCACAGCCGCTTCAGCAGGTAAATTTGAAGACTTTCTGATGATCTGAAGGGCAAGATCCTTTACTGAAGATATCGTAGCTGAAAAAGTCTTGCTATTATCGGGGAAAGTCTCACTCTCGCATGCTGAAACATTAGCAACCATATAGGGTTCAAGCTGAACAAGACTATCAATGACAAATCTCTTTCTTCCCTGAATTATTACAGTAGTATTCCCATCGGGCATTTGAACCGTCTTAAGTATACGAGCCATCGTTCCAAGATGGTAAAGGTCTTCCAGTCCGGGATCTTCTGTATTACCATCCCGTTGTGTTGAGACACCAATCAGAGAGCCTTTTCTATAACTATCCTTAATTAAAGCAATCGATTTATCTCGTCCTACAGTAATTGGGATGACCACTCCAGGAAAGAGCACCGTATTTCTTAGAGCAAGAATGGGTAGCGTAGAAGGCACCTCTTCTTTGTACATCTCATCTTCATCCTGTGGGCTGATCAGTGGGATAAATTCAGCATCGCTCTGTAAAAGATCTGTCATCTTAAATGGTCTACTTTTATTGTCAGTTTCATTCATATTTAAGCCAATTTGACAGTTTAAACATATTTTTAGATCAACTATCAATAATAAAAAAGCACTTTAAAAAACTTAAGCAATTATATTACATCTAGTTAGACTACATTAAATGACCCTACTAGTGTCAGTCTAAACTGCCAGTTCCTCTATATGTCAATAATAATGCCAAGAAAAAGCCCCCTGAACCCATAAGAGTCAGGGGGCAATTCTGAGAAATTTCCTTCTATAGCCTGATATTATTAAAGGTTATCTCATAAACACTCGTTAGTAGTTTATGTTCGATAGCATCGAAATCATACTCTCTACGTTTATAGACATAACTTGCGGTTTCAATGGCCTTTTTGATATCATAGGAGGTATAACCGCCTGTACCACCCCAAACGAATGAAGGAACAAAGTTCCGTTGATAACCACTACCAAATACATTGCTATTAACGCCAACAATAGTTCCGGTATTAAACATGGTTAAAATACCGGTTTTAGAATGGTCACCCATAATCAGGCCTAAGAATTGAAGACCCGTATCAATGAACTTTTGTTGGGTATAGTTCCAGGCGCGAACGGTACGATAGGTATTATTCAAATTAGCAACCGTAGTTCCTGAAGCTAAGTTGCACCATTGACCGATGACCGAATGGCCGAGGTATCCGGGATGTGGTTTATTTGAATAAGCAAATAAGATAGAGTGTTCTACTTCACCTCCTATTTTAGCAAATGCCCCAATGGCTGTTGGGCCATAGACCACAGCACCCATCTTAACAGTTGAGCTTTCCGCCATTCCAAACGTGCCACGAATCATGGCTCCATCCATTACCCTGGCACCTGGGCCAATATATATGGAGCCTTCACTAGCGTTAAGAATGGCATTATCTACCACAGCGCCCTGTTCTATAAAGATCCTTTCCGGGTTAATAGCCCTAACATGAGGAGGGATAGGCATACTCTTTCTTCCCTTAGTTAACAGCTCATAATCAAACTCAATAGCTGCCTGGCTTCCAGAAACAATATCCCAAGGATAATTAAGTTTAAGCAAGGGTATATCGATAGAGATCTCTTCTATTCCTTCAGTATCTCCTTCACCGATTTTCTCCAAATCATCTCCTGATACATGCAAAGCCACTATACTATCTTTGCTTACCAATGCCTGATTGGCTTTTAAACTTCCTATTAACTTCAACAACTCATCAGAGGGTGAGATAGAGCCGTTAATTAGAATATTGTTATTCCCCTTGACAATCGGAAACTTCTCGCCAAGATAATCTTCTGTTAAGGTTGACGTGGTTGCATTTAAAACTCTTTCCCACTTTTCACGGATAGACAGGATACCAAATTGTAAGTCACAAACAGGTCGTGTAAAAGTTAAAGGAAGCAGGTTATTGCGTGAATAATCATCGAATAGAATGTAGTTCATGGTAGCAGGCTTCAAGTTTATATTTTCGTTTACTAATAGTCACTTTCAAGAAACAAAAAGTACCATACCTTATTGATCAAAGTTACAAAATTGAAACAACGAAAGGACTTGTAATGTTTGTTAGACTTAAAAAAAAACGCAGAGTTGCCTATTCTGACGACTAAATACACAAAAAGGCCTCCGGATTTCCGAAGGCCATGATATTTTGGCTACAAAAAACGAGAAGACTACTTCTGATTTCTTTGATCGATGTGCTTCTGATAGCGGCTCTTAAACTTATCAACACGACCGGCGGTGTCAACAAGCTTCATCTTACCGGTATAAAAAGGATGTGACATGTGTGAAATTTCAAGCTTCACTACAGGATACTCCACACCATCTTCCATTACGATCGTCTCTTTTGTCTTTACGGTTGAACGGGTGATGAACGTATAGTCGTTCGACATATCTTTGAAAACGACAAGTCTGTAATCGCTTGGATGAATCCCTTGTTTCATTTCTTTAACGCTTTAATTTTAGGTCTGCAAAGGTAAGAAATAAATACAAAAAGTCAACTATATCTGAACTATTTTTTTATGCAAAACAAAAAATCCATAACATCTACGCCATCAGCATAATCCCATAACTCTGGATACTGCCCCCGCCCAGGTTTGATAAATCTTGGATCTTCTGCAATTCCAACTACACACTGTATAGCATCCCTATTCCTTTCCAACCAATCAAACAGCTCCTCCTCTGTTTTATAAGCCTTAATATGAACAACCCCAACAGGACTATCTAACTGCTCTGATGCCCTTAACAGAAGATTCCCGGTATCATAAAACGGCTCTTGTCCCATGATCATAATCGCCCGTCTGTACTCTACATTATTGGCATACTTCGACATATTCATTACCTCTCCCCTCTCTGATAAAACATCCATCAGATTCTTTAAATCATAGTTTTCTGGATATAAAACCATC
>CAYUII010000002.1:161035-187208 GCA_964444785.1 uncultured Bacteroidales bacterium | reverse complement strand
AATACAACATTAGCTATACATCTCGGTCCTTTATCATCGCCACAAACATACGAGAGAGCGAAGAGGATATGGAGAGATCAAATTTAGCTAAGGTCGTTGATCTTAATCTTTCCAATCAAAAAGATTAACTCAAAATAAAGTTTTTTACTTTTACCAAAAAAAAGTCATGGAAGATCTAGCAAATAAAAACGGAGAAAGAAAGACCGAATTACACGAAACGGCAGCTCGGGAGCTCTATTCTGCTGCCCGATGGGCCATGGGAATGGGTATTTTTCTAATCATTTTCGGTATTTTAATAACCCTCTCAATAATAAGTATTTTCTACACAATCATTATTAGTGAAACGATGCCACCGCAAATAGTCGGTACTATGTTCGTTTTGATCTTTCTAATTCCATTTTCATTTGTATTGACCTATTTCCTCTTCTCCTTCTCAAAGAGAATAAAGAAGGCATTATTAACCAACAGTGATGCAGATTTCTATTCTGGATTTAAAGCCCTTAAGCGCTACTTCTCATTAACCGTAATAATTAGCTTTGCTTTAACTGGATTAACCTTTTTAATATCTTTTATAATAGGCTTCGCAACTGCAATGCAAGAGATACATTAATATACCTATAGACAAAAAGGAGTCGAATTGCTCGACTCCTTTTTGATTTACACCCATAAAACTAAGCATTCACACGTATAAGAGAATTACTAAACACAAAATTTAAAAAAAAGTTCACAACTGGAAAAGGCATTGAGAATCGATAAGAATAACACTGTGAACCGAGGGATATAAAGAATTATTCTAAATAAGCGAACAATTTGCCCTTAAAATAGTTTCATAGTAATTGTAATAACAAAGAACCATATGCAAGTATTAATAGTTGGAACTCAAAATAGTGCACGAAGTCAGATGGCTCATGCCTGGTTAGCAGCAAATAATAGTGAGATAGAAGTCTATTCAGCAGGGGTAACACCAAGTAATAACATCCCTGAAGAAGTTATTTCATCCATGAAGGAGATAGGGATAGATCTCACCGGCCAAAAGCCCAAGGCGATTACTGAGTATTTAGATAAGAAATGGGATATTGTAATATCTGTCAGTGAAGAAGCAAGAGACCAAATGCCTACATTTACTAAGAAGGTGAGGCATAAGCTACATAAAAGCTTTATAGACACTGAGCTTTTCACAGGAACCACGGAAGAAAAGAGAGAGAAGTACGCACTTTTAAGGGATGAGATTGTTGAAAGTTTCTATTCATTAAACGAAGCCATTGTGATGGAGATAGAGGCGAAAAAATATGCGCATGAAGACCATCATCAATGTGGATGTGGAGGTAGTTGCGGATGTTAACTGGTAAAATAGACTACCTCAATTTCTATAGATAAATATCCTAAAACAAAAGAGGGTGCTATGATTTTCATAGCACCCTCTTTACTAAGTCAATACTATAAACCAAGCCAGGATTTTACTTGATCTAAAGTTGGCATTGCGATCTCGAGTTTATTCTTTTTCCTAAGTCCCCCGAGTTGATTAAAGAGAGTACCGGGTGCAACTTTTTTAAGATTGTCGATGGTTTGATAGCCACTATTTTTAAGGACGGGGATCCATTCGGTGGGGATGCCCAATGCGGCGAATTCCTCATCAGAACTAATCACAGCCATCTTTTCAGGTTTCATTTGAGGGAACAACAGTACCTCCTGAATAGAGTGAGAATTGGTCATAATCATAGCCATTCTATCTATACCGATACCCAATCCGGCGGTTGGAGGCATCCCATATTCGAGAGCTCGTAGGAAATCCTCATCGAGTACCATAGATTCAGAGTCTCCGCGTCGGCCAAGTTCAAGTTGTCCTTCAAAGCGTTGCCGTTGGTCGATAGGGTCATTGAGCTCACTGAATGAATTACAAATCTCCTTACCGTTACATATAGCTTCGAAACGCTCAACAAGACCCTCTTTAGAGCGATGTTTTTTAGCCAGAGGCGACATTTCGACAGGGTAATCAGTAATGAAGGTAGGTTGGATTAGGTAGGGTTCGCACATTTCTCCAAAGATTTCATCGATGATTTTGCCTTTAGCCATAGTTTCATCAAGCTCAATCTTAAGATCTTTAGCAACTGTCCTAAGTTGAGGCTCATCCATATGGGAGATATCTATTTTGGTGAAATGCTCAATAGCCTCAAACATAGTGAATCGTTTCCATGGTCTTCTAAAGTCGATGATATTCTCGCCGACTTTAACTTGGGTAGTACCATGAATATCCATAGCCATTTTTTCGACCATTTCCTCGACGAGGTTCATCATCCAGTCGTAGTCTTTATAAGCAACATACAACTCCATCTGTGTAAACTCTGGGTTATGGAACCTATCCATTCCCTCATTTCTGAAGTCTTTAGAGAACTCATAGACTCCATCAAAACCACCGACAATAAGTCTTTTTAGATATAACTCATTGGCAATTCGCAAGTAAAGAGTCATATCCAAACTATTATGGTGAGTTTTAAAAGGTCTGGCCGCAGCGCCACCATAAAGAGGTTGCAAAATTGGCGTTTCAACTTCGAGATAACCTTTAGCATTGAGAAACTCACGCATGGAATTTACGAGTTTTGTTCTTTTTCTAAAGATCTCACGAACCTCAGGATTAACGACTAGGTCTACGTAACGTTGTCTATATCTAGCTTCAGGATCAGTAAAAGCATCAAAAACCTTATCATCTTTTTCCTTAACAACGGGTAAGGGTTTTAGCGATTTAGAAAGGATTTTGAGTTCAGTGACATGTATAGAGATCTCACCCATTTGGGTAACAAAGGCATAACCTTTTACACCGATAAAATCGCCAATATCTAGTAGACGTTTAAATACCGTATTATAGAAAGTTTTGTCCTCGGTTGGGCACAATTCATCTCTTTTAACATAGAGTTGAATACGGCCCATGGAGTCTTGAAGTTCCACAAAAGAAGCAGCCCCCATGATTCTTCTTCCCATTATACGACCGGCTAATGACACCTGTTGGAATAGGGTATTATCGGATGGAAAGAGACGATGAATCTCATCAGAGTGAACATTGACTTCGAAAAGATCAGCCGGATAAGGCTCAATTCCCAGACTACGCAGTTCCTCTAGGGCCTGACGTCTGAATAATTCCTGTTCGCTAAGTTGCATATAATCAAATTTGTTGCAAAAATACAAAATATCGCAATTTCGCTCCTGCCATAATCCATTGTATTACAAAATAGATCATGACTTTTCATTAATCTGGTTCTAAATCGAACTTGGCAATGATAATGCTTTCTTTGACAAGTGTCAGAGATCTTACAAATGATCCTCTCAATTCCATGAAAGATACCCGGGCGCTGCCTATACCATAGATACCCAAAAAACAACATATGTACCCGTAAAAAATATTTGACTCAACAGACAACCTTAATATCTAATCTTCTGTCTTATAAAATACTACTAGGTAGACTTTAAAATCTAAACCCTTTTTGAATTTATTTGTTCTTTATATGTAGTAGTTAAAGGAAACCCTCACAAAACTGTTCCGACAGTAAACACTACCACTTTCAAAATTCACTATTCATAGGACACACAAACCGAGAAGACACATGGAAAGCAAAAAACAAAATGCATCAATTTCTCCAAGGAGAGGAAAAGAGGAAGGTACAGTTAAGACGAAAGAGAGCACCTATTGGTTACTCTTTGGAATGTTTCTGGCACTTGCGTTAGTAGCCGCTTTTTTTCTAAAAGATTAACCCTGAGTCCAAGAAATTATTCTGACTCTACCCATTTAAACAGTTTATCCTGACGACGAACCATTTCAGGTAACGCCACAGAACATAAGGAGCCCTTCGGGGCAACCTCCACAGGGGTTAAATCTAAACGAACTTCACCAACAGTGTGTTCTACCACCCCTGTGGTTGGTCCATTGATAATGATGCTATCCCCTGCTTTAAGCTCATCGGTTTCAAGTTTAAACTCTGCGACCCCAATGTTACTAAAGTAATTAGTGACTTTTCCTATATACTTCTTGGTGCGTGAGGCTTTTGAGCCATATCCTTCACTCCATTCACCCAGTTTTTGACCAAGATAATAACCATCCCAGAAGCCCCTATTATAGACAGTAGAGAGCCTAGTCTTCCACCCCTCAATACGTTCAGAAGTGTACTGACCTGCTTGGATAGCATCTACAGCCTCACGATAAACTCTTGTCACCTCCATAACATACTCCGGTGACCGGCCTCTCCCCTCAATCTTCAATACACTCACACCAGCATCTACAATCTGATCAATAAAACCAATAGTGCTTAAGTCTTTAGGAGACATAATATACTCATTGTCTATCTCAAGTTCTATCTCCCCTTCCATATCGGTAACTTTATAGGGCCTTCGACAAACCTGCAGGCATGCACCCCGATTAGCCGACGAGTTCATATTATCTAAACTTAGATAGCATTTCCCACTCACCGCCATACACAATGCTCCATGCGCAAACAGTTCAAGTTCGACAAGTTTTCCTTTGGGCCCTCTAATATCCCTCTCAATGATTTGCCGATGAATCCTCTTCACCTGATCCAAAGATAATTCCCGGGCAAGTACCATTACGTCTGCAAATTTCGAAAAGAACTCAACAGCCTCTATATTTGTAATATTACACTGGGTACTTATATGTATCTCCTGTTTAATTGAACTAACATATTGCAAAACAGATAAGTCTGAAGCGATTATCGCACTTACACCAGCCTCTTTGCAAGCATTAGCAACTTTACGCATCTCATCTAGTTCATGGTCATACACTATAGTATTGAGTGTAACATAGCTCTTCATACCCACTTCACGACAAAAACTTGCGATCTCCTTTAAATCATCTATTGAAAAGTTCTGCGATGATCTTGATCGCATATTAAGGCGTCCCACTCCAAAATAAACACTTCCTGCTCCACCTTTTGCGGCCGCCCTAACTGACTCCCAAGAGCCTGCTGGTGCCATTATCTCAATTCTCTGGCTCATCAAATAAAAATTTTCTATACAAAAGTACTCTTTTATAACCTCTCCTCTCTTATTCCTCTAAGTCCCGCTTTCCATTAACTTATTAGCATCAGGAACAAAGGAGGGGCAAGAATTCAAAATCTAAGGATTCAAAATTCAAGCATGGATACCGCACTCTGGAAAAAGATCTATTTCCTGACGTAAGAGAACATCTTAAGCCAATCAGATATAAACTCTATCTTTACCCCGAAGAAAGTCATGTAATAATCATCAAAAAAATATGATTGTTAATAACAAACACTATAAAACGCTGTGGTTTTCATCGGGGAAGCTATATATGATTGATCAGAATTCGTTGCCATTTGAGTTTAAGATCGTAGAGTTACTGACCACTGATCATGTTTGTCAAGCCATAAAGGAGATGACAGTTAGAGGAGCTGGAGCTATTGGAGTGGCCGCTGCCTATGCTATGTCTCTAGCAGCAAAAGAGGCAAAAAATGATATTGAGTTAAATGAAAAATATCAGCAGATTGCAGCAACCAGGCCGACAGCAGTCAATTTATTTCACGGATTAAATCAGGTTTATAAAAAAGCCAAAGATTCATCGCTTGCAGCAAAGGAGGCTGCCGATAGATTTGCCTCAGACGATGAATCACAATGTCAGGCGATCGCACAGAATGGAGAACGTTTAATACCAGATGGGGCGACAATAATGACCCATTGTAATGCAGGTTGGCTAGCCTTCAGCGACTGGGGAAGTGCACTTGCCCCGATATACTTAGCAGCAGAAAGGGGGAAAAAAATTAGAGTACTCGTTTCGGAGACAAGACCCAGACTTCAAGGAGCCCGATTAACAGCATGGGAGCTGTATCACCAAGGGATTGAACATAAGATAATCACCGATAATGCAGCAGCATGGATAATGGCCAGTCAGAAAGTTGATTTAATAATTACCGGAGCAGACCGAATAGCGCTTAATGGAGACACTGCAAACAAAATAGGGACACTTGACAAAGCTATTGTGGCAAACTATTTTAACGTTCCATTTTACGTTGCGGCGCCAATGACTACCTTTGATTTTATGTGCCCAACTGGAGATGCGATTATTATAGAGAATCGTTCACAACTCGAGGTAACCCATATTGGAGGGTTAAATAAACAGCAAGAGATGGAAGAGTTTGCTATCAGTAACCCACTCTCAAAAGCTATAAATCCTGCATTTGATGTCACACCCTATACACTTATAAGCCAATATATAACACCTGCCGGAATATTGACATCCTCAAAGATAAACTTACTTAAGAAGGATACAAACCTCGATCAAGCATCAAATTAAATCCGTTATCTTTGTTGTAATTTAAAGCAACAAGATGTTCGAGGAGAGCCAAGTAATTGACACCAATGCCCCCATTCTATTAATGGTGGATGATCATCCCAAGAATCTACAAGTTTTGGGAGCAATTCTTAGAAAATTCAACTATAACATTGCCGTAGCCAGATCTGGTCAGCAGGCGATTGATTTTGTTAGTTCTGTCATCCCAGATCTGATCCTACTAGACATTATGATGCCTCAAATGGATGGATTTGAAGTTTGTGAGCGATTAAAACAGGATGAAAGAACGGCAGGGATCCCCATTATATTTGTTACAGCTCTTGATAGTCATCAAGATAAACTCAGAGGATTTGCTTCAGGGGGAGTTGACTATATAACAAAACCATTTCATCAGGAGGAGGTTGTAGCAAGAGTTAAGGCACAACTAACCATTCAGCAACAAAGGAAAGAGTTAAGTCAAACAAACACCAGGTTAAAAGAGGCCAATATTACAAGAGATAGGCTATTCCAAATAATTGCCCATGATTTACTAGGGCCAGTTGCGAATGTTGCCGAAGTGCTCAAATTATTAAATTACGAAACGCTAACGCCCGTAGAAAGAGCTGAATTTACGCAAGGGGCTCTTCTCTCGGTTCAACAAACACATAGTCTCCTTAAGAACTTACTATACTGGGCTAAAAGCCAGAATCAAGAGATTGATTGCAATCCATCGAGAAGTATTCCTTCACAGACAGCGGAAGAGTGTATTACGCTTCTATCGGGACAGGCAAAAGAGAAAGAGATTGCGCTTCATAATCTAATTCCGACAAGTCTGATTATAAATGCGGATGTCAATATGCTTACGACCATTTTCAGGAACCTAATAAGTAATGCTATTAAATACTCGAATTCGGGTACAATAGTAAAAATAGGGATCGAAGATGCAGAGATCACACCCAATGATCAGGTAGTTTTTTATGTTCAAGATTTTGGGGTCGGGATAGATCCGTCAAATATTGAAAAGATCCTGGATCCTCAATTGCATTTCAGCACACCTGGTACTAAATATGAGAAGGGAGTCGGGTTAGGATTAAGTCTTTGTATTGATTTTATTCATCGTCATGGCGGAGAGCTAAAGGTAACAAGCGAACTTGGAAAAGGATCGAAGTTCAGTTTTAGTTTGCCACGATAAAGTTTATTTTATATAAAATTATAACTAAGAAACCACTCGACACCAAAAGGATGTAGTGAACGGATTCATTCGTAGATAAGCAAAAAGCCGAGAGAACTCAGAAGAGAATCTCTCGGCTTTATATTAGATGCATTAAAGCTAAGCTACTTTCGATAAGTTTAGAAGGTCAAAGAAGCCCCAAGCTGCCACATGATAGGCAGTTGATCCACTCTTTCACCCGTTAATCTTTCGCGATAGAAGACATTAGCACGGTCATAAGCATTAGTAACGCCAGCATTAAGCTCGAGGTTAGAGTATTTACTCAGCTCAAAGGTTTTCTTTAGGTTTAAGTCGAGACGATGATAGGTTGGAAGTCTTCCTTTGTTTATTTCATCATAGAAGATAGCTAGGCTACCATTTCCGCTGGTAGGATCCTCTCCATCGAGAGGTAATTTCTCAAAGAAGCCTTGATTTAAGGTAAAAGGGAAACCGCTACCAAAATTCCATCTTGCACTAACCTCCCAGTCTTCTGCTGGACCCATTTTCAAGGAGGCGACGAGGTTGATGTTATGCCTACGATCATAATGAGGGGAATATACTACTTCTCCATCATCTCTATCAACCCAAGACAAAGAGTAAGCACCCCATAGATAAAGGTTTCCTACTTCATACTTAATTGATAGATCAATACCTTTAGCTGAACCGGTTTCATAAACGAAGTCGGCAGTTTGCTCGAGGGGTTTATTGGGGTAATTGCTGTCAAAGATCTTCTTTCTATTAAGGTTTGTCAGCTGATAAAAATCTTTGTAGTATCCCTCCAAGTTCAAGGTCATGCCAGTCATCAAGTCATATTCGATACCAAAAACGAGGTGACCAGCTTTCTGAAGCACGTCGCTTGCGTACTCCCCGTTGTAATTAGCAGGGGCGCTTTCGGGGCCGGAGAGGAACCCATAAAACAGATTCACGACCTGTTTATCAGTACTCAGACTCATCAAATTCTGACTGTATAATCCGGCCGCGGCTTTAAGTCTTAATCTATCAGAGACAAGATACTTCATAGACAATCTGGGTTCAGGAGATACGGCGCCAGCTGAAGCATAGGCTTGGATACGAAGACCAGGCTCAAGAATAAACTTATTAAAGTTCATTTTGTATTTAACAAAGCCTGCGAGTTCAGTGGTATTATCTTTATCAGAGATACTAGATCCGAGGCTAGTTAGGTAGTTATAGTCCGTAACGAAACCCTGAATATCGAAGCCATATTTAAATTCATTCTTTCCCAAGAAGTAAGTAAACTGTAAACCGGCATTAAAGCCTCCGATAGAGCTAGTTTTATCATTACCAGTAGACTCTTTAAGAGTAGTCTCGTATCGCGAATAGGCGACGCTACCTTCCAATAAGACCGGAGCTTTACCAGGAATAACCACGAAGTTAGCACCACCGCCGAAAGAGTTCCAAGAGAAGTCACTCAACGACTTATAATTGCTCACAGCATCATTAAAATTGAAGCCAAACAGACTGACTTTAGAACCATTTTCCCCAACAAAAGAGATTTTACCATAAATATCTGTATAATCGAAAGGCAAGCCATTTTCGTCAACATATTTATAAAAAACCTTGGATGACTTACTGAGATATGAGTTCTTAACAGATAGAACAAACGTTGTGGCATTAGCATTCTCATCTGTAGCTTTACTAATAGGACCTTCCAAAAGGAGTTTAGCGCCAAAGGTATTAGCCTCCAGTTTTCCACCGAGTCTTTTTTTATTTCCGTCACGAGTAGTAATATCCATGACAGAAGAGATACGACCGCCAAAATCAGCGTTAAAACCACCGGTGTAGACATCGGCACTTCTCATGAGGTCTGTATCAAAAACAGAGAAGAGGCCTATAGAGTGAAATGGATTATAGACGACCATTCCATCAAGTAAAACTTTATTTTGGATAGGGCTACCTCCACGAATATAGAGTTGGCCACCTTGGTCGCCGGTAAAGATCACACCGGGGAGAACCTGTAAATATTGAGCCAAATCAGCTTGACCCCCGATAGTGGGGATTTGCTTCAACTGTTTGGGGGTAATTTTAGTGACCGAAGTACGGGTTTCTGTTCTTGCTTCTTCCTTTGCAGCGGTGACATTAAAAGATTCAAGCATATAAGCCGCTTTCACGAGGTAGAGCTGGCGAGAAATAACATCCCCTTTTTTTAGTGTAATTTTTTCTGCGAGGCTATCATATCCTAAGGATGTTACTAAAAGGGTATAACTTCCTGCTGGCACTTTAGTGATGGTATAAAAACCATTTACATCCGTCGAGGCACCATAAGTTGTTCCTTTCAGATAAACATTAGTAAACATGACAGGTTCACCGGTTTCCTTTTCATAAACGAAACCACGAATTGTTGCTGTCTGCGCCATTGATAAAAAAGACGACAGAAGCATACTTAAGAGCGTAATGTAGCGTAGATATCTCATTGTCCCTGGTTAGAACGGTGGTTAATACTATAATGACAGGTTAAAAAGAGCCCAATATCTAATGGTTAAGATATGAGAATGACAAATGTAGGCATTATTAATAAACTGATTTTAACCATTCAATATTTAAGTTTCATTTTCTTTCACTTCAAGTTTAAAGCCTGAGCCGTGAATATTAACTATTCCAATAGATGCATCACCTTTCAACCGCTTTCTTAAACGAGTAATAAACACATCCATACTTCTACCTATAAAATAGTCATCGGTACCCCAGACGGCATTAAGCACCTCATCTCTTGGCAACAATTGATTCTGACGTTCAGCAAAGTACTTCAGAAGTTCCGCCTCCCTACGAGTTAGGGTTTGTATCTCGTCATCAATAGAAAGAGTCAAGTTCCGCTCGTCAAAAAGATACTGTCCAATTTTGATAGGAGAGTTGGCTTTTACATAACTCTGATTAAAATTGCACCGTTTAAGAATAGCCCTAATTCTAAGTATGAGCTCTTCAGCGCTAAAAGGTTTAAGGATATAATCATCACACCCTGATTTAAAGCCTTCTATTCTATCTTCAGGCATTGAACGAGCCGTTAAAAAGACGACAGGAACCTCCTCATTTATTTTCCGAATTTTCCGGGCTAATAGAAAACCATCTAACCCGGGAAGCATAACATCAAGTATACAAAGGTCAAATGATTTGGAAGAGAATGTTATTGCAGCATCATTACCGTTTGATTCTACAGTAACATCAAAACCATGAAGCTCCAGAAAATCTGAAGTAATAGTACTCAAAGCAATATCATCCTCAACTAAAAGAATCCGAATAGATCTATCTCCAATTGCCATCGTAATTCAACTTATTATTCATCTTCAGGTTCCTGATTCAAATCATCAGGACCATTATAAAGGAAGTGTAGATCGAAGGTGGTACCTGATCCGGGTTCACTGATGAACCCAATCTGACCGCCATGGGCATTTATCATTGTATAAACATAATATAAGCCTAAACCATACCCTTTCACATCGTGCCTATTTCCATTTGGGACCCGAAAAAACTTCCTAAATATCTCAGAATGGTATTCAGCGGCGATACCAATACCATTATCTGCTATTTGAATTTCAACCCCATCGTCGGCATTAAGTGTAGAAATTTTGACGATCGGATTGTTTGGGGAATATTTATTTGCATTATCAAGCAAGCTAGAGATAATACTTGTAAAATGCAATTTATCAGCTTTAATTATCGAAGGTGAGGCATTAAGATGCAGTTCAATATGACCTCCTCTAGCCTCAAGTATAACTCGATACGATCTAGCTAAATTCCGTAAAACCTCATGTATATCGAATTCGTCAACATTCAAAGAAAATTTCCCTTTTTCAAGCATACTTACCTGTAGAACATGCTCAACTAGTCCTTTCATTCTTGTGTTTTGTTCAAAAATGAGACCTGCATATTTCTCAACTTTGCTGGGATTAGTACTTACCTCTGAATTAAGCAACATTTCGCTTGCCAAAGAGATTGCGGAGACAGGTGTTCTCAATTCATGAGTCATATTATTAATAAAGTCGGTTTTAAGCGCAGAAAGCTTTTTCTGCCTTACGAACGAGATAATAGTATATGCGTATGTCAATGTGATTACCAATGTAAAGACAACTGATAGCAATAACCAACCCCATAACTTTCCCATGATTATACTCTGTTTCTGAGGAAACCAAACCGCTAAAATTTGGGCATTTGCTCTCTTTATACAACTCAGGGATAACGACAATGGGGATTCAAGAAGTTCCGGCATAAAAGCTTCAGGGCGGCCAGATACAAACCGTTTACCATGAAGGAGGTAGATACAGTAGACATAATTATCTCCCAGGCTCATGCTTTCAAATTCATCTCTTAGTAAAGAATCTAAGACTCTTTGGTTAAAAGCTTGAATAGAATCTTTAAGGCCAGGAGTTCCACAACTAGAAGCACACGATACACTCTCGATCATTTGCTGAGTCGTATCGGCATTTGCAAGGGTGAACATTCTATTGACCACCATTCGAAGTGATATCTTTACTTTTGAATCAAACTGTTCTTCTCTAAGGTGCCAAGCCTCTTTAACCCAATAGACTTGAGTGGCAATTATGCCTAATAATGAAATACTAGCTAAGGCAATTAAAAGCCTCACTCTTTTTGAGGTAATCATAACGCTATCTATAGCTTACAAAAGTAAGTTATTAAAGTTAATCTCTTTATTCTCCTGAGTTTAATATTTAATTAAGGGGTAAGCCCTATATGAACCGATTGATCAAGAAAGAAAAATCTCTATCTCCTAAAGAATTAACACTCCCTTAACTGGCATTAACAAGCTATTAACAAGCACTACCTACAATATTGTAGTAAGTTTGCAGTCAAACCTATTGAGTTAAATTAATACCTTAATTAACATGAAAAGATTAGTTCTCGCTTTATCAATTGCAGCTTTTATGCTACTTGGCTTTAACGGTGCAACCACATTAGTTGCTGCTAGTTCACCTTTAGCTATCAGTACTCTTCAGGATCCTCCTAAGACTGAAGCAAAGGCAGATTCAAAAGACAAGAAAGGCTGCTGCGATAAAAAAGACGCAAAATCAAGTTGCGATAAAAAAGATGGTAAAGGCTGCTGCGACAAGAAAGCTGCAAAGAGTTGCTGCGATAAAAAGGGAGCTCAAAAAAGCTGCGATGGAGCTGCTAAAGCCGGTAAGGAAGACGGAAAAGACAAAAAATAGTCTTTTCTCCTATCATCCAGATTCAATAAACCCCAAAGGACTTTGTCCGGCGGGGTTTTTCTATTTTTGCATAAATAATCATTGACAATGGCAACAATTCACACAGAATACACAGGGGAGCTAAGAACAGTGGCTACCCATCTACAATCCGGTAAAACGATAATCACGGATGCTCCAGTAGATAACCAAGGTAAAGGAGAAGCGTTCTCACCAACAGATCTACTTGCAGCGTCGCTAGGAAGTTGCATGATAACTATCATGGGCATTGCAGCCCAGACTCATGGATTCAATATTGATGGGACAAAAGCGGAAATTACAAAAATCATGGCCTCTAACCCAAGAAGGGTTGGAGAGATTAAAATTGAGCTTTACTTCCCAGACATTCAATATTCTGCTAAAGAAAAAAAACTAATAGAGGCTTCTGCTTTTTCTTGCCCAGTTTACCTTAGCCTTCATCCAGATTTAATTAAGTCAATAAACTTTCATTACCAGCATGAATAATATCTTAACTCCCGGAATAAAAGGATACCAAGAAAGAATAGTCAAGCCGACTGATACGGCAAAAGCTTATGGTTCAGGATTAGTTGAAGTCTTCGCTACACCTGCGATGGTAGCACTTATGGAGAATACCTGTTTGCAAAGCGTGTCAGATCATCTGAATGCAGGTGAGAACACGGTAGGCTCGGCACTCAATATAAAACATATCAAGGCAACTCCAATTGGAGCTAAAGTTTGGTGTGACTCTGAACTTATCCAAGTAGAGGGTAAGAAATTAACCTTTCAAGTAGAGGCTTATGATGAAAAGGGGAAGATAGGCACTGGCACTCATCATCGTTACATCATTGATGAAGAGAAGTTCATGGCTTCGTTATAAATTTATTCCATAGGGATAGTAAAAAAGCATGGTCGTAATTATAACAACCACGCTTTTTACTATCATTCTTTCCACACAGAATCCATAATAATCGTTACGGGACCATCATTTATTAGTGAGATATCCATCTTTGCACCAAACACCCCTGTTTCTACTTTAACATGAGTAAGATCTTTGACCCTGTTTACAAAATGCTCATAAAGGGGAACAGCTATCTCAGGGCGGGCGGCTCTAATGTATGAAGGTCTGTTTCCTTTTTTGGTAGAGGCAAATAGTGTAAACTGACTTATGATCATTATCTCACCCATAGCCTCTACTACCGAACGGTTCATGATACCATTCTCATCATCGAACAGTCTAATTCGAGCCACTTTACCTGCCAACCATTCAACATCGTCTATAGAATCGTTAGGTTCAATACCAACCAAGATAAGTAACCCATTATTTATAGAACTTTTTTTGATACTGTCAATAACACATGCAGACTCTGTCACTCTTTGAATCACTAATCGCATAACTATTTTCGTTTACTAGTCCTTTCCAAGCCAGCTTTTGCTTTTTGGCTAAGACTATTTTTATACTCTTCAAAATCTAAATCTAAACATTTAGAATACCAAGTAGCAGCATTTAGTACATCACCCCGTTCTTCAAGAATAGCACCAATTTTTATACATGAATTAGCTGCATAATACCATGGTTCTTTATAAGCAAGGTTATAAACTTTGCTATATTCTGATAACGCCTGTTCATCGTTACCTTGTTCATCAAGAATACGGGCAAGACGATATTGATATTCTACTAGATGGGCTTTTGAATAAAGAGTTTTCCGAAAATTAGCATCCATGACCAAATGAAGAGCACGTTCATAGTAGCCTCCATCAGAGAGAAGACGTGCTCTTAAGAGACCCACATGAGGAATAACTTTTGATTTAGCCTCTTTCTCAGCCAGTTTGTCTGCATCAACAACCGAAAAACCACGAGAAAGAACATTACTCATTGCATTTCGATAATTCAGGGTATCACCTCTAAGTAAATAAAACCACCCAATTCTTTGCCAAGCAGCTTTAATAAAATTCCTGCCTTTATAACCTTTTGCATATCTCGAAAGGTATACAAGAGCACGATTTGAATCAGCCATCAAATAGGCCGAGCCCAACATATAATCTAAATAGGGTATTTCTTTACGACCATCACCGGTAGCACGGTGATTTAAAATATTCAGAGCATCATCTCCGTGAGAGAGTTTAAAGCAAATACTTCCAATGGCATATGCTTCAAAGGGATCCAGGTTATAGAGGCCGCCATTTTTATTAACTATACGTTGCTTAAGGGCATCTGCCTTCTTATGCTCTGCATCAATGTTCATATAAATAAAACTTAATAAGAAGAGTGATTGGGCGGAATAAAACGCCCTCTCTTTATGTTTTAGGCTCCAGGAGAATACCTCTTCTAATTCAGATAATCCTTGTGAGACACTTCCTTTAAATCCGACCATTCGAGCAACCCACTTATAAGAATCAGGGATACTACCAACGAGAACATGAAGAAATCCCATTTGAATAAGAGAGGGATTAAAATCGGGATACCTTTTACGGTTACTCTCAAAATGTGAATATGCTCTGCTGATAGTACGAATTGAGGCCACATAATCACCAAACTTCAAGCCAGCAAGGCCTCGATGTAAATCAAGATCGGCTTTACAATACTCGAACCATGGACTAGAAGCATCACCCTTGCTTAAACGGTCAACTCTTATCTTTCTATCTTCAAGGAATTGATTATAAACAGGCTGTTCTTCATCAATTACAACATTTAGGAAATCTATATAATCTTCAAG
This sequence comes from uncultured Bacteroidales bacterium, assembly GCA_964444785.1. GTDB lineage: Bacteria > Bacteroidota > Bacteroidia > Bacteroidales > TTA-H9 > JAJTBW01. The sequence goes on along the minus strand of CAYUII010000002.1, from coordinate 171,821 downwards.
CCAATAAGGAATATTATTTCCGGGCATCCTTTTTTTCTCAATCTCTAAAACATGTTTTGCCTCGGTCAAACGAAGAGTAGAAATATGGTTCATTGCCTCAAGACAACCTTCGGTAAGATTATAGTAGTATCGGTTATCAGCATAGAGCTTCGTAAAGCAAAAAAGCAGCGGAATAAGGATCACTATAAATCTATTCATTATGGTTTCGGATTTAATACAAAAGTAAGACGCAAAAACCAATAACCGATTAGAAAAACCAAAAGAGGGTGCCCATTGCTGGACACCCTCTTTATTTAAAGAAAATATTAGGTTTAGAACATTGACCTAACAACATCTACGATATCTTGATCTACGAGAATACGGCCACAATATTCGCAGACGATAATTTTTTTATGCATTCTAATATCTAGTTGATGTTGAGGAGGAATTTTATTAAAACAACCTCCACAAGCATCACGTTCAATTTGCACGACAGCTAAACCATTTCTAGCATTTTTTCTGATTCGAGTATAGGCTGTAATCAAACGATCTTCGATGAATTTTTTATTCTCTTCAGAGCGGTTCATTAAGGCTTTTTCCTCTTTTTCCGTTTCAGCGACAATATCTTCAAGTTCATTTCTCTTGATCTCGAGATCGCTCTTCTTTTCATTTAGAGTAGCAGTAGATTTTTCAATCTCCTCTTTCAGGACAGCCAGATTATGACTAAACTCTCTTATTTTCTTTTCTGAGAGTTGAATTTCAAGACCTTGGAATTCGACTTCTTTGGTTAGAGAATCGTATTCACGATTATTTCTAACGTTAAGTTGTTGGTCTTCGTATTTTTTAATGAGGGCTTCACTATCCTTGATAGCATTTTTACGGTCACCAATTTTATGCTCAAGAGAAGCTGTCTCTTGGATATAATTATCGAGACGAGTCTCCAGACCTGCTATTTCATCCTCAAGGTCCTGAACTTCGAGCGGTAATTCTCCGCGTACAATTCTAATCTTATCGATTTGAGAATCGACCTGCTGCAAACTGTAGAGGGCAATGAGTTTTTTTTCAATGGTAACCTCAACATTTTCATCATTCTCAGCTACTGATGGAGCTAAAGGTTTTTCTATATTATCTTTCATAGCAAGGTAAAGAGTTTACATAACAAAATTCAACCAAGCATACCCATCCAGTCTTCAGTAACAGAACACCGGGTTTCGATGTGATTGAGCGATAAGAACTGCGAAATTACTAAATTTCTGAGATATATGTGTAGATAATAATTCGGGAATGAACTGTTCACTCTCCCAATGGCCAACATCAGCAAGTATCATTGGACCAAAATTCTCAGTAAAATCATGATGTTTTAAGTCGCCTGTAATATAAATATCAGCACCTGCACATTTAGCATTACTAATTAAAAATGAACCACTTCCTCCACAGATAGCGACTCTTTTAATCATTGATTTTGGGTTTGCTGAGTGCCGAATTGTTTTAATGTTTAGGGTCTCCTTTACAAAGGATAAGTATTCAAAAAAATCAATCTCTTTTTCAAGATCGCCAAAGATACCGGCACCATCTGAAAGATTAGAATTTTCAAGCGGAAAAACATCATATGCAACCTCCTCGTATGGATGAACCTTCTTCAAAGCAATAATCGCTTTATCCAAATTCCATTCTGTAACTATCGTTTCAATTTTGATTTCAGGCTCATAATGAGAAATACCTATTTGTCCGACGAAAGGATTCGTATTAACTCCCGGTCTAAAAGACCCTATCCCTTCTGAATTAAAACTACAGCCATCATAATTACCAATTGAGCCACAACCTGAAGTGAAGAGAGCCTCTCTTACAGATTCAGCGTGAGAAGTGGGGACAAAGACGACCAACTTTTTAAGCTTATCCTTTAATGGCAATAATACTTGTGGATTTAGTAGACCAAGTCTTTTTCCAAGATCATGGTTAACGCCAAGATGGTAATTGTCAATATTGGTATGAACCGAAATAATTGAAATTTGATGTTGTATTGCATCAATAATTATTCTTCCCCTTTCGTTGTATGAATGAATCTGTTTTATACCTTTGAAGAGCAAGGGATGATGTGAGATAATCACATTAGCTCCAAGCTTGATTGCTTCCTCTAACACATTATGAGATAGATCAAGAGTTACTAATACTCCTGTAATATCCTGATTATAAAAACCTATTTGAACTCCGGAGTTATCATATGACTCTTGCATCATAAAGGGAACCCAAAGGTTCAGTTCTTCAATTAGTTCTCTTACTTTTGGCATAAGCAACGTCTTAACAATCAATTAATATTATATACAACGTACAGAAGGTAGAATTTCCAAGTAGCGTAACCAAATTCGCACTTTGTGCGTAATACAAAATTATCGTATTAATTGCTGTTTTATAAACGAAGAATATCTAATTTTCGGGTATGAATCATTTTACTCCATTTCTACTGCCATTTGGCCTTCTGTACGGGACGGTTACTGCAATTCGCAATTTACTATTTGATATTAAGATACTACCCTCTAAAAAATTTAGTGTTCCTGTAATAAGTGTAGGCAATTTAACCACAGGAGGAACAGGAAAGACTCCACATGTTGAGTATCTAATCCGTTTATTAAAGGACAACTATCAAATTGCAACAGTCAGTCGAGGTTATAAACGTAAGACATCGGGATTTGTTATTGGTGATTCAAATTCTGACTATCGCCAATTGGGGGATGAACCAGCGCAGTTTATAAAGAAATTCCCAGATATCACTGTATCTGTTGATGAATCACGGGTTAGAGGGATAAAGTCAATTATAGCTCTCAAACCACAAACTAATGTTTTTTTGTTAGATGATGCCTATCAACATCGATATGTCTCTGCGGGGTTAAAAATTCTACTAACCGATTATAGAAACCTATATACCCGTAATTACCCATTACCAGCGGGTAACCTAAGAGAATTCAGATGTGGATCCAACCGTGCTGATATTATCATAGTAACTAAGACCGACAAAGTCTTACCATCTATGCTTCGGCAACATCTTATAGAAGAAATTAAGCCTAAGTCACATCAAAAGCTCTATTTCTCTTACATAACTTACGGCAAGCCCACTCCATTAACCGAGGCTGCAAAAAATGCTACAATAGATAAATTTACCAATATCTTACTAATTGCAGGAATTGCAAACCCGTATCCACTTGAAGAACATATCAAGAAAACAACGGATAAACTAGAAACTATACTCTTTCCTGATCATTATCAGTATAAAACTAGCGATCTTCTCGCTATACAAAATCGTTTTCACGACATCTTCAGTAAAAAGAAAGTGATAATTACTACAGAAAAGGATGCGATGAGATTAAGTGATCCTGTCCTTAAGGAATACATAGATAAACTGCCCGTTTTTTACATCCCTATAGAGATCGCCTTCCATCATGATGATAAGGAGAATTTTGATAATGATATTTTAAATTACATATCTAGAACCCTAAAATAGCTTCAAAAAGTAACTAAGATCTTAGACTGTTTTTTTATACCTCATAACTGCAAATGACAATGCGATAGCTGCATAAGCCAGCATTTGAAAAACAATGACGTATAGTTCATTTAAAGCGGCTCCCTTCAAAATCAAAAGTCTTATTACCTTAATGAAATAGGCAACAGGGTTGATATAGTTAAAAGATTGAACCCATTGGGGCATATTATCTGTTGCGGTAAACAAGCCACTTAGAAGGATAAAGATCACTAAAAAAAACCAAGATATGAACATGGCTTGTTGTTGTGTATCGACAAGGGTGCTAACAATCAAACCGAGGCTCATAACCATTATCAGATATATAGCAGCAATAGCAAAAAGCAGTGGATAGGATCCGGCCACAGTTATACCAAAAACTATCTTTGCCACAATTAGGCCAAAGCCCAATTCAAATAAACCAATAATCCAAAAAGGAAGTAGTTTACCAGCTATAAACTGCCACTTTTGTATCGGTGTAACGTTGATTTGCTCAATGGTACCCATCTCCTTCTCCTTTACGATATTCATAGAAGTCAAAAACATTCCTATTAAAGTAATCAGAAGAACCAAAATACCAGGCACCATAAATACAGTATACTTCATCATAGGGTTATACCAATTAGACCACTCAACAGAGATGGGTTCCTGAAATTTTGAAATCCCCAAGGTAGATAAGTTAACCTTTTTTACAAACTGGTTGACCACTTGTTGAGCATAGCCAGCTCGAATACCAGCGGCTGAACCATCGACTGCATCGACCAAAAGTTGAACATTTCCTCCGTTCTCAGAAGCCTTAATGTTTCTTTCAAAACCATTTTCAATTACGAGAATTTGATGCACTCTTCGGGTATAGAGCAGTTCCTCAGCTTCAGAGACTGAAGGACAATACTGCACAATATTAAAGAAAGTACTTCCAGAGAATTCAGCAATAAGCTCTCTAGATGAGCCAGACTTATCTTGATCAACCACTGCAAGCTTAGTTGTTTTTATTTCAAACGTTGCAGTGTATGACAGTATCAACAACTGAATAATAGGAAGAAAAAAGATCATTCTGGGCATGTACTTATCCCTGAATATCTGTATAAACTCTTTTTGAACAAGGAAAATAAGCTTTCTCATAACAATTATAACCTCACCTTAAAGTTTTTAATACTCAAGCCTAGGAAAACTAGGGTCATAAAACATAGAATCAATGTCTCCATCCAGATTTGCCCTAATCCATTTCCCCGCAGCATAATATCCCTAACGATAACAATGAACCAACGTGAAGGCATTATACAACTTAGCCATTGGAGAAAGTCAGGCATATTTTCTATAGGAAATACAAATCCGGATAGAAGAATAGTTGGCAGCATTAATGCAAACATTGATAACATCATAGCAATTTGTTGGGTAGCACTGATTGTACTGATAAAAATACCCAATGATAGAGACATAATAATGTAAAGTAGTATTTCAACCAACAATAAACCAAAACTACCCTGAATCGGTAAACCAAAGACCCAGAAACCAAGAGCCAAAATAGTAAGAGCATTAATAAAGGAAAGGACGACATATGGGGTCACTTTACCTAAAATAATCTGCCAGGGTTTTAAAGGGGAGACTAACAAAACCTCCATAGTTCCAGTCTCCTTCTCCTTAGCAATACTAATGGATGTCATCATAGCAGAGACTAACATAAGAATTACAGCCATGGTTCCAGGGACAAACAGAAAGACTCCTTTTAATTCTGGGTTAAAATACATTTGACTATTCACATTAACTTTAACAGGAGGAGTAGGCAGGTCTTTTTGCTCATCAATAAAAGAGGAGATTATCCCAATGGTATAATTCTTAAGTTGCTCAGCAACATTTGGATCAGTAGCATCACTGATGATTTGAATCTTAGCACTTTGTTGAGTCAATCCTTTAGCGAAGTTGCCCTCTATTACAAGGATTTGTTTAGCTTTGCCACTTTTAAAAAGTTCTTCAGACTCATCGACACTAGAAGAATAGCCCGCCAATTTAAAATATCCAGAACTAGTCATTTTATGAATTAGTCGACTAGATTGATAATCTTTAGCGTAATCTATTACCACCAGATTAGCATCCTTAATTTCATTGGTTATAGCAAATCCAAAGATGAGAACCTGAATTAGAGGCATTCCAAAAAGAATTACCATGGTTCGGTAATCCCGCAAGATATGTCGTACCTCTTTATTTATAAAAGCAATCATTAATCTACGTATTTTGCCTCTCTGGCTAGTTTAATAAAGACCTCTTGCATATCTTGACAATCGAAAGTCATTTTTAGATTTTCTGGAGTATCTAGAGCTCTAATTCTACCATCAACCATAATTGAAACTCTATCGCAGTATTCTGCCTCATCCATGTAGTGAGTAGTAACAAAAACCGTAAAGCCATCAGCAGCGGCCTGATAAATCAAATCCCAGAATTGTCTTCTAGTAACAGGGTCAACACCTCCGGTTGGTTCATCAAGAAATACGATTGCCGGACGATGCATAATTGCCACAGAAAAAGCCAGTTTTTGTTTCCAACCCAGAGGTATGGAAGAAATAATTCTGTCTTTATAATCCCAAATTCCGAGGCGATTAAGTAGATGCTCGGTTTGAGATTGGATTTCATTACGGCTTAATCCATATATTCCACCAAAGAATCTAAAGTTCTCCCAAACCGTTAGATCATCGTATAAAGAAAACTTTTGACTCATATATCCAATTGAATTTTTGATCTTTTCCGTATCACGATAAACATCATAACCTACAATTTTGATATCCCCATTAGTAGGCTTACTTAAGCCACAAAGGATCTTCATTGCGGTTGTCTTACCTGCTCCATTAGCACCCAGAAAACCAAATATTTCACCTTTATATACATCAAATGAGAGGTTATCATTTGCTATAAATGATCCAAACTTTTTGACCAAATTTTTCACTTCAATTACCTTCTCTCTAGTCATAATTAGCATTCGATTGATCAGTTAAAAGCATAAAGCAATCTTCGATGGTAGGAGTAATCTGTTCTATAGATATCTCTTTAAAACTCGTTTGAGAAATAATCTCGCCCAAATTCTTAGCTGAAAAACCAGGGTCTTTTGACACAACATGAATCTCCTGACCAAATAAAAAAGCTGAACTTATCTCCTTTTTTTGTCTAAGCGTTTCAACGAGGGGATATATCGATTGTTTGCATTTAACACTAAAGAGAGTAGCAGGGAAAGAGCGAATAATCTGATTAGGGGTACCAGACGACAGGATCTCTCCTGATTGGATGAGAGAGACTCTATCACAAAGGGAGGCCTCGTCCATATAAGGAGTAGATACTACGATAGTCATACCCGATGCTTTAAGAGAGGTAAGGATTTGCCAAAACTCTATTCTGGAAACGGCATCCACTCCTGTGGTGGGTTCATCAAGAACCAATATTTCAGGGTTATGAATTAAAGCACAGCATAAAGCAAGTTTTTGCTTCATCCCTCCAGATAGTTTTCCTGCTGGTCGGTCGGCAAATGGAGCTAATTGATCATAAATATCCTTGATGATATGGTAGTTCTTTTCAAATGTTGTATTAAAGATAGATGCAAAGAAATTGATATTTTCTTTCACAGAAAGATCAGTATATAAGGAGAATCGGCCAGGCATATATCCCACGATGGATCTAATTTGTTTATAATGAGCAACTGCATCTAGCTTGTTTACCTCTACTGATCCAACATCAGGAGTCATTAGCGAAACGATGATCCGAAAAAGCGTACTCTTACCAGCTCCATCGGGTCCAAGACACCCATATAACTCAGCCTTGTTGATATGCAAGGAGATGTCTCTCAGAGCAACAACCCCGCCTGGGTATGATTTAGAAACATTAGAAAGCTTAATCATTCGGCTTTTTACTTAAGTACAATTCCCCTGGCATGCCAGCCTTTAGTTCCCTATCCTTATTCTTGACATTAACCTTTATAGCATATACTAAGTTGACCCGTTCTTCCTTGGTCTGAATAGTCTTTGGAGTAAACTCAGCTTTATCAGAAATCCAAGTTATTATACCCATACGTTTAGCTAAATCTTTCCCTTTATCGACTGCAACTTGCACAGAATCTCCAGTTTTCAAAAAGGGCAACTGCGGTTCAGACACATAACATCTGAGATAAAGCTCTTCCATATCTGCCATAAGAAAGAGGCCCTTCCCAACAACAGCAAAAGCGCCAGCCTCAACCAATTTAGTTAACACAGTTCCATTGATAGGAGAAACTACATAGGAACGACTTAAAGAGAGCTTTATATCGTCTAATTGGACATATAAAACAGAAACATCGGCCGAAACAGAAGTTTTTTGAATTCGAACGGCCTCTTGTTGACGTTGAGTCAGTTTTATAGCACCATTTAGATCATCGAGCTGTTTTTGAGTACCAGCTCCCCCCTTTAAAAGATTAACCATTCTATCACGATCTATTGTGAGAGTCTCGCGTTGTTGAGCATACACCTTCTCTTGAGCGTCAAGAGAAGCTAATTTTGATTGAACCGATTCTATTTGCTTGACTACCTGTTGAAGTTTTAGCTTTAGAGATGCTGTATCAATAATAGCCAAAGTATCGCCCTTATTCACCTGTTGGCCCTCCTCACACTTAATTTCCATAATCTGACCTGTTGCTTGAGAGGACACTGTTACTTCTGTTATCTCGAAATTACCATATGCATCGGGTTGCTCGTTATCTGTAGAGCAAGAGTAAAACGAAACTCCTAAAAAAAGAACAGCAAAAGTTTTAATTACATTTTTCATCATCGTTATCTTCATTATTTCTGACCAAATAATTGCTTGTATTTCACTATAGTTTGTTGTAATCTAATCAGATGTAGCTGATACTGGATCTTTGATATCGCAACATCATTCAAACGGGCCACAAGATCAGCAGCATTCATAACCCCCTCATCAAATTTCAGAGTGGCGATATTTGCAATCTGTTGCCTTAATTCTATCTGTTGTTGATCGAGAAGAATTGAGGCATTAAATTTCTCCACTTCGCTCTTAAGTTGCTCACTTTGACTATTAATACGTTGATTATAAACCTCTCTCTGATAATTAATCATATCTTTCTGAATAGACAAGACCGATTTATCTTTACGAGTAATACCCCAATCCCACAAATTCCAAGAGGCCTTGACACCTATCATGGCAAAAAAATCAAAATCAGTATTAAGCATATTCAGACCAGGGCGACCATAGCCAGTCTGAATAAAAGCACCCACTTGAGGCATTTTAACAGCTTGCCGATTTTTAATATTCAATTCAAAACGCTGTTGAAGTAGATCAAACCTAGCCAATTCTGGACGTTGATTTTCTATGGAGAATGAAACAGGTATAGTTGACTTGGCATCTGGAGTTGCTAAAGAAATTGAATGAACCCCCGTAAGAACTTCTAACGCATTAATAATACCCTCATTGGTTTCAGTATTCTCCTTAACCTGTTGGTCAATTTTTAGCATTTCTGCATTCAAAATTAGCCCCTCCTCATCTGATGAAGATCCAAACTTTGCTGAAGTCAAGTATATCTTATATCGTTCTTTAAGAACAGCCTTAGTTGCATTAAGCTGCTCATTGGCAGAATTCATTATAAAATACGAGTAATACAGATCCGTAACCTGGGAAGTCAATTGCCATAATTCGCTAGACAAAGAGTTATCATCTAAGAGATTTTGATTACTAGCCATCTCTTTTTGATTCTGAATGCTTCCTCCGTCAAATATGATCTGTTGAACCTCCAATTGAGCCTTCCAGGAATCATGAGGCATTTCAGGTAGTTTAACCATTGGCAAAGAGATTGGAAGGGTAGTAACATCAGACTGCCAAGAGCCTTGCGCATTAATCGAAATGTTCGGAAGATATCTCTTATTCAATGCTGAAATTGAATTTTGCTTCACATTAGAACTTAGTATTCGTTGATTTAGACCTGGGTAGTTTTGAGTAGCTGAATCAATTAAACTAATAAGTGAGAACTGACTAAAAGCAGGAATAGATAATCCTAATGCCAATACCGTACTCAAGACCCCTTTCTTAATAACTTTAAACCTCATTTCCCTTCTCATTCTGATCAATTTTAATAGCATTAATGATAAAATCAGCAGCCTCTTTTTTTCTAGTGCTTAAAAACCTATTAAACTCATCTTCATTTCCTGAAAACATCACTGCTTTAAGGATTGGTTTACCTACAAATGGAAAAATACAGAGGGCAAGCATATTAACGATCAGTTGTCTACCGTCAATATTTCTTATTGTACCTGCCTTTCTCTCAAACTCGACTTGTTCTATGAACTGCATCGGATTTAAGCCCGAAGAGCGAATAATCTTTGCAACTCGACCCGGGTTGTTGCCTAGTTCATGTAAGATGAATCCAGGAATAAATGGATTAGTACTTAAAGCATCTATATAATGGCTGACAAAATATTGGATTTTCTCAAACAATGGAAGAGGATTATTCAGCGTGATTAATAAACCAGGAACAAACTGAACGAAGGCATCTACAAAAACAGCCTCAAACAATTTATCCTTACTTCTGAAATAATAGTGAAGCAAAGCTTTATTTATTCCTGCCTCATTTGCTATTTCTTGCATCCTTGCACCCTCAAATCCCTTAGCAACAAATACACGTCTAGCGGCATCCAAAATGATTGATTCTGTCGTACTATCTTGTTTACCCATTATTTATAGAAATTTTTTTGTTTAACCATTTGGTTTAATTTTTCAGCAAAAGTATATCATATATTCTAATATGTCAAGATTTTTGCATTCTTTTGCAGAAAATTAACAAACACAACACCGACAATGAATCGCAGCCTCAACACCGTTCTAATAGTATTACTGTTTGTTTTAGAAGTATTTATATCGTCTTGTTCAAGGAAAGAATCATTTGATCCGGAGGGAGAGTACAGAATGACAGGGGTAACCAGAGAGTTATCTGACGTATCAGTTCCACTAAGTCAGCTAACACTTCCCGACTCAGTAAATGCGCCTATTAGAATTGAGCTTGATGATAAAGAGATCATTCTAACCTCCGCAAGAGGTAAAGAGACAGGCAAATGGAAATTTGCATCTGATCAGTTGGATTTTTCTAAAGAGATCTGGCTAATGGCCTCATTTAATAACAAACCATATGACACAATGGCCAAATTAGATTCAATTGGAGGAGGAAGGCTCTATAAGACTTGGAAGACAAAAAACGGGAAAGTCATTTTATCTTATTCAAAAGTATTTAAGGCTGAGTATAAATAATCCAGGAAATATCTTCTCCGTATCTTCTCC
>CAYUII010000002.1:0-160935 GCA_964444785.1 uncultured Bacteroidales bacterium | reverse complement strand
TATCGCCTCTATATCTTCTCTACAATCTCTCCCTATTTGTCCATTCATTATTGGGCAGGATAGGGAGAGGATATGGAGAGGATAGGGAGAGCAATTAGAAACAATCTGAATAATTGTTGATTACAAATCAGTCTTCAGTAGCGGTTAAGAAGAAAAAAAGTCTCTTTAGTCAGAATATCAGAAGACACAAGAATCTATCTTGGGCTAAGCCAGAGCAGGGGATTAATTTGAGTTTTTCCCTCCCATATTTCAAAATGCAAATCGGTTTCAGCTCCGTTTTCTGCAAGTGCGACTTTTCCTAGCGACTGCCTGTTCGATACTTTAGCACCTTGACTCACATGAACTTCTGATAGATTAGAATAGACAGACAAGTAATTTCCATGTCGAATAATAACCACTGAATTATATCCAGGAATTGACATAACTCTAGTTACAACTCCATCAAAGACAGCGCGGCATTCAGTGTTTCTCGGACTAGCAATATTAATCCCATTATTTCTGGTTCGAATGCTCTTGACAATAGGATGGGCATGTTCGCCAAAAGGTTCAGAGATATAACCTTTTTCAACGGGCCAAGGGAGTCGTCCTCTGTTTCCAATAAAATTCTGACTTAAAAGTTTTTCTTCAGGAGTTAACTCATAGACATCTGATTTGACAGGGGAAGTAGTTTTAGTTTTTGTTTTCGTCAGCTTCTTCTTTGTAGATTTAGCCTTTTTAGCATTAGCCAGCCGTATTTCTTCGGCTATCATCTTTTCGATACCCTCTTTTAACTCACGCTCAGCAGCTTTTTTTCGTGCGATATCTTTTTTGATTTCCTCTTGTCGGCCAGCTAATTTAGAGGCATTCGTCTCTTGTTCTGCTTTTTCATTAACAAGGTTTTTCTTTTCACTATCAAGTTTAACAAGCGAACCATGTCTTTGCAATCTAAGATCAGTGAGATGCTTCTTTTGAACTTTAATACTATCATTAGTAGCTACAATCAAACGTGCCTGCTCTTGACGAAATTCGCCATATTGTTGAAAATATTTAAGTCTAAGGTAAGCTTGGTTAAAACTTTGAGCTGATAAAAGAAACATCAATCGATTAAATTTGCCTCTATTAACCCAGGCTGCGCATACCATCCTAGCGTAATCGCTCTTCAGATTGACTAATTCACTATTTAGTCTATTCATTTGATTTTGGGCACCTTCAATTCGTTGATCTAACAGGTCGACCTCTTTCTGAATTGTTCCAATTAACTCTTCTCTCTTTTGGATGGTTGCTCCAAGGATAATCGCTCGACGTAAAGCCTCTTTTCGATTATTTGTAACCTCCTTAAGGGCATTATTAAGATTGTTAATTTCATTCTCAATTCCCTTTCTTTGACTCTCAAGTTTTTTTCGAGCGGATGATTGGGCATAGGAAGTCGAACCAAATAGCATAAAAAGGGCTAAAAGGATGATGCCTAGATGTTGATTGTATTTTGATAAGGTTCTCTTTTTCATTCTTTAGAAAAATGGATGGGCTCATATCCAGTAGGTATTGTAATGGGAAAACTAACTTCTTCATTTACAACCACCTTGGAATATTTAATACCGATACTAATTTTATCTTTATCAATCACTTGTACATCGATAACTGATGCTAACTGACGTAATAAGAGTTTCGAGAATTCACTGTACTCCACTATAAGTTCTCTATCCTGATTGGAAACCTCCTTCAGTTTGATTCGATTAATTCGAAACATAGCTGCATCTAGCCAAATATCTTGGAAAAGGCATCTTGCATCATCTCTATGGTTTAATACCTCTCGTTTGAATTTTCTGCGATGAGCTGTTCTTAAATAATACATCTTATTATCAATACTAGCTTTTAATTCACCTCTATCATAGCCTTTTACATCATTTCCAAGAAGTAAACTTTGAATTATATCATAATCAAAATCAAGCTTATAAAAGTCTGCAAAGAAACCATAATCACCAACAAAATAGGCCTTATTAAAACGATCGATTAACTTAACACTATCTTTTGTAAACAATAACCGTGCGGCCTCAATTCCCAATAACGGACTAACAGAAACCCAAATGGCACTATCTTTAGCAATCCGTATATTCGCTTTCAAGTCCACATCATTTTTTTTATCCCTATAGTGAATAGAGGCTCTTAAACTCAATGTAGAGAAATCAGGTTGGCTATCTATCATCTTCTGGAACAAATAATCTTGACCTAGTTCTTGCAGAGGTGCTTTAAGTATTCTTCTTTCACCCGTACATGATGACAAGAACATCAAAGAGAGGGAAGCCAGAATTGCTATGTAAAACTTAGGATTCTGTATAATTCTCATTTACAAATTATTTTCTTATTGGCTAGTTTAAAGCATCTAAAATATCATGCTGAAATTGGTCATATAGTTAGAAGTCTTCATCAAGTTATTCTACAAATCTCTTTTCAAGAATTTTAGATTCCAAAGTATTTCCTTTACCTCCCGCATCTTTAGCTTGTTGCCATAGCTTAAGTGCTTCATCCTTTTCATTAAGAAACCATAAAATATCTCCATGATGCTCTAGAAGAGTTGCATTTGGAGAAGAACTTGCTTCAATTGCCTTCTTAATCCATGAGGAAGCTTCTCTATATTCTTTAAGTTTGAACAAAACCCAAGCATAAGTATCTAAGTTACTTGAGTTACCGGGATCAAGTTCTGTAGCTTTCTTAGCCATTGAACGAGCCTTTTCCAACTCTTGTCCTCTTAATGAAAGATAATAGGCATAATTATTAAGAACGTAACTGTCTTCTGGATCATACTGTAAACTCTTATCATAGGCCTTATCGCTTTCAGCTACATCACCCAATTCATGTGAGATATCACCTATAAACTTGTAAAACTCACCAGATAAAACAGGATTATCATTAACAAGTTCCACACCTGATTTAAAAAGTTTAAGAGCATCATTATACTTTTTAAGTCTAAGTTGTTTAATCCCATAGAAATAATAAGGGACAGGCTGATAAGGGAAAAGCTCTAAAGCCCGTTTACTATACTTATCAAGATTAACCGAATCACCTTCGGATGAGAAGACGATCAATAGTTGCTCCCAAACGAAATATCGACTGCTATCCGCCTCCATTGATTTCATTAAACCTCTTTTGGCCTCTGGATAGACTTTCATTCTAAACATCAAATCGCCATAGAAGGCATTGACTTTACTGTCATCAGGATGGGCAGTCATAAGAGCGTTTGCTAATGACTTCGCATTTTCCATATTTGAACCATACAGTTGTTCAGCGGTATAGAAAGTAAACAAAAGTTGCAGCTTTATATCTGAAGCCAAAGATGGTTTTCTAAAAGCTTGAAGAAGGGCAAAATTCATTTCTCTCTCATCACCCATCTGCCGGTACAGTTCAGCAAGAGAAATCCATGTATAAACATTCGTAGAGTCGGCTTCTAGCATAGCCAGATATTCTTTTTTAGCCTCCTTATATCTTTTAGCAGAAACATAAAAGTCGGCAACCATATTCTTGTATTTTGGCTCATCAGGGTTTAACTCAGCCAATTTTTTAAGCTCTTTAATTGCCTCTTTCTCTTTATTCATCGCTAACAAAATATCGCGACGTAAAAAGGCAATCTCCTCTGTAAAACCAAGACTTTTCTCAGCCTCTAATGTTGCATTTAAAGCTCTTTTGTACTCTTTGTTCTTTGCAAGTATTTGACTTAATGCCATTTGGTACTGACCCTTTTCAGGCTTTAAAGTGGTTAATCTTTCTAAAGAAGTCAATAGCATATCAGAGTCACCAATCGCCTCAGCCACTTGAGCCATAAACTCAAAGTAATAAACGTTCTTATCATCGAGAGTGATGGCCTCTTTCATTAAACCAAAGGCATCGTGAAATCGATCTGATTCAACATAAAGTCTCGCTAATTCATACCTTGAAGCAGCGTCCCATTGATATTTGGAAACCAAATCCTCAAATTTCTTTTGGGCTTCAGTTTTATCCCCCAAAAGTAGATTCTTATACGCAGCGCTAAACTCATCCGAATTTCTTTTAATTGACGCCTGACTTACGGTATCAGGCATGACAACTCTATAACAAAATAATTTACCAGCATAAACATCATAACTAGATGAAAATAAAGCTAATAAAAGAATAAATGAAAAGCTTACTAATTTCCGCATAAAAATGTAATTACAAATTATTTTCCAGTCGAACCAAATCCTCCAATGCCGCGATCGCTAGATGCTAACTGATCCGTCAGGTCCCATATAACTCTAGCATGAGCAGTAACAATTAATTGAGCAATTCTTTCTCCATCTGTAACAACATATGGTTGGTCAGATAGATTAATAAGTATCACTTTAATCTCACCTCTGTAATCAGCATCAATGGTACCGGGGCTATTTAAAACCGTTATTCCATGCTTGAGGGCTAATCCACTTCGAGGCCTTACCTGGCCTTCATAACCAGTTGGCAACTCTAAATGCAAGCCTGTCGGAATGAGTACACGCTTTAAAGGCTCAATAACAACAGGTTGATCAAGGAATGCTCGCAAATCCATACCAGCAGAATAATCTGTTTCATAGGCAGGCAATGGATGTTTAGAATAACTGACAATTTTTACGTTCATATTTTCATTCTTTGTGTAAAGATACTTATACACTATCTTTTGTTGACCTCTTGCTTTGATCTATTCAGATTTGGATACTCAATAACCAAAACTACAAGTAAATAAAATACAAGCATAATGGTATGTAAAACCAAACGAGTAAACAGACTTAAATCTTCAGTCAGATAGGAAGTAAAATAAAGCACCAGAGCCAAACCTAAGTATAAACCAATCTTTCTCAAGTTATAGCGTACAGGATAGTATCTCTGTCCAAAATAGTATGATAGAACCATCATTACAAAATAGCATGCAAAGGTAGCCCATCCTGAACCCATATATCCCATTTTGGGTATTAGCAAGACATTTAAGATTATAGTAATTAATGCACCAGCAAAAGAGAGTAACATACCAAATAAAGTCTGATTAGTCAACTTATACCAAATTGAAAGATTCACATAGATTCCAAGAAAAATATTAGCTAGCATTAAAATAGGGACAACATCTTGCCCTGATCTAAATGGTTTACCTATTAAATACATAACTAAATCTAGATAAAGCATTGTTGCTAAGAATAAAAAGCTAATAACCAAAACAAAATAGGTCATCATGAGTGAATAAGTCTTCTTTGCATCTTTATTTGTAGACTGACTAAAGAAAAACGGTTCAGCAGCATATTTATAGGCTTGAATAAAAAGTGTAATGAGGATTGCCACTTTATAGTTTGCTCCATAAATTCCGAGTTGGATTGAAGCAATATTCTCAGGTAGTAGATGCCGTAATAACACCCGATCAAGAGTCTCATTTGCTATTCCGGCCAAGCCTGCAAACAATAATGGAATTCCATATCGCAATAGTTTCTTTAAAATTTGTATATCAAACATTTTCAGGTCAACTCGCATCTCTTTACGTAGCATAAAGATAGTTATAGTACTAGCAATCAGATTACTAATAAATATATAACTAATTTTTGATTGATCTGAATAGAAAAGACGGACAAGAAAACCAAAGGGATTAGAAGAACTTGTATGGGCAATTGCGGGTAGAACAAGCAAGAATAAAAGATTAAAAGCTACATTAACAAGAATATTAACTGACTTAACCAAGGCAAACCTAGCAGCTTTATTCTCACTTCGCAACCGTGCAAATGGTAACGCAGAAAGCGCATCAAGACTTAAGATAAGTCCAAAATAATAGATCCACTCTTTATGATCCTGATAATCTATTAATTCAGCAATAGATTGAGAAAAACTAACTACTAAAAATAGAAAAAATATCGAGCTAAATATTAGTGAGCAAAGAGCAGATGTATAGACTTTAGTTCGATCTGAAGCTCCACTAACAAATCGGAAAAATGCAGTTTCCAAACCATACGTGAGAATAACATTGAAAAAAGCTACTAATGAATACATATAGACAACTGCACCATAGTTACCTTCATCAAGAACCCTAGTATATAAAGGAGTGAGAAAGTATCCCACAATCCTCAATACAATCGAGGGTAAACCATATATTGCTGTCTGACCGGCTAGCTTCTTTAAAGGATTCACACCTATTTTTTTGCAAAAATAAGGTAACTTTCAAATATACACATCATAATGAATAGCTCCTACTCCATGATTGAAACGTTGATTTAGAATGTTTCCTCTGAAAGGAATAATTAAGAAAGAATTAAGTAGCAATCCATTAAATAGCTTAACATATGAAAGTAGCTCAATTCATAACCTTATCATGCTATTTCCTTGACATTCCAGTAGCAATTTTTGTTAAACAAAAGAAGCTTATACATCAACTCTTCTAAAGCTGACGATAAAGGTTGTTCCTTCTGTAGGGATAGAATTAAAGGATATCGTACCAGAGTTTAGTTGAACAATTCTTTTAACTAAAGCAAGACCTAATCCACTACCCTTTGTTTTGGTAGTAAAGTGAGGCATAAATATATTATTCAATTGATCATCTGATATACCGGTACCATTATCCTCAACTTTTAGAATAGCGTTACCGTCTTCAACTTCCACAATTAGTCTTATTAATCCTCCCCTCAATTCCGGAATAGCTTCTATTGCATTGGTTAACAGGTTATTAACTAGTAAAGTCAACTGATTTTTATCAACAAAGATATGCACAGGCTCTTGATAGTGTACTGTTTCAATAGAGAGGTTCTCTTGCTCATTTCCATACAATAAGGCTGTTCTGGTAATAAAATCATTAAGATCAATTTTTATAGGCTGAGGATCAGGTAGTTTAGCAAAATCTCCAAAACTACCTGCTATAGCAGTAAGAGTATCAATTTGTTCCACGAGAGTCTGTGAAAATCTTTCAAGTTTTTGATCGAAATCAGCAGGGTGCTCTTTCCATAATCGTGAAAGATACTGTACACTTAATCGCATGGGAGTTAACGGATTTTTGATTTCATGGGCAATTTGAAGAGCCATCTCTCTCCAAGCTGACTCTCTTTCAGAAGCTTTAAGTCGATGAGCACTCTCTTCAAGTTGATCAATCATGTTATTATACTGTACAATTAATTGCCCCAACTCATCATTTCTATTCCAATTTATTTTTTTATTAGGAACGCCAAGCTTAACACTAGATAAATACTTACTAATAGTATCCATTGGACGAGTTACGATAGAAGACAAGATAAAGCCAATACCGCCGGCTATGAGAAGTAGTACAACAAATACATTGAGAAAAGTCTTTAGAAAATTCCCTAACTCTGCACGTAATTCATGCTGTCTAACAAAATAAGGAAGGTTCAAATAACCTATAACCTGCTCATTTTTACCAAGATATAAAATATAAACACTATAATACTCCTGTTTACCAATCTTCTCTTTATGTAAGAAAATACTACCCGGATGTACATTTAATGCATCATAAGCTTTTGGATCCATTAGAGGGGCTACTAACCCTTCATCGAAAATTTGGTCACGGCTACTTGCAATAACTTTCCCATCTAGGTTAAAAAGCATTATATCTGAAAAGAAAACATCACTAAATCTCACTAAATAATTGGTGAGTATATCATTATCTACCTGATCAAAAGAAGTCAGCTCAGGAAATTTAGATTCTAGTTCTATAATTACAGAATGAACCTTAGAGATTAACTCATTTTTGCTTCCTTTCTCAAAAACAGCATTAATAAAAATAAAGCTAAAGAATCCAGAGATTATCAGAGTAACCACTAAAATAGTAAGAATCGCAGACTGAATTCTTACACGATATGACAATTGGGGTTTAAATTTTCCATGAATAGCTGATCCAATAAATAGTCCTATTACAGATATGGCAATAAACAATAAAAACAAAAAGGAAAAAGAAGTAATAAACATCCAAATATTTCGACTCGCAGTAGAAACTATTATGGTTAAATCAGAAGAAACCTTAAGTACAGTGTGAGTATACCCATTTTTCTCGAAAGATCTTAATCTCATATCCTGTACAAAATCCTGAGATAAGACATTATCGTAATAAAATTCCCCAGCTCTACTGTATAACTTACCACCTTCATACCGGGCATAGGAAAAATTACGCAAATCAATTCTTGAAATATATCTATCATCCATCAATAGTTCAGGGAAGCCCATATCGCGACTAACGCCACTTGGCCATAATTCAATGTTCAAATCAATGGTAGGCTTAAAATTGCTAAAATTAAAAGATAAAAGATAACCTCTTTGATTCTGACCATAATCCATGAAGTAAATAGCCGAATCCTGAACAATCTCAAGAGCATGAGACTTCAACGAAGAGAAGAAATCCTTACAATTTACCTGAATATTATTAGGCTGTATAGACAACTTATCGTCTTTGGAACAGACAGTCAATTGAGCCCTAAATCTTGATAAATATCCTCTAAAGTACTTTTTCGTTATATAGTCAAAAAGTCGACTTTCTTCAATTTTTCCTTCAGTATATAATAAAGACATTTTACGAATCAAAGAGTCTTTACAAATTTGATCATAACTAAGTTTAAGCATAGAGACAGCTAATGGGTCAATTCGAGTTAAAACAAGACTATTAGCCAAATTCTCACGATCAATCCGTTGAGTTTCCTCTATTCTAGAATTAATCTCAGGAATAACTAGTAAAGTACCGATACCAAGAAGAAGAGTAGACATTGAACTTTTAACAATGGGCACTAAATTGTGAGCCTCAAATAATAAAATAACTAAAAAACCAAAAACAGCTAATAAACTCCACGCCCAATTTTCGGTAGGCCATGTAATCTGAATAACAATATAAAAGAAAGTACTAAAGCCGAATATTAGAAGACCACTTAAAGGTGATATCGTAAAGACCCTAAAATTATTCCATATCCACCTTAAAGCTTGGATCCACAGTAAAATTGATAACAAGAAAGCAAAATAGCCTAAAAAATCTAATGGAGTTAAAGCAAACAAATTTTGTGAATCTAGCAAAAGACTAGAATGAAAAACATAATTATGGAAGTAAAACTGCAAAAGTCTGACACTAAGAACACCAAGAAAAGAAACAAGAATAAGATTAATCCAACCATAAAATTTATTTTCTTTTTGAGGAAAACGAACTCTGCTATTTAGCAAATTTGAGATCCATAAGAGAATAATTAAATTAACTAATAAATCAGCCAATGATGGTAAAGATAAACTTGATGCATAGACACTAGGCTGAAAAAATACTGTTTGAGCTAAGATTCCGGGAACACCAATTTTAAACTGGGCAAATCTAAACAAAACTACAACCATTGAAAACAAAAAAAAACTAAGAGGAGTATTAATATAATTTTGGCTTCGCAGAATTATATAAACAAAAGTTATTGATATTGGAAAATAGAGGAGCCATGCGGCCAATAAAAACCAACTAAACAACTCCCCTACCCCTTTACTTTTATCAATACTTACTCTATAAGCAGGCTCACCGTTTATTCCACGAATCTCAAAATCATTATTGTTTAAAGTAGTGGTATCAATCGAAACGGTATTAGCAAATACATCAATCAAATTATTATCAAGGAATCTATTCTCAATAGAATAACTATTGCCTAAAGAACGAAATAATAACAGTACTCCATTTTTTAAGCGAATCTGATAACCTATAACAAAAGCATTTTTTAGAGCGTAAAAGCCATTTCTACCATGCAGATTTTTTAGACTATCGGGAAACAAAAATGAATTTGTACTCCAATCTTTAATAACTCCATTATGATAATAAATATAGTCAGTCTTCATAGGAAGACTAATTTCATCCCTATTTAATAAGGGTCTGATCCCATTTACATACTCGGCATCAGGAACTTTTCTAATATCATTCTCTAACTCGACATATCTCTTAATGATATAGGAAGTAAAACTTTGTATCCGAAATTTTTGAAAACGATCATATAACTCACTTTGAAACCAAAAGTTAGTTCCAAAAATAAAAACAGAAAGCAGCAAAAAGACACTTCCTAGAATTATCAGAGATCTCCGAGTTTTCATAATTGATCACTAAAATTAAAGCGGCACATCAAGAAAAAAATGGACTAACGAAAGTAAAAAGAAAACACAGAATAGATTAAACTATTCTGTGTTGGCAAAAATTCTATAGTTTAAATCGATACATCTGACTTGATCCTCTATTTCGCTTTATTACGCTCCAAAGGTTACTTACTCCACCAATAAGAATAGCTCGTACCATTCCAAGTATCCCGCTTGCTTTATATTTTTCAGATAAGAGTGAAACGTAGAAAGAATCAAACCAGAGCGTTTGTGTATTAATCAAGGAAAAACCATAGCTCTTCACTATTTCCTCTATAGTATCGGGGGCAAAATGATATAGGTGTCTAGGTACATCATAAGCGGCCCAAAACTCTTTATAATATGTGGCATCTAAAGAGCAGGGATTTGGCAACGCAAGAATAAGAGTTCCATCTTTTCGTAGCAATCGACGAATTTCTTGAATTCTTTCAGGAAGGTTATACACATGTTCAAGAACATGCCAAAGGGTTATAACATCAAATGAGCCGTCTTCAAGTTCATTCAGGTGCTCCTCGTCGAAAACCTGTAGATTATAAACTTTCTTTGCTACAGACCGAGCTAAATCACTAGGCTCAATTCCTATTGTCTCCCAACCCTTCTTAGCAAAATAATTCAACATGACTCCATTACCACAGCCAATGTCCATCACTTTTCCGATACTCTTTCCTTCAACAGAAAATTTATACTTTACATGAATATTGATACGTTGAAATAGACCATACACTTTACTAAAAAAAGATTCATGTTTTGCACTATGCGAAATATACTTCTCACTAGCATAATACGATCCCAAGTTTTCCAAAGAAGGTCTAGGATAGGTTTGTATTAAATGACAACTATTACAGTATATGAGTGAATACTCTTCGCCACTTAGGTAGTAATCTTTAACAATAAGTCTTGGTGTACCATTTTGCTTTCCGCAGTTAATACACTGATAATCTTTAGGTATAAACATCTGTTCCACATGAAACAATTTAACGGGTAACATAGATCAGTAGAGCACTAATATCAGCAGGGCTAATACCGCTGATTCGTGAGGCCTGGCCTATAGTCCTAGGTTTAATTTTATTTAATTTTTGTCTAGCTTCAATAGTCAATGATGGCATTGAAGAGTAATCCAGAGTCTCCTTTAAGATGAGATTCTCATACTTATTCATTCTATCAACAAAAAATTGTTCTTTCTGAATATATCCTTCGTACTTAATCTGAATTTCAACCTCTTCAATTACTTCATCCTTTAAGTCTTCCAGACTATTAAGACCTGCTTCTAATTCAGGTTTAAAACATAAGAGATCAATTAGTTTTACTTGAGGTCTAAGCAATAAGGTAGCGATTCTCTGTTTCTGTTGTAAGGGACTACTTCCTACAGAGGCTAAATATTCATCAACCCTATCAGGTGAAATACTATTTGACTGAAGCATTTCTTTTAGCCAAACTATTCCTGCGCTCTTTCTCTTATATCGTTCCAATCGTTTAGCAGATGCCAACCCAAAATTATAGCCCATTAATGTTAATCTTTCATCAGCATTATCCTGCCTTAACAAAGTGCGATGTTCCGCTCTAGAAGTAAACATTCTATAAGGCTCATCAACACCTTTAGTTATCAAATCATCTATAAGCACACCAATATAGGCATCTGAACGACTCAAGACGAACTCAGGTTCACCCTGTATTTTGAGATGAGCGTTTATACCAGCCATCAAACCCTGAGCTGCTGCTTCTTCATACCCTGTGGTACCATTAATTTGTCCAGCAAAAAAGAGATTTTCAACAAGTCTAGTCTCAAGATTATGCTTTAACTGAGTTGGTGGGAAGAAATCATATTCAATAGCGTAACCAGGTCGAAAGATTTTAGCCTTTTCAAATCCCTTAATTTGTCTCAAAGCTCTTACCTGAACTTCATCTGGTAGACTACTACTAAATCCATTAATATAATACTCTATGGTACTTCTGCCTTCGGGCTCCACAAAAAGTTGATGACGATCTTTATCACTGAAACGCTCAATTTTATCCTCGATACTCGGACAATACCTTGGGCCTATTCCCTTAATCCTTCCACTAAACATTGGACTAAAATCAAATCCTGTTCGCAAAATATTATGAACATCGAGTGATGTATAGGCTATATAACAACTTCTTTGAACCTTGAGTGAAGTTGTAGGCATAAAAGAGAATCTACCCGGCTGCGCATCACCCGCCTGCTCTTCAAGTTGTGAAAAATCGATTGTTCTTCCATCTACCCGAACAGGAGTTCCTGTTTTCATCCGTGAGCTAATAAAACCTAATCCATTCAAATTAGCAGTCAAGCCTATAGCAGCAGATTCTCCCATTCTGCCACCCCCAAAACTCTTTTTTCCTATATGTATTATACCATTAAGAAAAGTTCCATTCGTCAATATAACTGTATTCGAATAAATCCTATAACCAAGAGCGGTAACAACTCCTTTAACTACCCCCCTCTCCACCATCACCTCAATGACAGTATCTTGCAAAAAGTCAATGTTTTCATTTGACTCTAGCATTTCTCTCCACTTATCAGAAAAACGATATCTATCACATTGAGCTCGTGGACTCCACATTGCTGGCCCTTTACTACGGTTTAGCATTCTAAATTGAATCATCGTTTCATCGGTGACGATTCCAGATAGACCTCCCAATGCATCAATCTCTCTAACAATCTGTCCTTTTGCTATCCCTCCCATGCTGGGATTACAAGACATCTGTCCCATATTCCCCATGTTCATTGTTATTAAAAGGACTTTTGAACCCATTGTTCCAGCAGCCCAACTGGCTTCACATCCAGCATGACCAGCCCCAACTACTATAACATTATACTGTGGAAAAATACTATTTGTTTCACGTGAAACACTCATCTAACTTATTGTTTTACTGTAATTTAGACAACCACAACTCTTCCTTTCGCCGCATCTCCAAAGCATCAGATTTTGTTTTATCTTTCTGCCCTAATAGATGCAACAAACCATGAACTAAAACACGATTCAATTCATGCTCCTCAGTCACATTGAAATTAATCGCGTTTTCACGAACTCTATCAATGCTTATATACATATCACCACTTATCTTATTATCCTCACAATAATCAAAAGTAATGATGTCTGTATATGTATCATGTTTTAAATATTGCTGATTCATTTGAAGAAGGTACTCATCACTTACAATAATATAATTAATTTCCCCAATCTTCTTTCCAGCATCCTTTATAACCTCCTTAAGCCAGCCCTTACGAACCAGCTTATCCTTGAAGTTATATTTAATTTCTTCTACATTAAATCCTATAGCCATCTTTTAGTTATGTACAAATTTATGCTTTCCAAGATACTCCTTTAACAACTGAATCCGCATCATTGCTACCTCAAAGTTCATACTTGTTGTTTTAAAGAGTATAACAATAACTTTACCATTATCCTTCCATGTAACTTCATCAGCCAACTGTTGAATCATAAATATCCCTCTTCCCGCAAATTCATCTTGAACGGGATCGGGCAAATTAAGAAAATCAAAACCTACCCCTTCATCACTAACAGTAAACTCTAGTCCTTTTCTTACAGCTTTAAAACTAACACTAACTTTCTTTGTAATATCCGCTCTGTTTCCATGTAAACGGGCATTTTCAAAAGCTTCAGTGACAGCTATAACAATATGCCCTAAATAAGCATTCCTTACGTCATATGCCTCACATACATCTTCTATAAATTGCTCTAGTTCACTTACTGAAGCGATATTCGATTCTAGGTTGATAGTCTTACTCTTTTCCATACTGTAAGTTATGGTTTAAATATTCATTACTCTTGGCTCTATAGTAAGGTGACAATCTAATATTTTCTCTATTCAGAATGTTTTCTTGTCCCTTAATATTTCCCTTATACAGAATATCTTCAAAAGGGTTACCAATCTGATCCATATTTCCTACTTTACTTTCCCGCTTATTCTCCATCTCTCGCTCCTCGAGTGCTTTTTCACTTTTTAAGAGGCGAGTTTCTATCTGCTCCTGTCTTTTTATAGTCTGGTCATTTAACCGCTTAAATAATAAATCTTGTTCCAACTTTTCCATCTCATCGTTGACTCTATTTAACTCCCCAGGAATATCACCCATCTCTTGTTTATAAGATTCTCGTAACTCTTCCAATTGTTTACGTATCATCATTTGTTCCATGGCCATCTTGCCAAATTGATTATCCTCTCCCTTTTCGCCTTCACCCTTCTTCCCCTTTTGCTTACTATTCATTTGTTCCTTCATCTTACTCAACTCCTCTCCTAACTGCTTTTGCATATCCTTTATCTTCTTCAATGATGCTTTACCTTTTCCACCTTTAGAAGGCTTATTAGATTTACATTGACCAGAACTATTCATCGATTGGCTCTGCTTCTTCATCTGAGTTTCAACCTCAGAAAGAATCAAAACTAAATTATTCAACTCTGACATAACAAACTGCTGTCCTGACATTACATCACTAATCCTTCGTTCTTGGTGACTATTCAAAACAGATGTTAACCGATTACCTATAACATCCAGTTTATCAAAGATAAACTCAGGTATATTCACATTTCTTTTACTTAAAGCTATCAACGAATCTTTAATTCCAAGCACATCATCTTTAACCCATCGTTGCTTACGACCGATATCCACATAATTAGGACTACTAAGATTTACACCGTTAACCTCACTAATAAGCTGCTCTTGTCTAAAAGATACTTCAAGTGTATTCTCAATAAGCTGCCGAATATCTTCAAAATCTTCCTGACTAGATTGTTCCTCTTCCTCATTCATCATCTGATTAAGTTCATCAGCAGCTAATTTTAACTCCTCCTCAGCTTTATTACCCGCCTCACTAGCCTTCGTTACTGATCCCTTCTTATCAGACTTACTACCCTCTTTCATTAATCTATTTGCTTCATTTAAATGTGATTTTATATCGTCATCAATCTGCTTAGAATCTATTTTATTGCTCAAGGAATCAATTTTCTGAATGTCCTTCATAACCTCTTCCTCTAACTCAGAAATAAGAGAATCTTGCCTAATGGCCGGATTATTATCTTTACCTGACAATCGATCCTCATTAAGACTCTTTTGTTCCTCATGCAATTTATTTAAACTTGAGGCCAACTTTTCTAACTCAAAATCACGTTTAAGTTGCTCGAGTAGACTCAAATTTCGATCTAAAGCCTGATCTGTCTTCTTTAAAAGATCTTCCAACTCCTCCATCTTCGCCCCTATTTTATCCATCGAAATACTATCCAAAGCTTTCTGCAGCTGATCAATCTGCTTCAAAAGATCCTTATCGAAGACCTCCTTCATCAAATCCTGGATTTTCTCCTGCTTCTTCTTAATTACTTCAGAAAACGGTTCCATTGATTTCTCACGAATTTCACTTTCCTTTATAAGCTTCTTCCGTAACTCCTCTATAGATAAAGCCTCTTGTCTCTTAGACTCCATAATAGATTGCAACTCTTTTTTTTCTTTCCAATCAAACTTACCATCAGTTCTAATCTCCTTTTTAAGCTTTTGCAGTTTATCCTGCTCATCCTTACTAATACCCAATAATGATTCTAAACGATTTCTAACACCATTACCAAGACTATCAGCAAGATTATTAATCTCCTTATCAGTTAACTTTGAGAGAGAGAAAAGGGTTGAGAATGCTTTATTAGGCCCAGTTTCAAAATTATTATCCAAAACAATGAACTGTCCCATTCGCTCAACCCCATTATCAGAGGTCATACGCTCACTATTGAAGCTAAAATAAAACCTTTGGGATAATGCACCAGGTTGAATTGGGATAATTTCCTCATATATAACAGAACCACCACTTAAGACTACAAACTTTACGCCTGAAATACCGTGATCATCGCTAACAATACCCTCAAAATCAAACTGTCCGGTGACTTCATTTTTATCAATAATTGCCGCAGCTATAGATGGAAACTCATCCTTAATAACTTTAACTACAAAAGAGATACTATCAGTACAAAGGTTTCCTTCGTTAAAAACTTTAATTAATACATCATCATTATTGATAAAACGATGTTCAAAATTAAAAACGGGTCTGTTTTCCTTACCTACTAAATCACCCATTGAACGTAAGCCCAATGTAACTTTTGATGCCAAACTAGAACGAATACTCCAGGTTACAGTAGAACCCTCAGGTATTTCCAAATCTGAAGCACCTTCAAAGACTTTAGAACTCATCTGTAAATAGGAAGGGAAAATTACTGAAGCCTTCAAAGCTTGAATGGTAGGCTTTTCTAGAACCTCAACCCGATAAGCTTCGCTTACAAAATTTCCACCTTTAAAGTTAAAAGTAAAACTCTTAACAATCTGAGGAAAGTGAAACTGAAATCTTCCTTTACCTAAGTGAGTCAATAAAAGTTCAGACGAATCAGTTACAAGAAAAATATCCTTTGGAATTGCACTGCCCTCGATAAGAAGCTCCAAAGTCAAAGATTCATACATGTACACAGTTAAGTTTTGGTTAACTAATTTAAAAGTAAATGGTGCTTTTTCTTTATAAAATACAGTAGGTCTAACAAGTCGTTTAGAGGTATCTATAAAATCACTAGTATAAAGAACTATCGGTACAAACTGGATAAAAATCATTATACCAAGCGTGATTAGTAGTGCATTAGAGGGCCAAATCTTAAGCCAGGAGACTAAATCAAATTTCCGTAATCGTTCTACCTGTTGATCAACAGCAGCCGTAAGTAAAACGTTATCAGTAGTATTTAAACTAGTCCTAAGGTGATACCAATTAATCAGTCTATCCTCCAGATCAGGGTTCTCCTTTGATATCAACATAATTGCTTTAAGCAAACTCAATCTACCCAACCTAAAGGAAAGAGCAAAAATCGGCTTAAGGACCCAAACGATAAACGAAAACAAGCTAAGAAATGAAAAAAGTAAAACAGCTGTTAACCTTTGATATACAGTAAAGAATAATAACCAATCAGATATCCAAAGCAATCCAAAAGCTATAACAAGAAGTATAATAAATCTTATAATCCCTTGAATTAAAACCGCTGTATGAAAGCGATTAATAAAAGCATTTAAAGTTTCTTCAATCGAAAAACGTTTATCTACCATAACTGAAAGAATGATCTGCAAAAATACCATATTCGTTGTCTTAAACGTTCAGATGGAAGAACCTAATGAAACAGTAAAGTAAAAACAAACGATAAATTCTTAAATTTGCAACTAACTGCGAGGATTTAAATTCAAACAGTTTATCTATATACTAGAAAAACAGACATGCCTTTAGTAAAACCAGAAGAATTAGTAAGTGCGAGTAAATTTCTTCGCTATACCGGAGGAGTCCCTCTTGCCAAGCTGATTTTGCGTTGGCTAAAAATAGATAAGATTAATAATCAGTATGATAAAGTGGCTGATTTAGAATCAGAAGAGGCTTTACATGAAATCATTAAGCTTTTTGGGTTTACATACACTCTTAAAGAACAAGAGCTAAAACGAATTCCTAAAACTGGTCCAGTTATTATAATCGCTAACCATCCAGTAGGTGGTGAAGAAGGTGTTATACTCACCAAAATAATGAATGATGTTAGACCAGATTTTAAAATAATTACCAATTTTCTGCTTACTCGAATCAAGCCATTAAGCAAGTGGTATATTCCAGTGAACCCTTTCGAGGATGCCAAATCTATACGTTCAAGTCTAATTGGATTAAGGGAGGCCATAACCTATGTAAAGGAAGGTCATGCCCTGTGTATTTTTCCTGCTGGCGAAGTTTCCAGCTTTCAAAAAGAATTAGGTTCTATAACTGATCGTGCATGGCAACCTACCATCATGAAACTTATAAAATCTGCCGGTGTTCCAGTAGTTCCTGTCTATTTTGAAGGGAAAAATAGCAAAACATTCTATACGTTAGGTATGGTTCATCCGATGTTGAGAACCTTGCGATTGCCCGCCGAATTTCTCAACAAGCAAAATATACCATTAAAAGTAAAAATCGGATCATCAATCAGTGTAAAGGATCAAAACCAATTTGAATCTCTAGACTTTTACACTCGAATGCTTAGGAATAAAACCTACAATTTAGGAATAGAATTCCATCAAGACCCACCGCAAGCGACCTCAGAACCACAGAAAGAAAAGCCTATTATTCCACCAATCCCCACTGACGTATTACTCTCCGAAATATCCAAACTATCTGATCAATATTTCCTATTCAGGGTAAAAGATTATGCTGTATACGCTGCTCCTGCTGCAGAGGTTCCAAATATGATGCAAGAGATTGGCCGTAGCAGAGAAATTACGTATCGAGAAGTTGGAGAAGGTACCAACAATGAAATTGATACCGACATTTTTGATACATACTTCTATCAGCTTTTCATTTGGGATGAAACAAATTCTAAACTAGTAGGTGCCTATCGTATAGGAATGGGTCGTGATATTATTGATCAATATGGTATTGATGGCTTCTATATAAACACACTATTCAAAATAGATGAAGTTTTAATTCCAACGTTAAGAGAAACATTAGAATTAGGAAGATCTTTCATAATGAAAGAATACCAAAGAAAAGCAATGCCACTTTATCTGCTCTGGAAAGCACTCTTAGTAATGCTTCTTAAGTATGATTATAGATACCTTATTGGTCCAGTTAGCATCAGTGGAAAGTTTTCTAATGTTGCAAAAGCTCTTTCAATTGAGTTTCTAAAACATAACTATTTCAAACAGGATGTAGCAAAATACATCATTAACCGAGAAAAGACTCAAATTAAGCTTAGTCCTGAAATTGATCTTGAGATTTTTCATAAGCTAACTGCCGGAGACTTTGCTAAACTAGACAAATACATTCAAGATATAGATTCAGAATTCACTACCCCAATCTTAGTGCGCCAATATGTTAGTATGCTCAATACACAAACGATTGGTTTTAATATTGATCCACTTTTCAATTACTGTCTGGATGCATTAATGATCATGGATATCAAAAACGCTCCTAAAAATTTAATGGATTCTCTCTCTAAAGATCTGAATGATGCTGGTAAGTTAGAGAAACTTCTATCTGAAAATCAAACATAGTTTAAGATCAGTCTAACAACTATATCTTAAAGATACTCTGCCATTAATAGAAAGACGAAAATGTTTTTGAAGCATTTTCGTCTTTTTTTGATACCTACTAAAGTATTTATATCATATGACCAACAAATAAGCCTGAAAACTAACTGTCTGAATAACCGTGAAAATATCTCAACAAATATCGTAAAGGATCGATCCCTTCGCTCCCTCTCCGTTACCCCTTCGCTTCAGCTGCATATTCTTAGCGATATACTAAACTAAAAATAATAAAATAAATCATTGTAAATCAATAGCAAGAGAGCAACAAGTCTGAAAATCCATCTTATAAAACAACTTAATTCAAAGAAAAAAGAAAAAACCATCATCATCTCTTCTTATCACAAAAAAAGGGAAATAACTCAAATAAGAAAAAACCACTATGAACAACTACTGCACCAAGAGCGAAGAAGTAACGGAGAGGGAGCGAAGAGCTGCTTCTATAAATCAAATTTCATCAAAAAAAAAGTAGATTAACTAATCAAAGTTAATCTACCTAATATGGATAAATAGTAGAACATTAATCGTAATGATTCTCCTTCCATAGAGTGTAAAAACTCTTCTTTGCAATAGAAGGAAGATCTCTACGCTTACCCCACAAATTGGAAGCAAAATATCTCAGTATAAAGTTTTTCTGTGAAGAACTAAAAAAGTCAAGTAAGCCTCTTCGTTTAAGGATAACCTTAGAAAACTTCATACCAGTATTCCAACTTCCAGGCATAAAACCAGCCTCAACAGCCTCTCTCCTATTAGCGAGTAATAATTTATGGAGAGGAATTTTTACCGGACAAACCTCAGAACATTTGCCACATAGACTACTGGCAAAACTAAGATGGGAATAGTTTTCCATTCCATTTAAATGAGGTTCAATAACTGCACCAATGGGACCAGTATATGTAGTATCGTATGTATACCCGCCAATATTTTTATAAATCGGACAGCTATTTAGACAAGCTCCACAACGAATACAGCCTAGAGCTATTCGTTGCTCCTCTTTTGATAACAAATTAGTACGGCCATTATCAAGTAACACGACGAACATCTCAGATGGACCATCGACCTCAGAATCTTGTCTAGGACCATAAACGATACTATTGTAAACTGTTAATTCCTGTCCAGAACCATGTGTTGCCAGTAGAGGCCAAAAAAGATCAAGATCTTCCAACGATGGTAAAATTTTCTCAATTCCTACGACCACAATGTGTATTCCCTTATTAGAAATAGAACGAATTGCATTTCCTTCATTTTCAGTAAGCGCAATTGCCCCAGAGTCGGCTATTAAGAAATTAGCTCCAGTAATTCCACAATCAGCATCAAAAAAATCATCTCTCAATTTCTTACGAACAAAAGCGGTGATTTCCTCAGCAGAAGCATTTTTATCGACGCCAAATTTTTCATTAAAAAGTAACGCAACTTCCTGTTTTGATTTATGCATCGCAGGCGTAATGATATGATAAGGCTTTTCACCAGCTAGTTGGACAATGTATTCACCCAAGTCTGTTTCAATAGCTTTGACTCCATTACTCAAAAGAAAATCATTGATTTCAAGTTCCTCAGAAACCATTGACTTACTTTTAACCACTTTACGAATACCGTGCTTTTTAATTATTTGAAGTATCTCTTTAAGAGCCTCCTTTGAATCTTGGGCCCAAATAACTTTCCCACCTCTTGCAGTAAACTTCGCTTCAAATTCAATTAAGTACTTTTCAAGCTCATTAATAGCTTTAAACTTAATTGAAGCTGCTCGATTCTTAGCAAGATCTAGATTAGAAAATTGTTGCTTACCTTTTTTAACAGCAACATCATACTTACCAATATTATACTTAAGCTTAGCTCTATGATTTAAATCAAAGGCAATATTCTCAGACTTATTCTTAAAATCAAATTCGTTACTCATTTTGAGCAGTTTGAATTAGTAGTCAATTTTGTCAATCCTACACTGATGTCTCCCACCTTCAAATTCAGTATTTAGAAAAGTAGAGACTAATTTAGTAGCTTTATCAAATGAGGTAAATCTAGCACCTAAAGCCAAAACATTAGCATTGTTATGTTGACGAGCTAATGCTACAAGCTCTTCCTCATAACATAAAGCGCAACGTATTCCGTTATGATGATTAGCCACCATACTAACACCTATACCACTGCCACAAATAACGATACCTCTATTCAGTTTACCAGAAGCAATCTCAATAGCCAAAGGATGAATAACATCAGGATAATCCATACTGATAGATGAATTAGTACCAAAATCAACAACCTCATACCCCATTTCAAATAACCATAGCTTTAAGGATTCCTTAAGGTCAAAACCAGCATGATCAGAAGCTATTGCTAAAATTTTAGAACTTTGCATTTCAGTAAATAATTTTAAGATACAAAGTTAAGCATTTTAAAACCGAACATTAAAGGCTTGTAATATAGTCGATTCTGAAAAACAGAACTTAGATCAAAGACGATAGTTCATTGATATATAATATATTGTAGCGTTATTAACAATTCAGTCTGAACTATGTTGAAATGATGTTGATAGATGTACTCAAAACTTTAATCAAATGTTGATAAAAAGTGGATTCAGATCATAGCTGTTAATAACACCTCAGTTATGAAAAGTTTCAAGTAGGTTTATCCACAATTTGATAAAACACTTTTACGTGTTAATAACAGCAAAGAGTAGGTTATTAACAAATGTTGAAAACGAGAATTAATACCAGTTAATCAACGAATAAGACATAAAAAGGATGTGCAAAAAGCGTTAATAAATTTGAAATAAGGTTATTCAAATAAGCTTGGTATCATAGTTATTAACTAAACTAACAGTCATTCTTTAATTATTATTCTTTAATATTAAAATAAAAATAAGAGCAATGCCCGGAATGAACAAAGAGGTCATAGAATCGATCAAACGGTTAAAAAAAGAGAAGAATGCGATCATACTTGCTCATTATTATCAAATTCCAGAGATTCAAGATTTAGCCGATTTCATCGGCGATAGTCTTGCCTTGTCTCAATTTGCATCAAAAGTCAAAGAAGATATCATAGTTTTTTGCGGAGTTCACTTTATGGCTGAAACAGCAAAGATTTTAAATCCGTCAAAAAAAGTGCTATTACCCGATCTACTTGCTGGATGTAGTTTAGCAGATTCCGCTCCAGAATCTGACTTTGCAAAATTTAAAGCTGAGCACCCTAATCATAAGATAATTACATATATAAACAGTACTGCATCGGTGAAAGCTCTTTCTGATGTAATTTGTACTTCAGGCAATGCAATACAGATTGTTGAGTCGTTTCCAAAAGATCAACCATTGATTTTTGCACCTGATAAAAACTTAGGAGGGTATATAAACAGAGTAACGGGAAGGGAGATGATCTTATGGGAAGGGAGTTGTTTAGTTCATGATCAACTCAATACTCATTTGATTATTAAGCAGAAACAAAAGCATCCTCAAGCCCTTGTCATTGCTCATCCTGAGTGCAATGATCCAGTATTACAACTAGCTGATTTTATAGGATCCACAAATGGAATGATAGCTTTTGTAAGGAATTCGTCAGTTAAGCAATTTATTGTTGCTTCCGAAACAGGTATAGTACATCAGATGATGAAAGAGGCACCCGATAAGGAATTTTTTGTGGTTCCAGCCGATGAGAGTTGCTCATGCAATGATTGTTCATTCATGAAAATGAATACGTTAGAAAAGTTATATTTAACCTTGCAAAACGAGCAGCCTGAAATTTATCTTGATAAAGAAATGATCGAAAAAGCATATTTACCAATTCGTAAGATGTTGGATATTAGTATTGAAAAAGGCATAATTAAGGGTTAAAGATTGGATATAGGAGATTAAAAGCAAAAAAATTTTCCGGCCTTCGGCCGGTTTTGTTATCTTTGCTGCCCCCAAATAAAGGGATGCCACTTTAGCTCAGTCGGTAGAGCAGCGCATTCGTAATGCGCGGGTCGTGGGTTCGAGTCCCATGAGTGGCTCATAAGGAATCTGAAAAAGATTCCTTTTTTTTTAACGACAGAATACTATTTTTAAGGCAAAACGGTTCTTTTTGTTGAAGTTAGATAAACAATTTAACTTTTTTGGAGCTATAAAGAACAGAATTTGTCTAATTTTTGAATTCAAATGAGTTAAGATAAAAGTGCTATTTTTATCAAAATGTTATACTCATTTTGAAATTTATAAAGAAGTAAGACTTACAACATGGATAAATCATCTTTTGATTGGGCTGAGAATGCTCAAGCTGCAATCACGGTATGCAACGAAGATGCGATAATTATTTTTATGAACAAGAAGGCACGTCAGGTTTTTAGTGGACGAGGAGAAAATTTGATTGGGAGCAGCCTTTATGATTGTCATAACGAGAAATCGGCAGAAAAAATTAAGGAGTTATTGCAGGAGGGTTCAACGAATAATTATACTATTTCAAAGAATGGAATCAAAAAGATGATTCATCAACAGGCATGGTTTAAAGAAGATGGAAGTGTAGGAGGCTTAACAGAGATAAGCTTTGAAATTCCTGAAGAGATGCCTCATTTTGTGAGAGGGTAAAATCATATTTAGGCTTTTGGCACAATAATGGGTGCAAAAATGACGTATATTTATTTTGCCTTTTTATAAGTTATTGCATATCCACAATCAGATTATTTTGAAAAGAGTATATAGATCAGTACTACTTTTTTGTGGGGTTGTCTTTTTCGGAGAAATGACAGCTCAGAACGTTATACCGAGTTCAGATACGCTTGAGATGCAGGACACCGTTTTGTTAAAGCGTGAAAATTTTAATGCTGCTTATCCTACTCGAGTAGATTTAGTAAAAGATAGCCCTGTAGTGAAGGCTTTAGATAGTTTAGCCTATCTGAAGTTTTTCTCAGAAAATGGGCTATATGGAACTGTTGATTTTAACAATGGATTTTCTTTTACTGAGGGTCCAGTTCCTCCAATAATAGATTCCATAGTTGAGAGGCGGATTGATGAGATGAAGCGTAATACGCCAATTGAATTAACATACAACCAATATGTTAAAGATTTTGTGCAGTTATATGCTGTGAGGAAACGAGGCTTAACAAGCAGGGCAATGGGTTTATCAAAGATATACTTTCCCATTTTTGAAGAGATGTTGGATAAATATCATATGCCTTTAGAATTGAAATACCTTGCTGTTGTAGAATCAGCCTTAAATCCAACCGCTCAATCACCGGTTGGTGCAAAGGGATTGTGGCAGTTCATGTATAACACAGGCAGGATGTATGGACTTAAAGTGACTTCTTATGTTGATGATCGATCCGATCCATACAAAGCAACCGATGCAGCATGCCGACATCTTAAAGATCTTTATGAAATTTATGGAAGTTGGTCATTGGTACTGGCTGCTTATAACTCTGGAGCTGGGAACGTCAACAAAGCTATTAGAAAAGCAGGTGGAAATAAAAGCTATTGGGCTGTCTGGCCTTATCTTCCTAAAGAGACGCGTGGTTATGTACCAGCATTTATAGCCGTAGCTTATGTCATGGAACATGCAGCAGATCATAATCTATTCCCTGTACATCCAGGTATCTTATATCAGGGAATCGATACTGTAATGGTAAAAGATGTACTCTCTTTCGATCAAATTACGGAGCTAATTGGAATTAGAAAGGATGAATTAAAATTTCTTAATCCTGCTTATAAAGAGGGTGTAATTCCTGCTACTCCCTCTACTCCATTTACGCTAAGACTTCCCAGAAATTATGTTGCTGATTTTATCAATAATGAGACAACTTTGTATGCCTTTAAAACTCAAAAAGGAATTCAAAGAGAGAAATTACTTGAAGATATTAAGAAAGTAAAGGAGCGCACTTTGCATGTGGTCAGAAAAGGAGAAACCTTAGCTCGTATCGCTTCTCACTACAATGTAACTTCTCAACAGATAGTAGCATGGAACAAGCTTAAGAAAAAGGCTGTTCGAAAAGGGCAAAAGTTGATTATCTATCCTGGTTCAAGTTCAATGGCTGAGGTAAAGCCAAAAGAAGAACAAGGAAAAAAAGACAGTACAAAAACGATTGCCGCTAAGCCAGAAACTGGGAAAAAAGATTCATCTCATGTTGCCAATGTTGTTTCTAAGGAGATAAAATCTGAGGAAAAAGTCATTGTAACGCAACATAAAGTAAAAGCGGGTGAAAGTTTAGGAGTCATTGCTGCAAAGTATAACATTTCCATCTCCGATTTGAAGAAAGCTAATAAGCTAAAAGGTAATTCAATTGCTGCCGGAAAATATCTTCAGATCCCAACTGAACAGACTTCTCCCGAACATCCTGTGGCAAAAGTTAATGAATCGAAGAATAAGTCTCAGAGCAATGACAAAAGCATTGCTTCAAAACAGGAAAAAAAGGACTCTGAAGTAGCAATTGAAAAAGGACATCAGACGAATTCATCTGATAAAACGCACTATTATGTTGTAAAAAAAGGAGATACGTTCTATAAAATCTCCAAGATGTTTGAGGGCTTAACCGTTGAAGATCTACTTAGACTAAATGATTTAACGTTAAAGAGTACTCTTAAAATTGGACAGAAGCTACTAGTTAAAGGTTCGAAATAGTTGTCTTAACTAAAAATATGATGTTATGAACAGAATGGTTGGTTCAATTATCTCAGTGCTCCTGCTGGTTGGGCTAGTGACAGGTTGCGAAGAAGGTTCAATGCTATCAACGCAATCGAGTGGAAGTACTTCAGAAATCATGGTGGTTACCAAGTCAGATGAAGTATGGAAAGGTAGTTTGGGTGATACCATTAGAGCCTATTTTGCTCAAAATACAGATGGATTACCACAGCCTGAGCCTCTCTTTGACTTAATGCACGCTCCATTAGGTCAGTTTAATAAAAATCAAATTTTCAAGCAACATCATAGTGTTTTAATCGCTGATATTGATCCATCTTATACCAAGCCTGAGGTTGTCTTTTCGAATGATGTATGGAGCAGACCTCAATTAGTTTTAACGATAAAAGCTGGATCTGATACTGCATTCTATAGTGCTTTGAACCATTACTTCTCAACCATTGAGAAAAAATTCAGAGATAGTCAGTTGGCACGGACTTTAAACTTTTATAGGGTTTCTCAGGATTCTAAAACAGAAGAGTTACTTAAAAAGACCTTTGGTATTAATTGCATTCTACCTAGTAGTTTTACTATGGCAGCTAATAATGCAGATTTGATTTGGCTCAGACAGAGCATTCATAGAACTAAACAGGATACGGAAATAGGTCTACTTTTCTATTCGGTTGATTATAATGATACCGCACAACTGAGCCAAAAAAGTTTGATGGCTCTTCGTGATTCGATAGGTAAGCGATTTATATTTGGCCCGACTCAGGACAGTTATATGTTTACAGAAGAAGGGGTCATTCCGGTAAAAAGTTATATCATGAAGAGTACCTCTTCCCCTTATGTACGAGTTTCTAAGGGACTCTGGGCTATAACGCATGATTTTATGGGTGGACCCTTTGTTCAGTATGCTTTTTTGTCGCCCGATAAGAAGAAAATTATCTGTGCTGATGGCTATGTTTATAATCCAAATGGTGAGAAACGTAATATGATGGTTCAAATTGAGTCGGTCTTGAGATCGATAGAATTCGTAACATCAGTAAAGAAGTAATTCATTGTTTTTAAAATGTCTTAGAGCGACTCAAATGGGTCGCTCTTTTTGCTTTTATTTGGTATTAGCCCCCCCCTTTCGATGAAAGAACTAAACTAGCCTCCATTGAGTTCAGAGGATTTTATCATCTTTGTAATCGAAAAGAATCTTAATCAAACTATTGTAACATGCGAAGATATATCCTGTCTATAGCCATGGTTCTCTTCTTGGGAGTCATTGCTTTGCCCCTATGTGGTCAAGAGAAAAAGCATCTAACCCCAGTTGATGCGGCCTATCAAAACCCTGCTTTATATGCTCGTGGTTTATCGGGCTTACAGTGGATTCCCGAGACAAACTTTTACTCCTTTATTGCAAAGAATATGTTAGTTTTAACTGATGCCTCAAATGGGAAAAGCGATACTATACTTAGCCTTTCTGAATTGACCGATCTCTTTGCTAAATTGTCGTTAAAGGCACCTTCTCGTTTCCCAGCTGTTAGTTTTAAAAATCGTCATGAGATTTTGATTCAGCGTGATAAAGTACTATTGACAATCAATTTAAAAGATAAACAAATCAAGAAAAATTGTGAATGGCCAGCTGATGCAGCAAATTTAGATCTGGCTAATTCTACTTATTACGCAGCTTTTACCAGAAAGAATAATCTTTGGGTCGTATTAGGTTCAGATACTATTAACATCTCTAAAGAGGCTAACCCGGATATAGTTTATGGTGCTGAGAATGTGCATCGTAATGAGTTTGGGATTACGAAGGGTACCTTTTGGAGCCCTGATGGTTCTAAGCTGGCATTTTATAGAATGGATCAGACCATGGTAACAGATTACCCATTAGTTGATATCAATACCAGGCCAGCTGAATTGAATAGTATTAAGTATCCGATGGCCGGGATGAAGAGTCATCAGGTTACAATTGGAATATTCGATACAAAAAATCAATCAGTTATCTATCTTAAAACAGGAGAACCGGTTGATCAGTATCTTACTAATGTTACCTGGAATCCAGAAGGTACCGAAGTATGGATAGCTGTTTTGAATCGAGATCAGAATCATCTTAAGTTGAACAGGTATAATGCCTCAACCGGCGAGTTCTTATCCACTATTCTAGAGGAGAAAAATGAAAGATATGTTGAGCCCGAAGAAGGGCCATTTTTCCTTGCTGGCACGAACGGTGATTTTCTCTGGATGAGCGAGCGAGATGGATATAACCACATCTACCGTTACTCAGGTGATGGTAAGATGTTTAAGCAATTAACCAAAGGCCCTTGGGTGGTCTTATCTATTGATCTTTATAACCCTAAAACAGGTGTTTTATATTTTAGCTCTACAAAAGAGAGCCCTCTTCAGAAAAATGCCTATAGTCTCAATCTTAAAAATGGAACCGTAAAAAGATTGACCCCTGAACATGGATCTCATTCAGTTAAGTACAACTCAGACGGTAGTTATTTAATTGATCAATGGTCAAGTACAGATGTTGCATTAGCTCAACTATTGATTAAGACAGACAATCTTAAATCGAAGGAGATCACCACAGCAAAGAATCCTGTAGCTGATTACGAGATAGGTACAACTAAGCTGTTTACGCTTAAAAACAAAGAAGGAGTTGATTTGTGGTGTCGGATGATCACCCCTCCTGATTTCGATTCAACAAAAAAATATCCTGCCATTATTTATGTGTATGGGGGGCCCCATGCTCAGCTTATTACGGATAGTTGGTTGGCAGGTGCTGGATATTATCTAAATTATCTTGCTGCTCAGGGTTATGTAGTTTTTACATTGGATAATCGTGGTTCAGCTAACAGAGGCTTTGAATTCGAGAGCGTCATCCACAGGCAATGTGGAAAACTTGAGATGGAGGATCAGATGACCGGAGTTAATTGGTTGAAGAGTCATAAATGGATTGATTCTGAACGGATAGGTGTGGATGGATGGAGCTATGGTGGGTTTATGACTATTTCTTTGGCTTTAAATTATCCCGATGTGTTTAAGGTTGCTACAGCTGGAGGACCTGTTATTGATTGGAAATACTACGAGATAATGTATGGTGAGCGCTATATGGATACACCGGAGACTAATCCCGAAGGATTTAAAAATAGTTCTTTACTGAATAAAGTGAACAATCTAAAGGCACGTTTAATGATTATTCACTGCACTACAGATCCTGTTGTGGTATGGCAGAATAGTTTAAGTTTTGTTGATGCCTGCATAAAAGCGGGTGTATTGATTGATTACTTTGTTTATCCTGGTCATGACCATAACGTAGCTGGACCAGATCGTGCTCATTTAGTTAAAAAAATCGAGGATTATTATAAGCGAAATCTATAATTGCTAGCTGTAAAGGGCTAACTCAACCTGAGTTAGCCTTTTTAATTTTGAAAGTCTTCAGATCACCTAGATCAAAAATCGAGTGATGTAACTATATCTAATCTAGGTTATTTATATCTTTGACAAGTCTCATTATCAATTATTATCTAAATAAATCAATTAATCTGTCTATGAAATTTAAGATTACTTTTTCACTTGTTTTGTGGATGTTGGGATTCTCGGTCATTGCGCAACAGACCGTTCCATCCATGCCACTAACACATTGGATGACCCCTGATGAAATACTTAGGAAACACGAGATTGGTAAGAATTTTGTACCTACAGCCCCCCCTCCTGCTCCTGTTTTTAGCGTAGCGGAATTTATGCCAAGTGAAGAGGTTCTAATTCGTTATCCTTTTGGTATACCGATGTCTTTAATCAAAGATCTAGCAGCTCATGGCCGCATGATGACTATTGTTAAGAGCGAGAGTGAAAAGACAACCGTTATCAATCAATACACAAGTAATGGTGTTAATCTCACAAATTGTGACTTTTTAATTTCTCAAACAGATAGCTATTGGACTCGAGACTTCGGCCCTTGGTATGTTATCGATGCTGAGTATCGGGTAGGTATTGTCGATTTCCCATATAACCGTCCGAGACCCAACGATGATGAGGTACCTAAAATACTCGCTAATCAACTTAATGTACCTCTATTTGGTATGGATGTCAGCCATACAGGAGGTAATTATATGAGCGATGGCATCAGTATGGCTTCTTCAACCGACTTGGTTTGGGAAGAAAATGGAAATGATAGTACTGGGGTAAAACAACTAATGAAGGACTTCCTTGGGATAGAGAAGTATCATGTTAGACCGGATCCTAATAACACCTATATTGATCATATTGATTGCTGGGCAAAGTTTTTAGATACAGATAAAATCTTGGTTCGTTCAGTTCCTCAATCGCATCCTCAATATGATGAAATTGAACAAGCTGCCGCATATTGGCAGAGTGCAGTATCATCTTATGGAACACCATATCAGGTTTTCAGGGTAAATACACCCAATGATGAGCCTTATACCAATTCTCTGATTCTTAATAAGTATGTCTATGTTCCTATAAAGGGCTCAGCTAATGATGCCCCAGCTCTTGCTGTTTACCGGGCTGCAATGCCAGGTTATACTGTAACTGGATACGTAGGTAATTCTTCAACTCCTTGGGAATCGACAGATGCACTTCATTGCCGTACACATGAAATGGCCGATAGAGGAATGCTGCTGATTCGTCATATCCCCATTCTGACTCAAAAACCATCAGATGAAGATTATCTTATTCAAACAGATATTATTCCTATTAGTAAAAGAGGGCTTTATGTCGATTCATGTTTTGTGGATTATCGAGTTAATCAAGGTGCTTGGCAGAGGACTGTTTTAACCCATGATGCCGGATATGTTTATAAGGCAGTGATCCCCAGACAAGTTGAAGGTAGTCAGATAGACTATTTTATCCATGCAGCAGACTCTTCCGGAAGATCAGAAAATCACCCTTACATCGGGTTACCTGATCCTCATCATTTTTCTATTGGGCCTGCAATTCATCCACATATTGCATTCAACCCGCAAAGCATTGATACGCTTACAGAGCCAGGTGTTACATTGAGTGTCACTGTGATGCTACAGAATACCGGAGCCGCTGCATTAGATTGGTCGTTCTCTACCTCGACAGGATCAGAATGGATTCAACCATCAATGGCAACTGGTGTTATTCCGGTTGGAGGATCAACGCCAGTGGTACTTAGTCTTAATCCTGGAGCGGTTACATCTGGAACACTGGATGGTTACTTGATTGTGGCCTCTAATGACCCAGACCGCCAACTGGATTCGATTCATGTTGTTTTGAAAGTGACTGACCAAATCGGGATTGAATCTGTGGCTATGCCCACGGTTGCTCTCTTCCCTAACCCATCTAACGGGAAATTCGAAATTATCCTGGATGCTAGTGTAGCCGGAAGAGCCGCTTTAAGGTTAATATCCTCAAATGGTGAAACATTTGGAAAACTTTTGAGTATCGACCTAATCGAGGGTAAGAATAAAATCTCGTCAACCTTGATCTCCGAAGAGTTGCCTGCTGGTATCTATTTCTTACAATTAAGTCAGCGCGGACATCAACTCAACAGGAAAATCATTGTTACAAACTAACTTAAGGCATGCTTAAAGCCTTTTTTACCGCGATTTCTTTAGCGTTGCTAATTTTTATCAACCTATCGACTGCTTTTTCTCAGTCTATCGATACCAGGATTGATAACATGGGCTACTGGAAGCAGTTGGCCAGGGAGGGGAAAATTCCCTTTAACAAAGTTTTTCCGGTAAAAAAGCATATAAAAATAAAAGGTCAGCACAGAGGGTTGCCTGAACCGTTTGGGCAACCCTCTCCTGATCGAAGAATAGGGGATAAAGAGATGATGCTCTCAGAAAATTCAGTTGGGATTACTGCTGATGGAGAGAGTATTTTAGTCTCTTCAAACAGTAATCCGAATCCGGCTAAAGAGATATATGGTGCAAATAGATATGAAACAATTAACGCCGGTGAAGAATGGGAAGGAGAAGCAGAGGGAGCAGGTGGTGAGAATTATGGAGACCCAGCAATAGGTATAGCTCTTGATGGAACCGTTTATATTGGCAGAATAGGATTGAATAAATGTCAGACGGTGGCAGTAAGACTTCCGGGAAGTCAGGAGTGGATAGAGCATGAGGTGAGTCTACCATCGGTTATAAATGAAATACAAGATAAAAATCATCTTGCGGTAGATCATAGTCTGGGAAGCCCGTTTTTAGGGAATGTCTATTCGGCTTGGACTGTATACAATAAGGTGCCTGGTGTTGATGGGCATGTCTTTCTTGCAAGGTCAATAGATAAAGGTAATAGCTTTAGTACTCCAGTAAATCTTTCAAAGGGCTTAGAAGGAATTAGTTTTAATCATGGGGTTAATCTATCCGTTGGAGTAAATGGGGAAGTATATGCGACATGGTCTGGTTACCAAAATTGGCCAGGCGATGAGAGTGCGATACTTTTTACCCGTTCTACTGATGGTGGAGCTACCTTTGATGCACCTCGCCGGATTGGTCCACAGATTAGAGGGGTCAGACTAACAGGTCTTGCTGCGCCTATTCGTACTAATTCTTTTCCTGTAATGGCTGTTGATCTGAGTGATGGTCCTGGAAGAGGAAATCTATATATAGTATGGACAAATTACGGAAGGCCAGATGAGAACCTTGGTCCGGCACCAGAGGTCTACTTTATTAAGAGTACAGACAATGGAACTACATGGAGTCAGGCAGTGAGGGTGGCAACGGCAACTGTGAATGATGGAGGTGAGCGTTTTTTTCCATGGATTACTTGTGATCCTGTAACCGGGAAACTCTTCGTCATTTTTTATGATTCGAGAGGTCTATCTGCTGGAGACTGTAGAACCTGGGTCGCTGTTTCAAATGATACAGGTAGCACTTGGATTGACTTTCCTGTGTCAGATGAGGTTTTTACTCCTGTTCCTATACCCGGATTAGCGATGGACTATTTCACTGATTACATCGGAATATCTGCTTATAACGATTTGGTTATTCCTGTATGGACCGATAATAGAGAGGGGGTTGCCTCCAGCTGGTGTTCCCCATTTAGGGCTCATCAAGGAGGGCAGGAAGAGGGAGTGACCATAAGAAGAGTGCAAATATTTAAGAAGGATCGCAATAGAGGCTATTTAAGCATCGATCATGTTGAGGCTGGAATGGAGTTCTATCTTCGTCCGATTTTGGTTAATCCGGGGCTAAAAACATCTCAGGAGATAAAAATGGAGGCGATCAATCTTACGCCAGGAATAGATCAACTGACATATTTCGATACAACCGTATCTATAAATGCAGGAGATTCTTTGGTTAGTAATGTGATGTGGAAATTCAAAGCTGACACAGCGTTTAACATGGCTAAAGATGTGAAGATCGAATTCCGGTTTTCGCAGAGCTCTGCAGATAGTCTGCTGTTTGTAGAGACAAAAAAGTCAAATCAGGAATGGAAATATACCTATTTTGCACCTTTATGGAGTTCATCTCCTCAGGTATTGAGATGTTATCTTTCTAATGAAAGCATTGCTCCTAACGGGATTCCTGATAAGGAAGAGACTTTTACTATCAACTGGGTTTTGACCAATAGAGGTAAATCTATAATGCCCTTGATTACGGCGAAGAATATTCTGACTGATGAAAGGGTGTCTTATCCTGCAATAAGCTCATTAACGATTCCCGAGTTAAACCCAAATGATACAATTGTACTTTCATTTTCTGCTGGAATCTATCCTAATATCGAGTGTGGAACTCGATTTAAATCCAATTTATCTTTAGTAAGAGGCAATCAGGAAGAGCGGTTTAATCACAATTGGCAGTTATGTTCATTGCAGGAGGATTGGGAGGATAAACTTGAGGGGACTATTCCTTGGGTCTTTAGTGGTGATTCGGTTTGGGTTATAGATGACCAAGAGAGAAAGACAGGACACTATTCGTTACGCAGTGGGACGATTGGTGATTTAGAAAGCACCTCCTTAAAATTAAATTACTATCTCGAACAAACAGATTCGTTAACATTCTGGGTAAAGACAAGTACAGAGAGGAATTGCGACTATCTGACATTCTACGTCAATGACACGATATGTGGGTCATGGAGTGGCATTAAAAAATGGGAACAAGTTTCTTTTAAGCTATGGAGAGGATTTAATCGTTTAGAATGGAGATATAGTAAGGATCTTTTTAGCGCAATGGGTAAAGATGCCGTTTGGATTGATGATATTGTATTACCTCCCGCCCAAAGAAGCATTATTAGGATAATCTCTGATTCTGTTATGTGCAATTACGATTCAACTATTCTTCTTGGCTTACAGAAGGAGGCCATTGAACGAGTTAGATGGAAGACTGACGGAGATGGATTATTCCTTTTGGCCGGAAGTGCAGGGCTATGGTATCGACCAGGAATAAAGGATAGGGAAGAGGAGAAGGTTAAAATTTGGGTGACAGGATATGGGCCTTTAGTAGATGTTGTAGATACCCTTCATCTCTCTTTGC
This sequence comes from uncultured Bacteroidales bacterium, assembly GCA_964444785.1. Lineage (GTDB taxonomy): Bacteria > Bacteroidota > Bacteroidia > Bacteroidales > TTA-H9 > JAJTBW01. Next base: position 126,735 of record CAYUII010000002.1, on the reverse strand, counting down.
CAAAGGAGGCAAGAATCAAGTTAGATACTATGCTCTGCAAATATGCGAAGGTTGAATTAAAAACCCCGGAGGGAAGTAGTGATTGGATTTGGTCAGATGGAACGAGAAACTCATGGAATTTGCGGGATTATGTTGGTCTGATTCCAGGCAAGATCGATAGTTTAAGAGTTGATTTCAAAGATCGTTTTGGTTGTAATGGTTCAGGAGTTTTTACTATTAGGCCGGATGAATGTGAAGAGAGTCATGATCCATGGTTTTATGTAGAGGAGGGATACATCAAAGTGGGCTCCAATAATTGCGACCCTGGTTACTATTTAGTAGAATTGTTTGATTTAGGGGGAGCATTGGTAAAGAAGGAGAGGATTCTCCATCAAGGGGGATTCTTATTAGAGAATGTTTATCAAACTAGGGGTAAGAAAGGAGTCCTGATTGGTAGGATTACCACTCCGATAGGTGAGTATCATGCAAATAAAGTTAGTTTCTAAAGTAGCTCTTAAAGTAGCGCATCCTTCTGAAGTCGAGACGGCGCTGTTGGTAAGAGAAACCGGTTTTCCCTCGGGTGTGTAAAAGGTGATACCTGCATTGTAACCAAAATTCCAGTTGTTAGCCTCTTTTTGGGCAAATATTTCAGGCAGTGAAAGCAAAACTATTGTTATCCGGAAGCTAAGTTGTATTGACTAATCGAATTTCATTTGCTTTTGCAATGATAATAGATAAAAAGTAATAACCCTGCAAAAATGGATATGGAGTGACAGGCTGTCTAAAAGGTTGCTCTCCATTGCCTCTCCAGTGATGCTCCATGCAAAGAACGGATAAAAAGGTAGAGGTTTGAGTGAATATTGAGATTTGATGGGGAGTACCATTCTACAAATAATGTTCCAATTCAGTAGTTTGGTTTTTTTGTGTAGGTGACAGGACTACCCCCTAAATAGAGACCATTTTCGCTTAAAACAATTACTGGGTAAGGCTTAATGAGACCATCATCGAAGATGATATGGAGAGGTAAGGGAGAGGTACTTGTAAGGTTCATGAAATGAAGCAGTTGAAGCAAATACGCACAAATATTGTAAAGGCCATTTAATCAGATGTTTAACGAATTTTGGCAATTTTTAGAAAGTTGATGAGAAAAGTGGAGAATGGCTGTTTGGAGAGACGAGGTGGTTCCAAAAGATGGAAGAAAGTGGCGATTTGGGGCATCAGAAAGAGCAGGTTAAGACAGTACTTCAATGAACATATGAGTCTGTACAAAGCCAAATTGAACAAACTTCTGTTCTATTCAGACTTCGGTTATTATAAGAAAACTGGCTATTCAATTACCGGGACTTCTTTCAGGGCGATTCCATTAGTCCCGGTGCCGGTATCATATGACAAGTTGTTGATCAAACTATGTGACGATGAATATTAGACGGTTAGTCAGGAACCTATTAATGAAACGGGTAACTACGGGGAATTAATCACCAGTTCTGTATAATTTGATAAGTCGTTGTTTGAGGATGAAGAGATTGCTGTATTAGAAGATGTCTCAAAAAGATTCAAGGACTTGCTTACAAGGCAAATTGTAGAATTGAGCCATCAAGAAAAGGTATGGCAACAAAATCAAGAGAGCCAGAGCATCATAAGCTATCAAAAATTTGCATTTGATTTGGTAAACATATAATAAACCCGGATTATGCTGTGGTTTCTGTTTGGACAGACAAGGTAAGTAGCAGAGAATGTCATTTTAGAAAATCAAGAGATATTACGTAGACTAAGTTATAACAAAGTGTCCTGGTAGAATGTGAAGTGAAAACGGCGCAGGAACTCAATTCCATGAAGGGTTACCGGCTTTTTAGCTGCATTGTCATGATAATCCTTCGCAATAAAGGTGACTTTATTCCCACCATTGTTAAGGATACGTTGGTTGGTAATGGCAACCTGGTGGGTATATTGGCCGAGGTATTTAACAATATGACCGGCCCCTGCCAGCGAAATTCGGGAACAAGCACAATAGCCTGTTCTACCATAGTAAAACCTGGTTTCTTCCTCATGTCAGAATATTTTTTTTGGACAATTCCTGAATAGCAGAATGAATCGGGTATTTTTGATAATGCTATCCTGCGATTGCGGGATTTAGTTCAACAAGCAGAAAAATCAATACACTCCTCTCCGACCGTGATACCACCTTTGCCACACTCAATCAGTTTCTAACCGAATTAAAGTATTGCTAGATGAGTAAGGAAATTAAACCACAAACGATGATTCCCGAAAACTATCAGAATCTAGTTTCGAAAATTTCGGAAACTTATGCTTACGGTAAGCACAAAGCTATTATTGCGGTAAACACCTCGATGATAGAAATCTATTGGCAAATTGGCGAACATATAGTGGAATATGAGCAGGGTGGTAAAACCAAAATCACTTTATGGTACTGCATTGATGGCAAATTTATCGAAGGACTTGACCTTATCCATTGGGAAATGGTTTAGCTTAAGTAATCTCAAAATAATGAGGCAGTTGTATGTAATTTATCCAATTAGTGCGGAGCTTCCGCATCAATTGAGCTGGTCGCATTTTGTAGAACTATTCCTTTATCGGACGTCAATACGGGATTCCTGTGGGCAATCGAAATCATTATGTCGATTTGGTTTTTTACCACAGCATTCTCAAATGCTTCGTGCTTATCGACCTTAAAAAAGAGGAAGCCGGTTATGAAGATGTGGGGCAGATGAATATGTATCTTGGCTACTTCGAAAACGAAGAAAATACCGAGGGCGACAACCCGCCTGTTGGTATTGTATTGGCAAAAGAAAAAGACGATTTGCTTATTCAGTACGCCATGCACAATATCTCCTCCCAGCTTTTCGTAAACAAATACCAGTTTAATTTGCCCGACAGGGAAGAATTGCGAAAAGTAATTGAAATGGAAGTTAATAAACTAAACGAGGAGGAAAGTAACAATGACAAATAATAATCAGTCATTTGCCACGCTCAATCAGTTTCTAACCGGATTAAAGTATGTGTGATACGGAAGGCTGGAATGAAAGCTATTTTAGGAAATATATTTGCTCTTGTTTCAGGTGCAACACCTGCTACTGAAATCAAAGAATATGCTATTCTAATCTATTAATCAGTGCTTTTCATTTGGATATTGAGAAGATAGACTCCATAGATTCTAATGGATGATGTGAAAAAATGGCAGAATCTATACATGATAAGTTTGTCAAGTATAGAAAAGTGGCAAAATCTATACATGATAAGTTTGTCAGATAAAGGAAAGTGGTAAAATCTTGTCAGGATATAAAAAATGATAGTAAGGATATGAACAAAGATTATATCAAAACCGACGAGAAAACCCACGTTGAAGAGTCTTTCTTGTTACACCTTCAGGCAATGGTAAAGTTACTGAAATGCACTCTTTTGTGATTTCAGGGGATTGGATGTAATCACGTTATTACTAACAAAGTTATTAATAAGGCATACCGATTGAATATTTGTCCCTAGCAACAGGCTGTTTGCATAGTATATTAACGGCGACTCTATGAAGATTGGGAATGCAACCAGATACTAATTTTGAGAGAATGTCTGGAATAATGCAGTACAAACATTATGTTTACAGTGCATAATAATTGGTAGGGTATAAATTTCGTTGTTAGAAAAGAGGAAAGTAAGAGGCTTCGGCAGGTGTTAAGTGTGGATAAATCCACATTTACAGTCGTATATGTTGGGTAAACCTATAAAAGAAAAAGTCTAATTGATTTCTGTTCAATTAGACTTTTATCTTAAATCGTACCCGGAGCCGGGATCGAACCGGCACGGGAATTACCCCATTGGTTTTTGAGACCAACGCGTCTACCTGTTCCGCCATCCGGGCATATGATTCAAAGAGCCTTTGCAAAAGCAAAGAGGGGGCAAAGGTAATTAAATCTCTTGAACCCGCCAAAAGTTTCCTTTTCTTTTTAGAAATCAACAGCTACAATGAACTTTTTCAAAAAAAAAGAGCTGGTTTGTTGGAATTCTACGTAAAAAAAGGACTAATTTTGCGCATAATTACGCTCAAGGGACTTAATACTCTCATAATCATGGCAAAAACTAAGGTAAATATCTTTTCGGGTCGAGCATCCCGTTATCTTGCCGAAAAGATAGCAACCGCATACGGGCAGGAACTAGGTAGAGTCTCAATCTCTACTTTCAGTGACGGCGAGTTTCAGCCCTCCTTTGAAGATACAGTTCGTGGAAATGACCTGTTTTTAATCCAAAGCACTTTCCCTCCGGTCGATAATTTATTCGAGCTCCTTCTTATGATTGATGCAGCTAAAAGAGCCTCTGCAAAGAGAATTATTGCTGTAATCCCATATTTTGGTTTTGCTCGTCAGGATCGAAAAGATAAGCCCAGGGTCTCTATTGGGGCCAAGCTGGTTACCGACCTTCTTACCGCTGCTGGAGTAAATCGCATCGTTACCATGGATTTACACTCCGATCAGATTCAAGGTTTCTTCAACCTTCCTGTTGATCACCTCTATGCAAGTTCTCTGTTCGTACCCCACCTACAGCGTGTTGCACTTCCTAACCTCGCAATTGCCTCGCCTGATACTGGTGGAACTAAGAGGGCCGCTGCTTATGCTAAATTTCTTAATACTGAATTGGTCATCTGTTTTAAACAGAGATCTAAAGCCAATCAGGTAGATAAAATGACGGTCATTGGCGATGTCGAAGGTCGCGATATAGTTTTAGTTGATGATATTATAGATACCGCCGGAACTATCTGCAAAGCTGCCGATATGATGATGGATCAAGGCGCCAATAGTGTTAGAGCCCTCTGTACTCATCCTGTCTTTTCAGGGAATGCTTACGAAAGAATTCATAACTCATCTCTTACCGAGGTGTTTGTTACCGATACCATTCCGCAACAGGAGACTGACAAAATCAAAGTTATCTCTACTGCTACTATCTTTGCGGATGTTATCACTCGTATCCATAAGTATAAATCCATCAGTTCTCATTTTGATTTTACAACGCAGGTTTAATCCTGAAAACAATATACCTGATATAGTCAGGCATTAATTAACTAAATAACTTAAATACCATGAAAGTCATTTCTATGAGCGGTTCTCTTCGTGAGAACGTAGGGAAGAAAGACGCTAAGGCTTATCGTCGTGCTGGTTTTGTTCCTGCCGTTCTTTACGGTGGCGCTGAACAAAAATTACTTCTTCTCAGTGTTGAAGAGGTTGAAGCTGCTATTATCACTCCTGTTGTTTACCTTATCGATCTTACCCTCGATGGCAAAAAACATCAATGTGTTATTAAGGATCTTCAATCACATCCTGTAACTGATGAGATCATTCACCTTGATCTTCTTGAGGTGCTTCCCGACAAGCCTATTACCATCAGCCTCCCGTTGAATTTAAATGGTACTCCTAAGGGAGTGCTCCAAGGTGGTAAACTAGTTAAGAAATTCCGTAAACTGAAAGTTAAAGGCTTAGCTGCTAACCTCCCCGCAACTATTGAGGTTAACATTAGCAAACTTGATGTTAATGAATTCCTTTACATCCGTGATATCCAGATCGAGAATATTCAGATCTTAGATCTTCCTAATGCTGTCGTAGCAGGGATTAAATCAACCCGTAGCACAGCCACTGAAGCTGCTCCAACTGGAAAGAAATAACTCTTTCCTCTTTATAAAAAAGGGGTTACCTCAACTTGCTTGGGTAACCCCTTCTTTTTAATTTAAAGACTCTTGATATGAAGTATCTAATTGCCGGACTGGGAAATATTGGTGATGAATATGCCGGTACTCGTCATAACATCGGTTTTGAAATTGTTGAAGCTATCGCTGCTGAAGGTAATGCAACATTTACCTCAGATCGTTATGCATCTGTAGCTCGAGTAAAATTCAAAGGAAGAATTTTGGTTTTAATTAAACCCTCTACTTATATGAATCTTAGCGGTAAGGCCGTGCGTTACTGGCTCGAAAAAGAGGGTATTGAGAAAGAAAACTTACTGGTTATCTATGACGATAAAGATATTCCTACTGGTTCAATCAGAATGAGGGGTAAAGGAAGTGGGGGAAGCCATAATGGAATAAATCACATTATTGAAACTCTGAATACCGACGAGTTTCCTCGCCTGCGGGTAGGTATTGGTAATGATTTTGCAAAAGGATATCAAATTGATTTTGTACTTGGTAAATGGACTTCTGAAGAGAAGGAAATTCTTATTCCAAGATTCAAGGTAATAATTGATGCTGTAAAAGCTTTTGCAACTTTAGGTACTGCCCGAGCAATGAACCTCTATAATAATAAATAGATTGATTTACGCTCTCTTTTTTTATTGACTGATTTGTGTAAAGAGTATCCTACTTAGTTAAAAAAAAGAGGAGAGTCTCAATGCTTGAGACCCTCCTTGAAACGAATTTTATGTGAATCTTATTTTTTGGATCCAACGGTATCAAGTGCCTTACGAGTGGCTTCCTGAATAGGTTTTATACTAATTGGCCCACCTACTGCACGATGCATCCATTCCTGAGGCACTAAACGTCCCATGCTATAAATCCGGGTGACCTCAGTAGCAAAGTCTTTACCTGCCAAATATTGCTCTATTTGGAAATCAATAAGGTGACCAATAGGATAGGCAGACAAATAAAGAGGGGCATCTATCATGTGAGAATAGATGGCCAGAATGGTTTGATCTTTAACCCCAAAGACTGGAGCATAGTATCTATTCCAAACATCTTTTGCAATAACCATTACCTGATCACGTAGCTGAATTGCTGTGGCATTTGGATTTTCATAGAGCCATTTCCAAACAGCCATATCGACTAATGAAACCCCCATGATCTCGTAATTGGCCCAGAAGTTATCCAGGGCTTCAAGACTCTCTTTTTCAGGATTGGTCTCCTGCATTCCAAGTAATTGAAGATCTCTTTTCTGGAAGATGAAGGCCAAGGCTTCAGTGAAAGCGGTATTTGGAACACCATTCATCATATAATCATTTACCCTATGAAGACTTAAGGTCTGTTCGACATTGTGACCAAATTCGTGAACAGCAATATTGTAACCCTTATAGTCCATTCCGGTTGCTGCTATTCGTGTACGTAAACGAGCTTTATCACTCTTCATCATCGCACCCAGCGCATGACCGGCTCCTCTTGAAGCATCAACTTGTACATTAGAGGTAATAAATGAGGCCTCTTCAGGTTTAAACCCAAGCTTCAATAAGATGTTTGGTAGATCGGCTTGAACAGCTGCCGTATTTGGATACTTTGCGCGGGTAACAGCATCGAGTTTCTCCTGAGGTATGCCGCTTCTAGATTTGAATCCATCATACCAAATATCAAATGGTTGAAGTGGACGGCCTAACCGTTGACTTATAAGAGCTCCTACTTTGGCAACTAATGGATCGCTTACAAAATCAGTGAAAAGCTTTTCAACATCTTGTTGAGCAATCTCCATCTCTCCATCAAACTTCCTTTGGATATAGGTTGGAGCCTGTGGATAATATGGATCTTGTGCTTCTAAGGCATGAAACATGCTCAACAGGTGAGCATAACGACCATCAGTTTCGGCATTCCCGGTGCTCTTTTTCCCATCTTTTGTTAACTCATTGGAGTAAGGGTTCCATGAATAAGCTCCTTGGTTGATGACCTCCTTGGGAATGGACTGATCGATGATACGTTGCATAACCTGATAGATGATCTTCTGTTTTTCGAGACCTCCGTCAGTGTTGTAATTCGATTTAAGCTCATCTCTTAATCCCCAGTGGGTAATAAGTTTCATTCCTTCTGGGAAGAGTGATTTTCCTTTGTCATCAACAAGTTTATCCATAAAGATATTGTAGCCGGAAATGTAAGTGTCGGCTTGAGTCATTACTTCTGATGCTTTTAGATTTAGTGCAGAAGGGACCCTTGCTGTGAATACATCACCCATACGAGCATAAGCCCATTGCCTTGATGACCATTTCTGAGCCATTTCACTCTTTTGAGCCAGCGTAAAATTGGGGAAGTTTAAGATGGTGATAAAGGCTAGTTTATTGCTGTAAAGATCATTTGCAAGATTAGCCGAAGGGCTGTAACCTCCAAACATCTCATCTATTGGAGTTACCGGTCCATTATCAAGATGGAGCGGAAGCATAAGCTCAGTACTCATTTTGTTAAAGTTGCCCCAGAGAACTTCAAACCCACGTTGAAGAGAAAGAAATAGGGTGTCTCTTCCTTCAGGAGTTGCCTTAAAGTTAGCGAGACAGAAAGCCTCATAGTCGCTTGCAGAGCCATCTTGCGGTTGCCACAAAGCGGCTACCTGTGTAGCACCTGCTTTGAATACATCATGGTTTGCCTGTCCAAACTGAGCATCAGCTTTGACAACTAATTGGTCGATGGCCTCTTGGCCGATAGACCCTTCCTGTTGCCGATTTTGTGGTGATTTACATCCCATCATGGTTAGAAGTGCTAATCCAAAGATTATTGCTTTAGTCTTCATGTATTAATAATTTGTTTGTAGATCTGTTAGAGAAGCCTTATCAAAAGAGACCATTTATAGCTAATATCCCTTTCTAATTGTGACTTTTCCACAGAACGATCGGTTATAACGGTTGGTTTAATGGTTTGTTACGGATAATTTTTTTGGATAAAAATAAATTCCTGTCGACTGTAAAGGTAGAAAAAACATCTATTCCATTGAATAATAGTCGCTCATAGGGATAATATGTTACCATTGGCTAATGGTTACATCTGTGAAATGTGCATCATTATTTGTACTTTTGCAAGTTTTTAGTATAGAAACCCAAAAATATCTTAAAAGAATACGATGGATAAGCGTTATCGCGAATACCGGAACTTAAATCTTACAGAGATTGCTCGTGAGATATCAGAGATGTGGCAAGATCAGGATGTTTTCCAAAAGAGTCTTGATTTACGTCGGAATGGCAAGCCTTTTATTTTTTATGAAGGCCCTCCTTCAGCAAATGGTACACCCGGTATTCACCATGTAATGGCGCGTAGTATTAAAGATATTTTCTGTAGATATAAGACTCAGAAGGGTTTTTATGTTGAGCGCAAAGCAGGTTGGGATACCCATGGTCTACCGGTTGAGATTGGTGTTGAGAAGATGTTAGGTATCACAAAGGAGGCTATTGGTGATACCATTACCGTTGAAGAGTACAATCGATACTGCCGTACCGAAGTGATGCGGTATAAGGATATGTGGGATGATCTGACGCGCAGAATGGGTTACTGGGTTAATCTTGATGAGCCATACATCACTTTTGAGAATAAATACATTGAGTCTATTTGGTGGCTTTTAAAAGAGCTTTATAAAAAAGGGTTATTATACAAAGGCTTTACCATTCAGCCGTATAGTCCGGCTGCAGGAACCGGTTTATCGACGCATGAGCTAAACCAACCAGGTTGCTATAGAAACGTAAAGGATAATACCGTTGTAGCTCAGTTTTCAATTGTAAAGGATGCAAATTCTGAGAAGCTCATTCAGAACTTACATGGTGATCTTTTCTTCTTGGCTTGGACTACTACTCCGTGGACTCTTCCATCAAATACAGGGCTAGCTGTAGGAGCTAACATCACTTACGTTAAAGTGAAAACCTTTAACCCCTATACTTTTGAGCCTATTACTGTTATATTAGCTAAGGAGCTTGTTGGTAAATACTTCCCTGAAAAGAATGCTGGATTAGCTCTGGAGGAGTACGAAGCAGGACAGAAGGCTATTCCTTATGTTATCGAAGAAGAGTATAAGGGAAGAGAGTTTGAAGGAATTCGCTATGAGCAGTTAATGCCGTATGCTGTTCCTGAGACTGGAGATCCTTTCCGAGTTGTTTTAGGTGATTTCGTTACTACCGAAGATGGTACCGGTATTGTTCATATTGCTCCAAGTTTTGGTGCAGATGACTTTAAGGTTGGCCGTCAGTATGGGCTTGGCTCGTTGACGTTAGTGGACAAGCAGGGGCGTTTTACCGCAGAGATGGGTGAGTTTGCTGGTCGTTTCGTTAAACCGGAGTATGATCCAACGTTTGATCCCAAGACATCAGAGAGCATCGATATAGAGATTATCGTTAAACTCAAGAAAGAGAATAAAGCATTTAAAACTGAGAAATACGAGCACTCTTATCCTCATTGCTGGAGAACTGATAAACCTATTTTATACTATCCCTTGGACTCATGGTTTATTAAAACCACCGAGCTAAAAGATCGTATGATTGAATCTAATAAAACGATCAACTGGAAGCCAGAGTCTACAGGTACCGGTCGTTTTGGTAATTGGTTGGAGAATCTAGTTGATTGGAACCTGTCGAGGTCTCGTTTTTGGGGCACTCCGTTGCCCGTTTGGAGAAGTGAAGATGGTTCGGAGGAGATCTGTATTGGATCAGTTGAAGAGCTCTACAATGAAATAGAGAAAGCTATTGCTGCAGGGATAATGAGTCATAACCCAATGAAAGACTATAAGGCTGGTGACTATACTGCAGATAATTATAATAAGTTTGATCTTCATCGTCCATTTGTTGATGATATACATTTGGTTTCACCAACTGGCAAGGTAATGCACCGAGAAAGTGATCTCATAGATGTCTGGTTTGACTCAGGTGCTATGCCCTATGCTCAGTTTCATTATCCATTTGAAAAGAAGGACGAACTGAAAAACTTCTTCCCTGCCGATTTCATTGCAGAAGGTGTTGACCAGACACGAGGATGGTTCTTTACCCTTCATGCCATTGGAAACATGATATTTGATTCAGTAGCATTCAAGAATGTTGTATCAAACGGGCTTGTTTTGGATAAGAATGGCAATAAGATGTCGAAGCGATTGGGCAATGCCGTTGATCCATTTGAAACACTCGATAAGTTTGGTCCTGATGCTACAAGATGGTATATGATTACTAACTCGCAGCCTTGGGATAATCTCAAGTTCGATCTTAATGGTATTGGGGAGGTTCAGAGAAAGCTCTTTGGGACTCTTCATAACACATACTCTTTCTTTACAATGTATGCGAATATTGATGGCTTCACCTACAGTGAGCCAGATATTGCATGGAGTGAACGTCCGGAATTAGATCGTTGGATTTTATCAGAATTGAATACTCTGATACGACAAACCGATGAGTGCTACGAAGATTACGAGCCTACGCGTGCAGGAAGGTTGGTAGGAAACTTTGTAGATGAGCATTTGAGCAATTGGTATGTTAGACTAAGTCGTCGTCGCTTCTGGAAAGGAGATTATTCGAAAGATAAGATTTCTGCCTATCAGACACTTTACACCTGTCTTGAGACACTTTCACGCATCATTGCACCCATTGCTCCTTTCTATGCTGATCGGTTATTTAATGATTTGAATGCCGTGACCGGTAGAGAGAAAGCAACCTCGGTTCATTTAACTGATTATCCTGTAGCTGATCTATCAATGATAGATAGTGCTTTAGAGCAACAGATGGAGTTAGCTCAAAAAGTTAGCTCAATGGTGTTATCGTTAAGGAAGAAGAGCGCATTAAGAGTAAGACAGCCGTTACAGAAGATCATGATACCATTGAGTGATCCGACAGTAATAGGGTATATCTACAATATTAGAGATATCATTTTAGGAGAGGTGAATGTCAAAGAGCTTGAGATCATGAGCGAAGACAACACCATGTTAGTTAAAAAGATTAAAGCAGATTTTAAGAAATTGGGTGCTCGGTTGGGTAAACAGATGAAGAGCGCCGCTAATGCGATAGCTTCATTTAGTCAAGAGCAGATTAGAGAGCTGGAAAGAGTAGGGCAGACACAAATAGAAGCCGATGGTTTAGCCATACTTATACAGGCCGATGAGGTTGAGATCACAACAGAAGATATCCCGGGATGGGTCGTATCAAGTGAAGGGAACATCACGGTAGCTCTTGATATAACTGTTACAGAACCTCTAAGACTTGAAGGGATTGCTCGCGATTTAATCAATAGAATTCAAAACATAAGAAAAGAGAGCGGGCTGGAGGTTACTGACCGAATTAAAATAACTTTGCAAAACCAGCCGGAACTGAAAGTTGCGGTACAACAAAACCTCGAATACATCTGTAATGAAACGCTTACAGATAACATCTTTTGGTCAGATGAAGCTTCTGACCTAATTTGGCATGATGCCGAGATTGCTGATAACATCACGGCTAAACTGGCCATCCGGAAAAGTTTATAAACCCCTCAAAAAAAAGGAGGAATTATGGCCCAACAGGAAAACAAAACCAAGACGCGCTACTCTGATGAAGAGTTAGAGGAGTTCCGTCAGATCATTCTTGATAAGTTAGGTAAAGCACGGGAAGATCTTAAGTTATTAACCGATGCCTATACTAATGTAGAAGAGAATGGAACAAGCGACACCTCGCCTACCTTTAAGGTCTTAGAGGAAGGGTATCAGGTTATGTCAAAAGAGGAGAATGGTAAACTGGCTGCCCGTCAGCATAAGTTCATTACCTCTCTTGAGAATGCTTTAATTCGAATCGAAAACAAGTCTTATGGTATTTGCCGGGCTACCGGTCAACTGATACCGAAAGAAAGGTTGAGAATCGTGCCTCACGCAACTCTGAGTATCGACGCTAAGCTCAATCAAAACGAGCCGAATAAATAGTTGAATTTTGCAAATAGACCGGACATTCGTCTCTTCTTTTATAAATGAAGGAGTGGCATGTTCGGTCTGTCTTTAATATCTGGTGTAAGTTGAAAAAAGTAGCATTAATTGTCTTAATAGTTTTAATCTTAGATCAAACCTTAAAGTTCTGGATTAAACTAAATATGTTTATTGGCCAAGAATACAACATTTTCGGTCACTGGTTTATCATTCATTTTACGGAAAATGAGGGGATGGCATTTGGGATGAAGTTAGGAGGAGATTGGGGTAAGTTAGCCTTAAGCCTTTTAAGAATAGTAGCCGTTGGGCTTATTGGGTACTATCTCTATACTTTAACAAGACGAAAGGTAAAACAAGGGGTAATCATTGGTATTTCACTCATTTTTGCTGGTGCACTTGGGAATATTTTAGATTCTGCATTTTATGGACTGATATTCTCCGAATCAACTTATTATCAAATGGCAACCCTTTTCCCTGATGGGGGTGGATACACTTCTTTCCTTCATGGCAAGGTGGTAGATATGCTCTACTTCCCTATCATTGATATGACACTACCAAACTGGATTCCTATCTGGGGTGGAGAGAATTTTCAATTTTTTAGACCCGTATTCAATTTAGCAGATTCTGCAATCACGTGTGGTGTGTTGTGGCTTCTTCTATTCCATCGTAATTTTTTCTCGGATAATAAACAGAATTGATTAATTCTTGTTTATAAATGGTCGTGACCATGAATTGAAGCGAAAAATCATTTTAAATAGAGGTTGGATTCAAAAAATCATGTAAGTTTGTCACAGCGATAATTGCTCATTTCTATGCAAGCAAAACGAATTGGAATCATTTCCCAAATTATCGGACCAGTAATCGATGTTGTCTTTGAAAATGAAAAAGACCTGCCCGATATTTACGAGGCTCTGACAATCACCAGAGATAATGGCGAAGAGTTGATCATTGAGTGTCAACAATTAATTGGAGAAAACACTGTTAGAACCATAGCGATGGACTCGACCGATGGTCTTCGTCGTGGGATGTCAGTGGTGGCTAATGGAGTTCCAATTTCTATGCCTGTAGGTGATGAGATTAGTGGCCGTTTGTTTAACGTTGTTGGTAAGGCCATTGATGGGTTGCCTGTTGTTAAGACAGAGAAAAGCTATCCCATACACCGTGATCCCCCAACATTTGAGAGCCTGACTACCACAAAAGAGGTGCTTTACACAGGTATCAAGGTTATTGACTTGATTGAACCCTATGCAAAAGGGGGTAAGATTGGTCTGTTCGGTGGCGCCGGTGTCGGTAAAACCGTAATTATCATGGAGCTCATTAACAATATCGCAAAGGTTTACTCCGGCCAGTCTGTTTTTGCGGGTGTTGGTGAACGTACGCGTGAAGGAAATGACCTGCTTCGTGAAATGATTGAATCGGGTGTAATCAGATACGGTGAAGAGTTCTTTAAGGATATGGAAGCCGGCGGATGGGATATATCGAAGGTTGATAAAGAGGAGCTAGCTAAATCGCAAGCTACTTTGGTTTTCGGCCAGATGAATGAACCTCCTGGAGCTCGTGCTCGTGTTGCTCTAAGTGGGCTTACTCTTGCCGAGTATTACCGTGATGGAGATGAAAAAACTGGTGGAAGAGATATCCTCTTCTTTATTGACAATATCTTCCGTTTTACTCAGGCAGGATCTGAAGTATCGGCGTTATTAGGGAGAATGCCCTCAGCTGTAGGTTACCAACCTACACTTGCTACCGAAATGGGTATCATGCAAGAGCGTATCACATCCACAAAAAGAGGTTCTATCACCTCTGTCCAGGCGGTATATGTCCCCGCTGATGACTTGACAGACCCAGCGCCTGCTACAACCTTTACTCACCTTGATGCTACAACCGTTCTATCACGTAAGATCTCTGAGCTCGGAATTTATCCGGCTGTAGATCCTCTTGACTCTACTTCTCGTATTCTCTCCCCAGATGTGGTCGGTGAAGAACACTACCGTTGTGCTCAACGTGTAAAAAATCTTTTACAACGCTATAAAGAACTGCAAGATATCATCGCCATCCTTGGAATGGATGAGCTTTCTGAAGAAGACAAGCTAGTTGTTCACCGCGCTCGTCGTGTCCAACGTTTCCTCTCTCAACCTTTCCACGTTGCTGAACAGTTCACCAATATCCCTGGTACCATTGTCTCTATTGAAGACACTATTAAGGGTTTCAATATGATCATGGATGGTGAAGTTGACCAGTACCCCGAGGCAGCATTTAACTTAGTTGGTACAATTGAGGATGCTATTGAGAAGGGGAAAAAGATGATAGAAGAAAGTAAAGCTTAATCATTATGACGCTTGAAATCATAACTCCTGATAAGTCATTGTTCCGCGGAAATGAGATCTCCTTGGTTCAAATGCCGGGACTTGACGGCCTGTTTGAGGTTTTAGAAAATCATGCCCCAATGATTGCTGCGCTTAAAGAAGGCAAGATTAAAATAATAGATCAAAAGAATCAAACGCTTTGGTTCGATATCAAAGGAGGTATCGCCGAGATTTTGAATAATAAAGTACTTGTCTTAGCTTCTTGATGAAGCAGGTATATATAGTAAGACCATCTCCTATTCGAGATGGTCTTTTTTTATTTGGTACCCTTGACACTAAGGAGTCAAAAAGACTTGAAGGTAATTTTGATAAGTATATAAATACTTCCCTAAAAGAAAAAGTAGTAGAAGATTGAAAAAATAACGGGTTGGTTTTAGTTTTAGGTGTGTTGAGAGTACCTAATAACAAAAAAATACTAATGATCTCTTTAGTTAATAAAAAAATCAGAATGGGTTGTCTTACATTTGTATAACCAACATACCCTTTATGCAGGTAGACGAAACGTTCAATATTCTCATTGTTGATGATCGACCAGAGAATCTTTTAACTCTGGAGAGTATTTTAGATAGCCCTGAACTAAACATTATTAAGGCTAGTTCAGGAAATGAGGCTCTTGCTCTAATGTGGGAGCATGAATTTGCCCTAGTACTGCTAGATGTTCAAATGCCGATAATGGATGGTTTTGAAACGGCAGAGATCATGAGAAGTCGGGAGAAGACCAAGAATATACCCATCATCTTTATTACTGCAATAAGTAAAGACCGAAGTCATGTCTTTAGAGGCTACGAAAGTGGAGCGGTTGACTATCTTTATAAGCCTCTTGATATGGATGTGCTTCGCAGTAAAATTAAGGCTTTTATAGAGTTTTTTCGGCATAAAAATGCTTTGCAAAGAACTACTAAACAGCTAGAGAAGACAATAAAAGAATTAGAGGAGGCAAAAAGGACAGCTGAAGAGGCAACACATGCTAAAAGTATGTTTCTTGCAACTATGAGTCATGAAATCAGAACTCCTTTAAATGGCATCATAGGGATGTCGGAGTTATTGTTGACAGAAACAGAGTCTGCTGAGCAAAGTGAGAAAGTCAAAGCAATCAAAGATTCAGGTGAATCATTGTTGGAGATAATAAATGACATCTTGGACGTTTCCAAAATAGAAGCTGATCGAATGGAGCTAGAGACGATTCCCTTTTCAATCCAAGAACTATGCAGTAAAATAGCTAAAATGATTGCTGTAAAAGCTGGAGAGAAAAATTTAACGCTGCAATTTGAATTAGCCCCAAATTTACCTGATTTGGTGATTGGAGATCCGCTGCGTATTCGGCAGGTTTTGCTTAATTTTCTCAGTAATGCAATCAAGTTTACCCCCAATGGAACCATTAAGCTTACGATAGATTTGTTAAGTCGTATGGGTAAAAAGGCCTCTATTGAGTTTGCTGTTATTGACCAAGGGATCGGGATTTCTCAAGAGCAAATAGGACGACTCTTTCAGACCTTCCAACAGGCTGATCATACTATATCAAGGAAATTTGGTGGTACCGGCTTGGGGTTATTTATTTCTCAAAGACTGGTTACTATGATGGGTGGGATAATACAAGTGACCAGTAAACTTAATGAAGGCAGTCGCTTCTCTTTTATTCTTGATATTGAAGCTCAGAAAGAAGCAGAAGAAATGGGAGAGATGGCTAAGAATCTTAATTTGACCAATACACCATTTTATATTATCGATACGGAGGAAAAAAGAGCCGATCTTTTTATTCAAACGGTTAATTACTGGGGATTTAATGGTTATAAAATTCTTCCTAAAGATGCTGAGGTATTCCTCTCGCAGTTATCTTCAGATAAAGAGTGTTTCTTTATAATTGATTGGGACAATCTTAAATCGGATGCGTTTAGGTATGCCCATTTCATTCGCTTGAATATTGGTAGTCATGCCACCATTCTTCTTGCAGGTTATACTAATACCGCTGTTAATCATCCGCAATATTCTTTATTACCTATTAATGGATTTATTCATCGACCTATTGTACCCCTTGATCTTAGAACTATTCTTATTGGTTTGTTGGATCAAAATAAGATAAATTCGCTTCAAGAGAGTCAAAAAGTAGAGTTAGAGGAATCTCTTTTAATTCTCTTAGCGGAAGACCAGATAATTAATCGAAAAATAGCTTCAGGACTACTTATTCGGAAGAAGTATAGAGTATTAGAAGCAGAGAATGGAATCGAGGCAGTGGCACTTTTTAAAGAACATCATCCGAACCTAATCTTAATGGATGTACAGATGCCTGAAATGGATGGCTATGAGGCAACCCGGCAAATTAGAGCCCTTGAAGCAAAAAAAGATTACCATACTCCGATCATTGCTATGACTGCTTACGCAATGAAGGGCGATGAACTTTTATCCTTGGATGCTGGTATGGATAATCACCTTACCAAACCATTCAAACCAGAAGAACTTTATCAAAAAATTGTTGAATTAACTAAGCAATACCCCATTAGATAATGAAAATCTTAACCCATTTACCTATACGGCAAAAACTTTATTTAATCTCTATCATTTCTGCTTTGGGATTAATTGCCACTGGTTTGGCAGCAAATTATCTGTTTAATTCAACTAGGGTTATCAGCTTTATTCTTAGAGGCCAACGGGTACATAATGTTTCCTATCATGCTGCAATTTCTCACTATTATAAGTATATGGTCGATAATGACACAGCTGAAATCAGACAGGCTCAAGTATACCTGAACCGCGCCGAGAGTTTAGCTCGAGCCTTTGGTTCTATTGATCAAAAAGCAAATGCATTATCTGACTCTGAATTTAAAGCATACATACTTGAAAACTTTGGATTTGCCTATAATAATAAGATAAGTGATAATAATCTATTAGCCTCTCGACTTAAACTCTTCCTAACGTTTGAAGGAGAGAGTTTCGTTAACGGAATTCGAATGGCTGAAAAAACATATGTTATAGGAAAGGCCTTTAGAAAAGATATGGAGACCTACGTTAAAAGCCCTTCACCGGAGTTAAGAGCACGAATTGATGATCAAGTTAACCAAATAGAACAAGAGGAGGAGAAATTTGCTAGTACGATGAATGCTATCAACGATAATGCCCACAACCTCCTCGTTGTAGCTACTGTTATTATTGTCATATTAATGCTTGTTTTAACTACACTTGCCACTTTACTTATCGCCTCTACAATTTCTAAGCCTATTGATGATCTGGTTCGTCAGTTTAAAAAACTCTCTACCGGTGAGATTGCCGATAATATTATTAATACTCGTCGCGATGAAATAGGTACACTGACTTCTGAGATCAATAATACACTCGAAGTTCTACGTAACATCACTCATCAGGCCCAAACAATCGCTAATGGGGATTACTCTACTCGCCTGACCCCTCGTTCCGAGAAGGATACCATGAGTATTGCCCTAAACCAGATGACTGAGGCTTTAAAGGAATCAGCTATCGCAAAGACTCAGGAAAACTGGCACAAAAACGGCATCGCAGCCATCAATGATCTAGTTAGAGGAGATAAAAAGATGGAGCTTATATCTGAAAAATCGCTCTCTTATCTAACCCAATATCTTGAGGCTCGAATGGGTATGATTTACCTGATGGAGGGGAATAACACCCTTCGATTAATATCAACCTATGCTTATCATGACCGAACAGGAAACTTCTCTACAATTAAAGTTGGCGAAGGTTTAATTGGTCAAGCAGCCAAAGAGGGTTCTCTTATTGAATTTTCTGGAATTAAGGAGAATGCTCCAATGTACAATTCGGGCCTGTATGAAGAGCTGCCTAACTTCTTACTGGCTCTCCCCATGAAATTCAATAACGAGGTAAACGGGGTAATCGTTCTTGCTTCAATGGAGAAATTCTCAAAAGAAAAAAGGGAATTTATTATTCAGGCTTCTGAAATTATTTCCGTGGCCATCTCTTCAGCTATTACTCGGTTGAAGATAGAGACCCTTCTCAGTCAAACCCAAGATCAGGCTGAGAAACTTCAAATGCAACAAGAGGAACTTCGTCAATCTAATGAAGAACTGGAAGAACAAACCCGTGCTCTTAAAGCCTCTGAAGAGACTCTACAAACTCAACAGGAGGAATTACGTGTTACGAATGAGGAATTAGAGGAACGTTCGAAAGCACTAGAAAAAGAAAGAGACACGATAAAGCAAAAGAACGACGAGCTTAGCCTTATGCAAGATGAGATCTCAAAAAAAGCTTCTGCTCTAGAAATCGCATCAAAATATAAGTCCGAGTTCCTTGCTAATATGAGCCACGAACTTAGAACGCCCCTAAACTCAATTCTGGTACTTTCTCAATTACTGACTGAGAATAAAACCCAGAATTTAAATGAAAAACAGATTGAGTTTGCAAAAACTATTAACAGTTCAGGCAGTGATCTTCTTGCCCTAATCAATGATATTTTAGATTTATCAAAGGTCGAATCGGGTAAAGTTGATGTGATGCATGATCAGATTGGTACATCTGACTTTTTAGGCCAGATGGAGACGGTTTTCCTCCCTTTAGCCCGGCAAAAAAGTATTGATCTAATTACAGAAGCCTATGCCGATGCGCCTGCCTATTTTACAAGCGATCAAAAAAGACTTGGGCAGATCATTAAGAATCTGTTGAGCAATGCTATTAAGTTTACAAGTAAAGGAGAGGTGAGACTTACGATTAAAAGTGCCCCATCTAATATAAGATTTCAGAATGCAGCGCTAAAACCAGGACAAGTCCTCGCAATTGAAGTAAAAGATACCGGAATTGGAATTCCAACTGAGAAGCATAATCTGATCTTTGAAGCTTTCCAACAGGTTGATGGTACCACAAGTAGAAAATATGGTGGCACAGGCCTTGGTTTAACTATCTCTAGGTCTTTTGCCGCTTTATTACAGGGTGAAATCCATCTAGAGAGTCGAGAAGGGGTCGGTAGTACCTTTACCTTGTTTATTCCCAAGACTATTGAAGAATCTTTTAGCGATGATGTTTTATCTAATGTTTCAGATCTTTCTCATGATACTGAAAAATCCTTAAGCAATAGGGTAAGAGTATCAGAGAAATCAAAAAAATCAGAGAGTTTCACGACCGCTAGTTCAGCTGCAAATGCGGAAGATCTTTCGGAAAATGGAGGACCTCTCTTACTCATTATTGAAGATGATCTTCAATTTGCAAAGGTTGTTTGTAGCTTAGCCAAAGAGAAAGGGTTTAGATGTCTTCATGCCCCTGATGGAGAAACTGGCTTGCATTATGCTGATTTTCATCATCCGGATGCCATTATTCTGGATGTTGGATTGCCAGGAATAGACGGGATAGAAGTTTTAAAGCAGCTGAAGCAAAACCCGGATACACGTTTAATCCCGGTACATATAATGACCGCCCGTGACGAGACCTTAGATACTCTTAAGATGGGTGCTATTGGAATATTAACAAAGCCGGTTGACCCTCAAAAGCTAGAAGGTGCATTTCTCAAGATTGAGGATATGATTTCACGTAAAGTGAAAAAACTATTGATAGTGGAAGATGATGAAGGGATGAGAAAGAGCATTAAAGAACTTGTTGGGTCAACTGATATCGATATAGAAACGGTAGATGAAGGGAGTAGAGCTTTTGAGTTGATTAGCAAAGAACTCTTTGATTGTATTATCTTAGACCTGGGTCTTAAAGGGATGTCTGGTTTCGAGCTCTTGGAGAAAATCAGGCATAATGAAAATGCGAGACATATACCGGTCATTATTTATACCGGTAAAGATCTTTCAAGAGCTGAAGAGGAGCGACTTCAACGATTTGCTGATAGTATCATCATTAAAGGAGCAAAGTCGCCTGATAGGCTTCTAGCAGAGACCACTCTTTTTCTACATAAAATGCAAAAGAGCCTTAAAATGTCGTCAGAAGATAACTTGTTAACAGATAAAGATGAGGTATTGAAAGACAAGAAAATATTAATCGTTGATGATGATATGAGGAATGTCTTTGCCTTATCAAGTGTTCTGGAGGAGAAGGGATTGCTAATAACCGTTGCTAGAAATGGGAAGGAAGGGATTAGTAAACTCAATGTTAATCACGATATTCAGCTTGTTTTGATGGATATTATGATGCCAGAGATGGATGGTTATGAAGCGATGAGAGAGATCCGAAAAAGACCAATATGGGCTCGACTTCCTATCATTGCACTGACAGCTAAAGCTATGAAAGAAGATCGTGAAAAGTGTATCGAAGCAGGGGCCAATGACTACCTTACCAAACCAGTGGATACCTCCCGCCTTTTATCTCTATTACGTGTCTGGTTGTATAATTCACCTCAAAAAGGCTAAATGATGAATAGCAGACCGAAAGTCTTAATCGTTGATGATATTGAACAAAACCTCATAACCCTTGAGGCCATTTTGAGTGATTTTGAAATCACTTTTTTAAAAGCTTTATCGGGAAATGAAGCCTTGTCATTGGCTTTAGAACATGACTTTGCTCTGGCTATTATTGATATACAAATGCCTGAAATGGATGGCTATGAGACGGTAAAGCTTATGAGACAGGTAAAGAGAACTCGTAACTTACCAATAATTTATGTCTCAGCTATCTATAAGGAGGAGTTTCATGTTATAAAGGGGATTGAAGCAGGTGCCGTTGATTTTATTGTTAAACCAATTATCCCTGAAATCCTAAGAGGGAAAGTTCGTGTTTTTTTGGAACTCTATCTTTATAGAGTACATCTTGAACATCTTGTAAGCAATAGAACTGCCCAACTTGAAGAAGCTATTGCTGCATTGCAACTTGAAAAGCAAAAAGCAGAAGCTGCCACTCGCTCTAAATCGCTTTTCCTTGCTAGTATGAGTCATGAAATTAGAACTCCGCTAAATGGGATAATTGGAATGATCAGTTTGTTAAAAAGTACTTCACTTAACCCCGAACAACATGATATCCTTTCTATTATTAATACTTCAGGCGATTTCTTAATTAATATTGTAAATGATATTCTCGATTTTTCGAAAATTGAATCTGGGGAGGTCGTTCTCGAAAACCGAAATCTGAATCTTTATAAATTACTTGAAGATATAATAAAGCTCTTCTCTTTCAAATGCAGTGAGAAGAGCATCTCTCTAGTATTGAAAATTGCCTCAGATGTTCCTAGATTCATTATAGGTGATCAGATCAGACTAAAGCAGATCTTAACTAATTTAGTTGGAAATGCAATTAAATTCACCGACAACGGGGAGGTTACTGTTTCTGTTTCTATTGAAGGCAAAAATGGGGATCATACAATAGTCAATTTTGCAATTTCTGATACTGGAATAGGAATGACTGAGACAGAAATTTCAAAAATATTCTCCTATTTTAAACAGGCAGAGGTCAGCACAACAAGAAAGTATGGTGGTTCAGGTTTGGGTCTTGCTATTTGTAAAAACCTTTGTGCTCTGATGAGTGGAAGCATAAAGGTTGAGAGTACTCCTGGTGTTGGGTCTACTTTTTTTGTTACACTTCCTTTTAATGTTGGTGAAGTCATTGAAGAATCTGATATTATTCAAACCTCTTTACCTACTGATTTTGACTTTTCTTCAGTAAATATTCTGCTTGCTGAAGATAATCTAATCAATCAAAAGGTTGCTAGCATGACATTATCTCGCATTGGGTGTCATTATGAAATCGTTTCTAATGGCCTTGAAGCTATTGAGGCCTTTCGAAAGACCAAGTGGGATATTATTCTGATGGATTTACAAATGCCAGTGATGGATGGCCTTGAAGCAACAGCACATATTAGAGAGTTAGAGAGACAGGAACTATCAATTCCAACTTTTATTGCAGCAATGACAGCTGATGCAATGCCAGAAACTCGTGAAAAGTGCAGGGTTGCTGGCATGAATTCTTTTATCTCAAAGCCATTTAAACCAACTGACCTTAATGATTTATTTTCGAATTATTTGAGTCATAAACAACAAAACAACGTTTGATAATTCTCGCATGAATGCACATGAACTAAATGAATTACACACTATTGAGATTAGTCTCTTTCTTGAAGGCTTATTTAGACAACATGGTTATGATTTTCGAAACTACTCTCAAGCGCATCTTAAACGTAGACTTCTTCATCGTATGAAGCTTCTGGAGTTAAAGAGCATTTCTCAATTACAACATGAGATGTTTTATAACCCTGCCGTCCTTCAGCAGATTCTCTATGATTTAAGCATTAATGTCACAGAAATGTTTCGTGACCCCACATTCTATCAGGCTCTCAGAAGTGAAGTCGTTCCTTTACTTAAAACTTATCCATTTATAAAAATATGGCATGCTGGCTGCTCTACCGGAGAGGAGGTCTACTCAATGGCTATTCTCCTGAAGGAAGAGGGTTTGTACGATCGTTCTCAGATCTATGCTACCGATTTTAATCAAAAGGTTCTTAAAACTGCTAAGGCCGGTATTTTCTCTATTGAACATATACGGGATTATACTCAGAATTATCAAAAGGCTGGAGGTAAGGAATCCTTTTCGGCCTATTATGATGCTGATTACAACTCTGTAATTATGGATTCCTCGCTACGAAAAAATGTGGTTTTTGCCGATCATAATCTTGTTACTGATGGTGTTTTTGCAGAAATGCATCTGGTAATCTGCAGAAATGTCCTTATCTATTTTGATCGTCAACTTCAAGATCGCGTGATTCATCTTTTCTTAAACAGTCTGGCTCCTGGTGGAGTGCTCTGTCTTGGTAATAAAGAGAATATCCAGTTCTCTTCTTGGGCTAACCATTTTTCTGTTATCAGTCCCACTGAAAAAATCTTTAAAAAGCTCTATTCTTCACCCGATCCTTTGAAAAATGCATGAACCCACAACGACATCTCTTTTTGATGGATCTGCTCAGGCTATTGTCATTGGCTCCTCAGCAGGAGGAATTGATGCGCTTAGCCAGATTATTAAGAACCTAAAGCCATCTTTTAGCATTCCGATTCTAATTACTCAACATATTGGGGCTTCATCAGAGAATTATTTAGTACAACATCTTAATAAACTTACACATCTTCATGTTAAGGAGGCTACAGATAAAGAGCAGATTGCTCAAGGGTACGTTTATCTAGCACCTCCTAATTATCATCTATTAGTTGAGGAAGATTTTTCTATTTCGTTAACTGTCGATGAAAAGGTCAGCTACGCCAGGCCCTCTATTGATGTTCTTTTTGAGACAGCTGCAAGAGCTTTCCAAAATCACTTAATAGCGGTGATCCTAACTGGAGCCAATAATGATGGTACAGCCGGTGCTGCTGTGGTAAAACAATTCGGAGGGTTTATTATTGCTCAAGAACCTGGTTCGGCCTACATCGCAACGATGCCTCAATCTGTTATACATAACGTTGGTGCCGATAGAATAGGCAATCTTCTGGAAATAGGGGAGATGCTTAACTCTATTTCTTAGTTTGACTAGAATTGGATTAGCTAAGAAGTATATTTCTTCAAAGATGAGCAACCTCTGAGGTGTAGCGTTTATTCAACCTTGTTTATTAGTTTGAAAGACCCAACATTTGCTGAAGAGTCTTTATTGCATCATTGTACTTTATAAGCTCATGAGTAAGAATTTCTTGGTCAACTACGGTGGATGCTACCTCTAACTGTTTTAAAAGGTCATCCCTAACTTCTTGAAATTTTCTTAATCGAAGTTTAAGTAAAGAAAGATGGACCAATTTATTCGGATCATCATACTCTCGTGCCGTGTAAATTCCTTTTTCGGTCTCCCAAAGAGGACTGATTTCGTGAAAAGTCTCGACAAATCCTGCCGCCAGCTTACTAATTTCGGGATCTTGATGGTATATAAAATGAGACTCTTTGAACGTAGTGTTATAGTCAATAAGGGCTCTTGAAATCTCATCGAAAATTTTCTGGTATAAAGGGTTCTTAAAGACATAGGCCTCACTGGTAAGATCGTTCATAATCTCTTTTGCTGAAGGTACTAAAACTCTGTTATTATTTGAGTCAGCTTCGTATTCGGAATAAACTTCCAATTCACCGTATAATATAAGTATACGAATGATATTTTTCTCATGCTCTACCAGTCGGTCAACAAGGGGCTGGTTGCTTGACTTTGGTTCATCCTGTATGACCAATAAAGCATCAGAGGGGGCAGGAGCCTCCTCTTCTTTCTGTTCAACTTTTGCAAGTTTTTGTTTTAATAGCTTTGATAACTCCCTAATTAATATCGCTTCATCAAACTTCATCAGAGTAGAGCACTCCCGTATGTATTCAGCTCTGATAATCGAATCAGGAACCAGTGCGATCGAAGTCAATATCTCGCGTATAAGCCCTGCTCTTTTGATGGGATCATCCTTTGCATCTTCAAGGAGCAAAGTGGTCTTAAAATTGATAAAATCACGCGAATTTTGCTTTATAAAACTTATGACCTCATCGGGGTGATGCTTTTTTGTGAAAGAATCTGGGTCATCATTGTCGGGGAAGAGAAGTATGCGCACATTCATGCCCTCAGAGAGAACCATATCAATACCTCTGAAAGAGGCTTTAATTCCAGCTGGATCTCCATCATAAAGGATGGTAATGTTTGAGGTGAATCTTTTGATAAGTCTAATCTGCTCTGTGGTTAAGGAGGTTCCTGACGAAGCAACCACATTGTGAATTCCGGCTTGGTGAAGAGAGATAACATCGGTGTATCCTTCAACCAGCAGACAGTTATCTGCATCTCCGATGGCTTTTCTGCTTTGGAATAGTCCATATAAGATTCGACTCTTATGGTATATATCAGATTCAGGGGAATTCAGATATTTTGCGATCGATTTATCACTGGTCAAGATTCGGGCGCCAAAGCCTACAACTCTTCCTGAGACATTGTGTATAGGGAAGATGACTCTACCTCTGAATCTATCCATAAATCGACCCTCTCTTACGATGGAGAGCCCAGTTGATTCTAAAAATTCTTGTTTGTATCCATTGTCAATAGCATGCTTACTGAAAACATCTTTTCGATCAGGAGAGAAACCAAGGTTGAATTTTTTAATAGTTTCGGGCCTGAACTCTCTTTCATTGAAGTAACTCATACCGATAGCTCGTCCTTCTTCACTATTCCAGAGTTGATTCTCGAACCATTTGGAGGCGAAATCAGTTACAGCAAAAAGGCTTTCCCTGGCGTCAATGGCAGCACTCTCTTCTTCGGTAGGAACTTGCTCTTCAATCTCAATTTTGTATTTGGCAGCAACGAATTTGATAGCATCAGGGTAGCTAAGGTGTTCGTGTTCCATAACAAAGCCGAAGACATTACCCGATTTTCCGCATCCAAAACATTTAAAGATTCCTTTTGAAGCCGAAACGGAGAAGGATGGGGTCTTTTCATTATGGAAGGGGCAATTCCCAATAAAGTTACTCCCTCTTTTTTTGAGAGTTAAGAAGTCCCCGATAACCTCTTCTATTCTAGCTGTTTCGAGTACTTTTTCTATGGTCTCAGGTCTAATCATAACGCAATCTATCGAATAACGAAGGTATAAAAAAGAAAAAGGCTGCCCTAAGTGGCAGCCTTTTAATATGTAGAGATCCTTTAAAGACGTTAAGCTATCTTAATAGAAAAGCACTCTGTTATCTTTAATGTCAGCAGCTTTTTCAAGTGCTTTTGAGATGGAGGTAGAAGCGCGGCTATAAAATGCATTTTCAGCCTGTTTCTGTTCAATCATGAAGTTGTCGCGTGCAGGAGTCTCGTCAATTTTATTGAGTTTAACAACAACAGCAAAGTTTGATCCTTCAATAGGAGAAGAGAGCTCTCCATTATTCAGAGAGAAGACTCTACCTAAAACTTTAGGTTCACGACCCACCATTGGGATGTTAAAAGCAGAGAAGGTAATATCGTTAAGTGTATCAACTTTAGCTTGTAGTTTTGAAGCATAGTCTTCAATCGAAGCTGCCTTTAGAGCGATCATTTTATCAGCTAAGAGTTTAACTTTTTTCTCACGCATTACGTTAGGTTTAATAAGCTCTTTAACTTGTTCGAAAGGAGCAATACCTTTTTCACGAACAACTTTTAAAGTAGCTACCACGAAGCTGCCATCAACATCTTTAACATCAGAAACATCACCAACTTTTACATCTTCACCAAAAGCCCAACGGATAAGTTCACGGGGAGATTTTAAGCCTGGGATGGTAGCATCCATAGGTGCGATATACTCTTTGGTGCGTTTATTCAGACCTTGAGCAGCAATAGCTTTTTCAAAAGCTTCGGCCGTACGGTTTTGACCTGCGAATTGAGCTGCTTTATTGTAAGCGGCTTGAATGGTTTGATTACTTGGAGCAATCTCGCGTTTAACGATGGCCACTTTAACCTTTTTAGAAGGAACGGTTTTGCCGGTAACCTTAATAACATGATAGCCAAATGGGCTTTCAACGGCGACAACACTATTAACTGGATTGTTTAGAACGGCATTGTTAAATGCAGGTACCATCTGACCATCAGGGAACCAACCAAGGTCACCACTGTTTTTTGAAGCAGAAGGGTCATTAGAAAGAGTAGGAGCAAGAGCAGCAAGTTTAGTAGCATCGGCTTTGAGAACAGAGACAAGGCTATCAGCGGTTTTCTTAGCAGCTTCTTTACTTCTTTTTACTTTCTGATCAGCACTGTAAGCTCCTTTGTAAGCAATAAGAATATGGCTAGCTTTTAAAGAATCCGGACGAGACTGCACATCCATCAAACGAGCAATGTTAAGAGTGCCATTTTCTTCCCATGGGCCGGCCATCGCACCGATCGCACCATTGAACATTACTGAATCAATGGCCATGGGTAGCTGACCTTTTTTCTTGAAGGTGCTATCGTATTTCTCGTCAGAGTTAAAGTTGACAAAGCTAGATACATCAGTTGTTGCTGTGAACTCTTTGAAGAGTTGATCTATCTCACGTGCAATAGCTGCGCGGTCTTCAGCTGATGGGGTAACATCAAAAACAACATAGTCAATATCACAACTGCGATTTTGATCGAAGTTATTGACATTCTTATCATAATAAGCCTTAAGATCTTTATCATCAACTTTTACAGCTGAATCGCTGATCATTGAGAATGACTGACTTACCATGAGGAATGAAGCCTTCTGATTCTTAAACTGATAATCTCTTTGGGCAAAAGCCTTAGGAACATAATAAGCTTTTCCAACAAGAGCATTATACTTTTGGGTTAAACGGTCAGCCTTAATTAGGGTTATCAGATTCTCCATCTGTTTGCGAACTTCAGGTTCGCGTTGATCTAAAGTCTGAAGAAAATTGACTACCAAGTCATGATTAAATTGACCAGTCTCAGGATCGGTGAAGTTCTGAACAATAAAGCGGTGAGGGTTTTTCCCCTGAATCAGATCGGTCATTTCAGCTTCAGAAATTGACAAACCAAGTGATTCATACTGCTTGTTCATGATCATATCATTTACCATCTGAGTCCAGGTATTTTCTCTGACGCTGAAGATCTCATCATTGCTGAGATTCTCTTTACCTAAGCCCTGCTTTGTAAAATTGATATTCTCCTCAACTTTTAATTCGAATTCCTTGTAGGTGATTTCTTCGCCGGCAACTTCCCCAATTACACTCTTGTGACTGTGGTCTTTTCTGACGAAGTCGCCGATGATGAACGCCAGGATAGCAACTCCCACAAATGTTACAGCAATACCTGAACGTTTTCTTATCGATCCTAAGATAGCCATTTTAGTTAAATTTTATATTTGAGCCTGCAAATGTACACAGAATGATGAAGTGACAAAAATTTTTTCTATTCTTATAGTGTGTTTAGTGGTAAGTTTTTACTCTTTTTCGTTAAATTCTTTTATGAATCTATGGTTATTCGTACCTGATCAATTCTATTTGTGGTTGCTTTCATTATAACAAACTGATACTTTTCGATATGCATTATTTCTCCCTGCTTAGGAATTTCCTCAGTAAAATGAAGAATTAGTCCTGCCAAAGTTTCATACTCATCTGACTCTGGAAGAGAAAGTTTATAACGTTCGTTAAGAATATCAATCTCATCTTGACCTGATAATAAATAAACTCCGGGTTCAATTTCTCCAACACTTTTGGAATCATCCTTGTCAAACTCATCATTTATCTCCCCAAAGATCTCCTCTATAACATCTTCCAGAGTTAGCATGCCTGAAGTCCCTCCAAATTCATCAATTGCGATAGCAACGCTCTTGTGCTCTTGAATAAACATCTTCATAAGATTGCGAGCGAGCATAGTATAGGGGATTATAAGTACAGGTCTGATAATCTCATTGATTGTCGCAGGTTTCTTAAAGAGGTCATGTGAATGAACATATCCAATAATATTATCAATGGACTTCTCATAAATGATGATTTTTGAATGACCGGTTGAGGTAAGGGTTTTAGTGAGGGTTTCTAATGAACTTTTTCGATCGAGTGCCACTATTTGTGGTCTGGGAACCATGCACTCATTCACTTTGATACTTCTGAATTCAATCACATTCTGAACCATCTGAATCTCTTGTTTGATTTCCTCTTGGTCATTGGGCTCTTGCTGGATATCTTGAAGATAATCATTTAGATCGGTGGGGGTGAAGCGGATGGTAGAGGGTTGAACTCGAAGACGAAATAATTTGAATAGGATGGTTTCTGCGGTTCCAATGAAAAGATAGACTACAGGAAAGATAAGGATATAAAAAAAGATTAAGGGGAAGGCCAGATACTTCAGTATCCCATTTGGGTTAATCTGGAAAAGAGTTTTGGGTAAGAATTCCGAAAAGATCAGAATAAAAAGGGTGGAAAGAGTGGTTTGAATCAGAACTAAAACCAAAGGGCTGTGCAACCATGTGGGCAGCATAGTAAAAAGCCAGGGGTCAAGAATTTGTTGCATGGCTATGCCATATATAACTAAGGCAATATTGTTTCCAAGTAATAGACTGCCGATAGATTGGGCTTGTCGTTTTAGTAGCCAACTTACAATGGATGCATGAAAGAACCCTTTGTTCTTTTCAACCTCTATTTTGAGTCTATTTGCTGATATTAGAGCAATTTCAGCACCGCTAAATAGAGCCGAGAGAAACATCATAAAGAGTATCAGATACCATGTTTCCATCATAAAGAATCTCTTTCTTCCTCCACTAGTATTTCTCCAGAGATGTTATGTATAATTCTCTTGCTTAAGTCTTCTTCGGCCTCGAGCCCTTTTCCAAAGATAATCTTATCAGGTGTAGTAATCTTAATGTCTACATCGGTAAAGATCTTATGAGTCCTTCTGTCCCAAATCAGTTTTTGAGTATTCAGTTTCTCCCCCTTAGATTTATTAAACAATTCAACGCTATCTCTGACCTCAATGAGTCCTAGGCGAGTATGATTGATTCCATACTTTGATTTTAAGACCGAGATAACTTGCCCATGTTTGTTATAAAAGAAGGCTTTCAAACCTTTAGGGAATTCCATTCTAGGATTGGTATCTTCGACAGATTGCATGAGGTCAGCTACGACTTTGGCCTTAACGATACCACTGTCAGAATATATCATGTTGATGTTATAAATAACCTCCATCGGGAGAGTATCGGCCACATCGAGGGCTTTGATAGTTGCGATTTTATTTTCGCAGGAAAAAAGCATAGCCATCGCAGAAGCGATGGCTATGAATAGAAAAGATTTTTTGATCATAATCAAAATGCCATTGGCCTGATTTGCTATACAACTATCGGCTGGCACGGATTGTTGTTGATTCATTGATCCAGCAACCAACCTGATAACTCTGACCTGGTTTCATACCGTAGAAGAAGAGCGTTTCACTGGTTGGAAAGGCTGATGAGGTTGAGTTAATTCGTTTATCTGCTTCAGCAGCGACAGAACTGTCTACCTTTTTAGCTTGGTAGTATTTATCAACTGCGGCCCAGTATCCGGCGCGTTTTTCGATATCATCGCCACCACATGCAGATGCTCCAGAGGCATAGAGATCACCTAAAAGCATATAATAATCACCTTTATACGGTTTTAATTCAATGGCTTTTATTGCAGCCTGTTTGCCAGCAGAGAAACTTTTTAGACTTAGGTTACAGAAACCCATAAGATAATAGGCTTCAGCTTTTTTATCACTCTCTTCTGGGCTATAAAGCTCGAGGGATTGTTTTAAATACTCAAGAGCTTGACTCCATTTTTCTTCTTTGATATTCATTTTAGCCATCATAGAGGCGCTATTAGCTGTAGGCTCTAATTTGTGAAGATTGCTGGTAGCATCGAAGAAGAGTTTACTTCCAGTGCAACGTTTTCTGTCTAGAATTTTCGTTATTTTCTTCAGAAGATCAATATTTTTTGGATCAGCCTCAAATTTGGCTTGGTAGATGCCGGTGATATTCTCGCAGTTAGCATATGGTTCAAAACTTGATTCAATGTTAGCTCTAACATTCTCCCAGTTTTTCATAGCTACAGAGTCTCCGGCTGCATTGTTTTCAGCTACATCAATAAGAGAACTTAATTGGTCATATGCATCTACAATAGCAGTCTTTTCGAATTTGCCTTCATTAGCCAATTTGATGGTTGTATTCAGATAATATACCATAACATCGGCTTGGCTTTCGGTTCCTTCGATTTCAATAGACTTCTTCAATATCTCCCAATTGCTCTGGGATGCATCAGGACGAAGAAGGTACATATCTACCCCTTTTCTGCCTAAAATGTACCCCTCTTGAGGTTTCTTTGAGCGATAATGCAATGGAAAATACATGATACGAGAATCGTATACTAGCCCTAACGTGTCAATGTACTTCTTCTTTAACTCAGGATTAGTCTCCGTTTTAATCTTATAGTCAATAATTTTAGTCCCATCCAAGAAAGTGGTCTCGCGAGCTAATGGGCATTTTGTGAAGACATAACGCCAAGGTTTTAACGCATCCTTGAAGTTCCCTTGTTTATAGAACTCTCGATAGAGAGAGATATTCGTAATACAAGAGACACTGTCTTGACCAAATTTTGGGCCATTGTAGGGAGTGAGTCCATTGTAGCTAACTGGTTGAGCAACTGATGTAAAACTTGCCATTAACATCAGCCCGCCTCCGAGTATAGCTGTTAAGATACGTGCTTTCATGCTATAAATAAAGTTTGGGTTTAGATCAAAAAAATTCTTATATAAGATTGACTGCAAAAGTAATACCAATATTTTAAAAATTTGATACTAATCGTATTTTGGTTTTATAAACCAACGTTCTGCTAAGTTGATTCCAATGACGAAACGAACAAAGTTTTCCTGTATTAAACCGTTATTGGTAGTGCCTCTGCTTCCGAATTCTGCTGAAATATTTACTGTGGTGGCTAATCTGCGTAAAGGTAGACCCATTCCCAAACTAATGGCATATTCCTTTATCTGGTCACCTTTTAATTTTAGATTATCTAACTTATATCTGAACCCGGCACGAAATCTCACTTTTTGCCAATAGCTAGAGATACTTCTGTTGTCAGGGATATATTCACCTCCTAATGCAAAACGGAGGCTGTTGGTTAGACTGTCGTTTAGACCATATATTCTATAATCAGACCACTTTGAATACTCGATATCTGCTCCGATGGTAAACTTTTCTAAACGTTCAAAGGAGAAACCTCCACCAATTTTCATTGGAAGTTTGACTTTCCCCTTAATATCAGCTGTATCGTATATGGTGCTTTTTGAGGACTCATAGGTGCCATCAAACCCGCCAAACAGGGTCTCTATCAGCTTATCTTGTGAAGCACTCATTTCACGACCCAATGATCCGGCTAACCCAAATGTTAATAGATCGGTTTGATTACGTTGATAATGATATTGTAAGCCCAATTGCACATTGAAATCATGAACGAAGGTTGTGGTGGTAGCTCTCGTGTTAAAGATGTATGAGCTATCTGGAAAACCCGAGATCGTCTGGCGCATCAACTTCCCTGAAATATAGTTCAGATTGAAACCCACTGAGAAACTCTTTCCAATCTTGAATCCATTTCCCCAAAAGAATTGATTTAACCCTCCTTCACCTGAATAAACGGTTAGATAGGTACCCATAGGGGTATCTTCTACTTTGTCTTTTACATAATACCCAACTTCACTAATAGGGGTCATTCCTACTGTTGTTCTCCACCACGAGGTAACTGGAAACCCAAAATAGAAATGAGATAGACCGGCATGGCTGGCTTTTGAGGATATTCCAGTCTCTTTCAGCGTCGTGAAATCACCTAACATGGCAATATCGGCAACAAAGGAGAGAGTATCATATGCAGTATAGGAGGCTGGATTGATAGGATTTACGTTAAAAATCCCTCTTACTCCATAACCAATGCCGCCCATTCCAAATGTGCGTGTATTATTCTCTGGCTTTATATTTCCTATCCCAAATCTTGAGTACGGACTAGTTGAACTGGTTTGACCTTTAGCAAGGCCGGAAAAAACAAATGCCAGCGAGATGGCGGCAATCCACATTTTAGCGGAGGTTCTCATTAAAATTCAGTATTATGTTAAGCCCTTCCAGGACAATATTTGGGAGTGCAAAGATGTTATTTTTTAGTCGTTTGGCAAAATATATCATGTCTCCTCCACTTAAAATAACGATTAAATCAGGATATTCTTCCTTATATCGCTCTATCATTCCGTCTATTTCAGAAGCCATCCCATTTACCGCCCCACTTTGTAACGACGCTGTAGTGGTTTGCCCTACTACCGGAATATCTTCCTGATACGTTACCAACGGTAATCTGCCCGTAAAAGTATTCATCGCCTGAAATCTCATCTGCATTCCAGGGCTTATCGCTCCGCCCTCATAACTTCCTCGCCGGTTTACTAAATCATAGGTTATGCAACTCCCACAGGTGATCACCAAAACGTTTTTCCCACCATAAGTGTGATGCGCAGCTACCGCCGCCGCTAACCGATCCGAGCCTAATGTCCATGGCGTCTGATAATTATTCCTTATTGGAACCGCTGTATCTACCGTAAGTTTAATGACTCTCAGCTCCTGTTCTAAAATTCCTTTAATACTGTCCTGCTCTCGTACACTTGAAATGATGGCCGATTCTGGCTGATATTGCCTCAGGATGCCCTTTACTTCCTCCTCTGATACCATTGGTTGGCTTATTAACTTAATCAGACGTCCCCCTTCAAATAGGGCTAACTTGGTCAGGGTGTTGCCAATATCTATGACTAAATTCATATAACCTCTTTTGTTGTAAAGGTAACTTTAATGACTGATAAAAAACAAATCGCATTTTTTTTACCGGAATATTTGGAGTGTATATGAAAAAGTCTGTACATTTGCATCCTCAATCAACGACACGGTGTTGTAGCTCAGTTGGTAGAGCAACGGACTGAAAATCCGTGTGTCGCTGGTTCAATTCCAGCCAACACCACTAGCCGGTTTATCCGGCTTTTTTTTTGCCTTTTTTGAATCCCTTCATGAACAGATCTCGCATCCGTTTCTAAAGTTCTGCGAGCTCATCTTGGATATAATCGTTCTACAACTTTTAACGAGGATACAACCTCTCCGCTCTCTCTTCGCTCCCTCTCCATATATTCCCTCTTTTTTTATGGATAAATAAGAAGAATTTATCTGCCTATTCCAAATTATAAAGGAAATGAAGGATTACAAATGGTGGTTGAGCTAGGTAGAAAGGGAGTTATTAATTAGTATTTCATCAGACCTAAAATTGAAGCGGAAGAATTTTAATTTCTCTGAAGTGCTTCTATTATTTTGTGTGTTATGCGGGGATGATATGGAGAAGCAACGGAGAGGTTAGGGAGAGGTAGGTGTAATCAACAAAAAATCACTGACTTATGTTAAACCGCCTAGAGGTTGTTTAACTTTAAGTGAATCAGTAGATTAACAGGAAGTGGTTTCAATCTTGACTATCTCACAGCGGTACTCCAGTATTTTTTCTTTAAATAGAGAGCCACATTGACCATTCCAATCATTACTGGCACCTCAACTAAAGGACCAACAACAGCGGCTAATGCTTCCCCTGAGTTGATTCCAAAAATTGAGATGGCTACTGCAATGGCTAACTCGAAATTATTACTGGCAGCTGTAAACGATAAGGTCGTAGCTTGCTCGTAGGTAGCCCCTACTTTATAGCTCATGAAAAATGAGATAATAAACATGATCACAAAATAGAGAACCAATGGGATCGCAATTCGAATCACATCTAAGGGTATCTTTATGATGTATTCGCCTTTTAATGAGAACATCACCACTATAGTAAATAACAAAGCAATTAATGTTAAAGGGGAGATTGCCGGAACAAATTTGGTTTCATACCAAGTTGATGTCTTAATTCTTAATAGGATGAATCGGGTAAGAAAGCCTGCTAACATTGGAATGCCCAGATAAATAAAGACACTCTCAGCTATCTTCGATATCGTAATTTGTGAAACAGCTGTGCTTACAGGTAACCCAAACCAAGCGGGAATAATCGATATAAAAATGTAAGCATAGGCTGAGAATAAGAGAACCTGAAATAGCGAATTGAATGCTACCAGACCGGCTGCATACTGTCGATCTCCCTTGGCTAAATCATTCCATACAATCACCATCGCAATACATCTTGCCAATCCTATTAAGATTAAGCCATACATGTACTCAATGTTAAATCGAACCAATAAAATGGCCAAGATGAACATCAGAATCGGACCAATAATCCAGTTCTGGATCAACGAGAGTACCAGAATCTTTTTGTTTTTAAAGACATCTCCTAGTTCTTCGTACTTGACTTTGGCCAACGGAGGATACATCATAATAATTAACCCCAAGGCGATGGGTATGTTGGTCGTACCAGAAGAGAAATATTCCCAAAATTTTGAGATTGAAGGATCAATCCATCCCCAAATAATTCCAACAAACATGGCTAGAAATATCCAGAGGGTAAGATAACGATCTAGAAATTTTAGTCTTTTTTTCATTTTGCTGCAGATATTGTTACACTGAAAATCCCTATTTCTTTTTTACCAAAGAGATTTTTTTCCTCCTGAGTAAGATATTTATCAAGTATTTCGGAAGGCAGCTCGATCTCTTTCTGTTTATGAATAGTAATCTCGTTGAATCCACAATTCTCAATAATATCAAGATAAGTATTGAGTTCAATAGCCCCGGAAACACATCCAGCGTACATCTCTGCATCTTTTTTTAAACTAGTTGGAAGTTGCCCTTTTAGTATAACGTCAGACACACAAAAATGTCCGCCTATCTTTAATACGCGATGAATCTCTGAAAAGGCTTTTACTTTATCAGGTACTAAATTGAGAACGCAGTTCGATATAACAACATCGAAACTATTATTGGCTAAGGGTATCTGCTCAATATCTCCATGAATAAAATGAACATTCTTATAGCCTAATTTTTGGTTGTTAGAATTGGCCTTTTCAAGCATTGCATCTGTAAAGTCTAAGCCTACAACCTTGCCACTCTCACCCACAATCGAACGTGCAACAAAACAATCATTGCCTGCACCTGATCCCAGGTCTAGAATAGTATCTCCTAACTTTATACCAGCAAATTGAGTAGGAATTCCACAACCTAATCCTAAGTCTGCCTCTGGATTGTATCCTGTCTCATTAATATAGTTTTCTGAGAATACGGTATAATCAACTGTACAGCATCCTCCTGCCCCACAGCATGAAGTTTCATTCTCTTTTTTTGTTTGCTCCGCGATCTGTTCATATTTTTCGCGAACTATCGATTTAATAAGGTCGTTGTTCATAGCTTAGGTTTTAGCTCATTAATATATAAGTTATAGAAAGAACTCTTGATTTCATCTCTTACCCTAATGAATTCACTTGCGATAAATTCAGGCGTTCCTGTGGCATGGCTTGGGTCATCAAATCCGATATGTAGTCTTTTTTTCACTTTTCCCATGAAGGCCGGACAAGCTTCGTTAGCACCGCCGCAAACGGTTATAACATAATCCCACTCTTCTGCTAAGTATTGATCAACTTGATCTGAGGTGTGGTGGCTGATGTCTATACCTGCTTCGGCCATCACCTTTACTGCACTTAGATTAAGCCTTCCGCTCGCTTCGGTTCCGGCTGAACATACGGTAAGACGCGAATCAAAGGATTGAAGAAATCCATGTGCCATTTGACTTCGGCACGAATTACCAGTACATAGAATTAAAACTTTCATAGTCGTAGATATTTGTTTACAGTTAAAAATCCTTGTATTGTTGCGATTAGTTTAAAGGCAATAGTTGACTTCTGGGTTGTAATAGAAGGCAGTAATATACCATCTGTTTGTTAAGGGAAAATTATGTTGAAGAGAAATCCTACTATCATAATGCCACTGCCAACAATAGCAACGAATGTAAATATGAGGGGGAGTTTGAGGACTTTTCTGAGAATGATAATTTCAGGTAAAGACAAAGCGATTACTGACATCATAAATGCTAACGAGGTTCCTAAGGAAGCTCCTTTTTCGAGGAGAACAGATACAATGGGCACTATTCCTGCTGCATTGGAGTATAAAGGGATACCGATGAGGGTGGACAATGGTACTGCATACCATTGGTCCTTTCCCATAAACGAAGCCATAAAATCGGTTGGCACATATCCATGAGCCGCTGCACCTATCGCTATACCCCCGATTATATACAGCCATACTTTCTTTATTATATCTTTTACAGAGGTATATCCAGATTGAATACGGGTCTCCCAGGTTATCTTCTCTTCTATATCGTCACTTTTTTCAGTACGGATACTGTATACCCAATCTTCTACCCAATGTTCTAGCTTTAATTTCCCTATTATCCAACCTGCAGAGATAGCAATGGTCAGACCCATCATAACATATATTAATGCTGTTTGCCAACCAAACATTCCATATAAAAGGATTACCGCTACCTCGTTGATCATCGGGGCGGCTATTAGAAAAGAGAAGGTTATCCCTAATGGTACCCCCGATTCAATGAAACCTAAGAAAAGCGGGATAGCTGAACATGAGCAGAAAGGTGTAACAATTCCCAATAAAGATGCCATAACATTGCCTGTAAAACTGTTTTTCCCCTCAAGCGCTTTCCTTGTCCTCTCTGTCGTAAAGAAACTCCTTATGATACCTACAAAAAATATGATAAGAACCAATAGCAGTAATACTTTCGGTACTTCAAACACAAAGAAATGAAGTGACTTTACCAGGTGGTCTTCCTTCGACATCTTAAATAAGTCATAGAATAAGAAGTCGGTCAGAAACTGAAGATTATGGTAGAGTAGATACCATACAGGTAGAAGGAGTATTGGTAGTAGAATCTTTCTATTTAAAGGCGTATTTTTTTCCATATCGTATGAATAAGTTCGTCAATTAACGAACAATATTTTTAAAAAAAGGCCATAGATGAATAGGCATCTATGGCTCATTTTTAGTTTATAAAATAGATTGCAATAAAATATAAGCCACATGCAATAAAGATTACAGCAACTATGCGACGAAACCAATATTCGAAAACTTTCAGATTGTTATATAACTTCCCAACATTACTTACTGCATACGCAAGTAACCAAGCAAAAAGTATCACTGGCAACCCAGTAGCTATTGCAAAGATTACGGGTAAATAAAGTCCACTAACGCTCGATACAGTCATTGGTATGAGCATCATAAAGTAAAGAACCCCGCTATAGGGACAAAATGCTAAGGCAAAGACAGAGCCTAGAAAAAATGAAGTGAGGTAGCTCCCTGCGTTCCGATGTTCTAGTTTATCGGCAAGTCCACTAACAGAGGGTAGAGGTATTCTTATCAAATTGAGCATGAAGAGTCCGATAATTATTAATATCGGCCCTAGTAGTTTTTCCCCATATCCCTGAAAGAGTCGCGAAACGTTAAATTTACTTGCTCCTAAAAAGATTATCAGGGCAAGCGTAGTGTAACTGAATGCTCTTCCGAGAGTATATACGAGACCATTAATAAAGACTCTTCTCTTATCTTCAAGATTACGGCCAATAAAGCCGATAGCGGAAATATTTGTAGCCAATGGACAAGGGCTTATGGCGGTCATAAGACCCAGAATAAGTGCAGATAGGAACGAATATTGAGAGTTATCTAATATGTTCTGTAGTATCTCCATGTAGGTTTATTTGACTAATGGATCAATAATTTTCTTAATCTCTTGCTTGAGAGTTTCTGGTTTTGAACGGGCATACATGAAAGCATTTTCCGTTAGATCAAATCTCTTTTTCCCAGAGATTATTAAAAGAGACTGCCCCTCTGCTTTGCATGTCTCAGCAATAGCGGTACTGCCATCTTCATCTAGATTAATGCTTTTAAAAACGATGGTACCTGCCTTTACAAGCGCTGGGTAGAGTGCATCGAGATCTTTTTTAGCTTCGCTTTCTACAGCCTGACAGGTAGCACACCGGCGAGTATAATGGAAATAGTAAACCTCAACTTTTGCTTTTTCTGAGATTACTGGTTTATTAGCATTGGACTTGTTTGTTGGAACAATGCTAAATACTCCAAGAAGGAGAAATATTGAAAGAGAAAAAACGAGTTTATTTTTCATTGAGTAACGAATTTTGCTTTTGGATAAGCGGTTTCTTAATTTTTGATCCCTTATTGATGAAATCTTTCGTTAATCTTAATTCCGTTATTTTTTAATAAGATCTGTTAACTCCTGTTGTGACGGAAGACGCCCTTTTAGGACAACTTTTCCATCAATTACCAAGGCAGGGGTGGTCATCACACCAAAACGCATGATCTCAACTATATCCTCTACCTTACTCACTGTGGCCTCTATGCCGTTGGTTTCGACAACTTCTCGAGTCATCTTTTCAAGAGTTTTGCACTTTTGGCACCCTGTGCCTAAAACTTGAATAGTCATCTTTTTTTGAATTTAGGTTCTTGATTTTTCTTAAGATTGTATTAGCTTTTTTCGGATCTATGAATCCTTCTCTGTCTTGACTGATTGTTATATTCGATTATTAGCAGCAAGTTGTCTTCTTCGGGTTTAATTCAAAAAGGCTATTAAAACAAGCCTGTGCTTTCTCCCAATTCTCAGCGTTAATACAATACCTGACCTTGGGTGCTTCAATCTCTCCCTGAATCAGTCCGGCATCCTTCAGTTCCTTTAAATGCTGCGAAACTGTAGCTTTGGAAATGGGCAATTCGTTGTGAATGTCGCCGAAGTAACAGCAGTCTAAGGAAGCAAGAAAACGAAGAATCTCGACTCTAGTAGGATGCCCTATCGCTTTGGCAAAACGTGCCAATACTTCATTATCAATTTCAGGATTATTTTGCATAAGATTGCATCAAAATTATACTTGTTAGTTGTTCGTAAAACAACGAACAAAATTAAAACAAAAAATGAACAGGATGCAAGATAGAAGATAATTTTTTTAAAAATAGGCGATGAACAGGTGATGTGGATAGTTTAGAAACGGAATAGATTAGAAGTTTAAAGGGTTTTTTGTAACGACTCAAATAGGTCTTGTAGATGGATAGATTACTGGGTTTTTTTTAAGAGTTTAGCCATATAAAAGCCGTCTCCTCCAAGAGAAGGGGGAAGAGTTATATCATCAAGCAGAGTAAAGTTGGAGTGATTATTAAGGAAGAAGTTGACCTGATCTCTGTTTTCACTTTTGAGCAGGGAGCAGGTGGCATAGACTAATGTACCATCAGGGGAGACCATCTTAGAGTATCGGTCAAGTATTTCACGTTGTTCACGCCTTACATTTTCGATATCAGAAGGTTTGAGTCTTAATTTGGCTTCAGGGTTTCTTCTTAATACTCCGGATCCAGAGCAGGGTACATCGAGAAGGAGGAAATCTGCCTTGTTCTCAAGCCGTTTGATTATTTTTGAGGAGGAGATGTGTCTTGTTTCAATATTAGTGATACCCGAATTTTTTGCTCTTCTTTTTAGTTCATCGAGTTTTCGTTCGAAGATATCCATAGATAGGATTCTTCCTTGGTTATTCAATAGGTGGCTTAAATGGAGTGATTTTCCTCCATTACCGGCACAAGCATCCACTATAAGACCTTTGGTATATGAGCTGATGAGAAAAGGAGCCACTTTTTGAGATGAACGATCTTGAACTTCAAATAGTCCTTGTCGGAAAGCTCTGGTAGCAAAAGGGTCATTCCCTCCGGTTATGAGAATCGCTTCTGGTTCTCCGTGGATTGGTTCAGCGGTTATACCCTCTTTAGAGAGGATATTAATCAGGGCTAGTCGCTCAATCTTTAAAGGATTATGGCGGATGTCTCGATTAGGAGTTAAAGAGAGGGCTTTTAGTTCTCTTAGCCAGTTTTCTCCAATTTCGACGGCTGCTATATCAATGAGCCATTGGGGGAAATCAGCATTTGGATCTTCTAAAGACCATGTATTGAACTCTGAAGGTTTAAGAGAGTAGGCTACCTTCACTATATCACTTATTTTCTCACCTCTTCCCCCACCTAATTTAAACCAGTTTCTAAAGATAAAACCACTATAGGCGTTGATGGTGTATCGAGCTTCCTGATCGATGATATGGTGATGTCCGAAGAGATCACGAATAGCCCGGTCGAGGTAGAGCTGTTGGGTGATTACATTTCTTACTACCTCAGTTGTTAATGAAATGATTTCTCTAAGTTGCATAGTGAGTACAAAGGTACTTTAAATGAATAATTAGATAAACACCCTGTTCATTAGGCTTGTTATAGGTGTCCATAATTGGAAATAGTCCGTTTGAGTATTATTCATTAAAATAG
This sequence comes from uncultured Bacteroidales bacterium, assembly GCA_964444785.1. GTDB lineage: Bacteria > Bacteroidota > Bacteroidia > Bacteroidales > TTA-H9 > JAJTBW01. The sequence goes on along the minus strand of CAYUII010000002.1, from coordinate 85,176 downwards.
GAAACTATTCGATTGTATGGTCAGTTAAGGGGAAAGCGATGGGAAGAGTAATAACGAAGTTACTTCCTTGGTTTGGTGATGAGATAAGCTTAAGATGACCTTTAAGAAGCGAGACGATTTCTATGCAAATGGTAAGGCCAAGTCCTAACCCAGGGTTGTTTCCTGTGTTTGTTTCATCCGCTTTCCTAAAAGCATCAAAAATGATACTCTGTTTATCTTTGGGTATCCCTATTCCAGTATCTTGAATAGAGATGGTAAGGGTATCATCTTTTATATAAAAGCTTATGATTATTTTTCCTTCATTTGTGAATCTCAGGGCATTTTCTATTAGGCTTTTTAGAAGCAGATGAAGTTTATTTTTATCTGTTTCGATAGATTGGTCTTGGCAATTACTCGGATTAGAAAGGGATATTTCGATAGCTTTTGATGAATAGTTCTGTTTTAATTGATGTGCGAGTTCCAGAATACTCTTCATAAAACCACTGATGGGGAAGGTAGAAAGGATAAGGTTATGACTTTCATCTGATTGTAGTCTGGCGAGTTCGAACGCTGATTCAAAAAGATGAAGGAGGTTATGGCCGTTTTGGCTGATGATATCAGCGTATTCAACCGTAGCAGACGGATCTGGATCGTTTTTTAGGAGGTCACTAAAACCAATGATAGCATTAAGTGGGGTTCTTATTTCATGGTTTAAAGAGGATAGAAATTTCGTTTTAATACGATTACTCTCTTCTGCTTTCTCCTTAGATATGATTAATTCTTTTTGAGTATTGATAATTTCATCAATGTCTTTTATGATACCAATGAATTCATTTTCGTTCAATTTGGTAACGCTAACTAAACTGTGGAATGTCGGGAAAGCAGGGTGAAGAAATTGTATTTGGGCTGTTCCAAGGTTATTTGGGGTATCATTTGAACGCAACAGCGTTAAAAAGACCTTTCTTTCCTCTATGGCGATGTATTTGGTTATAGAGTCTTCTATTTGATTTTTCTGAGTGATATTAAAAAGTTGCTCAAACTTAGAGTTTACTTGCACAATACCGCCATTGTTATCACATATAAACACGGCGTCAGGTGCCAAGGAGAAATAGCTTTGTAATTTGGCTTGTTCAGAACGTAGGAGGCGATCGATCTTCCAGAATTGAGCTCTCTTGGCAAGAAAGAAGGAGAAGATAAGGGTAAATATCGGGTAAATGACAAGAGTTGGTATCCAAATAAGGGTAAGAGTATGGTATCTTATTCCAGAAGGTAACAGAGATACAGCGGCTAACATGATAGCATGAACAATCAGAGAAAATAGAAGAATCTCAAGAAAATACGAGAGCTTTAGTTTACGAAAAACGAACTGTCTCCACACTAACCCGATTGCGGTGGAGGTAGTCGCTACTGTAATTCCCATTACAACTCCTGAACCGCCATCAAACCATCGAATAATGATTGTAATAATCATTCCGACTATAGTCGGAATTGCTCCGAAAAACAGACCTGAAACAGATAAAAGGACACTCCTGGTATCAAAGACGGTACCTTCCTGCATTACCCAAGGAGTTCGCATGATGATAAAGGATGCCGCCCCAACCAGTAGCCCTACAAAAATTTGATTCTTGATAGACTTAAGATTCGGATCTCTTTTCCAGAAATAGTCATAAACGATGGTTACTGCTATAAGAAGTGCCCCATTGTGGATAAGTCCAAAAAAAATAGAATCATTAATTGGCATCTTGATATTCAGATATCGTTATAAAACTCACGAGAAGATTAGGTCATACAAACTGTTAGGATCTAAAGGAGAGGTCTGCTATGGGAAGCTGGTTATAGTTTATCTCGATACCATAGTGTGGTATAAAGATTTTCTACTGGTTTAAAATGGTTCGCTAAAAGAACTTTATGAGAAGCAATATTATCATGTTCAGTCTCAGCCATGATTCTGCACACCTTGGGTTGTTCAAAGACCCAATTAATGATCAATGTAAGAGCCTCTTTCATTATCCCCTTCCCCTGAAAATCGGAGTAGGTGCCATAGCCAATCTCAATTTGGCCATTCTCATCGGCTGGTCCCTTAAAACATATATCACCTACGAGTGAGTCATACTCTTTATGATATATTGTCCAAAGGGTATAGTAAAGATAATAATCCGGATTGGTTTCAACACTTGGAATAATCTCCTGCTCTAATGCGTCTGCCAATTCGAAAGGTACAATTCGTGGATAATATGGAATGCCCAAAGCATGTTCAAGCCGTCCATCATTGATTCGATAGAGAACAAGCTCTTGTGCACTTAGTGGCTTAATGGTGAAATGAGTTGTTTGGAGAAAAGTATTCAGATGTGTCATTTGGTATAGATCGAAAGGTGTAAAGATAGGAACTGATAGTTAAAAAGGGGAAGAAAGTTGAAGAAATTATGAATAATTGGTTATGTACACCCTTGGCAGGTAATACTGATTTGCTAATAAAAAAGGGCTGCAATAATCATGCAGCCCTTAGAGAAGGTCATTGAGAAGAGGTAAGCTAAAGCTTGGTTATAGTTTTAGTGATTACCTCTTTTTTATTAATTAATCGAATGATGTATCGACCGGCTGGTAGAGAACGCATATCAATCTGAGTTGTTTGTATATTACTGTTGTATACAACACTACCGGTCATGTCGATAATTTGTGCTACATAACCCTTTTTATTGATGTTTAGGATAGAAGTCACAGGAACGGGATAGATATTTACATCAGAAGAGTGACTTTCATTAATGCCAACAGATAAGTCAATTTGTACTACCTGATTCTCGCCATTGACTATAACCTCGCCATTGATTATTTGAGTGGTAGGAGCAGAAACGGCATAAGGATAGGTTCCGTTTGGAAGATCTATCGTTGCTTCTCCGTTGATATCGGTATTGATTGTTTCATTATTAATTTGAATGGAAGCATTGGCACTCAACGAACCAAATGCTGAAACAATGAATTTTACTTGGTATGTTTCTACTACTTTTAAGAGAGTAACTTCGACAGTTTGGGCTGTCTGAGCGACTTGTACCGTTCCTGAGTAGGTTATGTAACCTGGTTTGGTTACAGAAAAGTTGTGTGTACCACTAGCTATTTGAGTAGTTACTTGCCCATTAGTGAAGGTAAATAGTAACTCAGGTTGGCCGGTAATTGAGATCTCTGCATTAGCGATTGGAGCTCCTAATTCATCTTTGACCAAGAAAGTTAAAGGATATAGTGAAGGCGATACCTCTGCCATTTTTACTACAATGCTTTTGGGGGCACTAAAAACAAGGAACGATCCTGTTGCAGAGACAAAGTCTGATTTTTCAATTAAGTATGAGTATGAGCCATTTTCACGGTTAAAGACGACTTTTCCTATGGCGTTGGTATAAAGTGTTTCCCCTCCAATGGTGATCGATGCATTTTCAATTGGAGCTCCTCCTAGTGTTGTAACAGTAAACTCAATTGGCAGCGGGGTTCCACAACTTCCTGCAGGAGTGAAGTAAACACGGCCGTAGTTTGAATTATCTACAGAGTGGGTTACAACAGCTTCAATACTTGTAGAGTCTTGAACAGTTACATCCCAGCAATTCCCCATTGCATACTGAATCTGAGAACCATTGTTATAGAGATCATACTTGATGCCATTATTTCCATTTCCAGAAAAGACATTCATACCTGGATTAAATGTTTGGGCAGAAGTGTCTCCCATGTTGACAGTTGGGTAACCTACGATGGTGACTCCCCACAGATTTCCGGTAATGGTATTCCCTGTAATAGTGCTGTTTTGCCATGAACCCGATGAGGAACTGGTTAAATTTATACCGCTACCTCCAAGATCAGGATTGTTTTGGATATTGTTATTCTCAATGGTATTATGCCTGATAAAGGAAGTAATCTTTGAACCGGTTAGGGCTATTCCATATCGGTTGTTACGTACGATGTTTGAATCTATAACGGTATAGGTTTCTGCTGCTAAAAGTGACGAAACGGCAATACCTCCAACTAAGATCTTACCATTACCAATCACCGTATTCCCGATGATGAAAGAGGTATCACTTACGCCAGAAGGGCCAAGGTTAATCTGTGGGCGGTTACTGTTTTCATTTGTGTTACCAAATAGATAGTTGTATTTAAAGATCGCACTTGAATAGATGTTTGCACCTGAAGAGATTGCTGACCTTTGGTTCTCAATAAAACGTGAGTGGGTTACTGAAACCTTTCCTGAAAAGTCAATGACACCGCCTGAAGCTTGTGATCCGGTAGAACTCCCAGATTTATAGTAGTTCTTTCTAAACGTAGAGTTGCTGATGGCAAGATATCCTGTCGATAGTTTTTTTACTCCCCCTCCAAATTCTATTCGGGCATTGTTAATAACAGTGTATGAAGTCTCATCAAGTCTCAATCCACGCCATTTTGTGGCAGATGAGAGCGAATCTAAGGCAGTTAAAGTAACTAAAGTTGGCGGATTAAGAAGAAGTGTTCCAGATGATTCAATGGTTGTTCCATCATGAAACTTTATTAGCTCATCGCTAACCACTTTGATGGTATCAGTTGCCGATATTGTTAAATTTGCTGTAATCTCGTAATGTGTTCCAACGTGTATAACCGCACCGGCTGAGTGGGAAACTAATGAATCTAATGTCCAGCTAACTGAAGTGCCCGGCGTTGTAAATTGTGCCTTAACACCCCAGGAGGCAAAGATAAAAACTAAGAATAAGGTAAATGTTCTGTTCATAATGTGTTTAGTTAAAGCCTATCTTGTTAGAATACAAATGATTGTTTCTAATTTTAATAGACAAAGAGTAAATTTGAATTAAAAGCAACCCTGACCTCCGAAAAAGAGAGGTAAGAAGAAGTTGCAATTTAGGTTCATGTATTCTCAATGACAGTTTTACAAATATAGGGTATGATTTTTAAATAGACCTCTTCCCGAAGTCTATTTACATAGGATTTTTGTTACATATACAATCGCTTTCTCTTTTGAATGATTCATTAACTTTGAGTTTAACTCTTTATCTGAGGATCTCTTTTTCTTGAAATCTATTAAATGCTTAATCTATTTGAGAAAAAGATGTTTGAAGAAGATCTTACTTTTAATCAAAAGAGACTGATGAAGAAACTACTGTTTCAGATATTATTTCTATTTCTGCTGTCGTCTGGTTTCTCCCAAGCGTATCGTGAAGTTGATCTGCACTCGATCTCTAGAAAGGAGGGGCTTTCTAACGGGGCGGTTAATGCTATTTCTAGCGATAATGAAGGGTTTATGTGGTTTGGAACATGGAATGGCTTAAATAGATATGATGGAAGTAACTTTGTTTCTTATATGCCGGGAGCAGCGCCAAACTTGATTAATAATCATGTCGTGAGGAAGATCTTTACCATGTCTGATGGCGAGATGTGGATGCTGACGAACCGCGGAATTTCTAGATATAATAATAAAACTGGAGCCTTTACTTCTTATTTTGCTAATGAGTCTGACCAGACCAATTATGAAAATGATATTGATCTTTCAGCGAATAACTCGGGTATTTGGGTTAGTGTGTTTGGTAAAGGGGTATATCAGTATAATCGTAAGGTTGGTAAGTTTGAGTTACTTTCTGTATCAGAGATCTCTGGAAAAAGGTTAGAGGAGACAAGAATGATCTGTTCTGTTGGTAATGATCTATTCTTAGTTTCTCAAAAAGGGGATATTCTAAGCATAGATCATGGTAGCATTCTTTCGATTGGCGTGGTACAAAACACAAGTATAATAACTTCTTTAAAAGGGTATAGGCAAGATGGAGTGGTTTATCTCACACTGACTCATCGTGATGATTTAGCCACCATGGTGAACGTTAATACACGAGCAATGCAAAGACTCTCATTGCCAAATGATGCTATTTCAACATTTGGATCTTTGGATAAGCATGGTTTGGTATGGGTTGGTACTGAAAAGGGAGCCATATGGAAACTTGATCTTAAAACTGGAGAGATGTTATCTCCGGATTTTGTTCTAACGAATAAAATTACCACACGTATTTTATCGATTTATGAGAGCAAACCAGATTTATTGTGGATTGGTACAGATGGCGGAGGGCTATTCAATCTCCGTTTATCTCCTTTTCCTATCACTAAGATAACCGCTGAACAGCTTGCTTATCCTATTGTCAGAACTATTCTGGTAGCCAGAAATGGGGATGTTTTGGTTGGAACGAAAGGTGGAGGTATAGATATCTTTTCCTCCTTGTTAAAGTATAAAAGGTCTATTACTATTGACAATGGACTATCGAATAATTCTGTTTTAAGTCTTTATCAACGCAAGGATGGAAGCATTTGGGTAGGCACAGATGGGAGTGGTGTGGATATTGTTAGTGAAGATTACCTAGTGGTTAAGTCTTTCCCGTATGACTTCCAAACGCAGCGATCTGTTGACTTTGGTTCCGTATATAGAATTTTAGAGGATAGTGAAGAGCGTATATTTTTAGGAACAAGTGGACATGGTGTTATTTTATTAGAGTTCGGGAATGGATCTTTTCAGTACCCAATTAGTTATGAGCAGTTAATTCTGGATTCTTATAAAGGAGTCAAGAGTAGGCAAAGACAAATAGTCTATGCTCTAACAGAAGAGCGCCCTGGTGTGATCTGGATTGGAACCCGTGGATTGGGTTTATTCAGATATAATACCATTACTAAGCGTGTAATGAACCAGGTAAGTATGCTTACACACAAGAAGGAGGTGTCTAATGATGATGTTTTAACACTTCATAAAGGGCCTCAGGAGCGTATTTGGGTGGGGACTAGCGGTGGTATGTATTCTGTTTTGCCGATATCTGATCGCAGAGTGGAGGTGTTTCCAATGTCCAAATCGGCTTCTCCTGGCAATGGAGTAGTGAATACAATTCAATCAGATAGAAAAGGAAATCTCTGGATAACGGGGAGTCAAGGATTGATGATGTTTGATAAAGACTTACAGGTAGCACGTCGATTTAACCCATCTGATGGTTTAATCAATTATGAGTATAGTGACGGGGCAGCTTATTTCGATAAAAAAAATAACAGACTTTATGCCGGAGGAACCTTAGGCGTCGATATTGTAAATGTTGATCAATTAACATTTTCTGATTATTTCCCACCGATTGCTTTGACTCAGATTCTGGTCAGAGATGGTAATAATGAAAACATAAGGGTAACCAGCGATGGTTTTGTAGAGAACTTTACCAATAAATTAAATCTCTCTCATAATCAAAATGCGCTTAATTTTAGGGTAACCCCATTAGTTTATTGGAGTAAAGACCGCTATAAGATTGGGTATAGGTTGTTGAATTATAGTTCAAGGTGGGAGGAGATATCGGCCGATCAACCCATTCTTTTTTCTAATCTCCCCCCAGGTAAGTTTATCTTACAACTCAGAGTGAGTGACGAAAATGGGCGTTGGAGTGATGTGCAAAAGGAGGTCGAGATCATTATTACCCCTCCCTTTTGGCTTACTTCTTGGGCTATCATCCTGTACGTTATTTTGCTTGTCCTTATTCAATGGCTGATTATTAAAATGCATCGACGTAGAGAAGCCAAAAAGAAGGAGGCAGCCATGCTGGAATTTAAGCTAAAGAAAGAGGAAGAACTTCAGAGTTATAAGATTGAGTTCTTTACCAATATTGCTCATGAGTTTAGAACACCACTTACTTTGATAACTTCCCATATTCATCTTCTTTTGGAAGATGAACGAAGTGCTCCGGTGAAGTCAAAACTCCACAAAATCTATAATAATACGGTTAAGCTACAACGGCTAATTCTTGAGATTATCCAGTTTAGGAAGCTTGAGAAGGGTAAAGAACAGCTTGTAACCGACAAATGCAATCCTGTTATTCTAATTAAGGAGGTGGTCAGCGACCTTGAGTTACCGGCACAAGAGAAGGGAGTCAAGATTGTGTTGGATGATCTTGATGCACCACCAGAGATTATTATTGATGCGGATAAGTTTCAACGAATAGTTATGAATCTACTATCAAATGCCATAAAATATAATAAGACAGATGGGGAGGTATTTATCAAGATTACAAAATCAGATTCTGGCTTTGACTTACTTGTAAAGGACAGTGGAATGGGAATAGAGCCTTCCTTGCTGCCTAAGATTTTTGAACCATTTGGTATAAGCTCTGAACGACGTCGTGGAGGATCTCCTACTTATAGAAGTAGTGGTCTGGGATTAGCAGTAACCAAGAGTCTAGCAAATCTGCTTAAAGCTCAAATTGAGGTTACCAGCTCATTGGGCGAGGGAACCACCTTTCTATGCCAATTTATTAACTTACCTTTAGTTGAAATTAGCCCAACCCTTTCTGCGGAGGAACCGCCAGCTGATTTTCTTCCAGAGATTGGCGAAAGAGATGTTGTAGGTAGTGAGATCGGAGATTTACCCTATCGTTCAAAAATACTTGTTGTTGATGATGATCCCGAGATACTCGACCTAATGAAGGATCTGCTTCAGACGGAGTATGAATTGAGTTTTGCGCAGAATGGTAAAGTGGCTTTGGAGCGGCTAAGAGCGCAGTCTGTTGACTTGGTGATCTCGGATGTGATGATGCCAGAAATGGATGGAATAGAGCTTTTCAAGGCGATACGAAGTGACTTTAATTTGAGCCATCTCCCACTAATATTGCTTACAGCAAAGGCAGAGATAGAAGATCGAATAGTAGGGATCAAGGCAGGCGCTGATTCTTATATCCCTAAACCATTCCATCCTGATCACTTGAAAACCCGTATAGAAACCCTAATTCTTTTAAGGCAACAGATCAGAGAGCGATACACGGCTAGGGAAGATAACAGAGACCTGATAAAAGGCGTTCAAGATCCATTCTTTACAAGCATTTTAACTTTTATAGATGAGAATCTTGACGATCAAAGTCTTTCTGCCGAAAAGCTATGTCAATATCTTGCTATCAGTAAGTCGGCATTATACACCAAGACTAAGACTTTATTAAACATCACTCCGCATGGTTTGATTAATCAAAGAAGGCTTAATAAAGCGGTGAAATTACTGCAAACTACTACGCTCAATGTTAGTGAAATCATTGACCAGACTGGGTTTAATAGTAGAGCCCATTTCTATGAGTTGTTTAATAAAGTTTACTCCTGCTCCCCAACTGAGTTTCGCCAAAACGGAAATTCAGAAAGAAGGCAGGAGTAATTAAAAGATATTCAATGGTTGAATTGGCAACTAGAAGGATGAAGCTACCCTGTACTTGAACTCATACTGGGTAAGTTCTTCATTGGCGTTTTGGATCTTCTTTTTCAGATCGTTTTTATAAATAACAAGTCTTTTCATAAGATCAGCATCTCCTGTTGCGATCATTTGAGCCGAAAGGATAGCGGCATTAAGCGATCCATTTATTGCAACGGCTGCTACAGGAATACCGGGAGGCATCTGAATTATACTGAGCATAGCATCCAACCCATCGAGAGAGGCTTTTATAGGAACTCCAATAACAGGGATAGGAGTCATGGCGGCAATAACACCAGGTAAATGAGCAGCCATTCCAGCGGCAGCAATGATTACCTTAATGCCACGGTCGGCGGCAGAAGTAGCAAAACGCTCAACAAGCTCGGGTGTCCGATGTGCAGAAAGTGCATTGATCTCGAAGGGGATACCCATTTCATTCAAAAATTTGGCTGCTGCCTCCATAACAGGATAGTCAGAGGTGCTTCCCATAATAATACTCACTAATGGCGTCATAGCGTCAAGGTGTGTTTAGAGTTAATTAATGAAAAACAAACTGTTAACTGGTTTGTTCTTGGCCAATGGTTCAATTTTGTGTACGTTTGCACAAAAATAGGATAGATCTTGTTATCTCTAGTAAAATTTGAGTTATGAAAAACATTCAACTGCACGATAAAGAGTTTTCGCTTTACTTGACGCATGATGATATTTTGAGCGATGTGACTGCTTTAGCTAATAAAATGAATGACGAGCTGAAGGGGAAAAGCCCTCTATTTGTTGTTGTTCTTAAAGGAGCTTTTATGTTTGCCTCCGACCTTATGAAAAGAATTAATCTACCTGCTGAAGTTGCGTTCGTGCGCCTCTCCTCCTATCTAGGCACTTCCACAACCCATGATGTTAAAGAAAAAATTTCCCTCGATATCGAACCTTGTGACCGTCCGTTGGTTATAATAGAAGATATTGTTGACACCGGTAATACAATGGAAATGTTCCTCAAGAAGCTACGAGAACAGGGCTGGTCTGATGTTAGATTAGCTACCCTTCTTTTTAAGCCTGAAGCATTCCATAAAGATTTTAAGGTTGATTATATTGGAAGAAGCATACCCAATGATTTTATCGTAGGTTATGGTCTTGATTATGATGAACTCGGTCGAAACCTGCCTGATATATACAAAATAGTCTAAATCAATCCTATTAAATCATGCTAAATATTGCACTATTCGGGCCACCGGGCGCCGGTAAAGGCACTCAGTCAAAGAAGATTATAGAGAAATACTACCTCTCTTATATAGCTACAGGCGATCTTCTCCGCCAAGAAATTGCGGAAGGCTCTGAGTTGGGTATCGAAGCTAAAGCAATCATTGACAAGGGAGGTCTTGTTTCTGATGATATGATAGTGCAGCTTATAGAAAAGCATATCTCTACTGATAATGACTCCAACGGCATTCTCTTCGATGGCTTTCCTCGTACAGTCGTGCAAGCGTATATCCTTGAAGGGTTACTCTTAAGAATGGGCAGCCAACTCTCTTGCATGCTCGCCTTAGATGTTCCTAATGAGGAATTAATTCGACGTATGCTTGAGCGTTCAAAAACCTCCGGCCGAGCTGATGATAATCTCGAAGTGATTGAGTACCGTCTTAAAGAGTATGAAAATAAAACGAAACCAGTAGCCGAATTCTATCGCGAAAGAGATAAATATTTCCCTATTAATGGTATCGGAACGGTTGATGATATCTTTGATCGATTGACAACCGCTATTGATCAAACTCTCGATAAACAATGGATGAATGTTGTGCTTCTTGGCCCTCCGGGATCCGGTAAAGGAACCCAAGGTCGGGAGCTGGCTAAAAGACATAACCTGGTTTATATCAGCACAGGATCTTTGCTTAGAAAGGAGATTTCGAATAATACTGAAATTGGAGACCGGGTGAAGCCTTTTATGGAGCGCGGTGAAATTGTTCCTGACGAAATTGCTATTCGGTTGATTGAACGAGAGATTCAACTTCATCCCAATGCAAAGGGGTTTATCTTTAAAGGATTTCCTAGAACCATCGTTCAGGCCTATATCCTTGATGGGCTCCTGATGAGATTAAACTCTTCTGTAAATATGGTCATCGAGCTTAAAGTACCTACCTTAGAGTGCTTTAAACGCCTCGCCTCACGAGGTAAAACCGATAAAAGTCGTACTTATGACCGAGATCCTGAGCTGATCGTTAATCGCTTGGAAGAGTATGAAAATAGAACGAGTCTAGTAAAAAATTACTATAAGAAACAAGGGATCTTCCAGAAAGCTGATGGTACCGGAACAACCCATCAGGTCTCTGAAGCGCTTAATTATATGATTAGAGAGGGCTTTAAAACTATTCGTTAATTGGCCTATCATTTCACGGGTCGATAATCTTCGTCTTTAAGATTATCGACCCGTTTCTCGTCTTGTTTTAGCCGTTTTTTGTTAGGCTCCTTTTTCGCACTACCTTTGCCACTTGAGTTTCAATCTTTCCCTCTATTTCTGCCCTCTCTCTTTTTGGGCTGGATGGAGAAAGATTATAAATTAAATAAAAGCCTGATGGCCACATCGAATTTTGTTGATTACGTAAAGATGTTCCTTCGTTCAGGAAATGGAGGAGCTGGTTCAATGCATTTCAGACGCGAGAAGTATATTCCTAAAGGAGGCCCTGATGGCGGTGATGGTGGTCGAGGTGGCCATATTATTCTCAAGGCGAATTCTCAACTTTGGACTCTATTGCATCTCAAATACACCAAACATCTATATGCAGATCATGGTGAATCAGGGGCAGGGGCATTGCGTCACGGGGCCAATGGGAAAGATGTATTTATAGAGGTACCTCTGGGGACTATCGCTAAAGATGCTGAGACGGGAGAGGTTTTGGCTGAAGTTACCACTGATGGTGAAGAGTGTATCTTTCTTCCCGGCGGCAGAGGCGGATTAGGAAATGATCACTTCAAGAGTGCAACTAATCAAACTCCGAGGTACTCTCAACCAGGTGAGCCAGGGGTGGAAGGTTGGTTTGTTCTTGAATTAAAGATTCTCGCCGATGTTGGTCTCGTGGGCTTTCCTAACGCAGGCAAGTCTACCCTCTTGTCTGTGGTCTCGGCGGCTAAACCTGAGATTGCTGATTATCCTTTTACTACTCTTGTTCCTAATTTGGGGATGGTGAGCTATCGTGACAATCGTTCATTCGTTATGGCTGATATCCCGGGTATTATTGAGGGAGCCTCTCAAGGTAAAGGACTAGGGATACGCTTTCTACGACATATTGAACGGAATGCTCTTCTTCTATTCATGGTTCCAGCTGATGCTGATTCAATCACACATCAATATGATGTATTATTGGCAGAACTTGAACAATATAATCCAGAACTGCTTGATAAACCTCGTCTGTTAGCTATTACCAAGTGTGATCTCTTAGATGATGTTATGATGGATCAAATGAAAAGAGATGATACTCCGGAGGGAATTCAAGTAATTTTCATCTCTTCAGTAGCTCAAAAAAATATTGATAAACTGAAGGATATGATTTGGAATGAACTTAATAAACCCATTTGGTAGGGCAAGATTCATTAGACTATCAAGGTTCATTACACTGTTTAGATATGGAATCAATCGTCTCTATCGATCAATCGCTGTTTCTTTTTCTCAATGGCTTGCATCTTACTTGGCTAGATCAGGTAATGTGGATTATTAGTGGGAAGTGGGTCTGGATTCCTCTCTATCTTTTCTTACTCTATAGGCTTTGGGTTCTTTACAAAAAGGATCTTTTGAAAATTTTGGGTACCATTTTTCTTTTGATTGTTCTTACAGATCAAAGCAGCGGATTGATAAAAGATACGGTAAAAAGGCCAAGACCTACTCATCAGGAGGATCTGATGGAAAGGGTGCATACAGTGAATGGATACAATGGTGGGAAATTTGGCTTTGTCTCTTCTCATGCAGCTAACTCCTTTGCTATAGCACTCTTTGTTGGATTACTGCTTAATAGACGCCGCTCAAAATGGACGATTACCGTACTGCTTCTTTGGGCATTAACAGTGAGTTATAGTCGTATCTACCTTGGGGTTCATTACCCTGGAGATATCCTTGGTGGCGCTGTATTGGGATTGAGTGAATCTTACCTCCTTTATTTGGGATTGATGCGATGGGGACATATTAAAAGAAAAGAAAATGCTTCAGCGATTTCGTGAGTTTGTTAATAACAATCAGCTCTTTTCTGTAAAAGATAAGCTGTTGTTGGCGGTGAGTGGGGGTGTTGACTCGATGGTTTTATTATGGCTCGCTCATCAGCTAAAGTTAAACTGTGAGGTTGCTCATTGCAATTTTAGTCTTAGAGAGGAAGACTCTATCGGTGACCAGCTATTTGTTAAGAAGACCTGTGAAAACTATGGGATCCGATTTCATACCATTACTTTTGATACGCATAAGATTGCGGAAGAGCGGAAGGAGTCAACACAAATGGTTGCTCGTGACCTTAGATATGCATGGTTTGGTGAACTAAAAGAGTCATATGGCTTTGATTACATCTTAACGGCTCATCATCGTGATGATGAGATTGAGACTTTCTTTATTAATCTGATTCGTGGAAGTGGGTTAAGAGGGTTGAAAGGTATTCCGGCGAAGACAGGCCATCTGGTTCGACCTCTACTTTTCGCATGGAGAAAGGAGGTTGAACAGTTTGCTGTATTGAAGCAGATTAACTGGAGAGAAGATCGATCCAATGCCACTGATGATTATTTAAGGAATAAAATCAGACATCAGTTGGTTCCCGTTTTGAAAGAACTATCTGTAGAAGCTGCATCTAGAACTAGTTTGAGCATTGATTTATTGAGATTCGCTTCCGGGGTATTTGATGATCAAATTAAAGAATTGTCAAATGAGTGTTTCAGAAGAATAGGAGATGAGACCCGAGTAGATCTCTTAAAATTGAAACACCTAGATAAACAACCCTATTGGCTATTTGAGTTACTTTCTCCTTTTGGATTTAATCTATCCCATTGTAAGGCTATTTCCAGATCTTTAAATGAGACAACAGGAAAGCAGTTTTTTAGTCCTACTCATCGATTAATTAGAGAGAGAGACTACTTGAGCATTACTCAGAAAGAGTTAAAAGTTAATTCGAAGAAAGTTCCCCTCATTGGGAATGAAGGCAGCATTAAAGAGCCGGTAAACTTAACATGGAGAGTTTTAGCACTTACTGGATCTGAGAGTATTCCAAAAACGAAAGATCGAGTATGGGTAGATTTTGATAGGATACAGGAGAGTTTGTATGTCAGATTTTGGGAAGAGGGAGACTGGTTTATTCCGTTTGGAATGAAAGGACGAAAGAAATTGAGTGATTTCTTTACCGATCGTAAGCTATCAAGACGAGAGAAAGAGACGACTCCTCTTTTGTTAGCTGGAAGTGATGTGGTTTGGGTGATTGGATCTCGAATAGATGATCGATTTGCTGTCAAACCATCAACATCTCGTGTTTTGGAACTGTTTATTTCGTAGATGACGCTTTTTTCTCTCTATACTGGAATAGTATTTTGAATAGGTTGACATTATCATGAGCAGATAATCTAGCCGTGGAGTGGTGACCATCTTAAAATACCGAGCATTTAATTTTATTGATTGAATGGTTGATTTTGAGGAATTATACCTCCACCTCTTCGCTACCCCTTCGCTTCTTCTCCATATGATCTCCGTAAAACTCCGAATTTTTTCACTTCCGTTCGAACCAAGAGCGAAGAGGAAACGCAGAGGTAAGGGAGAGGTATCTATTAAACAGTCTTTTCGATTTTTTGCTGAGAGCACCTTCTACTATATCATTTATCAAACTAATGTTCTGTCAATTTATACTATTTATCTAAGGTGAGATTAGGATTAAATATTTCCTTCTTTAAAGAATCGGCCGCAATAGTATCATTAGGGGATAGAAATTTCAGGGCAGGTCCGGTTATTTTAAAGTCAGTGGTTACTCCTAATGCATCGGTTTCGGTTATAAAGCCTTTAGAAACCATCTTTGTCACCATAAGATGGTAATAATCGTTGAGCCATTCTTTCGGACTTCCATCGGCGTTAAATGAGTATTTGAACCATTTTGGATGGGGTACTAAACTTGCCAAAAGAATGCTTTCGCTCAGGTTTAAACGTGATGCATCTTTAGCAAAGTAAAAATGAGCTCCTTCTTGAACGCCATACATCATAGGAGCCATCTCAATGATGTTGAGGTATACCTCATACATTCTTGCCTTTGAGGAGAGACGTTGACGCTCGATCAACCAAACGATCAGAGCTTCTTCCAATTTTCGAGTGACTGTTTTGTTTCGACTAAGAAATACATTCTTTACCAGCTGCATACTGATGGTGCTTCCTCCGCGAGCAAAACGTTTCTCTTTTATATTGGTTATCATGGCATCTCGGAAGGCGTCGGGTAGAAAGCCCCCATGATAATAGAAGGCACCATCTTCTGAGGTCATGATAGCTGATTGAAGAAAGGGTGAGATTTGATTTAAGGGAATATATCCGGGATTACCTTCGCCTACTAAGAAAGTGCGAACCGGACGACCGTATTCGTACACGGTGTGCATGAAGGGTCCATTAATTAACGTTAATGGGGTTGAGCCATATTTTTTGATTCTGAATTTCTCTCCACGCAAATCAGAATCAAATACAAGAGAGTCAGGTTTACCCATATCTAAGCTAAAAGATAAGTCGTAGCTGAGGTTTCCTTCCACCACCATTCCTTCTAAGTTAGAAAAGAGACCAGCCGGAAGCGCGTCAAAGAGTTGTTGTGCTGGGAAATGTCTTTTGTGTACCTCAAGTTTGACTTTAAATGGGTTAGAGGGGGTAACGTTTAGGTAGGGATTAACTTTTAGTCCGTTTATTAATGCATAACTTGAAGAATCAACTTCAAGTTGAGAGGGAGAAATATTCAAATCTAATTCTCCTTTTAACTGTGTAAATCGTACAAGCCGGTTACTAATCATGGGTTGTGAGATGAGCAATCCACTTACACCAGCTCTGGATATTAATCTGAATGTTGTGTCGGCGGCCTCTCCTTCCTCTATGCTAAACTGAAGAGTGTCGAACAATACCCTTGCATTGAAGCGACCATCTAGCCAAGGAATTAATAAGGGTTCTTTTCCATAAATCTTAAAATTACCCTTCTGTTCGCTTCGGTTTACCTCTCCCTCTATGGTCCAGACACGTGTCGTATCATGGGTAATTACCGAAATGTTATTTATGAAACCACCATTTCGAATAGTGTATTTTGGCGCATTAATCTCAAATTTATTCTGATCGATGTTAGCTTTCAATCGTAGGTTATAAAGGTTACAGTGGGATGGAATTACCTCAAAAAGAAGGGTAAATAATCTCCTTACTTGTCCTGCATAATCCACAGGATCGGACGTGGTGGTATCTTTTATAGTGACTGCTCGTTGTTTTAGGAGAAATAGATAGTTTGAGGAGGAGTCAGCTCGAACCAGATTGAGTTGGATGTTATAGCCATTGAGTTCGCTAAAAGAAGGATTAAACGTTAGCAGCGATCTCCATCCAATGGTCACTTCAAGTTTCTTACTGGAAAAAAGAGTATCGACACTTGAGGAATCGCCCATAGAGACCCCCTGAAATGCGATGGTTCTCAAACCAGTAAACTCAGCTTTTTCAATGATCAGATAGCCATGAAATCGCATAGCGAACTTCTCTTTTACCTGATCAACTACACTCCTTAAAAAAACTCCCCTAAATGAAAAAAGTATAATTAAAATAAGCAACAGAGAAAACCCGATTATGTAAAAAGCTTTACGATGTCTTTTAAGATGTCTTAGGGTTAGCTGTAAAAAGTTAACCGTTGTCTCTTTAACTTGAAAGAGGTGCGTTTGAATGGAATTCACGTCTTTTTCTTGATTAATCAACCATTTGGCTTGCAAAGGTACGCACTGTTAATATTGGCTTATCATTTCAACTTTATTTATTTCATAATTAGGATATCATTCTCATCAGTTTTACTCGTAATCAAATGAGAAAAGGGCCAAGTAATACTTGGCCCTGATAGTTATACATAGTCAAATAAGGGTTGAAGGGGATTACTTAACAATGATCTTTTGATAATGCGAGTGATCTGATTTATTGGTTTTTATTAGATATATACCAGATGTAAGTGTGTTGATTTCAATCCTATTTTCTCCCGGTTGAGCTGCGAAGGTTTTAATAAGCTTGCCTGTAGCCGAGTAAATTTCGCAGATAAGTTCAGAAGATTGATTATTTGTTAAGTTGAACTGGCCGAAGCAAGGATTGGGATAAATACTAAAATCATCCTTACTGGGTGAGCCTAGACCTACTCCACAATCTACCAAAACGACATTTATTGGAATCCCTGCTGTTGAACTTAAGCTACCCGGGCAAAATGAGGGCGCTGCTTCAACATAATAGCTTCCGGCATCTCCGATCTCGTAGGTCGCATCGGTTGCGCCGGTTATCGGTGTCCCGTTGTTATACCATTGGATCAATGTGTCATAAGGGGGATTATTAGCATGTACGGTAAATGTGGTCTCACGGCATAGCTCATAGTTCTGTGTGTTAGGATTAAAGGTTACGTTATTACCCATCTCAAGCATTATTTCTAAGGGTAGCCAGGCATAACTGTCAATCTGTAAAGTATCTGATATATAGGCCTCCCCGTCTTTTGTTGTCTTTACATAGAAAAGAGCCTGGTCGTAAGTATACCAATCATAAGTAAAGGTAGATTGGGTAGCTCCTTCAATGGCGACAAATGGGTCATTTAAAAACCAATACTTAAAATACCATTGGTAAGAATCATAGATAGGGTTGGTTACAGCGGCTGTTCCGTCTGTCCAAGGACAAAGCATGGTGTCACCAGTAAGGGTTGGATTGGCTTGGCCAAAGCCAACGGTACATGTGACGAACAGCATTAAACTGAGTAAAACTTTTTTCATCGTTTTTAATATTTGTTATGTTGACACATGAATAAGTTGAAAGGCTCAGTCATCATCTCCGGAAAATGAGGGTTGGGTTGAAGACTTATTCGTTTGTGCTTTGATTAATGATTCGAAAGCACAAAACAACAATGAAAATAGTTTAGATGCTATTAATCAGACGTTACAATTTGTGACATCAAGTGTGACATTGTGTGACATCATCGTTTTTTTATGAGATGGAAGAGAGGTAAGATTGAAGCGATTCGTTTTTTTCTAACCCCAATTTTACAATTATTCGCTCTTTTCTTTTGCGACAACTTTCAGGAGAGATATTCAATAGAGCGGCTATCTCTTTATTACTTAGATTTAGATAAAGGAATGACAGGTAACGGATATCATTTGGGGTTAGGGAAGGGTGCTTTTGAGTTAGGTGGAGTAGTCGTTGGTTATTTACGCTTTCAAAATGAGACAAGATTTCATCCCACTTCATATCCTGTTTTAAGTGGTTCTTAAGCTCGACGATATCCTCCCAAAGCTTTTTATGCGACGCTATTTCAGGCAAGGTTGATATTCGGGTGACAATCTCTTCAATCAATTCGTTTCGTGTTGATTGAAATAAAATTTTATCAGATAATTGTTTGTTTTTCTCTTCTATTTCGATTTTGAGAGCCCTTTGCTGATCCTTTTCTTTTTCAATCTCTAGCTCTTTCAGAAGCTCAGATTCTGTGAGCTGATTTCTTAAAAGGGCTGATTGAATCTTCTCGTTTTCAAGTTCAAGGTCTTTAATTCGGAGTTCTTTTTCAGCATAGGCTTTTTTGAAGGAGTTTCTTTTAGCCCTTCTAAAAAAGAACATAATGATTGATCCCATAAGTAATACAACAGAGGCAATGAGAACGATAAAGAGGAGTTGTTGGCTCTGACTCTTGGTTTTTGATAACTCAAGTTGATGCTCAGAGCTTGCTAATTCAAAACGTAATCGACTAAATTCGAAGAGCTGGTGGTTTTTTGCGAGGTTGATTCTTTCTGTGATTTTAATAACTGAGTCTTTCTCAACGATTGCCTGGCTAAGTAATCCCTGTTTAATTGAAAGGGACGAGAGAAACTGGTATACTCTTAATCTAAACTCATTATCAAGTGCTAGTGATAAAGATTCATAAGCCTCTTTCCTTGACTCAGGAAAATCGTTTTTATCGGAAAGTAGACGGGCAAGTAAAAGAGTCAGTTCTGATAACTCTTCCTTAAAATTGTTTAACTGTGCTTCTGTTTTAAGTGCTGTTATTCTCTCTTCTGCCTGTTTGATGTCCCCTTTTTGAAGAAGAAGCGAGGCCTCAACCATTTCGGCATTAATGCGTGACTGGAGGTCGGTCGACTCATTCTCTAAAGCAATTTTAGCGTACTGTAATGACTTTATGGTATCGTTTGATTCAAGGTAGACTTGGGCTAGATTTGAAGCATAAAGTCCTTCTTTGACCTTTATCTTTTCTCGTCTGGCAATTTCATACGAGCGTAAAAGAAACTCACTGGCCTTCTTTGAATCATTCTCTTTTATATAGACAATGGCAATGTTGTTTAAAACGGTCATCTCATCAATCGGATCTTTCCTTAAAAGAGCCAGTTCATAGGCTTTTAAGAAAGTAGAGATAGCATTGCCATAGTCTAACATCCGGAAATAATTTAATGCCAGATTATTTTGAGCTAAAAATTGTTGTTTTGTCAACCCAGATGCAACAGCTAAATTGTAGGCCTTCGTTAGGTTTTCATGAGCTATCAAAGCATCTCTACTAAACATGGCCTTTACTCCAACCAGTATTAGTGAATCAATCTCACCATTCCTATCGGTACTGAAAGTGGGAATTGTTGTCAGAATTATGGATGTTAGGATGATTAGCCTGAAAATGGTTTTGATGCCGTTCATTTGATATCTATCTGGTTATTTAAGTTATAAAGAAATAAAGCGATTAGGAATCAATTTTCTTGTATGGGCACAAGATTACCTCGATACTAGCTATTTCCTTATAAATCTAATAATAGTGTAAAGATAGGGTAACGAATCTTCTTGTTGAAAATTTCTTGTCAAGGTCTTCGGAGGATGTTTACTCAATCGGTTTTTAGCAAAAGACGTTGGATGAAACCTTTGGGTATACATTAATTCTATTGTTTTTTGATATTGGGCAATGAAAAATAGGGAATCGAAAGGATAAATGTGTAATTTCGACATTTAGCTTTAACCGCTGGCCAATGAAGAAAATAGTCATGTTGTTATTGGTGCTTTATTTGAATGCACCCGTTATCGTTAAAAGTCAAAATCATACCTTTTCAATAGGTCATAACGAGTTTCTCCTGGATGGCAAACCCTTTCAAATTATCAGTGGAGAGATGCACTTTGCGCGTATCCCAAGAGAGTGTTGGAAAGAGCGACTTCATATGGCGAAAGCCATGGGGCTTAATACGGTTGCGACTTATGTCTTTTGGAATTTCCATGAAACCGAAAAAGGTGTTTACAACTTTAAGGATAATGCCGATGTTGCCGAGTTCTGTAGATTGGCACAAGAAGAGGGTTTATGGGTAATTATTCGTCCTAGTCCCTATGCTTGCGCCGAATGGGAGTTTGGGGGCTATCCATACTGGCTCTTAAGGGAAAAGAATCTTAAGGTAAGAAGTCAGGATGCTCGATTTATGGAGATGAGTAAGAATTATTTCAATGCTTTGGCAAATGAGATTGTTCCACTACAAATCACACATGGAGGCCCTATCATTATGGTTCAGATCGAAAATGAATATGGGTCGTATGATAGTGATAAGGTATATCTGGCGAAATACAAGGATATCTATAGGCAATCAGGGATTGACGTTGAACTGTATACTTGCGATGGGCCATCCCAGATGCCTGCTGGATATCTTCCAGGCGTTCTTCCTGCTGTTAATGGCTTAGATAACATCAAAGAGGTAAAACAATTAATAAATAAGCATAATGAGGGTCATGGACCCTACTTTATTGCTGAGTGGTATCCTGCCTGGTTTGACTCCTGGGGTTTAGAACATCATGTCGTTCCTTTTAAAAGCTTTATTGCAACTTATGATTCTGTTCTTGCAGCCGGGTTTTCTATAAATATCTATATGGCGCATGGAGGTACAACCCGATGGTTCTGGAATGGAGCAAACATGAGTAAGCGTGAACCTTATATGCCTCAGACATCAAGCTATGACTATGATGCTCCAATAGATGAAGCAGGGAATCCTACCCCTAAGTTTTTTGCAATGAGGGAGGTGATCAGTAAACATCTTCCTAATGGCTGTACATTACCCGAGGTACCAGCTGTTAAAAATAGTATGTCGATTGAACAGATAAATCTGGATCTAGGAAGTTCATTGTGGGACAATCTCTCTACGCCGATAGTCGCAGAGAGGCCTCTTTGTTTTGAGGATCTTAATCAAGGGTATGGTTTTGTGCTTTATCGTACCAAGCTTAAGCCTTCTGCAAAGGGTATTCTAAAGATTAACCAACTTCGTGACTATGCTTTAGTTTTTATAAATGGAAAACAGGTTGCAACTCTTGATAGACGATTAAATCAGGATTCGATCCTGATTGATGCTGGCAATAATGAGGCTCTATTAGACATCCTAGTCGAAAACAATGGCAGAATAAATTATGGATATTACCTTAATGATAATCTTCATGGGATTACTGAATCGGTGTCTCTAAATAAGATTGACCTTCAGGATTGGCAGATGTATCGCCTTCCTATGACTGATATTGCACAAATCAACTATAAAGCGGATCAGCATCCTAATGGACCTCTTTTTAGAAAGGGTACTTTTAAGTTATCTACAATATCTGATACTTATTTAGATATGAGCCAATGGGGTAAAGGGCATGTCTGGATAAATGGAAGGAGTATTGGGAAATACTGGTGTCTCGGTCCGCAACAGACACTGTATGTTCCTGCTCAATGGCTAAAGAAAGGAGATAACGAGATTGTTATTTTTGAACAGTTAACACCTGATCAGCAGGTTCTTCATTCGCTAAGTAAGCCTATTTTGGATAAGCTACAAAAGTGATATCTTCAAGGGAAGAGACCTAGACACTCTTTCTCTTATTTTTAAAGTAAATACAAAATGGAGCAATAATAAGGTGGGGCTCTCATTATCAATCTAATTGGCAGTTTATAGACAACTAAATAAGTAAAAACCATGGTAAATTACATAAAAGCATTAGGAGTATTGGTTTTATTGAATCTTGTAATTGTAGGTTCCAGTTTTAGTCAAAAAGGGGATGTTGTTATTTTATTTAAGGATAAAGCAAAGAACTTTACTGAGAGTTTACCTTTAGGCAATGGTAGGCTTGGGGTGATGGTGTTTGGTAATACAGGAAGAGAGCGGTTAGTGTTGAATGAGATCTCACTTTGGTCAGGTGGTCCGGAGGATGGAGATAATGAAGAGGCGCATAAATATTTGAATGATATTCAACAGTATTTGTTAGTTGGGAAAAACCGAGAGGCCCAGCAACTATTACAGAAGCATTTCGTAGCAAAGGGTAGGGGCTCTGGGGAAGGAAGCGGTGCAAATGATAAGTACGGATGCTATCAAACCATGGGGGATCTCTTTATTGATTGGGCTGATACAGCAGCAACGGTCTCTGATTACCAGAAGTGGTTGGATCTAGAGTCAGCATTGGTTACGAGCCGTTTTACTAGAGGAGGGGTAACTTATAAAGAGGAGGTCTTTACCGATTTTGTTAATGACATTACTTGGGTTAGATTAACATCCTCAAAAAAGGGAGCATTAAATTTCGGCTTAACCTTATATAGAAAAACCAATGCCACTATTGAGGTAAAGAACCAACAGATTTTTATGAAAGGGCAGTTGCCATCTGGCGCAGATAAAGGAATGCGTTTTGCTACGATTGCAAGAGTGGTCAATCATGATGGGCAAGTTATCGAGCATAATGACGGGCTTAAGGTAGTGCGGGCAACAGAGTGTTGGATTCAACTCTCGTCAGCCACGAATTATGACCATTCTTCAGGGCTTCTAACCAATGAAGATGTTGTTAATAAGGCGTTACAGTATTTTAAAAAGGTAGAGGGCTTATCATTTAGTCGTGCAGAAATCAATAGTAGAGAAGCTTTTCAACAACTGTTTAACCGGTGCCGTTTTAGGATGCCATCAAAGAGTGATTTTAGCACGATGCCTACCAAACAACGGTTGGAAAACTTGCAAAAGGGAGAAAGTGATCCTCAACTTCCAGTATTATATTTCAACTTTGGAAGGTACCTGTTAATTTGTTCTTCCCGTCCCGGTTTGTTACCTGCTAATCTTCAAGGGTTATGGGCAGAGGAATATCAAACCCCATGGAATGGTGATTATCATTTGAATATCAATGTTGAGATGAATTATTGGCTCTCTGAATTGACTAATCTGGGGGATATAGCTGAACCATTACATCGTTTTACTAGAAACCTTATGCATAATGGGGCGAAGACAGCGAAGGCCTATTACAATTCCGATGGTTGGGTGGCTCATGTGATAAGTAACCCTTGGTTTTTCACCTCTCCTGGAGAGGGGGCAGAGTGGGGTTCTACGATGACAGGAGGGGCTTGGTTGTGTGAGCATATATGGGAGCATTATCGTTTTACAAGAGACACTGCTTTTTTGAGAGAGTATTATCCTGTAATGAAGGGAGCCGCTATCTTTTTAAGGTCGGTATTAATTAGAGAGCAAAAGCATGGATGGTTGGTCACAGCACCTTCGAATTCTCCTGAGAATACTTATATCACTGATGAAGGTTTTCACGGACAAACCTGTATGGGACCCACAATGGATATGCAGATCTGTCGTGAACTGTTTAATGCTTGCGTCAAGTCAGCCAGCGTGCTTAAGGTAGATCAACAATGGGCTAATGATCTTCAATCTATTATTCCTCAGTTAGCTCCTAATCAGATTGGCAAAGAAGGTGATTTAAATGAGTGGATCAATGACTGGGCAGATGCCGAGCCACAACATCGACATATAGCCCATTTATATGGACTACATCCATATGATGAGATTACACCTTGGGATACCCCTGATCTGACAAAAGCAGCTATTAAAACGCTGATCGGTCGAAGTGATGAAGGTACCGGTTGGAGTAAGGCATGGAAGGTGAATTTTTGGGCTCGGCTTGGTGATGGAGACCACTCTTTAAAGCTCTTAAAACAGCTCTTAAAGCCAACAAGAATAGGCGAGCCCGCTACAAATGGTGGATGTACCTACAGCAATCTATTCTGTGGTCATCCGCCTTATCAAATAGATGGTAACTTTGGAGGTACTAGTGGAATTATTGAAATGTTATTACAGAGTCATGGTAAAGAGGAGGTAATCCGGTTTTTACCTGCACTACCGACAGATAATGATTGGGCTATTGGAGAGGTTACAGGCCTGAAGGCAAGAGGTGGAATTGAAGTAAGCATGGTTTGGGATAATCATAAACTTACCAAGGCGACACTTAAAATGACCAATAATGGCATCTGTAAGGTGCTTATTCCAGCTGGTATGAAGGTGCGTGACATTAAAGGCAATGTCGTATCTGAAGATGTTGTTCAAAGTCGAGTGCTCACCCTTACGATGGTCAAAGATGAACTCTATATTATAGAGTAGTTTTACTTGGACTGGCCGTTATTTTATAGTTTCAATTCCGGGCTTGATAGGTCAAAGTTGAATAATTGAGCTAATTTCTGATGAAGAGCCTTCGAGAACCGTTTTAGGTGCTCGAAGGTGAAGTCAGTGTTAAGTCAGGCTAGTGAATATTTTGTACATTTTGTCAAATGGTTTATACACAAAAGTCAAATGATTGTTCTGTTATTGCCCTTGGAAGTCGTTGATAAATATTTGTGTAATCATCTCTTTTTGCTAGTGGGAGCGTTGATTAGTAGAAGAAATTTTTAGACATTCGTATTAATAAATAAAGTAAAGCGATTATGATTCTATTAAAGATTATGTTGGTGCTAGCAGGAGCTTTTGCGCTTTACTGGCAGATTAGAATAAAGCAGGTAATGTCACTTGTAATCACCATTGGGATGGTTACAGGTATGTTAATTGTATTACTGTTACCAGGGTTTCTTCAAACTTCCGGATTCATCATTTATCTGGCCTCTGTTGCAATGGTTCCGATTTATAGTCTGACAGTTAAAGGAAAGGATGTTTTAGCGCGCATAATATTGGTTCTTATATCAGGAGGAATCTTTACTTATTGGTTATGGGTGCTTAGCCATTGGCATGGAAATGAGATACTAGTATTACTACTCATTCCTATCGCCGGACTGGCATGGATTCTTGGTAAAGCGAGACTTAAAAATGAGTTAGGCTTTTTAATTTTATTAGTTGCTGATGGGTTAGCAATTCTTGTGGAGCATCTCTTGAAGTCGATCTGAGGTTTGACGGATTTGTAACTCTTTGTTTTATCAGGGCTGAATCACTGACAGGGAGTAGCAAACTCGTTATAGATTACATTACCAACGAATACCCGATTTCATTTGAAAATGATCCAAAGCCACTCACTTTTTATAGCTAAAAACAAAAAAAGCCGGCGTTAGCCGGCTTTTGCTCCCCCTGCTGGACTTGAACCAGCGACCCTCTGATTAACAGTCAGATGCTCTAACCAACTGAGCTAAGGAGGATTTTCGACAGCCACTGTTTAGGAGGCTTTTTTGTCGTTTGCGGTTGCAAAGATATGAACTTTTTTTCCAATCAAACAAGTACCTTTGCAAAAAAAATTATTGCTCTACTCTTAAATTATTTAAAATCAGCTCATGGAAAGGCTATGATTGTTTTAAAAAAATGAAAGATTTTTCGAAAAGCAGGCATTAGTCTATTCTATGCAACTACAAAAAACAAATTTTTGAACACATGAAGAAAGTACTCGGGATGGGTAATGCTTTAGTTGATATGCTAATTCGCATTGAAAATGACCATCAATTAGAGAAATTTCAGTTACCAAAGGGCTCAATGCAGTTAGTAAATAGTGAGACCTCTCGAATGATTCGCAAGGATTGTGCAGGGATTCCAAGTGAGTTAGCAGCCGGAGGATCTGCTGCTAATACTATACATGGACTTGCTTCACTGGGTGTAAGAACGGCCTTTATCGGTAAAGTTGGCGATGATGAGATGGGTCGTTTCTTTGCTGAAGATTTCAAGAAAGCCGGATGTGATCCTAAATTACTTATCGGGAAGACGGATACCGGGGTCGCAACCACTTTTATCACTCCTGACAGTGAAAGAACCTTTGCCACTTATCTTGGTTCAGCAGCTGAATTGACTCCAGATGATCTCTCGGAAGAGATGTTTAAGGGTTATGAAGTATTTCATATTGAGGGTTACTTAGTACAGAACCATGCATTGATCAGGAGAGCCGTTGAATTGGCCAAATCATCTGGATGTACTGTTTCACTTGATTTAGCCAGCTATAATGTCGTAGAGGCCAATCTAGATTTTCTGACCTCCTTGATTGGTCATGGAATAGATATCGTATTTGCGAACGAGGAGGAGATTAAAGCCTTTACAGGTCATGAGCCAGAGCTTGGGTTAGAGAAGCTAAGTGGTATGGCTGGGATAGCTGTTGTTAAAGTGGGTAGTAAGGGGGCGATGGTAAAAAGGGGAGTAGAGAAAGTACACGTTCCTGCTTATCAAGCTACTGTTATAGACACGACCGGAGCTGGTGATCTTTTTGCTTCTGGATTTTTATATGGATTTGTTCATGGTTTATCGCTTGCTAAGAGTGCTGAATATGGAGCACTATTGGCATCGACGGTAATCTCGACGATGGGAGCAAGAATTGCTGAACCGGAATGGAATAGACTAAAAGAGGTCATAGGCAGGTAATTTATTGTGTCAAAGGAGATAACTTTTTAAAGTAGAATTCAAATTAATGCAATCGATGGCTAAAAGTTATCTCCTTTTTATTAAATTTGCGCCCTTTAGACTTGTAATTTTTTCTTTTTAAACAATTTATACGCAAATGAAGGTTTATCAGACGAAGGAAATCAGAAATATCGCCCTAATAGGGGGTGCTAAATCTGGCAAGACCACTCTAGCGGAATCAATGCTCTTCGAGGGGGGCGTTGTTACGCGTAGAGGTACCATTGAAGACAAAAACACCGTATCAGACTATCGTGACATTGAGCTAGAGCGTCAGAATTCTGTATTTTCTACAGTTTTGTATGCTGAGTTTGAAGGCCATAAGATCAATATTATTGATTGTCCTGGTTTCGATGATTTTGTTGGTGAAACTGTTGCAGCACTTAAAGTTGCTGATACAGGCTTAATGGTGGTCAATGCCCAGAATGGTGTTGAGGTTGGTACTGAGATTTCATGGCGTAACACCACTAGAGCTGCAAAACCAGTCATTTTTGCTGTAAACCATCTCGAGCACGAGAATTCTAATTTTGACGAGACCATTCGTCAACTCAAACAATCATTTGGTGGTGGTGTTACTGTTTGCCAGTACCCGGTAAATGAAGGTGTCAGTTTCGATAGCGTTATTGACCTTCTTCAGATGAAGATGTTGAAATTCAAGAATGGTGGCGGTAAAGCTGAAGTTCTTGATATCCCTGCTTCTGAAAAAGATAAAGCAGATGAGATGTACGCTACAATGGTTGAGGAATTAGCCGCTAATGACGAATCATTAATGGAGAAATTCTTCGAGAATGGATCATTGACTGAGGAAGAGATTAGTCGTGGAATTAAGCTTGGTCTGATTAGCCGTGGAGTCTTCCCCGTGTTTATCATCAATGCTAAACAGGATATGGGTGTTAATCGTTTGATGCAATTCATCCTTAACACAGCTCCTGCACCCGATGAAGTTGGCTCAGTCAAAACAACAGAAGGCAAAGAGCTTAATTGCAAGACAACCGATACTACCAGTGCTTTAGTCTTCAAGACTAGTATTGAACAGCATATTGGTGAAATCTCTTTCTTTAAAGTTTACGGTGGAGAAATCACGGAAGCTATGGATATGATTAACGGAAATAATGCTTCTAAAGAGCGTCTTTCTCAGTTATTCGCTGTAGCTGGTAAAAACCGCCAAAAGCTTGACAAAGTGGTGGCCGGTGATATTGCTGCAACTATCAAGCTTAAGAGTGTACGCACAAACCATACGCTGAACGCCGTTAAGAATGCTGATGATAAAATTGAGCCAATTGTATTCCCCAATCCTAAGATTACAATGGCTATTAAGGCTAAGAACGCAGCTGACGATGAAAAGCTGGGTTCTATCCTAAATGAGATGCATAAGGTTGATCCTACTCTTACCGTTGAACAATCCAAAGAATTGCGTCAGTTGATCGTTGGTGGTCAAGGTGAATTGCACCTCAACATTGCCAAATGGCTGATCGAAAATGGTAATAAAATCGCTATTGAATATATCGCTCCAAGAATTCCTTATCGTGAAACCATTACCAAGTCTGCTAAGGCAATGTATCGTCATAAAAAGCAGTCAGGTGGTTCAGGTCAGTTTGGTGAGGTTCATATGATGATTGAGCCTTATCATGAAGGAATGAGCAATCAGACTGAATTCCCCGTTCGTGGTCAGGATGTTTACCCTCTGGACTGGGGTGGAAAGCTTGTTCTAAACACATGTATCGTTGGTGGTGCTATTGATGCTCGCTTTATCCCTGCTATCCTAAAGGGGATCATGGAGAAGATCGAACAAGGCCCTCTCACAGGTTCTTATGCTCGTGATATCGTTGTTAATATCTATGACGGCAAGATGCACCCGGTTGATTCAAATGAAATCTCCTTTAAACTTGCCGGTCGTAATGCATTTAAGGAAGCATTTAAAAATGCTGGTCCTAAGATCATGGAGCCTATCTATGATGTAGAGGTTATCGTTCCAGAAGAAAAGATGGGTGATGTCATGACCGACCTTCAAGGCCGTCGCGCTATGATCATGGGTATGGATAATGAAGGTAACTACCAGAAAATCCGTGCTCGCGTTCCTCTAGCTGAGATGAATCGTTACTCAACTGCATTGAGCTCAATTACCAGTGGTCGTGCTATGTATTCACTCAAATATGCTGAATATGCTCAGGTACCTCCCGATGTACAGACAGCTCTGTTAAAAGCCTACGAAGAACAAGATT
The DNA here is from genome assembly GCA_964444785.1 of uncultured Bacteroidales bacterium. Taxonomy (GTDB): domain Bacteria; phylum Bacteroidota; class Bacteroidia; order Bacteroidales; family TTA-H9; genus JAJTBW01. The sequence goes on along the minus strand of CAYUII010000002.1, from coordinate 55,950 downwards.
CAGAAGAATAGTGTTAGTGAGCTTTATTTTAAACCCGCATACGGCCCTGTATGTGGGTTTTTTATTTTCCGTCCAATCATATTGGGCTATCTTCGCCTAAAATATTGTCAAATAATTAGCGATGACTCTAAATAGACCCGATGCAGACAAATGGTTGCAAGAACTGATAGATATTGACCAAAGTGAATGTTCATACAAAGAGAGATATAAAAGACTTCAACTTTTCTTCAATAGGTTACTCAAGTCGTTAGTCGATCCCCATATTGCCTATACTGACCAATATACAATGCTGGATGCCGTCACTAAACAAGATAGTCTCTTTGTCCAGCTAAAACAGAAATTGTTTAGCTTACGTAATAGACTAATCAAAAGCGCTAACAGAAACGAACAGGAGCTTCACCTGAAGTTCTATCATGATTTGAACCTATTAATCGAGGTAATCCAATTAACCAGAGGAGAGGCGACTACTGAAGATATTAAAAGACATGTGAGTAAGATAAATCAAGAGGCTCAAAAATCGATCCCTTCTACTCCCACTGAAGTTAACGAGCCTCTTGTTTCTACGGTATCCTATGACAATCCCCAAAAGACGAATGGCAATTCAACAGCACTCGATAGTGACTTCGAGGGTCGCGGCCTGATTATAGTCAGAGAGCTTAGAGTTAGAGTTGTAACCATAATGACCGATAGACTCTCCGTTTGCCTCGATAATCATGATGAAGTGAATTCAGAGTTTAAGGATCCATTTGAGGTAACATGGATTAATGGAACCGATCATTCTCCTTTTAACTCTATTTCTAAAGAGATATGGACTGGTGCCGTTCTAAACCTTGTTAATGTCAGGCAAAGTAAAGGGAATGGCTATCTGGTTGATTATTTTGTTATCGAACCTGATTATCTAATCGATATCTCCTCTCTGGCCGAGTGTTTTCAATCATATACAACTAGCTCTACTCTCTTTATCACCAACAGACTTAAAGAGAGTGTTAATTCTGGGCCGATTCGAATAGGGAATGTAGTAAATACCTTCTTTGATGCCTTGGTCTATGAAAACAGTCAAAATAGAGTTACAGTAAATGATCTCTTAGCAAAGATTTTCAACGAGAGCCCTATTGAGCTTGCCGCTTGCCCTGATTTGCAGACTGAAGAGGACTCAAGACGCTTTTTTGAGGAGGTGAAGAAACAGTTTAATCACCTTGCAAAAGTCACAAGATCTAAACTTAATGAACCAGAATATGCCGTTGATCTTAGCAAAGCTTATGTAGAACCCTCTTTCCTTTGTCCGAGTTTCGGTGTACAAGGGCGATTTGACTTTTTGATGATCGATAATATTGACAACAAAACGGCGAAAAGAAAAGCAGTAATCATTGAACTAAAGTCAGGAAAAACCCCCTTTGGGGATACAAAGGGTACAGCCATCGGGGAAAATCATGCAGCTCAAATAGCTCTCTATCGATTAGTCACTGAACAAAACCTCTCCATTGATTATCGAAATATTACCAACTATATCCTTTATTCAAAAATCGATGATAAAAATCTGCGTCAAATCTCTTTCCCTCTGGTTAGGTTGCAAAAGTTGATAGCTATCAGAAATAAAATCGTCGTAGAAGAACATAGGCTAGTCAATAGTGAGGCAAAAGATCTGATTAAAGTCCACTTTGGCCTTATTGCCGATCTCATTGAGGAGTTAGCCATGAATCCAACTACCCTGGTTAAAAATTACATCCTACCTAGTATAATTTCCATTTATAAACAGATAAATTCCTTTAGTGAATTAGAAAGAGCCTATTTTAGTCTATATTATCAGTTTATTGCTCGTGAAAGTTATCTTTCGAAGTGTAGTGATTTTGGTGGAGAGATTTCTAGAAGTCAATCCTCTTTGTGGTTGAATGCTGCTGAACAAAAGGAGGAGGCAGGTGAGTTATTAAGTGATCTTGAAGTAATCAGCGAAGCAGGAGAGAATGATGCAGCCACAATATGTTTTGCCTTCAAAAAGAAAAGACCAGATGAGATTTCTAACTTTAGAGAAAACGATATTATTCTGTTGTACCATCAGGAAGAGAGAGACTCCTCAGTGGTCAATCAGATTGTCTTTAAAGGCATTATAAAGGAGATCTCGGATAGTAGAATATGGGTTAAGTTGAGATACAGACAGAAGCGGGAAGATCTTTTCAAGGAGGGCAAACTCTTCACCCTCGAGCGTGATTTCATGGATCACTCTTTCACGCAAATGTACAGAGGGCTTTACGCATTCCTATCTCATGGTGATACTGAGATGAAAGAGCTTTTTTTAGGATTAAAGAAGCCGCAGTTTGATGGGGCCATTAAATTAGTTTCTGAACCTGACCCCGGGTTAAGAGTCATCGTTGAGCAGGCAGTTAGAAATATTGACTATTATCTATTGGAGGGTCCTCCGGGAACGGGCAAGACCTCACGAGCCATGAAGGCAATGATCAAAGAGTTTAGTGATTCAGGGAAGATCATCTTGCTTTTAGCATATACTAATAGAGCCGTTGATGAGATCTGTCAGGTTTTGGATGACCAGGGTGGCTTAGGGTTGCCCTATATCCGGTTAGGGAGCTCGCTTTCATCGTCTGAGAACAGTCAGCCCAGATTGCTTGAAAATGTTATTGCCCATTGTAAGCGGAGAGATGAGGTTAGAGAAGTCATCGACAATCATAAGATCTTTGTCGGAACCGTTGCCTCTCTCTCGGGTAAATCGGACCTCTTTCTTCTAAAGTCATTCGATGTTGCCATTCTTGACGAAGCCTCCCAGGTATTAGAACCCCAATTGTTGGGGTTAATCTCCTCAAAAAATGCCTCAGGGGAGCGATCTATCAGGAAATGGATCATGATAGGTGATCAAAAACAGCTACCCGCTATAGTGATTCAGCCTAAGTCGATGACAAAAGTCTTCTATGATAAGTTATATGCAATCGGGCTGTTTGACTGTCGATCCTCCCTATTTGAGAGACTTTTGTTTAATGTGAGAAGAAACAGTTGGCAATTGGCATTGGGTACCTTAGTGAAGCAGGGACGCATGCACCAGATGGTCTCGAAACTTCCAAATCAGTTGTTTTATAGAGGGGAACTGGAGGTAGCTGATCCGACTCGACAACTTGCCGAATATGGGAAATACTCTGTTACTCCAGTCAAAGAGGGTATTCTGTCTGTTTTTGATCAGCGATTAGCGTTTTTAGATACGATTAAAGAGAGTGATTTCGAATCTGTGAAGACCAGTTTAAACGAGGCAAAAGTGGCGTGTAAGTTGGTTCTCGCCCTTTATAACCATTCACTTGTAGCTGGGATTGAATTTGATCCGGAGAAAACCGTAGGAATCATCGCTCCTTATCGTCGGCAAATCGCCTTGATTCGTAATTTATTATATGAATCAGGGTTTAAATACGCTAGGGAAATCACTATAGATACCATCGAACGCTTTCAAGGGAGTCAACGAGAGGTAATTATCTATTCGATGTGCATCAACAATTTATCTCAGGTCAATGCGCTGTCTGAAGAACGAATTAGACTACAAGGAGAGGATATTGAGATTGATCGAAAACTCAATGTGGCTCTTACTCGCGCCCGGGAATATATGGTTATCGTTGGTAATGCTAAACTGATGAGGTATGATGAGATCCTTAACGAATTGGTGAGTCACTACGAAACCAATGGTGGATTCTTCCCTTTTTCTGAGGTAAAAAGACTTTTTCTTGACTAGAATGTTCATTTTTTCAATGGGTTAGTATTCATGCTATTATCATCACCTCTCCGTATGCTCTCCGTATGCTCTCCGTATCGTCCCCATTTAGATGGTATAAAACCTAAAACCCGTTTGAGAGACGAGACTCATTCTTCAGTACATTTTGAGTGGGTACGATTTATATCAACTTCCTCTTGACTTTAGGGTTGAATAGAAGTTAATACCGGTATACTTTCTTTTCTATTTGTTTTAAGAATCTCTCCTCGTCCGATTTTTCCATTCATTTAATGGAGAGGATACGGAGAGGATACGGAGAGGTATTGAAGTATAAGGTTAAATGAGGCAAAATGAGTGTCTATCCGGTTCCGAAAACGTCTGCGCTGGTCTAAATCAAGCTGTTTTGCACTGTACCGGACAAATTTTGGAGCGGGGCGGACAGTGAAAGGGGGGTGGTTATGTTAGCTTTGGACATCGAAAAAATGCAAACGATGGATATAGCTAAGAGATTTACCGCAAACCCAATATTAAGGCCTTTAAATCTTAAGCCTGGGATTGAAGGAATGGAGATAACCTGTCTATTGAACCCTGGTGTGTTTCAATTCAAAGGGAAAGTGTGGTTGTTGTTGCGCGTAGCCGAGAGACCTCGCCAACAAGAAGGTATGATTAGTTTCCCTGTTTATAATACTTTGGGGAAAATTGAGATTCTCAGTTTTGATAAAAATGACCCAACATTAGATCTATCAGATCCAAGGGTTATTAATTATAAAGGGGATGATTACCTCACCACTCTTTCCTATTTAAGACCGGTGTGCAGCGAGGATGGGATTCATTTCTTTGAACCAGAAGGTTATAATCCGATATTTGGGGAGGGGAAGCAGGAATCATTCGGTATAGAAGATTGTAGAGTTGTGGAACATGATGGGCTCTATTCTTTGACATTTACTGAGGTCTCCCCTTATGGCGTTGGTGTTGGGTTGATTCAGACCCGAGATTGGATAAATTTTGATAGGAAGGGGATGATTTTCCCTCCTCATAATAAAGACTGTGCCATCTTTGATCGAAAAGTAAATGGTAAATATTACGCCCTACATCGTCCAAGCAGCCCTGAAATAGGGGGGAATTATATCTGGGTTTCTGAATCTCCTGATATGACCCACTGGGGGAATCACAAATGTATTGCAACATCAAGAAAGGGTAAATGGGATTCAGCTCGTGTTGGTGCAGGCGGAGCTCCCATCTTAACAGAAGAGGGGTGGTTAGAGATTTATCATGGTGCAAATAGTGAGCATCGATATTGTTTGGGTGCCTTGTTACTAGACAAGAACGATCCCACACAAGTTATTGCCAGATCTGAGCACCCTATCATGGAACCCATAGCACCTTATGAACAGACCGGATTCTTCGGCAATGTTGTCTTTACTAATGGACATCTGGTAGATGGCGATACGGTAACCATCTATTACGGGGCAAGCGATGAGGTGATCTGTGGCGCCCAGTTTTCGATTAAGGAGATACTATCAACACTGAAATAGAAAAACCATGGCGGGTAATATTCTAAAAGAACTCAAGTATTTTAAGTCGATGCCCCATGACATGCGGGTGCTGCTGATTACCAATATGCTTTACGCATTGGTGTTACCAGTGGTTGAGATATTCATTGGCGCATACATCATGAGGAATACTAATGACACCACATTGGTGGCCTCCTTTCAGATTGCAATGTACACAGGGTTAGTTATTGCTTCGTTTACCAATGGGATATTGTTAAAGATGTTCAAGGTGAATCATCTATATAGTTTTGGCATTCTCTTGAGCGGTATTTCAATGTCGGGCATGATGTTTTTGAGTTCAGTGACCTTGCCGGGTTTGATCATTGCCGGGCTAGTTCTTGGGGGTGCTTCAGGCTTCTTCTGGACGAACAGATACTTAATGGCCTTGAATACCACCAACGATGATAATAGAAACTATTTCTTTGGGCTAGAGTCTTTCTTCTTTACAATCTCTTCTATTATAGTTCCTTTGTGGATCGGTGCTGTTTTGGCACGAATTGATGGGGCGCAAATGTTAGGTATAACTTTTGATATCAACAAAGGATATCAACTTGTTACTATTATTGTCTTTATACTAACAATCTTGGCAGTTGCTTCACTTAGTAGAGGAAAATTTGTCAATCCGGAACAGAAAGACTTTTTATTTTTCAGATTTGATAGGCTATGGAATCTTCAGATGATTCTAGCTGGTCTTAAAGGGCTGGTTCAAGGCTTTCTTGTTACAGCACCTGCAATTTTGATACTTCGATACGTTGGACAAGAGGGATCGCTTGGTTTAATTCAAGGAATTAGCGGTGCCCTGACAGCAATAATCTTGTATCTTTTAGGACGCTATACAAATGCCAATCATCGAAGCATCATCTTTGCAATTGGAATAACAATATTCATGTTTGGAACAATTTATAACAGTATTGCCCTTTCAGCTACAGGTGTTATTGTCTTTGTTTTGTGTAAGGTCTTTTTTCAGCCGCTCCATGATTTAGCCTATTTCCCAATAATGATGAAGGTTATTGATGTGGTCTCAAAAAAGGAGAACAGAAATAAGTATGCCTATATCATGAACCATGAACTGGGGCTATATGCCGGAAGGGTCCTCGGATTAGGCTTATTCATTGCTTTAGTCTACTTTGTTAGTGAAACATTTGCCTTAAGATATGCTCTGGTAATTGTTGCCGCGCTTCAGATGTTTAGTATACCTCTCGCAAACCTGATTATTAAAAAGTCATATAACGAGAATTATGAATAGAAAATCATTCAATAAATATGTCTTAGTGTTCATATTGGCGACACTTGCTGTCAGTTGTAATCAACAGACCAGTGAACCAATTGAACAAACTCAGATTGCCAGGATTGAACAGATGCCTTCAATGCCTTCTCCTTATAAAATCATTGATTGGAAGGCGAAAGCGCTTGGCTTTGATAGTTTGGTCTATGATCTGGCAAGTCAGAATCCCTATGGCCCCTTTATTTGGATCGATAGCGCCAGAAGAAATCTGGATCAGGTTACTTATGGTTTGTATACCGTGATTCATGATGTACGTCAAGGACCGAAGACTAATAACGGAGAGTTTCATGAGTCGCTGACCTCCTTGGAGGCTTTAATAAGTGCCGGATTATTAGGAATTGACAAAACCAATCAACATGGGTTTAACTATGTAAAGATGGTTCAGAATTACTTTAATACAGGTAATCACTGGAATATTGTGATGAATAACACCTGTCCAGAGGTCGCTCTTAATGGAGGCGGCTATGGTAGAGATTGGTGGTATGATGTCTTTCCTAATGTTCTCTATTATGCAGTAGCAGATCTCTATCCTGGCGTAGAGAATCAGGATCAAATATTGTTGAGTGTTGCCAATCAGTTTTATAGGGCTGACTCGACTTTGAATGGTAACTATAACTATTCCTACTTTGATTACTCAAAGATGAAAGGAGTGGTGAATAATATTCCCTTACAACAAGATGCAGCCGGTGGGCATAGTTATGTCTTACTTAATGCCTACAGGAAGTTTAAAGAGGTGAAGTATCTTGAGGGTGCCATGAGGGCCACAGAAGCTTTAGAAGCCCAAAAAGAGAGCCGATTCTATGAGATATTACTTCCTTTTGGAGCCTATACAGCTGCAGTTTTAAATGCGGAACAAGATAAGAATTACAACGTAAAGCAACTGCTTGACTGGACTTTTGACGGATGCCAGAGTAAAGATGGCCGATTTGGTTGGGGAGTCATTGCAGAGAAGTGGGGTGAATACGATGTTCATGGTCTACAGGGTAGTATCACAGATGGCGGTGGTTATGCTTTCTTTATGAACAGTGTTGTTATGTCGTGGCCACTGGTTCCAATGGTTAAATATGAGCCGCAGTTTGCTCGTGCCATTGGAAAGTGGATGCTTAATAATGTCAACGCCTCAAGGTTGTTTTATCCGGATCAAGTCTCAGATAAAAACCAATGGTTGCCTGAATTAAAAGATATTACCGGTGGTTTAATCGGATATGAAGGGGTTAGAAAGGCTGATGATTATAATAAGCCTGAGCTCAAAGGTGTATCTCCGGTTTCATTAGGAGACGGACCTAAGTGGGCTCCTTTGCAACCCAAAGAGTCAATGTTTAGCCTGTATAGTACTGCCATTGCCGGTGTCTTTGGCGCTATGGTTGAAACAACAGATGTGGAAGGGGTCTTAGCCCTTGATTGTAATGTAACAGACTTTTATGCCCAGAATCCCTTTCCTACTAAGTTGTATTATAACCCACATCAGAAAGTAGTTGAGGTAAGTATTAATACAGGTTCACCTGTAGACCTCTATGATATTGTGGCACATAAATACTTAGGCAAGAATCTTAAGGGGGTCAATAGGATTCGAATAGGAGCCGATCAGGCGGTGGTTATCGTACAGTTACCCGCCGGATCTACCATAACAAAGAATAAGAACAGGTATAGTGTGAATTCGACTGTATTTGCATATAAATAGATTAAATAGCTCTGTCATGAGAAATCATATAATTTTAGCACTATTGATTCTTTTCCCATTTTCTTTGGCCTTAGGACAAGGAAATGTGAAAGGAGTAGTGAAAGATAAGAAGACTGGAGAGACGTTAATTGGAGTTACGGTTCTTCAGAAAGGGACAACCCACGGAACTACGACCAACATAAAGGGGGAGTATGAACTTGATAAGCTCTCTTCTGAGTCCATTTTATCTTTTTCGTATGTTGGATATAAGACAGTAGAAAGAGCCATTGGTCAACAGAGTGTGATAAATGTTGAACTGGAGAGCTCAAATACTACTCTTGATGAGTTCGTGGTAATCGGTTATGGAACGGCTCGAAAGAGTAATGTTCTTGGTGCGGTTGCCAAGGTAGAAAGCAAGGAGATAAATGCTATTCCTGTAACCGGTGTTGAGCAAACATTGCAGGGTAGAGTTTCTGGTGTTCAAGTAACTCAAAACACAGGAGCTCCAGGTGAAGGGGTCGCCGTTAGAATTCGTGGTGCTGGATCACTCAACTCAAGCAATACCCCGCTCTATATCGTTGATGGTATTCCAACTGCCGATGCTCTTAATGTACTTACCCCTGCTGATATTGAAAATATTACAGTTCTTAAGGATGCTTCTGCAAGTGCTATTTATGGAGCTCGTGCAAACAATGGGGTTGTATTGATCACAACGAAGAAGGGATCAAAAGGATCTATGAGAGTGACTTATAATGGCAAGGCAGGTATCCAATCGGTGGCCAACCTTCCTGAGATGGTTAACACCTCCGACTATATTAAGATATATAATGAGGCTGCAACCAATGATAACCTCTCTCTCCCCTCTGCTTTACAGCGACCACTAATCACAGCCGCTGACTCCAAGAACTTTGCCGATGTGAATCACCTGGAGGAGCTCTTTAAGATCGCTCCTATCCAGTCGCATGATATCTCCCTCTCGGGGGGCAGTGACAAAACTACCTATCTCTTTAGTGCCTCATATTATGACCAAAAGGGTATTATTGATGGGAGTGGTTATAAGAAGGGCTCTACACGACTAAACATAGATACTGAGGTCAATCGTTGGCTTAAAGCGGGCATGTCATTGAGTGCCGGTATGGCTCGTACTGATATTATTGGATCATCAGGTGATGGTTATGGTGGCAATGGAGGTAGTATCATTCGGTATGCTTTCTTCCGCAATCCTGCCATACCTATAAAAGATCTTAATGGAAGTTTCGTTGATCGTCCTAGTGAATATTTCGGAAATCAGATCTATGACTCATGGCTCGGCGATGGCTATAACCCAATAGGGATGGCTGAATATGCCGATAACCATCGTGACGATGATATCGTTCTTGGTAAAGCCTATCTACAAGCTCAGATTGTAAAAGATCTACAGTTTACCTCAAATTTCGGCGTCGATTATAGAAATAGTTACTCCAGAAGGTTTGATCGTACCTGGGGAACTAATGACCGTATAAACGGGAAGAATAGACTATTGGTTGGCGATTTTCGCTATCTGAACTGGTCAAATAACAGCGTTCTAAATTATTCTCATCGTTTTGGAGATGATCATAACCTCTCTGCCATGGGCGGCTTTGAGGCTATTAAAAACAGTGGAAGAGAACAGTATAATGAAGACTCCGACTTTCCTGTTCAAGATGATAACCTGATCTTTATTGGTAATGGTTCAGGCGATAAGATCGCTTCGCAGTCACAGTGGGCGTCAACCTTGGTCTCATTCTTTGGCCGTGCAACCTATGATTATCAGAATAAATACTTTGCGAGTGCTACAATTAGACGAGATGGTTCATCTAGGTTCACTGCCGATAACAGATGGGGTACATTCTACTCCTTCAGTGGAGGTTGGTCTCTAGACCAAGAGGCTTTTCTTCAAGAGGTAAAATGGATTGAACGACTTAGATTAAGAGCTGGTTATGGGGCTATCGGAAATCAAGAGATTGGCCTTTATGCTTATTCTGATAGGATCTCTCCTAATTATAACTACCCTTTCGGAAATGCCTCTAACAGCGGATATGTTCAGACGGCCTTGGGAAATGAAGATTTAAAGTGGGAAACGAGCAAACAGTTTAATATCGGAGTGGATATTGAATTGTGGGAAGGCGCTTTTGCTTTTAGTGTCGACTATTTTAACAAAAAGACTGAGGATATGCTGGTGAAAGCATCTATTCCGCCCTCTTCAGGAGATGCGTCTGCTCCTTGGATTAATAATGGTTCAGTGCTTAATAGTGGTGTAGAACTCGAGGCAATCTATCATGGAAAAGTCGGTGGCTTCAAATATGATGTAATCGGCAATGTAACCTTACAGCATAACGAGGTTACCGATTTAGATGCACCCTTTATGGATGGTCGTGTGGAGTCTGGGGTGTATGCAACTCGGACTGCTGTCGGACAGCCGATAGGTGCATTTTATCTACTCGAAATGGAAGGAATCTTCCAAAATGAACAAGAGATCTTACTTTCTGCCTTCCAGGGTAACGACATTAAACCGGGCGATGTGAAGTTTAAAGATCAGAATGGTGATGGTACCATTGATAACAAAGACCGTGTCTACTTAGGAAGTGCTATCCCAAAAGTTATTGGAGGCCTGACTCTGAATGGTCAATATAAACAATGGGATATCTCATTGTTCTTCCAAGGTGTTGCGGGAAATAAGATCTATAATCAGATGGCTCAAGATATTGAAGGATTCTACAGAGGCTTTACCGTAACTCAACGTTATTTTGATGAGCATTGGACTGGCGAAGGAACCTCAAATACTCAACCAAGAGCCTCCTGGACCTCCAAATCGAATAACGCTCGCCCCTCTTCTCGTTTCTTAGAAGATGGATCTTATGTGCGTCTAAAGAACATCCAGATTGGATACAATTTTGAAAAAGGCTTTTTAACAAAACTAGGGGTTGAAAAGGCTAGAGTATATCTCTCTGCGACCAATCTCTTTACCCTAACAAAGTATTCTGGATTAGATCCTGAGATGACGGTAAGTGACAACTCAACTTCAGAAGGCGACCGTGCTAATGGCATTGATTGGGGAACCTATCCCTCGTCAAGAATGTTCTTGGTTGGTTTTGATATTTCAATATAAAAGAGTACAGCTATGAATAGAAAATCATATATAATTGCAGTGAAAGGAAAGCTTAATAAGAGCATTAGAGGAAAAGCATTATGGCTTTTACTGGCTGTGGGTCCGAGTCTTTTAACCTCCTGTAATAAGTTTTTGGATGAGGAGATTCAAGGTGATTTTAGCAGTTCTACCTTTTATCAGAATGAGACACAAGCCTTGCAAGCTTTAAATGGAGCTTATAATGCCATTTCATTTACAAGCTCGAATAATGCCTTATGGGTTATTGGAGATGTGGCTTCCGATGATGCTATTAAAGGGGGTAATGCCGGTGACCAGGCTGAGATAACATACATTGATAACTTTACTGCTGATGCCAATAATGGAGTCGTTAATAACTATTGGCAGTTTCTCTACGAGGGGATCGCAAGAGCCAATAATGTAATAGCGTATGCCCAGAAAACCCCAATGGGGGATGACCTAAAGGCAAGAATTGTTGGAGAAGCCCGTTTTCTACGAGCTTATAACTACTTTATCTTAGTCAATACATGGGGCAGAGTACCCCTTAAACTGGAACCACAGGTCACTCAAGAGGCCATTCATGTTCCACTCTCCTCTATTGAGGCTGTTTATTCTCAAATTGAAGCTGACTTGAACGCTGCTGTGGCTGTTCTTCCGATAGAATATACCAGTGGTGACAAAGGAAGGGCTACCCGAGGGGCTGCACTTGGCTTATTAGGCAAGGCTCAGTTATACCAACAGAAATGGGGATCGGCAATCAGTACATTTCAACAGTTAGAAGGACTGTCCATTTATGGATTACTCCCACATTATCAAGATGTCTTCAAGTTAGAGAATGAAAACAGCAAAGAATCTGTCTGGGAGATACAACACCTTACGGGAAAGAACCCGAAACTTGGAAGCTGCCTGAATCAATGGTTTGCCCCATCTGTTGAAAGTGGATATAGTTTCAATGCTCCCACTGAGGGTCTTGTCTCGGCCTATGAGAAATCTATTGACGGTACGGTAGACCCTAGACTGGATGCAACCATAGGTAGAGATGGAGTAGAATGGCTAAATGGAGCTCCCTTTCAAGCTTCTTGGTCACCTTCAGGGTATCTCACTAAAAAGCATCAACAGCCACTTACCGAGGTCTCAATTACCTTTAAAGGTGACGGTGACCTAGACTATATCTACCTGCGTTATGCCGATGTCTTGTTGATGAAGTCTGAGGCATTTAATGAAATTGGTAACGTTGATTCTTCCCTTGCTAATTTGAATAAAGTGAGGACAAGAGCCAGGAATAGCATAGCAGGAGAGATCCCAACCGATCTATTGAATCCGGTTATCGAAAGAGGACAGAGCGCATTAAGGAAGATCATTCAGCATGAACGTCGTGTTGAGCTTGGGCAAGAGTTTCATCGATATTTCGACCTGATGCGTTGGGGAAAGCAGGTTGCTGAGAGTGCCCTAGGATCTTCCTTTAACTATGAAACAAAAAGATATCTGCCAATACCACAGGCAGAGATTGATGCTAATCAAGCAATATAAATAACCTTTTATCAACATTTTAACTATTTAATCTCAACAGTTTTATGAAGAAGCACTTAATTTTCAGATTGCCGGTTTTAATGCTGGCTCTCTTAATGGGTCTTTCATTTGCCCTCACTTCTTGTAGTGATGACGACGATGATCCTGAAGTAGTATCTGCTGACAAAACAGCTTTGCTAAAACTTATCTCTGATCTGGAAGCAGTTGCTAATGCAGCTACTACCACCGATTATCCTGCTGAAGCGATTACATCGTTTAAAGCTACCCTCTCGACTGTTAAATCAGCTGCCGCTGCAACGTTAACTCAAGCCCAGGTTAATAGCCTTACCACTCAGCTTACTGAAGCTAAGAAACTCTTCGATTCTAAAGCATATGGTTTTATTGATGAGTCTCTATATCTCGTTGCCGGTTGGCATTTTGATGAAGGTTCTGGTACAACAGCTACTGCTTATAGCACGATAAAGCATGTTGCCACCTTTAATAAAGGATCTGAAAAGATCTTTGGTACCGATGCCGGTTCTCCCTCATGGACAGATGGTCTTATCGGAAAAGGAATAAACTTCGAAAAGGGTGCTTATCTTGAAGCTCCTTGGAACACTGTTTTCCTTCCAGCTGACCTCTCTATCTCTGTTTGGATTAAACCAACTGAACTCTACGAAAACAACTATATCATCTCTCAGAACTACTGGAATGGTTACAAACTGCAAACTCAAGGCGGTGGTAAGCCTTTCTTTACTTACAAGAAAACCGACGGTGGTATCATCGATGCTGATAATGAAACCGATCAAAGCATTAAAGCTGGTCAATGGAACCATATCGTTGTAACACTTGACGGTACTGCTAATGAACTTAAGTTCTATGTTGGCGGTGTTCTAACAAAAACATGGACTGCTGAAAATAAAGGGATTGGTCCTTTAACTCGCACTCTTGAAAAAGAATTACCATTAATCATTGGCGCTGTAGCAAACAATGTTGAATCTGAATCTTTTGATTGGGGTGTTACTCCTGAAAACCACGGTTATTTTAAAGGCGTTATAGATGAGCTTAAAGTCTATAGCACTCCTTTAACCGCTGGCCAGGTTACTAAACTTTATAATGATGAAAAGCCTGCTAAGTAATTAACTTAGGCTTAATGAGTAAGTGCCTGTCGTCTGCCTTACTGCAGAGGCAGGCACTTTTTCTTAAAATAAGATAGTATGATAAAATATCCGGTTCTTCTCTTTCTTTCTCTGCTGGTTGCTACTGGTCTATTCGCACAAACAGGACAGCTACCCATTAATCGGGTTGACATGATGCCTGATTTGCCTACTCCTCTTAAGCTTAAAGACTGGAAACAGACGGCTGTTAAATATGATCAGCTGGTTTTTAATCAAACCATCTCAGGTGAAGGGTTACCTCTCGTATCATTCGGAGAAACCGGGGCTTTTAATTACCCTGATGTGACTCCTGTCTATTTAGATACTTACGTTAGAACCAAGTGGCACCATCAGCAGGCCGAGGCTATAAACATTCTTCCAGCTGTGGTTGGAGCCTCCCTGGTAGGTGTAGATAAACTCAATCAGGATGGGACTAATTGGGTATCTCCCTTGAAGGATTTCTTTAACAAAAAAAATGGTCAGGAGGTCTATCTAAATGGGTATAGCACCACTTCAGGTGGAGATTGGTGGTATGATGTGATGCCGAATATTTACTTCTATCAACTTAATTCGCTTTATCCTAATGCCGCTTCTGAGTTCGATTATCAATTCACCCGAATTGCTGATCGTTGGTTGGAAGCCGTTACCTTGTTAGGGGGAAGTTCATCCCCATGGACTTATCCTAATATGCACTATAGGGCATTTAATCTTGCAACAGGGAAGCCCCTGACCTCAGGAGTTGCTGAACCCGAATCGGCCGGTAGCATCGCTTGGCTTCTGTATCAGGCATACCTAGTCAAAGGAGATCGAAGCTATTATGAGGGAGCACGGCTGGCTCTCGACTTCCTCGTTAATGAACCCGCTAATCCCTCTTACGAGCTTCAATTGCCTTACGGGGCTTATATTGCTGCCCGAATCAATGCAGAAACCGGCTCCAACTATCCTATTGATAAATTACTAAACTGGTGTTTTGATAGAGGACCTTTAAGAGGTTGGGGAGCTATTAACGGCTCTTGGAATGGAAACGATGTCTCGGGCTTGATAGGTGAAGCAAATGATGCCGGCGATGACTATGCTTTTGTAATGAACGGATTTCAACAGGCTGCCGCTTTA
Source organism: uncultured Bacteroidales bacterium (assembly GCA_964444785.1). Classification (GTDB taxonomy): domain Bacteria; phylum Bacteroidota; class Bacteroidia; order Bacteroidales; family TTA-H9; genus JAJTBW01. Next base: position 40,849 of record CAYUII010000002.1, on the reverse strand, counting down.
GCACCTATCCCTAAATATGATAAACGCTTTGCTAAGGCTATTGCCAAATGGATTCTAAATGTGTCAAATGCCAGCCGACTGTTCTATAGAGATGAGATCCCTCAAGATCATCAAGATTCTTACGAGTGGTCTCTACAATATGATAATGAGGCCGTAATTCCTTATGAATCACTTAAGGAGGTCTGGAATGGCAAAAGCCTCTTCGCTCGCGGAGATGCTATACAGGGTGGTTGGGCTTATACTAACCTCTCGCTCTATAGTGGAAGCAGCGTAGGTTATTTGGCAGCTGTTATCAATAAAACCAATGTGCCTGAAATCCTTCAGATAGACCTTAATAAAACCGATTTTTATGGAGATAAGACCTACAGCTCATACCTCTATTTTAATCCGCTAAATCAATTAAAAAGCATTACGATCTCACTTCCTTCAGGTAATTGGGATGTTTACGATGCGATAACCGAAAAGATCATTAACCCTAATGTCTCTTTAACAACCTCAATAGATATCCCAGCCTATGAAGTGAGACAGATAACCTTGATTCCTGCTGGTGCTATACTTACAGCAAGAAAGGGTAAACTCATCCTAAATGACCATGTTATCGATCATCACTATGGATATACCTTTGGTGGCACCTTAAATATCAAAGGGTTTAGTGTGAGTCAAAACCCTGCCATTGCAGGTACAGAGGTCACGGCATGGTGTACCGCAGATGGGACGACAGGAACAGAGACGTTTACGTGGACATTAGATGGATTAACCATTGGCTCGGGAGCTGTGATTTCTTTTAAGGCTCCTGTACAGACTGGATCTTTTAAACTTCAATGTATCGTTGCTAATCAGGACATGATCGTATCTGATAGTATTGATCTTTCAGTAGTGGATTTTATCGCTCAGCCTCCTGATATCGGTCAGATCATTTATGACAATAGAATAGTGGATCCTTTAGGAGAGACGACAGTAAAAATTGAGCCAATTCTTCAGGTTAATGAGCAGTTAACTGTTTTATGGGAGTGCTCCTCCGGGGAATTAGTTGGGGAGAATGACTTGGTTAAAACATGGAAAGCTCCTCAAGAGGAGGGGGTATATACCGTTACTGTGACAGCAACAAATCAATGGAATCTCACAACGGTAATATCATTAACCTTTCTGGTTAGGAGTCAAACCGCTGCCCCATCAACCGGGGTCTTTTACCTGCCATTTGATAAGATGGCTAAGAATGTGTGGTTAGATAAATACCATGGAACAGCATCAAGCGTCTATTCAGCTCCTGATAAAAGAGGCGGGGCTGACTTGGCATATCGATTTACCTCAGGTAATAGTGTTGTTTCTGTAGCAAATGATGAAGCTTTAAACTTCACCGATAACTTAACGGTTAGTGCTTGGGTGAATTGTGAACAACTCGGAAGTGAGCGCTTTATAATCTCCCATGGAAGCTGGCAACAACGATGGAAGCTCTCAGTTACCCCTGAAGGGTATATTCGATTTACTGTTAAGACAGATCAAGGAACGGTCGATCTAGACTCTCCTGAACCTTTGCCCTTTAATGAGTGGCATCACATTACCGGTGTTTATAGTGGAAAGGCTCTTGAGTTGTATTTGGATGGAGGGCCTATTAGTTTTAAAAGCCAAAAGGGTTTGATGGGTACTGCCACAAAAGATCTTACTATTGGAAGAGCTGATCTCTCAGAAACGCAGTATGCTTGGCGTGGAGCTATTGACGAAGTTAAACTTTGGAATGCCACACTCTCCCCTGTTCAAATAAAAGAGCTTCCAAATCTTTGGTATACCCCAATTGGGGTGGAGGAGGCCACTAAAAAGACACTGACTATCTACCCATCTCCTACGAAAGGGCTTGTAACTATTGATCTAGGCGAACTAAGAGGAATGATTAGCCTTTCTCTCAACGATATTACGGGGAAGAGAGTGCTCTATAAGAATGAGATGGCAAATGATAATTCCGGATTTGAAAATAGCCTTAGACTAAACCTTAGTGAATTTAAGCCGGGAGTTTATCTATTGTTGGTTAGTGATCAAGGGGGTAATGTATATACCGGGAAGATTGTCCTTAATTGATCTTATAACCATATTTACGTTTACTGGTATGAACAAAGAGACCTTATAGTGGTTAGTATTGTTTATTTTTGTAACAGCTGAATGAGATAAACTCTATTCAGCTGTTTTTATGATACAAGACGATCCATCTACTGAATCTAATTCGGAGTTAGAGTTAGCTTATAATTATATAGAAAAGACGGGTGAGAATATCTTTCTCACAGGGAGTGCGGGTACCGGAAAGACGACATTTCTGAGAAGTCTTCGACAAAGAAGTGGCAAACGTATGATCGTAGTTGCGCCGACCGGAGTAGCTGCAATAAATGCAACAGGAGTAACGATTCATTCATTTTTTCAGATAGGTTTTGGTCCACAGGTGCCCGGCAATAAAGATGAGTTAGGTCAGGAGAAGAATTTTAGATTTAATCGTGATAAGATCAATATAATTAAGAGCTTACAGTTGCTCATTATTGATGAGATTAGTATGGTGAGAGCAGATCTTCTTGATGCGGTAGATCATACTTTGCGACGTTTTCGTGATCCTCTCACCCCTTTTGGAGGGGTTCAACTGCTATTGATTGGAGATTTGCAACAGCTTTCTCCTGTGGCTAGGGATGAAGAGTGGGAGCTGCTTAAAAAGTATTATCAATCACCTTTCTTTTTTGATGCTCTGGTATTAAAGAAATGTCGGTTGATTACCATAAGACTTATGAAGAACTATCGTCAAAGTGATGAGTATTTTATCAGATTGTTACGTAGTGTTGGAGATGGAAATGTCACAGCAGAAGTTCTTGATGTGCTAAACAGTCGGTATAATCCTACAGTGGCTAATGAATATCAAAAGGGATATATCCATTTAACGACTCATAATAGGCAAGCCAACGAGATTAATCGAAAAGAGTTAGTTTCTTTAAAGGCGAAGTCGGTTAAGTTTGATGCCGAGATAAGTGGCGTTTTTCCTGAGATGAATTACCCTGTTGAGCCGGAGATCGAATTAAAACTCGGGGCACAGGTAATGTTTATTAAAAATGATCCTGGAAAACAGAAACGATATTTTAATGGAAAGATTGGTGTGGTAACCGCAATAAAGGAGGATACGGTTGAGGTACGTTGCGAAGGAAATGAATTGATAGAAGTGGAACGAGTGACATGGAATAACATCAAGTTTGTAATTAATGAGAAGACTAAAGAGATTGAGGAAGAGGTCATCGGGCGATTTACTCACTTACCGCTTCGATTAGCATGGGCGATAACAGTTCATAAGAGTCAAGGGTTAACTTTTGATAAGGTCATCTTAGATGCCCAAGCTGCTTTTGCACATGGTCAGGTTTACGTGGCTCTGAGTCGGTGCCGAACCTTTGAGGGATTGATATTGAGTAGTAAAATCAACTCGTCAGGAGTAATCCGAGATCGGGTGGTTGGTAATTTTATTGATCAACAGGATAGGCAACTGCCAGATTTGGAGTGTTATAAAAAATCAAGAGAGGCATTTTTTCGAAATAATCTTAGGGAGATGTTTTCTTTTAAATCGCTCCTTTCTACTTTAGAACGATTAATGCATAAGGATGTTGAGCATCCTGGAATCTTTGCTTTTGAGACATCGGTTGCGTTGCCTCAAATCTACTCTGTTCTCTTTAATGAGATCATCCCCGTCTCAAATAAATTTATTGCCCAGATGGAGACTATTCCTATTCTCATAGATTATCCCGGTGGAGGTGCGTTGATGGAGGAGCGTATTATTAAAGCCTCTGAATGGTTTGGTAATAAATTACTCATTGAAGTTCACCAGAAGTTGGCTCATCTTGATTTTAAGGTTAAGTCAAAGGAGTTAAATCAACAGGTGATGAGATTGGCCTTAGATTTTAAGAAGAGTCTTAGCCTTATGATCGCTCGCTTTGCCGCTTCAAAAGAGGGTTTTGACCTTGAGAAATACTTACGAGCTGAGGCTCTTTCAGAAATAGATCTGGATAATATCAGTTTTGGTCAGAAGGACTTTAAATATCGAGCAGAGGGACATGATGAAAGAAAAACCGTTGAGAAAAAATTGAAACGTCCAACAAAAGATATCACACTTGAACTGTTTCTTGAAGGGGCAAAGCCTAAAGAAATTGCCATGTTAAGAGGAATCCATGAATCGACAGTCAACTCTCATCTTCGATTCTTCGTCGGAACAGAATTGCCTATTGAGAGGGTGGTTGATATGGAGAAGTGTAAAGTGGCGGTTGATTGGTTCATGAGCCACCCAGATTCTCAATCTATGGGCGAGTGCAGAAATGTTCTGGGTGAAGAATTCTCTTTTGATGAGCTTGGATTGGTATTAAGCTATTTATGGAATAGTGGCAAGTTAGAGAGAAAACCCTTTACGAAATCAGTAATGACCAATTCCAATGAGGTTGTTTCAGAAGAGGAACAGAGATAGAATGAGATCTAATTTAGGTAAAATTTGAGGGATTCAATTTCTTATGATATTATTTGGAAGGGCTAAAAGCTTCCTGAACTTCGACTGCGATGACCTCCCCCGAAACACACATCACTTCTCCTGCCCATAGTTCAACAGCAACAATCACCTTTCTTCCCTTAACCTCTTTTATTACACCTTTGAGTTTCAACTCAACTCCCATAGGAGTGGGTTTATGATAATTGACATGTAACGATGCTGTCACACATCTTGGAGCGTTGTAGGCTTCAATCTTAATCCCTTTTTCTTTTGCTATTGCGTGAGAGGCTGATCCAGTTCCATGGCAATCTACAAGTGATGCTAATAAACCTCCATAAACAAAACCCTCCATGGTGTTAAATTTGTCGTCGGGAGTATATCGAGTTTCGGTCTCCCCCTTGTCGTTCATATAGGTTTTGATATGAAGACCTTTATCGTTTAATCTTCCACATCCGTAGCAGACAGCAAAATGATCAGCGTAATAGTCTTGAATGGCTATCATCTCTATTGTTTAGTTTATCTTTCAAACTGCAAAGTACCGGAAAAGTTCAATGCGGATTTACCATAACCCAAAAACTCCATTTGGGGTGATCTCAAGAAACCTAAACCAGGTTTCACCGAGAAGAAGGTTTAGAAACCAAGCAATGACCATCATGGTGAATCCAAACTTGAAGGTATCAGGCAGACTGTAATGATCTGTAAGGAAAAGCAATGCAGCTGGTTTGCTATTAAAAGGTAAGACATAAACATGTTCAGCTAGTAGAGCAACTGGAAGCGCCAGACTCATCACACTAAAACCGTAATTGTTTGCAACGCCAATGGCGATAGGTACAAAAATCATTACTCGCATGGTTTTACTTTGGAAGAGTAATGCCGAGAAGATCATTGCTGCGGTAAGAATGACATAGAAGACCCAAAAATGGGTGTCAACACCAAGTCCTAAGTGGCTAAAAAGGGCACCCACGAGGGTTGATGGTAAATCAGTTACTTTAAATGCTTCTCCGAGGGTGTAGGCACCTGCTGAGAATAGTAATAGGTGCCAAGGAATATCAACATCGTTCCATTTAACGATGCCCACACGTGGTAAAAGGGCAATAATGGCGCCAACAAAAGATACGGCAGTAGGTGAGATGCCATGAAATTTATCGGTAGCCCAGAAAAGTAAGATTAACCCAAAAAGCACTAAAGAACGAATCTCAAGGCCAGACATTGGACCTAGTTTTTTTAACTCTTCTTTAAGTCTCTCCATTCCTCCTTCGATTTGGGGTAGTTGCTCTTCTTTTGAGAGAGGGAATACGATGCGACTACCTATCCACCATCCTAAGACCATTAGCCCTATAGCCACAGGAAATGCAGCTATTAGCCACTCTGAATAGAAGATCTGGCTCCCAATGGCTCCGGCGATAAGTGAAGCACCAAGAAGGTTAGCTCCTGAGCCGGTGAGGAATCCACTTGCACCGATGTTAATGCAAAAGAGATTCTGAAGGACCAAGTTCCTGCCAAAGTTATTTCTACCATTGCCAGGTCTCGCTCCATAAATAGCTGCTACTACCATGAAAATGGGCAGTAAAATAGCTGCTTTTGCGGTGGTTGCTGAGATGAAAGCCGAAAGAATCGTGTTGATAATGATAAAGCTGATAAAGACAGTCGTAGCATTTTTACCAAACTTTACAATGAACCACAAGGCAAATCGCTTAGCTACGCCTGTGGTTACTAACATGCTTGCTAGCACAAAAGACATGATATTAAGCCACATCACAGGGTGACCTAGTTGAGCATAAGCTGACTCTTCTTCCAGAACACCGGTTAGTACCAAAGAGACGATTAGAATCAGGGAGGTCAGGTAATTGGGAATAGCTTCTGTGATCCATAGAACAAGAGCCATGGCGAAGAGGGCAAAGAGATATCGGTTAGCCGCTAAAAAGCGAGCATGTCCTAATTCTTTATAGTGTTTAGCAGCCGCCTTTGCTAAACCAGAGGGTTCAAAATTCCATAAGAACGAGAGATCAGCAAACCATGCGAGATATGCAAAAACAAGGATTGCAATGGGGATGCCTACTTTTACCAACCATTGCTCGGTTGTTGTCAGGTTTCTTTTAGGTAGTTTTTCAACCCTATACTGACCCATATCTAAAAGATCTCTAGTCTCCTTCATATAGATTTGTAAAAGAGGGGGGCAAATCATCTTGCCCCCCTAAAACGTTTTTATATTACCACTTTTTAAAAGGATTCTTCATTAACATCGAGTTATAATACCTGCTATTGCCGGTAACCTCTTCACCAATAAATGTGGGCTTAATAAATGCTTCCTCTTCTGAGCTGAGTTCTACTTCAGCTACAATAAGCCCTTCGTTTTCTCCAAAGAATTCATCGACTTCAAAGGTATGAGAACCTGAAGGTACCAAATATCGTATCTTATCAATAACACCAGGTTCGCAGATGGCTAGAAGCTGCTCAGCTTCTTGTAGCGTGATCTCCTTCTCCCACTCAAAACGACTAGCTCCAGAGGCGCTTCCAATCCCTTTAATGGTTAGAAAGCCTTTATCCCCTTTAATACGAACTCTTACCGTTCTTTCAGGAACCGAGTTGAGGTATCCTTGCACGATCCTTGTCTGGCGTGTGGATAAAGACTTAAACTCTTTTGAAACTAAAAATTTACGTTCTATTTCTTGTGCCATGTTACGATCATTATTCGTTAGCCAATCTTTTATCTGTCATGCCAATAACCCTTTTAATGGCTTGTAAGTAGTTGATATTCTCAACGCCATTTAACTTAAGGTCGTTAATGGTCTTTTTAATGTCCTCAACTTCGGTTGATTCAGAGCTCAACGTGATCACTTTTGCTCCATTGATGAGTACCTCAGCTACCTCGCAAATGGTATCATTAACCATATAGCCCCATCTTCTTTTAAAGACTCTTACAGCTGCCAGATCATTATGGTTTCTTATGAGAGAAAGAAACTCTTCAAGGGAATAGCTCTCTTTGTCGAAGTCAGGCATTTCTACCTTAAATGCAGGGAAGACCTCCTCTTTTAGGGTTGTAACCGAAATAGGAAACGCCCCCTTCATTAATGGATTCCATTGCTCTAAGCCATCTACAGATCCGATAAAGGTCTTGATATCCATCTTTCCGTCTCTGATTTTCGTGTTGTTTACGTCGTTTGTTCTTGAAACAATGTAAACCTCTTCACTTTCACGCTCCCAAACTTTCTCTGGAACCGGAACAGAAAAACGAGCCATCCTCTTTGTTGACTCCTCAAAATGCTGTCCGAATGTGCGAAACTCATACCTGGGTTTCGAGATCTCCCCAATTTTTAATTCTTCTTTTGCCATCTCCTAAATTGTATTTAAAAATAATGCCATGAAGTCGTTGCCCGGCATCCAACCAGATCCAATAGGCTCACGACCAATAATTTTTTTTAAGGCCTTAGGGTAGTTTGTGTTTGCCTCTTCAGAAGAGAGTCCTAATCTAAGAACCAGTTCTTTTACCTTTTCCGGATCTTCTGATTCAATGGCTAGGGTCTCTATTAAAGCGCCATTAACTACTACCTGAGCGTACTCATTAATACAACCCTCAAACTCAAATCCGAATCGATGCTTTAAGGTTTCTACAAAAGCAAGATCCGGATCAGGTTTGATGATCTGTTCAACAAACTCCTCAAGATTATACTCATTTTTGTCAAAACCGGGACTCACAATACCAAGTGCGGGAAATACAATCTGTTTGATTGTTGATGACTTTAAAGGGAACTGTCCGACAAGAAAAGGGTTCCACTGTTCTAAACCATCATGACACTGTTCAAGTGTTTTAATATCCATTAAGCCATTTCTGATCTTAACATTGTGCTTGGTTGTAGCTGTTGATAGAATGTAATAATCGGTCATGACCCGCTCCTGAATTAAAGAACCATGCTGTAATAATAGCTTTAGCCACGCCCCTTGGCAAAGGCCAAATATTCTATACTCGAAACGAGGTAGACTGACGATTTCCATTTTTATTCCCCTGTTTTAAATTTAAACTGATATAATTTTCGTTTAGAATCACTGACAAACCATACCTCATTGGTATTAGGCGTTAAGACAACCCCTTCGGCTTTATCAAGTTCGTGTTTATAGCTTTCTAATACCTCACCGGCGTAGCTTATATGAGTTACATTGGCTGTTTCATCGCTGACAATCCAGAGTCCATTTCCTGAGGGATCGGTAGTGACATCAGAATAGTCAGTGGCAAAGTTGAGGGATCGAATGTTGGTAACCCCTGTTTCAGGAAGCCATTGGGCGAGAACACCGGGGGCTCCTTCATTGACAAGCCAGAAAGTACTTTTAACAGAATCCCAGACAATACCTTCCGGCCCTTTGTTCCCTCCGCCACCAAGGTCTATATCCCATCGTTGAAGTTCTGTTCCACTGAGACTGATTTTAACAATTTGACTCACCTCCTCAAGAAGCAGGTAGAGACTGTTATCGATGTTTCTATATGCAATCCCTTCAATGCCCGTCATGTCGAGATTGATACTATTGAGTACATTTCCCATGGTATCGACGCATTGAATTAAACCTGAAGCATCACCGGCGATCCAGAAACAACCAGATTGCAGAGCCATAGACATGCCGCTTGGCTCTGCAACATCCAGTCGAATCTCTTTTGTTTGTACTAATCTTTTTTTATCGTTAGTCGTCTCTTTTTTATCGCAACCCCCAAAAAGGAATGTTGTCAACCCCAGGAAAAGCATAAAAGATAAATTGGCACTCTTCATCATAAAAAATGTTTATAAGGTGTTTTTAGTTTTTTGCAGGGTGTTGACAAGCCTTTTAAAACGAGTTACTTTTTTAGGGGGTTGTTAGATGCACCAGGGGTTGGAGTACGATAAACTCCTGACTGGAAGATCACCCAAGTCTCTGCACCATCACTATCCCGACCTGCTGAAGCATCCGTTGGAGGTGCTAACACTGGCTTGCCATCACCGTATTCAATTTGATCGATAAATGTAACACCATCTTGACTAAGTGCAACGGTCTCTCCCGATCCACTTAGTTTAAAATTTGCATGTAAGGGTCCTTGATCTGGTTGACCATCGGCATAAATCACAAGCCAGCTATGCGGTTGTATGGTGGTTTTCTCGCTTTGACCTGTTGGAATTTGATGTTTGTTTGGGGTAGCAAGATCATCGGTTACATACCATCCCCCGATATCAACAGGAAGATCTCCTGAATTGTAAATCTCAAACCAGTCATCAAATTCACCATTCTCGTCGGTCCCAAATGCATCATTGCTCGCCATGAGTTCATTAATAACCAGTTTACCTGGCTTGAGATCGCTATTGGGTGCACCGGGAGTTGGTATTTCAAAAACTTGCCAGACAGATCCACCATCTTGAGCTCTACCATATGATTTTTCTGCATCTAATCCATGGCCATCTGATCCAATCCCTGAAGTAAATCCGAAAGCTGCACTGGTTGTTACTAAAACACCCTGAGGTGAATAGATATAGATGTTATTATCTTTCCCTTCATCGGTACTTAGTTTCATCCCTAAATGGACATATTCTCCGGTTAAGGAGGCATCATCTGAGCAGATCAGAACCATGTACCCACCGGCAGGTAGCGTTTTGCCTTCAGGAATCTGGTATTTAGTATCTATGCCATTCTCAGTATCGGTAATATAAAGGCCGCTTAAGTTTATGGTTTTTGTGCCTGAATTATAAAGCTCAACCCAATCAAAACCTTCCGTTCCATTGGGAAACCAGAGGGGGTTTACCTTATTGGATGACATAAGTTCGTTTATCACTAACCCTTTGTAAGGATCCTCTGCCGGAGGGGTTGCTTGTTCAGGAAGTTCATCCTTAACACATGATCCAAGCAACACTAAAGCAAGGATCGGTAATGCCAAATATTTTCTCATAGTTTTATTCTTAAAAATCAATTTCTACTCTTAATGCAATGGTACTAAAGTCTATTCCACTATCTCCAGTAGGAGCTAACATATCGGTTGTATATTTCCCCCTTCCATTGGCATACCTGTCTTGATTGACCCATGAGTAGTTAAGCATAAACTTCACACTAGGATTAACATAATAGTTAATTCCGGCAGTAATGATCTCAGCTTCCCCACCTTTTACGCCTGCATCCAGATCGTTGGCATCCATATAGCTATAACGAAGGGCGGCTTCAATAGCTCCTTTCCCATTTTTCTTCATACCAATGCGTGTGAATTCACTCTCGGAGGAGTTATAAACATAGTTTTCACCGGTGATCATCCAGGTTGCAGCAGCAAACCACCCTTGAATATTAACCTTTTGTAGGTCATTTCTACGATGAATATCTTGCATGATGTATTCCCCTTGAAATTTGATGTTGTTGTACTGGGCTGCCAATTCTCCGCCCGCCATCAATGCATACTTTGAATTCTCGATGAAGTCGGTATCTACATACTTTTTACGGTTTACATCGGTCTCAGCTCTCATGTTGATTCTGAAAGCCTGTGTTGGGTCACCATACTCTGGTAAAGTAGGTGTTCTATAAGAAACAGAACCTCCTAAATGGATTAGTCGATTATTTTTATTGACAGGAATCCAAACCATTCTACCCGTTAAAGAATAACCCTCATCAGTTCCTACGTTCTTGTTTTGATCTTCTATCAGGACATTATTCATGACATTGGTGAATACACCTGCCTGAAACAGAAAGTGATTTAACCAATAGCTAGCACCAAAACCAATGTGTCTTCCTGGTGCCATCTCGGTAATCATTGGACTCTCCATAAATGATTGGTATCTTGAACTGGTCGTTGCTTCCATGCTGAAAGGCTCCTTAAAATTACCCACCTTCACGATCCCATTATTCCAACCATAACGAATGAAGGCATCTTTAACAGATAACTCATCGCTAGAGAAATCTACATCTAATTCACCGCCCCAGTTCTTCCATACTCTGGTTTTAATGGCAAATCGTGCACGACGAATCTTTGCTCCGTTTCCAATTTGGTCATCATCACTCCCAAAGAAAGCTGCTCCATCTACCATGACGCGGTTATCAAACCAAAGTTGAAAATCTTTATCTGCCGACTCAAAATGAAGAACGGCATCCTGCATCTCAGCGTTTATGGCCGTGATATCAACCGATGAGCCATATTCATTGACTTTGCTTTCTTTTGATAGCGTTACAGTAATGTTATCTTTTCCGGCAGGTATAATGATCTTCTTGGCCGAGAAATCACCCGATTCAAATAACACCTCCCTGGAGCCGCCTTGAGCTAATACAACAGTGAACTTACCATCTTTCATGGTCAAGTCACTTAACATCGATGCTCCGGTTAGTCTTACCTTCACATTCGATTGTGGGTTTCCTAACTCATCTTGAACGATACCATGAATTACCTCCTGAGCGAAGGTAGCACTCGCTATCGATACCATAAAGGCCATAAAAAAGAGTACCCTTGTTAATTTTCTTTTCATAACAGTTTGATTAAATATTTATGTTTTCTCTTGCGTTTGTCATGTTACAAAACAACCAACATCTATCTAACCCACCAAATCTTTTCCCTCAATCTAAATACTACAAATTGGTTTATTCTAATGTTAAAACAATGATAACATCTCAACAATTGTTTTTTAAGGTGCTGGAAATTAATAGTACTATATCTGTATTACCACAACAAGGAGGCTTTTGTACGGCACATGAACCATCTCTATCCCTTAATAAACTTTAGGATATCTAAAGATCAAAACCGATTTAGGAAACTCTAAGGAGGGGAATCAAATACTAAAGCGATGAGATAAATTCAGTAATGGATCCGGAGGGAGTGATCCCAAGTTTCTTTCTTAACCGATATCGATTCATCTCGACACTTCGAGGCGTAATATTCAGCAGAGAAGCAATCTCTTTAGACGATAGCCTTAACCGTAAAAAAGCCACTAAACGACGTTCGTTTTGTGTAAGATCAGGGAATTTCTGCTGTAATCGAATAAAGAAGTCTCGTAAATGCTCATCAACCATCAGGTAGAAGCTCTCACGCTCTTTATCCATGCTGATAGCCTCGGTAAGCATGATGATTACCTTTTGCAACTCTTCTCGTACTTGGTTGTTTTCTGACCTGGTTCTGGTGGCTTTAATTTTCTCACGCATCTCTGTGATAAAATCATTCTTTTGAATGATCACAAGCGCCATATTCATCAGTTGATCATTCCTTAAGCGAAGATCCTCCTCAAGTCGTCCTTTTTCCAACTTTTGGTCACTTAGTTGTTGATAGATTACCGCTAATCGTTGTTCATAGTCGTTTGCCCGAGTGAGAAGTTGTCGGGCATACTCATTTTTCAAACTTTTTTTCCATCTATAAATCAAAGAGGAAGATGTACTCCCAAGAATGGCCAGAAGGATCATCGAAATGATAAAGTACTCCTGATGCTCTATGTTTAGGAGGCTTGTATTTTGGTTGAAGAGAGTAATGTTTTGATTGTTAAAGAGGAGAACAATAGATGCGATAACGAGAGGCATCAAGAGGCCCGGAATAATAATTCTGAGAGAAGAGAAGAGACGAGATGAGTTACTATCAAGTTTAGTCCATCGAGAATAACGAGTTAAGAGCAGGGCTCCTGAAGAGAGGTTAGTGGTAAGAAAATTGAAAGGAAGAGTCAGTAATGTGAGTACAACATCGACATAAATAGCGATAGCCTCTTTCCCTGTTTTATGATGATGGTTGTTTGAGATAAAGCCAAGAATTACGAACGATAGAGCACTCCAGCTGAAAGAGTACCATGGCAGTGACTCAGAATAAACCAACAAGGATATAACTCTCAAGGAATAGAAGAAGGCGGTACTTGTGATGAGAACCATTAAGCTACGTGCCAAATCAGCTCCAACTCCTAATTGAGTATCTCGTTTGAAGAGGGAGCCTTTTCGTTGAAGGAAGAAGCGGAGGTACAGAGCCTTTTCAGAGTAAATGAGCTTAACTCTAAGGGTTAGAAACAGAAACCATAAGACAAGAGAAGAGAAGAATATGGAGTCAGCATAGGGTCTATTGAGTAGAGCAAGAACCCAGACCACCATTTCGATCCATCCGATGCCCGGTAGGCTAACCATAAAGACTAAACCACCCAATAGGAGGATCAGAGAGGTGATATAGTTTGGTTTAATAATGTCAATAAGGGGAAAAGAGTATGAGAGAAAGAGGCCTGTTAAGTAAACGGCAGTAAAAATAAAGGCTTTAATTCGTTGATGAGGATAGGAATGACCCAGGTTAATGCGCGCCAATAGAGTAGCATGCAAAAGAGCCAAAGTCATTATCAGAATTAAGATAATTGTCATTATCTCAAAAGTTTAAGCGAAATCAGGTTTAGGAAAGAGGCGATCTCTCCAGATGATTTGGCAACTTTCTCAATATGGAGAGTAAAGTACCTCAGATGGATCTTTTGACTTAATTTAAGATCAGGGAAGTCATGAAAGATCTTATATTTCAATCTTAGGGCCTGTTGTTCGCAATCTAGAACGTAGAAATTGATTTTATTCAGTTTATCCTTAACCGCTCTGATATCCATAAAGAAAGCCCGTGAGGCTGGAATTGAAGCTTCGCCTGCCAGAGAGGCCAGTTCATTAAGCTTAATAAAGCTGTTTTTAAGTTCTTCAGGTATCATAGGAGACTCAGCATAAAACAACTGGATGCATTCATGAGTAATCTGGCTGATAGAATATACCCGCCCAATTAGGTCTGCTATGGTACTATTTAACCCTGAGGCCATTGGTCTAAGGTATAGCTCATTAATCAAATTCTGATTTAACTCGGAGAGCTTTTGGTATAATTGATCATTTTGCGATACTTGAGATTCAAATCGTTCCCGATCCCCTTCTAAGTAGGCTTGTACCCCGTTTCTGAATGCCAAGATGAGCTGCTCAGACATGCTTAGCATTGTTTCGACATCCTTGGTCTGACGATTGGCCTCTGTTTTGAAAAATGGCATCTCGTTAAATGTGTGTATTATATCTTAATCAAATATAGTTAATTCTCGGCTAGCTATACCGGAGAGGTCTCTGTTAGAAGGGATGTAGGGGTATAATAAGAAAAACCAGTTCTAAAAATCAAGTTGTTAAACATTTTGAGTTGTGGTGAATCCAAAAGGTAGATAAAGTGTGAAACTTTAAATGTTGAATCTGGTTATAGCGGTATTAGTTTTGTATTCATAGGTAATTTATTACCATTGTAAACTAATTTCATGGAGGAATGATTAAAGACACCATAAAGATACATGATAGGTATACTTTCGAGCTGAAGCTTGAGTTTCCTGCCGAAGATGGTGTTAACATTACTGAATACAATGTGAATTCGTGGTTGTTTATACCGGCAGCTTTAGAAATAAATAAGGTTACTTTTCCGAAAGAGGCCTTTTTTAATAGCTTGAAAAACCTGATTCGTTTCACTACGCCAGTTTGTTTATTGCGTGATATGACCGTTGGAGAGAATAGTCCGGTTAGCAAGCTTGAAAAGGCTGCATTTCGGTTTAGTTCGCAGCCGATTGATGAAAATCGGGTGAAATATGTTCAGCGGTTAAAGCTTTTTGCCTCTGTTTTTGCCAAGTCATTGCAAGATAGCATTGATCTGGCAAAGAAGATTAAGCCAGTTGAAGATCAAATCCATCTCTTTGATGCTATCTTGAAAGAGACAGAAATAGCCTTATTAGCTTATAGAGCGGTTATTCCTAAACTTAGGGTACCTACACTGAAGAAGAAGGACTTTAATCGGTTTCTTTTAACAGATGAGTATATTAGTTTGCTTACAGAGTATAAACTTCTTCGAATGGGTGAGTTCTTAGAGCGTACAGGTAAATCGGGGGAAGTTAAGAGCCAGTTATTACAAAAGATATTCTCTTTTGCCCGTAAAGAGATGGATTATCGGGTAGAGCAGGGTTATATGTCTGTTATTGACCCCGAGTCTGATAACGAGGCATTTCTTCATAGAATAAGTATGTTAAAGAAGTATGCCGGCAGTACACTTTTTTTAAATGTTCAGACTAGTCGAGACGGTCAATTGGCTGAGCAGCTTCTTTTTTCTTTAGCTGCAGGACTCTCTATGGTGTTTGCAACGGCTGTAGCTTTCTGGTCGCAAAGTAAGTATGGGAATTTTACGATGCCTTTTTTTGTCGCTCTTGTGCTAAGTTATATGGCTAAAGATCGAATCAAGGAGATTGCCAGAGGCTATATGTCAGGGCAATTAAATAAGTTGTTTTATGACTTCAGAACTTTAATAACCAACTCAGATGGATATGAATTGGGTTTTATAAAGGAGAGTATGTCATATCCTGATTTTGAGAAATTACCTGAGGAGATAAGGAGTGCCAGGCGTAGAACCATTAACACCGATGTAGAATATGAACCTAAGGATGAGAAGATCATCAGCTATAGAAAAAGAATTCATATCTACTCGAAGAAGTTGAGACGAAGCGAAAGGGCTAAAGATTTTGCGGGGATTACCGATGTCATGCGGTTTAATCTGACCTCTTTTATTCGCATGATGGATGATCCGGAACGTGACCTTTTATATCCAACAGGAACCGGAGTACACTATGTTAAAGGGCATCGGGTTTATCATCTTAACCTTTTAATAAACTATATTTCACCTACAGGTACTAATTTTAAACGTTTTAGAATTGTTTTGAATCGACAAGGGATCGTCCGAATTGACAGAATTAAAATCAAGTTATAGCTTATTAAACCTAATATTTCAAACCTATGAAACAATTTTACTTCAACACCTCTCAATCAGTAGCTATTGGAAGAGCATTAACTTTAAGTGCTGCTTTCTTGCTCTTGTTTTTTACCACTCCCGCTAAAGCTCAGCTCTATATTAATGAGTTTCTAGCAAGTAATAATACCTGTTTTGCTGGTCCTGAAGGGGATTATCCAGATTGGATTGAGATCTACAATGCCGGTTCAGTTGCGGTTGATCTTGGGGGTTACTGGATGTCTGACGACCTTAACGAACCAGATAAAAGGGAGCAGATCCCTACAACTTCTCCGTTACTCACTACTGTTCAACCGGGTCAGTTTATCCTCTTCTATGCCAATGGGAACGCCGCTGGTAGTGTGCTTAACTTTAACTTTAAATTAAGTGGCAATGGGGAACATGTTGGTCTATGGATGCCTGACAAAACCACTGTCGTTGATACATTGACCTATTCTGCACAGACTACCGATATCTCAATGGGAAGATCTCCAAACGGTGGTTCTGTATGGTATCTCTTTAATACTCCAACTCCAGGTGCCTCAAATCCTGATTATACCGGGATCTCTAACCTCCCTTCTAATTCTCTTAACATCTATCCTAATCCGGTAAAGGCTTCAGCTATTATTGAATTCAGAGCCTTAAAATCAACCAATTGTGCTATTGATATTTATGACTTAGCCGGTCAGAAAGTCTCTACCATTATCGATGAAAACATCACAGCCGGCGTTCATTCTTATACCCTAAACGCTGCAAGTCTTCCTCAAGGAATCTACTTCGTAAAGCTGATTACCTCTGAAGGATCAACCACACGTAAGATTCAGATTATCCATTAATCTTTTATCTCCTTACGATTTACCGCTTTTATACGGGGGAACCAATTTCTAGGTTCTCCCGTGTTTTTTTAATACCTCTGGCTTACACCATGATGCCACTTTGGTACTTAGTTTCAAAACAATCATCTCACCTCTTCGCTTCCTCTCCATATACTCTCCATACATGGCTCCTTTTTATGCGAAAAAAATTGGATTTTATTTGTACCTGGTTACCGTTAAGTCTGGCCTTTAACAGCCGAGATAGGGAGAGTATATGGAGAGGAAGCGAAGAGGTGATGACAAATTGTAGATAATTTGTAGATTATACTTTGTTTTCCTAATGGAGTAACTCATCATAAATCAACTTTTTAATGAATTGAGGGTTCAGAGAGATGATCTCAGTTTTCAACTAAGGTTAAAAATTTCATACAAAATAGGGGAAAAGCTATAACAGAAACAGAAAGGGTCTGGGTTAGATTTGTAAAATCAAATTAACACAGAAATGAAAAAGGGATTATTAATTGTTGTAGTACTTCTACAGTTTGTGTTTGCCTCAAAGGTTAACAGTCAGATCACCCTCGAGCACACGTATAGTGGCGTTTCAGCTGGGCTTACTTACCTTGAAAGTAGTGAACCTATGTATTATACCATGGATGTTACTAACTCTAAATGCAACATCTATACGTTAAATCATACGTTATGGAAAAGTATCCCATTATCTTTACCATCGAATTATTACTTAGCCGACATTCAATTTGTTACACGACACTTGTTTGATAGTGATGATCAAATTGAATTGCTTTACGTGGGGTATAACTATAATACATCAGGGGCATATTATACTTATGAGACTAGGGTTGCAAATGAAGATGGAAGTTTGTTGTTGACGGTTCCCGGTGGAGGTTATAATGATATTTTGACGATAGCTAACCTAGGGACCAGGTTATTTGTTTATGTATATGATTACTCTGTATCGCCCTATACAGTTACTACAAAGGTTTATACAGTAACCGGGACTTTACCGACCTCGGTGGAGAAGCCCATTGACGAGCCGTCTGGAGCACGATTGGGGCTCTCTCCAACCGTTTTTTCCGATAGAGTCAATCTGAATTATTCTTTACCATCGGGTGTTGTAAATGGAGAGTTATTGATTACAGATGTATCAGGTGCCATTATTCGAAGGGTGGCTTTAAACCAGAAGGAGGGCGATCTGAACCTTGATTTATCAGATGCTAATGTGGGAATGCTTCTGTTCTCGATCTCACAAAATAATGGTAATAGATTGGTAACAAAAGGAATAAAGGTAAAATAGTGAATCCTAAGAGTAGAAGGAATGGCTATTAGGTCAATAGCTATGAATTTAGGGTCAATCCATGGTGTTTCAAATTGTAAAAATGACTAACATGAACATAAAGACTAAACCAAGTATAGCATTAAGTGCCTCTGGTTTTGTATTTGATCCAATAACCGGAGAGTCTTATTCGGTTAATCCAATTGGTGCAGAGATACTCAAGATGATGGAGGAGGGAACAGATACGGTTTACGTAAAGGATCGTATTCTTGAGAAATATGATGTAGATGAGGCCACATTTGAGAAAGACCTCTATGATTTTATTGGGATGTTAGAGAACTTCAGAATAGTACAACGTCATGATGAAACCAACGTATAATATAGCGGTTACCGGTTTGAATGCGATTGACAGTCCGGGACCGGGCGTTGCGGTAATCAGGGGGTTATTAGACTCAAAGTTATTTGATTCAAGAATTATCGGGTTAGCTTATGAGTCGTTAGAGCCGGGTATCTACATGAATGATTTGGTAGATTCTGTATATCATGTCCCCTATCCGGGAGCAGGTTTAGAGGCTTTATATGACCGAATAAGTTATATTCATTCAAGAGAGAGAATAGATGTCATCATTCCCAATTTTGATGCCGAGCTTTATTCCTACATAAAACTAGAAGAGCGACTAAAGAGGCTGGGGATCTCGATCTGTTTGCCCACGATGCAGCAATTTGAGGAGAGGCAAAAGGTAAATCTAAATGATTTTGGGGATCGATATGGTATTAAAGTTCCAAAGAGTATGGTGGTTAATGACCTCAGTGATCTTGCTGAGGTGGGGAAGCGATTTGATTATCCGGTTGTTGTAAAAGGTAAATATTACGATGCAGGGATTGCATATAATAGTGAACAGGTAAGAAGTAACTTCTTGAAGTTGAGTGCAAGGTGGGGTGTTCCTGTAATTATTCAAGAGTTTATTCATGGGGCAGAGTATAATGTAACAGGATTGGGAGATGGTACAGGTGAAACGATCGCGGCGGTACCCATGCGTAAGCAGTATATCACCGATAAGGGAAAAGCATGGGGGGGTATATCGATAGCCGATGAACGGATGTTACAGATGACACGTGATTTTGTTGGAAAGACAAAGTGGCGAGGGGGTTTTGAACTAGAGTTAATGAAAGATAAGCAGAATGAGTTCTATCTCCTAGAGATCAATCCAAGGATGCCTGCATGGATCTATCTTGCGGTAGGGGTAGGCCAAAATATTCCGGAAGCGGTGGTTAGGTTGGCTCTAGGTGAAAAGGTTCCTGTTTATACAGATTATACGGTTGGAAAAATGTTTGTTAGGTATGCATGGGATATGATTGTCGATGTGAATGACTTTCATGAGATATCAGCAATGGGAGAATTAAGAACAGAAAAAAGATAACACAATGGACAGAATAAAATATGAGAGGCCTTTGATTAAGAAGTTAGAGAGTCAAATGCCAAATAAATATGGATTACGAACGGAGTATAAGCCAATGACAGAAATAGATGGGGTTTCGGTTAAAGACCTTATTAAGGAATTTGGCTCTCCTCTGTTTGTTATCTCAGAGAAAAGAATCAGGCAGAATTTTAAGAGGGCACAGAAAGCCTTTACTACCCGATATCCTAAAGTACAGTTTGCTTGGTCATATAAGACCAATTATATAGGGGCAGTGTGTAATATCTTTCATCAGGAGGGTAGTTGGGCTGAGGTGGTATCTGGTTTTGAGTTTCGAAAGGCACTTGACCTAGGTGTAAATGGAAGAAATATCATCTTCAATGGCCCTGATAAAACGGAAGCCGATCTATTGATGGCAGTTCAAAATGATGCCTTGATTCATATAGATCATCTTGATGAACTTTATACATTAACCGAATTAGCTACTCAAATAAATAGTCGTCCGAGGGTCGCAATTAGGGTCAATATGGATACCGGGATTTTTCCAATGTGGGATCGGTTTGGGTTTAATTATGAGAATGGCCAGGCATGGGATGCCTTAAATAAGATCATGCATTCAAATAAGATTGACCTTGAAGGATTGCATTGCCACATTGGAACCTTTATTTTGCAGCCCAATGCTTATGGCGTTGCAACACAGAAGTTAGTTGATTTGGCTTTGGGTCTGAAAAGGAAGTTTGGCCATTCAATTAAATATCTCGATTTAGGCGGAGGTTTTGCCTCAGGAAATACTCTTAAAGGAGCCTTTCTTCCGGGGGTCGATACCAATCCGACTTTTGATGATTATGCCGAGGTGATCACTTCTGCTTTGCTTAATAGCGAATTACCTCCATCAGAAATGCCTGCTTTAATCCTGGAAAGTGGAAGAGCTCTTATTGATGACGCTGGCTACCTAATCTCATCAGTCATTGCCAATAAAAGATCGAGTAAAGGAAAGCGAGTAACTATTCTTGATGCCGGTGTGAATATACTATTTACCTCCTTCTGGTATAATCATAAAGTCACCCCGGCACAGGAGTTTACAGGGTTTACTGAAGATACTACGTTATATGGCCCATTGTGTATGAACATTGATGTGATAAGGGAGGAGGTTACCCTTCCGCTGATGAATAAAGGCGATCAAATCGTCATACACCATGTAGGGGCTTATAATATGACCCAATGGATGCAATTTATAACCTTACGACCGGCTGTTGTTTTGGTGAATGCCAATGGTAATGCTGAATTAATCAGAGAAGGAGAAAAGAATGAAAACGTTACTTCAATGGAGCGGATACCCTCTCATCTAAGATCTCTTCGCCCTTGATTAATTACCAAGGTTTCATGATTCACAAAGAATCAGAAAGAATTATTACAAATAGTAGAGGCGTTGCCCATAACGCCTCTACTGGTTGTAAATTAAAATAAATTACTGCAAGGTTGTTTTTACAGCTACTATTTGTCAAATTTGTAGTGAATTAATACACCAGCAATAATGAAGATGCATTTACCGAATCGGGTTATATGGATCATTTTAGTTTCTCTATTTGTTTTTGCAGAGGTGGCAGCGGTATATCTGAGTTTACATAACTATACTCAAAATAAAACGGCTTACATTGAAAAAAAGAGTCGTGAGTTCGAGATTAGCTTGCAGGCATCACTAAACCATTTCGAAAGAAGATCGCTAAACTATTATAATGAATTGGTTAAAGACCCTGGTTTTGCACAATTACTACAAAGTGCAAATGGGGTGGATGCCATTCAAAAAGAGACGATAAGACAGCAGATCATTGAGAAGTCAGCGGTTCTTTATGAGCAACTCAAAGCAGATGGGATGCCTCTCTTCTCTTTCTTTTTCGCCGATAATATCAATATGGTGAGGTTACATGAACTCGATATATTTGATGATAACGTTACAGATGTTAGACCTTTGATACGTACTGTTAATAGTAAAAGGATCCCACAGAAGGGCTTTGAGACCGGTTGTGCGTCGGCTGGTTATTACTTTGTCTATCCGCTATACGCCGAAGGTCACTATGTGGGTTGTGTAGAGTTTGGCGTCGATTTTATGGCCATCCGTAATGATCTTATGCGAATTTTTCCATATGAGTTTGTCTTCCTGATCGATAAAGAATCTGTTTTACAGAGTACCCCCTATGTCAAGTTGGTACAGTATAATTTCAGCGACCTAAGCGAAGAATTCTTTTATGAAAAGCGAGCACAGGAAGGTTTACAAGAGGATACAACCGGTACCATTCCGGTGGCAGATATTATCGAGTTCAATAAGGTTGATAAAGATTTAATAGAGAAAAACCTGAATAAGAGAGATCTCTTTGCTCATGGTGAGAGACTTGATAATGGTAGGAAATATCTTGCTCTTTTCGTCCCTCTTAAATCCTTTAGTGGGTCTGTTACGGCTTTTTTAATTGCCTATGCCAATGATGGTACTTTAATGGACTATCAAAAAGACTTAGTCATTATTCTAATTATTGCCGTTACGGCTTTATTAGTCATCTTCCTGCTAGTATTGTTTGCATTACGAGCCTATACATTAATACGAACAAATCGAGATCAACTGCTTGAATCGGAAGAAAAGCTGAAAGAGCTTAACATAGCGAAGGATAAGTTCTTTAGCATCATCGCCCATGATCTAAGAAATCCTTTTCATGGATTGGTTGGGTTGTCGGAGGTTTTAATGGAGGATTATGATCAGATGGATACTGAACGAGTTCGTCGTTTTCATAAACTTATATATGAGAGCTCTCGTCAGGGTTATCAGTTGGTCTTAAATCTCTTAGAATGGACAAGGGTACAGACAGGAAGGTTTCAGATGAAACTTGAAAAGATAAGCATTGCCAGAGTAATCTCTGACTCTACAAATGTTTTGGTGAATCAGGCGAATATGAAGAGAATAACTCTTCGTGCCCAGGTAAATAGTGGGCTATTCGCTTATAGTGATTTTCAGATGACTGCAACTGTCTTGAGAAATCTTTTATCAAATGCAATAAAGTTCTCGCCTGAAGGCTCCGAGGTTCTAGTAAGAGCGACTATAGTCAAAGGGGAAGTATTGATAGAGGTGGAAGATCATGGTACGGGTATTGAACCTAATGTTTTGTCGCAACTCTTCAATATTGGTGTGAGCCATTCTTCTACAGGGACAGCTGGTGAAACGGGTACAGGTCTTGGATTGATCTTGGCAAAAGAGTTTGTTGAAAGAAATCATGGCAGAATTTGGGCTGAAAGTCAGGTAGGGAAAGGAAGCGTTTTTTCATTTACATTACCATTGTATAAACTATAAATAGCATAAAATTAATGGAGTCGGTCTCATGGATCAGCCGGATGAGTAATCTGGTTAAAAGCCGCGGAGGGATTAATTTGGCTCAAGGTATTCCTGGGTTTGACCCTCCGGTTGAATTAATCCAATTTCTGGCCTCGCCTATGCCATCGTATAGGCATCAATATGCTCAAGGAGCTGGCCATCCGGTGCTTTTAGAGCGGATTGCCTCTTTGATAGATCTTCACTCTGTTAATGAACAGACCTCCCTTCTTGTTCTAAATGGAGCTACAGAAGCGATTTCTCTCGTTTATCAGCATGAAGCCTCACGGGTTGGTAAGGATTTTATTTCGATGTCTATCGAACCTTCCTATGAAAGCTACTCTCATTTACCTTTGGTCTTTGGCCATAAGTATATTGGTTTTGAACAAAACCCGGAACAATCCTTAGACCTTCTATCTCTTGAAAAGACGATCCGAAAGGAGAAGGTGAATCTATTTATGTTGGCCTCTCCAGGGAACCCGTTTGGACGCATTTATTCTGAAGATGAGATTAGAGGACTAGATAAAATTTGCAAAGACAATGGGGTCGTTCTTTTATTAGATATTGTTTATAGAGATATCTATTTCAATCAGGCTCCATGGAATCCTATCTGTTTATTGCGTGAGGGGTTATATATTGTCGGAAGTTTTTCAAAGACTCTTTCTGTAAGCGGGTGGCGTGTCGGTTGGTTGGCAGGGACTGATGAGGGAATGAGATCTATCTCGATCATGCATGACTATACAGGTCTTTCTGTTCCTCACCCATTACAACATGCCATTGCTGGTTATTTGAGTCAAGAGTCGCGAATGGAGCGATATTTAGTCAGTCTAAGAACCACACTTAAGGCTAATTATCAATATTTTTCAGATGAGTTGACGGCCATAGGTTTTTGTGTCTCACCTGCTCAGGGAGGGTATTTTATCTGGGCTAGCCTCCCTGAAACATGGCCTGACGGCCCCGAATTTGCCGTTGACCTCTTTGAGAAAACACAGGTCGCAGTGGTTCCTGGAGTTCATTTCTATTCAGGAGCTATTCGTTTTATAAGATTTAATATTGCCAGAAGTAGGTCTGAACTTGAGGCAGCAATCCGTGCGATAAAGAGGTATTCACCTGAGTAAAATATGTTATCACTATGAAGAGATGGAAAGACAATGCAACCATTTTAGTAATGGAGGAGACCATAAAAGGTACTTTTAACTCATATGGACAGATCTTTCTATCTGATAATAGAGCCTTTTCAATCGCTCTTCTTGTTGTTACATTTTTTGATCTGCATATAGGCTACGCCGGCTTTCTATCGGCCTTATTGACCAATTTGATTGCTCGTCTCACTGGGTTAAATAGAAATTCTATTCTTTCAGGCGCATATGGTTTTAATAGTCTTTTAGTAGGTTTAGGGATCGGTTCAATGTTTGCTCCATCGATCCCTTTTTGGCTCGTACTAGGCTCAACGGCATTACTTACTTTAATCATTACTACTGCGATTGAAGGTATAACGTTCAGATATGGTTTGCCATATTTGAGTATCTCTTTTCTCATCTCAATCTGGATTGTTTTATTAGCTGCACGGCAGTTTAGCGCTTTAGAACTTAGTTCCGATGGGGTTTATTCAACGAATGAGATGGTTCAAACAGGAGGAATGGCATTATTATCCATGCATGAGTTTCTTAACCATTTACCGCTGCCCTATTCTCTAGAGGTCTATTTTAGATCTTTGGGTGCAATTTTATTTCAATACCATCTAAGTGCCGGAATTGTTATTGCCATAGGGTTAATACTGGTCTCAAGAATCTCATTTTTGCTTAGTCTGGTTGGCTTTTACTCTGCCTGGCTTTTTCTAAATCTGGGAGGGTACGACCTGCAAAGTCTTAACTATACCTATATTGGATTTAATTTCATTCTTACGGCAATAGCAATAGGAGGGTTTTTTTTAGTGGCCTCCGGGTGGTCTTTTATTTGGATGGCTGTTTTAATGCCGTTGGTTGCTTTTATTACTTCAGCAGCGGAGGCTTTTTTCCTTGAATGGCAACTGCCGGTATACTCTTTACCCTTTAATTTGACCGTATTACTGTTTCTTTATTTTCTAAAATTCAGAGATCGGAATATATTTAGTCCGGCATTAGTCGTTTACCAACACTTTTCGGCCGAAAAAAACCTATACACTCGTCTTGGTTATGACGAACGGTTTGGCGAGCGTCCTTGGTTTAATCTCTCTCTCCCTTTTTGGGGAGAGTGGCAGGTTACCCAAGGGCATAGTGGTGAGTTTACGCATAAAGATGAATGGCAGCATGCTTGGGATTTTGAGATTATAGACGATGAAGGTGCATTCTTTCGTGCCGATGGTTCTCAAAAAGAGCATTATTACTGTTTTGGAAAACCAGTGGTAGCTGCAGCAGATGGTTGGATTGAGGAGGTAGCAGATGGGGTTGAGGATAATGCGATAGGTGGGATGAACCTGGGACATAACTGGGGCAATAGTGTCGTTATCAGACATGCTGAAAGACTTTTCTCTAAGGTTAGTCATTTGAAGAAGAATAGCATAACGGTGGTAAAGGGGCAATGGGTAAAGCGAGGGGATATAATTGGTTATGTAGGTAACTCTGGCCGTTCTCCTCGTCCACATCTCCATTTCCAAATACAAGAGACCCCTTATGTGGGAAGTAAAACCATCTATTTCCCGCTTTCTAATTATATTGTCTCGGGTGAGAAAAGTCTCTTTATGGGCGCAGGTATTCCAACTAACAACCAATTGGTTTTAAATGTCCAACCTGATGAGATGTTAGTGAATGGCCTCCATTTTATCCCAGGCCAAATTATCGAATGGCAAATCAGCGGGATGAAAGATCTCCCTTCTGAGGTTTGGGAGGTCGGGAATGATATGTATAATAACATGTATCTATTTTCCGAAAAGCAAAAATGTAAAGCATTGTTTACTAATGACGGACAGGTATTTCGATTTACTCATTTTGAAGGAAATCGAAAAACCCTCTTATATGCTTTCTATTTAGGTACATTTGAGGTCATCTTGGGGCAATATCGAAATATTGAGATATCGTCGAAGATTCCTTTGAGTGCCATTCGTCATGGTTTACTGATGGTAATACAAGATTTCGTTGCTCCTTTTTATCGTTTTATAAGTGTCAAGTATCGATTAATTTACTCTGAGAATAAAGATATTTTATCGAATCAGGTGAATTTGTATGCTACTATAACCACAGATGTACTTAAAAAGACTACTGGGGAGTTGTCAGTTCAAACGTTCATTGGAAAACAGGGTATAGAATCAATTAAAATAGTGAACAAAAGGATTAGGATTGAAGCAAAAAGAAAATAACATGGTGATAAGGAAGAATATAATAGTTGTGTTGGCTCTGCTCTTCTCTGTTGTTCCTAATCTGGTTGGACAGGAAGTTAGGGGCTATCCATGGTATGATGCAGCAACAGTGAGGTGTTATTATAGCCATCAATGGGATTCTTTGATAAATTATGGGAATAGTGCCCTAAAGGAGGGGCATGACTACTATTATCTTAATGCTCGACTGGGGGTGGCTTGGTTTGAGAAGGGGAACTATAAAAGGGCTGCAAAATATTTTAAAAGAGCATTAGCTTACAACGGACGAGATCCATTTGCTTCAGAATACCTTTTCTGGGCCCTGAAGATGACTGGGCAGGTTTATGACGCTAAAGCTGCCTTGAGACATCAATCGGATACTCTTCTAGAAAAGTTAGGGAGTAAACCAGCTGTATCACTATCGTTCGTCTATGCAGAAATGGGAGCGCTATTATCAAATGCAACAAAAGGATTAGATGCTCGTGATATTGATGGGGATTTGAATGTTTATGGCGAGTACGATCTTCCTGAAGGAGGATACTATTTTCAGACAGGAGGTGGTTTTTCTTTAGGTCGCTTAGGAGGAGCCTACTTAGGGTACCAAAACTTAACACAGGAGAGATATCACCGTATTAGGTTTGATGATATCGATACCTTAAGGCATAGTTACAATGTTGAACAAAACTCTTTTTACGGCTCAATTCCGATAGTCATAACACCTGGCTTACGTGTTGTCCCCTCTGGCCATTTAGTTCTACAGAAGTATTCGCCTATTGGGGTTAGTTATCTTCCTGAGGTGGATAGCTTCGTGTTTAAGAAAGCTAAGTTCGAAAGAAAGGAGTGGGCATTAGGCGTAGGGTTTCAGGCTGATCTGGGAATGTTTAGTACAAGTGCTCATCTAAATTGGAGCGAGTTGGCTTATAATCATCAACTAACAATAGGCGGTGGGGTTACTTGGTATCCTATGGGTAATATTAACTCTTGGCTTCGATTTCATTTAGCAAATGTCTCAGAAGAAGGGGAAGACCGGTTAATTTATGAACCCTCCTTTGGTCTTAAGGTGGCCCCCTGGATCTGGCTGGAAGGATCGTGTGCTTTTGGAAATTTGACACACTATTCTTCTGAGGATCTCTTTGTTTTATACAATAAATTCGAGGAGGCCAGGGATAAATACTCTTTCGCACTCTATTTTCCTGTGATGCCAAGTGCGTTGCTCTCAATTAGAGGTAGCATGATGAACTATAATTCTAGCATCCTGGAGTATAAGATGAATGAAAACACACAGTTTAGTGAACCATACTTCGAGAAAAGAGACTTTATCCAGTATTCAATATTAGGAGCAATAAGATGGAATTTTTAAATAGAACACAGTTACTCGTCCTGATCATGTTATTTATTAGCTCTTCAGGATATACCCAAAAAAACAATCCAATTCAGGCGGCGTTTCAAGATAGTTATAGCTTTGAGACATCTGGAAAATATGTACAGGCTATTCAAGAGATTAAGTCGGTTTATGATGATTCCTCGTATCCAATGAACTTACGTCTTGGTTGGTTAAATTATAAAGCAAACCAG
Organism: uncultured Bacteroidales bacterium; assembly: GCA_964444785.1. Classification (GTDB taxonomy): domain Bacteria; phylum Bacteroidota; class Bacteroidia; order Bacteroidales; family TTA-H9; genus JAJTBW01. The sequence goes on along the minus strand of CAYUII010000002.1, from coordinate 12,865 downwards.
TATACAGAATCGGTCAGGTATTATCAGGCGGCTTGTAAGTTAATGCCTCTTTCGGTTGAAGCTCGCCTTGGTCTTGTGAACTCAGCCGCTTTTCTGGGGAACTGGGAGCAGGTAAAGACCGCCTATCAAGAGATATTAAAGGCTGATCCCGGCAATTATACAGCCAATTTTAGAATGGGACAGATATGGTATAACAGGCAGGATTATAAGAAAGCATTAGAGTATTTCTCGAAGGTGGCTAACTTATACCCTTTTGATTACGATGGAACAGTAATGTATGGTTGGGCTTGCTTAAAGTCGGGAAAACTTAGGGAGGCTAAAATATTGTTTAGTAATGCCCTATTAATTAAACCGGGAGACCCTTCGGCTCTTGAAGGATTGTCTTTTATAAAATGAGATCATCCAAGGGGTGTTGATTAAATGTCACCTTGTTGGGCTGTTGAGCAGTTCTTTATTGACCTTACAAATCCACTACTTTTAGGTAAATTTGCTGAAAAATCGGGAGATGAAAGTGGAATTACCTGAGTTTGATTTTCTATTTAGAGAACGATTTGAGAGGCTAAAGACCCGCGAGGTTTTTGTTGGGGATGTTGGCATTGGAGGCAATAATCCAATAAGATTGCAATCTATGACTTCAGTTGACACCATGAATACCTCTCTAGTGGTTCAACAGATCCAAAGAATGGTAAATGCCGGAAGTGAATTGGTAAGGCTAACGGCGCAAGGGGTTAGAGAGGCCGAGCACTTGGCTGTAATCAAGGCTAGACTAAATGAGGTTGGATATAATGTTCCTTTAATCGCAGATATCCATTACTCTCCGGCTGCGGCTGAGGCGGCAGCAAGAGTTGTTGAGAAAGTCAGAATAAATCCGGGAAATTATACCGATAGAAACACTGGGAAAAGTATCTATTCTGACACAGAGTATGACGGAGCAGTGGATCGTATAAGAGAGAAGATGGCACCTCTTATAAGTATTTGTAAGGATCATGGAACAGCCATGCGTATTGGCAGTAATCATGGAAGTCTTTCTGAACGAATTGTGAGTCGATACGGGGATACCCCAATGGGAATGGCCTATGCTGCATTGGAGTTTATCCAAGTCTGTGAATCGCTGGGGTATTATAATATGGTGGTTTCTATGAAGGCCAGTAATACTCGGATTATGGTTCAGGCCACCCGAATTATGGTTGTTCTAATGCATAAGTATGGGTCAGTCTATCCATTACATCTGGGCGTAACTGAGGCTGGCGAAGGAGAAGATGGAAGGATTCGTTCGGCTGTTGGTATCGGGACATTACTTGCCGATGGGATTGGTGATACAATAAGGGTATCATTGACAGAAGAGCCGGAAAATGAGCTTCCTGTGGCGCGTACATTACGTGATCTTTTTGCCTCTCCAGATATGGAAGAGTTGTTTTACAGACCCGCAAAGTTGCCGATTAATCCTGCGGAATATAATCGTCGAGAAACTCATAGCGTTTGTGGCATTGGTGGCGTCAATCCGGGTGTGGTTCTAACTTTGTCTAATAGTGATTTCCCTATGAATCCTGAAGGGAAGTTGGTAGGAAAAGAAGGGACTATAGTAAGCGATTTTATGGGGTTACCTAAATCCGAGGGTGATACCATTGCTCTACTACGGGATGTAGATAGCATTAAGTTGCCAGTTAAGGGTAAGGGAGAATTGATTCTTCTTGCACAACCTTTTTCAATGGCTGTAAATAGTACACGGTCTGCTATTTTTCGTTTGATTGAGCGAGGAGATACTCAGCCAGTGATTCTATGTTATAATGATAATGAACCTGATGAAGAGATATACGCCGTTAAGGCGGCTGCTCATTTAGGTCCTCTCTTTATCGATGGATTGGCCGATGGATTAGATCTTCTTCATCCATCACTCTCTGATGAGGTCCTCTGTCGTATTGCATATGGAATATTGCAGGCTACGCGCTCAAGGATTACCGCTACAGAGTATGTCTCTTGCCCCTCTTGTGGTAGGACTAAATACAATATCCAACAGGCAGTGAAGGAGATCAGGAGTAAGACGTCACATCTAGCAGGTCTAACGATTGGTATTATGGGTTGTATCGTAAATGGGCCAGGCGAAATGGCCGACGCTGACTATGGCTATGTTGGATCCGGTAATGGGGTCATTACTCTTTTTAGAGGGAAACATCCGGTAAGAAAAAATATACCGGAAGAAAATGCGGTACAAGAATTGATAACGCTAATTCAAGAAGATGGCCGATGGATTGAACCATGAACACCGATGGGTAAAATCTATTGAAGGAGATTATTCTTGTTCCATGATCGGGATTTAATTAAACATTATCGGCTCACTAAGGTTATATAATACTTCTCTCTTAGGGGCTTTTCTAAGTGAAAAGATTTATTTTAAATGACTTTCAGAAAAACCTTTGGTGGATTCAAAAAATGACTATGTACAATTATCATACACATACCTTTTTCTGTGATGGGTCTGCAGAACCCATTAAATATACTGAGGAAGCCTTAAGATTAGGGTTTAAGGCACTAGGTTATTCAGGGCATGCTCCTGTCCCCTTTGAGAATAGTTTTGCTATTCCAGAAGAACGTCTTACCGAGTATACGACTGCAATCAGGGCTTTGAAAAAGCAATTCTCTAATCAAATAGAGATCTATTTATCGTTAGAGATAGATTTTATTCCGGGTGTTACTAAAAGGTTCTCCACTTTTGTGGATGATTGTGAATTAGATTATATCATAGGATCAGTTCATTTAGTTAAATCGACTGACTCTGATGGGCTATGGTTTATAGATGGATCGGAACAGAAGACCTATGATAAAGGAGTAAATGAGCTCTTTGGCGGCGATATTAAAAGAGCAGTAAAGGCTTATTTTCTGCAACTGAATCAAATGATCGAGATTGAAAAACCGGATATTGTGGGTCACTTCGATAAAATCAAAATGCACAATGCCGGCAGATGGTTTGATGTATCAGATAAATGGTATACTGATCTAATAAAAGAGACAATAACCCTTATTGCCGAGAAAGATTTAATTGTGGAGGTAAATACAAGAGGGGTTTATAAAGGAAGATGTGATAGTTTTTTCCCGGGTTTATCTGAATTAAAATTTCTCAAGGATAAGTGCGTAAAGCTTATTACCAGTAGCGATGCTCATAAGCCGGAAGAACTTATTCTGGGGCTTATCGCCGCAAATGAAATGGTGACTTCACTAGGATATAAAGAAACAAAGGTTAGTGCAATATTGAATGGTTTTGATTGCTGAGCGATTTTTATTTGTACGCATCTTCCTTATTTCATTATTGATAATAATAAAATAGATTTTTTTAAGTAATTACTTGCAAATTCGATTGTGATTGTATTATATTTGTATCGCTAATATAATATTTTATTTGCCTTTTACTAAAGGTGTTTTTATGTTATACTTAGCCTTAGTAAAGCTTAAAACAATTATGAGGTTAGGATAAATTTGGCTTTTTTCTATAGCCATAAAAATGGATGTCATATGCGCGTAAAGTTGAGGGTTTCGGTCTTTGTTTTGTGGTTGGTACTGTTTTTGTCAACAGTATTATTGCTTGCAGGGTATGCTAGTTATATGTATGGTTCTGGCTTAATGTGGGTTGGTTTTGGCATGAGCCTATTGAGTTATATTTGGGTCTGCATAAGATTAGCGTTAGATATTGTTGCGAAACGTACTGTATTTATGCTTTTCTACTTCCTTATGGTGCTTCTGGTTCCATATCTATCTATGATTTACTATTTGATTAGATATGAAACGGTATGGGAGTTAAGATCTTATAGAGAGGCTCATTAGAGGGAAAGATCTATTAACTAAGGGTCTCTTTAGCATTTTATTATATTGGTATATCGGTATTTACTCACTTTGTTTTTTGCAATTTCCAGTAGAATACAGAGTTACCAGTTTTAGAATCAGTCTAATTGGTAACTTTGTAGTATGAAGGAGTTACCAATTACCTCTATACGTGAAAGGTTTTTATCATATCTTTCAGATGGATTGTGTCAGTTTATTATAACTGCTCCGCCAGGATCTGGAAAATCTACGATGGTTCCTCAGTGGCTTCTGGATATTCCTGAATTAGCAGGAAAACAGATTTATGTCTTGCAACCAAGACGAATTGCAACGGTTCTTCTTGCAAATTATATAAGTCAGTGTAGAGGAGAACAAACTGGAGAGATAGTGGGGTATCAAATTAGGCATATTAGAAAGATATCCTCTTCCACTCGTCTTTGCTTTATTACAGAAGGGATTTTGATGAGCAAGCTCTTGCAGGGAGACCGGCTTGAGGGTGTTGGAGCGATCTTATTTGATGAGTTTCATGAACGACATTTAGAGACCGATGTAAGCTTAGCGTTAGCCTTGCTTTTACAGAAAAGGAGTCGTAAGGATTTACTCCTGGGTGTCATGTCTGCTACGGTAGACGTGGATCTTATAGAGCCTATTATGCCGTTAGCAGTCACTTTTAATGCCGATGGAGGCCTTTACTCGGTTAAAACGACCTATAATCCGGTTAGTCCAACTGAACGAATTTGGGAGGCTGCTTCAAATGCTGTACTGCGAAATCGAAATTTATTTGAGTCTGGTTCCTGCCTCGTTTTTATGCCGGGAGTCTATGAGATCAATAATACAATAAGAGAACTCTTAAAAAAGGGTTCCTTCACTAAAGATCAAGTGGTTCCCTTACATGGATCTCTCTCAATAGATGAACAAACAAATGCATTAAAAGGAGGGTATCCTAAGGTGGTTGTCTGTACCAACGTTGCAGAGACCTCTTTAACGATACCAGATGTACAGTTAGTTGTGGATAGTGGTCTTGCGAAGGTGGCTAGATTTGATGCATTACGAGGGGTTGATATGATATTTACCGAATCTATCAGTAAGGCCTCGGCCAATCAAAGAAGGGGAAGAGCAGGTAGAACTCAAAACGGAGAATGTATTCGTTTATGGAGCGAGTTTTCTCATCTACAACGTTCTGAATATGAAACGCCCGAGATTCACAGGAAAGATTTAAGCGCAATAATCCTTCAACTTTTTAAGGCCGGATTAGATCTTTATAAAGATATCATCTGGGTGGATACTCCTTTAAAATCGACAGTTGATGCTTCATTAAAATTGCTTCAGTGGTTAGATGCTTTGAATTCAAGAGATGAGGTGACCCTTCTTGGTGAAAAGATGGCAAATTTAGGCTTTAACCCACGACTATCTAAGATTCTTGTTGAGGCTAATGATCTAGGCCTTGAGTCGTATGCGTTGCTTGCGGTGGCAATTGAACAGAATGATCCAATTTTAGAATATACTGATAAATTGGAAGTGATTCACAATCGTGAGACTCTTTTAAATCAAGGATATTCCGACTTAAGCTATGATGTTAATGCTTCTATTTATTTAGTACAACAACATTTTTCGATGGCGGCTTGCGCGAATTTAGGGGTTCGACTCTCCAATTTGAAGAGGTGTTGGGATACTTATAATCTTTTAATTCGTCAAAATTTTAAAAGTGACTTTAGTCTTTTAGCAAAGGAGCAAATGACTTTAGATGTTGAACTTCAGTTTAGACGATTAATCTTTAATGCATACTCTGATCGATTAGCGATACGACAGAATAGTAGAACATCTGTATGCCAGATGTTTAGTAGGAAAACGGGACATCTTTCTCAAAAGGAGTGGGCTATAGAGGCCATGGCTGTTGTCGCAATTCAACTTGAGGAAGAAAAGAGGGCTTCAGGGAAAAAGATAACAATAAAGAGATATTCTCAGGTGAATAGGGAGTGGTTAAGAGATGTAAATGGCTCCCGGGAGGTTATAGAAAAGGTGGTATGGAACAGTCGTAAACAGAGAGTGGTTTTATTACGGGAGGAGTTAATAGATGGTCTTCTACTGGACAGGAGTGAGATTGAAGAGGTCGTAGATGATGAGAAGGCCGTTATAGCCATTAAAGAAGCAATTGAAAGAGGGGAAGTGAACTTCTCTGGATGGAGTGAGGAGTGCCTTTCATTTATTCGTAGGGTTAATTTCAGTGCCTATTATTGTCCAGAGTATGGTATCCCTATTATTGATGTTGAGGCTAAAGATTTTATTTTGGATCAAAGTTTAATAGGGATTAGAACAATACGTGAGTTAGTCGAAATAGATCTTTTTTCAGTAACCAAAGATTATTTAAGTCGCTTACAACTTTCAGCTGTCGATTCTCTTGCGCCTGAAAGTTATCAATTACCAGGACGAAGACGCCCATCTGTCTTACGATATACTGATGATCATGAGTGTATTCTTTCGGAAGTGATACAAGCACTCTATGATTGTCCACTTCCTATTACTGTTGCAGATGGGAAGTGCTCTGTTCTATTCGAATTATTGTCTCCAGCACGTAGGCCGGTACAGATTACACGTGATTTAGAACAATTTTGGAAAGGTTCTTATCAGGAAGTCAAAAAAGAATTAAAAGGGAGATATCCTAAGCATGAGTGGAGATAAAACTTCGTTCTGTTGATCCTTTCATTTGTACCTCTCCCCATTTGCCCATCTGTTCAATGATCGGTAGTAATGATTGACCAAGCTCGCTGATGGAGTATTCCACTCTTGGGGGAATCTCTGCGAATATCTTTCGTTCAATTATCCCGTCTTCTTCTAATTCCCGTAGTTGCGAAGTAAGCATCTGTTTGCTTATACCTTCTATGGTTCGTTGCATCATACCAAATCTATTAATATCATTGGAAATCAGATGTATGATGATTAGCTTCCATTTGCCACCAATTCTTTCCATAGTATAAGTTACCGGGCAATTATGTACTTTGATGGGCTTTTCTAAATTATTTTCAGGTTCAGCCATTTTATTAGAATTTGATTATCAGTATAAGTATGATTTATAAGACTAAGCTATTTATTTGTGACTACTTGTCTTTATAGAACAAATGTACTTACATTTGCCAAAAAAAAAACATGAAGAATCTGATTTTATTTGCGCATCCAAATCCTGCCAGTTTTTCTGCAGGGGTTAAAGAGGCGGTTGAGAACCTTTTAAAGAGTCAAGGAGAAGAGGTCATTGTTCGTGATCTTTATGGAATGAATTTTGAGCCCAGGCTTAGTGGTCAAGATTTTGAAAGTTTCCAGAAGGAGACTATTCCGTCTGATATCGCCACAGAGCAGGCTTTTATAAGCCAAGCTGAACGCATAATTCTAATATTCCCAACGTGGTGGTCGAGTATGCCGGCCATATTAAAAGGGTATATTGATCGTGTTTTCTCATATGGGTTTGCTTACGCGATTGGGCAAAACGGTGTTGAACGTTTATTAAGCGGAAAGAAGGCAGTGATTGTGACGCCTCAAGGAACACCTGCTGAGATATATGAGACCAATGGATTCTACAAGTCGTTTGAAATCACTCAAGACATTGGGATTTTTAATTACTGTGGGATAGAGGTGAGTGAACACTTTAATTTAGCGGCGGTCACTTCGGTAGATGAAGCTACTCGTAAGAACTATATTGACCAGGTGCTTACGTTCTTCAGGAAGTAAATTCATTTTAGCTCAAAGGAAAGGGATGAATAGATAAAAATAAGCTTTTTAGGACCCCTTGGCCTTTGTTTATTTAAGATTAAATATCAAGAGGATTGAATCTGTATGGATACGATCCTCTTGATATTTTGTGGTTATTTATTGTTTAGCCATTCTCTTCTTAAAAAAGAAAAGGGCGCCAGCTGAGATTGAAAAAGCAATACCTAAGATTACTGATAAAGTATAGGGCAGCTGAAGTCCTTCAGGAGCGACTAAAATATAGGTAGAGATAACGGCTGTCATAAATAGGGCTGGGATAAGAGTAAGGAGGTAGTACCATTTAGTGGTGGATGCTAGGTAGAGAGTGATTGTCCAGAGAACAACAGTAGCTAGAGTTTGGTTCGACCAAGCCATATACCTCCAGATGATGGCGAAATCGAATTGTGTAAGGAGGAACCCGATGATAAAAAGAGGGATAACGATCATCATCCTATTCTTTATGCTTTTTTGGTCAAGGTGGAGGAAGTCAGCAACGATAAGACGGGCGCTTCTAAAGGCGGTATCGCCAGAGGTAATAGGAGCGGCTACTACACCAAGAAGGGCTAAAACCCCTCCAAGTTTTCCTAATAACGAGTTTGATATTTCATTGACAACCCATGCTGCATTGCCCTTGTGCTCAGTCATGATGGTGTTGAGCTGATCTACTCCCCCAAAGTAAGCCATGCCGGCAGCAGCCCAAATTAAAGCCACAATGCCTTCGGTAACCATGGCACCATAAAAGACTCTTCTTCCGAGCTTCTCGTTCTCAATACACCGAGCCATTAGAGGCGATTGTGTAGCATGAAACCCGGATATTGCTCCACAAGCAATAGTAATAAAAACTAAAGGCCAAACAGGATATTTCTCTGGTTCATGGTGCATATTTGTAAATCCATAAGGAAATACTTCCGGAATTACATAATTATTGGCTAACAATCCCCAAAAAATACCAACTGCCATAAATAATAGGGCAAAACCAAAGAGGGGGTAAATACGACCAATTAATTTATCTATTGGAAGCATCGTTGCCAGAATATAATAGATAAATACGAGAGCCCCCCATACGGGAATCCCAATATCAAGAATACCATTCAAGATTGCCGCAGGCCCAGTTACGAAGACCGCTCCTACCAGAAGCATTAAAACAAGAGTAAAACCCCGCATAAATTGTTTCACCCCATTTCCCATCCATTCACCAACGATCTCAGAGATACTCGCTCCATTTCTTCTTACGGACATCATTCCGCTTAGATAGTCATGAACGGCGCCGGCAAAGATGTTTCCTAAAACAATCCATAAAAAGGCCACAGGCCCCCACATCGCTCCCGCTACTGCTCCAAAAATTGGCCCAAGCCCTGCAATGTTTAAGAATTGAATCAGGAAGACTTTTCCCCATTTCATTGGAACATAATCCACTCCATCTGTCGAACGGTATGCGGGAGTCTGGTTGTTCTCGTTTGCACCAAATATTCTTTCAATAAGTCTGCTATAAAGAAAATAGCCGATAAGTAATAAAATAATAGAACTGATAAACGATATCATGATTGATTCTCTTTGGATCTTGTGGTTAAGCAAATTTACTAAAGTAGCCTCTTCGTTAACTTATCCTTAAAAACATTTTAGCTTTTTGTTTCTAATGCTTTTTGTACGTAGGATTTGATAATTTCGCAAAAGAATCTGTATCAATGGCAAAGCGAAAACGAAAAACTCAGCAAAAATCTAATGTTATAGACACTTGGTTTGATAACCTACTCAATACCATTACATCTAACAAAGATAAAAACCGCCGACAGAAACCTGATCATGTTAAGATCACTTATGATGAAGTAATCCATGGCGATGTAACCAACAAAGCTCAAAACAAGGAGGAGATGAAAGAAGATTCTCTTTTCCCTATGGATACCTCCTCAGAGCCTACCCTGGCGAAAGAGGCTCCCTCTAAGGAGGAGCAAATGGATCACCAGATACCCCAAAAACCACATCGGGTTCGTAGAGCGAATCTTCAGAAACGTCGTCAAACTGTTAAAAGCCGCAAAAGGTCTGGTGAAAAAAACAGTGCATTCTCACAATCAATAAATGATCTGTTTGATAAAATGCTTGCCCCCATTTTTGGTGGACATGAGATACCCAATGCAACTAAACTACCCGACGAGGAGTTTACCCATGATGATGAGTCTGCTTTAAATGGTTTGACTGACAAGTCTTCACCTGCTTGGAATGATCCGAAAGATCAGCGAGTTGATTCGGTACCTGTAGTGAGAAATAGAAAGCGCAATATAGAAAAAAAGACCCTTCGAAGGAAGATTAGAAAAAGAGAGACTCAAACCAGAAGTTCGAATAGAGCAAAAAAGGCTAATCTGTGGAAATATCTTCCTTATGAGTGGAGGAGAGGTTGGGAGACCTTTCTCTTTAAAATCTACCTTAGGTCAATGCCACATGATCCTTGGTTAGAAAATAGAGAGCCAGAAAAGGAAGCTCGTTCGGTTTTTGTCCTGAAAGAACTGGAGTATGTTTTTAGCTCATTGATGACATTCGTTTTTGCCGGTCTGGTAGCGTGGTTGATTTATCAATTATCGGTAATATTAACGGCTTCATTTTTTGGAATCTCTTCGGTTCTTTACTATTATGAAGTGATGTTTCCGGTTGGCAATAGCTCTCCTCTTTGGACACAACACAGTATTATTATGATAACTCTCTCTGGGCCATTAACCTCTTTGATATTGGGTTTGGTGACTTTCTTTTATGTCATTAAGAAAAAGAAGACAAGAGGGTTAAATCGACTCTTTTTTATGTGGCTCTCGTTTCATCTCTTTAATCAGTTTTTTGGGAGTTTTGTTGCGGGAGTTATTACAGACCAAGGTTTTGGATATGTGGCGAACTGGCTTTACATGGGGACTGTCTTGAAATTTGCCTTCTCTGTGGTGGCTCTCTTTGTCATGGGTTTTGCCGGATATAAGGTTATGCCTTATTTGTTAACCACAGCGGGTAAACCCGAGAGATTAAAGATGGATAATCGAATAAGCTTTGTTGTAACTCAGGCACTATTACCGTGTTTATTAGGAAGTATCTTTCTGTTATTACTTCGTCTTCCAAATAAGACTCCGCAGCATCAAGGGATCTTCCTTTATGATTTTATCACCGCTGGGGCAATGATTATTCTTCTAATTGGGATGTTCTTTAACCTTAAGGCAAAAATTGCTAGCGTTAACCATAGAGTGAGCAATTATAAGGTCAGCCTTGTCTGGCTCATCGGATTACTTGTTCTTATTTTAGCCGTTCGTTTGGGCCTTTCGCAGGGCTTGATTATTGTTTTTCAAGTCATCCTTCATGTTTCATCTTTTAATTGATAGACGACGGCATTCATCCCTCTAAGTGGATTCTGTTTATTATAATAGGGTGCATGAACCATTTTGTTTAAATAGGTCACAATGGCTTGGTTCATTGCATCTGGGAGCATTCGGTGAAATCTAATGTAAAAATGGTAATTTTGCAGATCTAAGAAAATTAAGTATGGCTAATCAGGAAGATATCTTTAAGAACATTGTATCTCATGCTAAGGAGTATGGGTTTGTTTTTCAATCGAGCGAAATATATGACGGATTAAGTGCCGTGTATGATTATGCGCAGTATGGGGTTGAATTAAAAAAGAATATTCGTGAGTATTGGTGGAAATCGATGGTTCAATATCACGAAAATATAGTTGGAATTGATGCAGCCATATTTATGCATCCTACCACTTGGAAGGCATCAGGCCATGTGGATGCATTTAATGACCCTTTGATTGATAACCGAGATTCAAAGAAGAGATATCGGGCTGATGTTTTGGTTGAAGACCATCTGGCAAAGATTGAGGGGAAGATTAATAAGGAGGTCGAAAAGGCTGCAAAACGTTTCGGGGAGGCCTTTGATGAGGCTCAATTCAGAGCAACAAATGCCAGAGTGGTAGAGTATCAATCTAAATCAGATGAAATTAGAAAGCGATTCTTTAGTGCTCTAGATCGAGGCGATTTAGAGGAAGTTCGCCAGGTTATCATCGATTGTGAGATTGTTTGCCCTATTAGTGGAACACGTAACTGGACAGAGGTAAGGCAGTTTAATCTGATGTTCTCAACCGCAATGGGGTCTGTTAGCGAAGATGCTAGTACCATCTATCTTCGTCCTGAAACAGCTCAGGGGATTTTCGTTAATTATTTAAATGTTCAGAAGACAGGTCGCATGAAGATTCCTTTTGGTATCGCTCAAACAGGAAAGGCCTTTAGAAATGAGATCGTTGCCCGTCAGTTCATTTTTCGCATGCGAGAATTTGAACAGATGGAGATGCAGTTCTTTGTTCGTCCCGGCACTGAAATGGAATGGTATAAATACTGGAAAGAGACTCGTATGAAATGGCATCACTCTTTAGGTATGCCGGTTGAAAAGTACCGTTTTCATGATCATGATAAATTGGCTCACTATGCTAATGCTGCTGCAGATATTGAATTCGAGTTTCCTTTTGGGTTTAAAGAATTGGAAGGGATTCACTCTAGAACCGATTTCGATTTAAGTGCACATCAGAAATACTCGGGTAAAAAACTTCAATATTTCGATCCGGAATTGAATGAAAGCTATGTCCCCTATGTTGTCGAAACTTCCATAGGCTTGGATAGAATGTTTTTGGCGATCTTCAGCAATGCTTACACGGAAGAGAAACTTGAAGATGGTTCAGAGCGAGTGGTTCTTAAAATCCCGGCAATGCTAGCTCCTGTAAAGGCTGCTATTCTACCTTTAGTAGCTAAAGATGGTCTACCTGAAAAGGGAAGAGAGATCATGGAGATGCTCAAGTATGACTATATGTGCCAATACGAGGAGAAAGACTCAATAGGTCGTCGTTATCGTCGACAAGATGCCATCGGAACACCTTATTGTATCACTGTTGATCACCAGACAACCATAGATAATACGGTTACTATCAGAGATCGTGATACCATGGAGCAACATAGGGTTGCTATTACCGATCTTCCTCTGATTATCGGTAGTAAGTTAAAACCTCGTAGTTAGTACTGATAGTTTTTCCTTTTAATATTGAGAGGCGTAAACGGTTGTTTACGCCTCTCGTCTTTTTACCTCTGCGCTTGCTCTGCGCTTGCTCTGCGCTCTTTCTCCATATGAGTGGAAAATTTTAACGATGAAATAGGCAATTTCTGTCCTATGCTAACACTCTTCTTCTGCATAGACTCTTCAATTTTTACCGCTTTTGAATAGAGGAGAAGCGAAGAAGATACGCAGAGGTTCTGTGTTGATATCCTAATTTCCTGACATTTTTTTTGTAATTTTG
>CAYUII010000001.1:0-194211 GCA_964444785.1 uncultured Bacteroidales bacterium | reverse complement strand
CTTAACCGGTGGGAAAGTAGGTCGTCGCCAATTCATAACTCAAAGGCCGCTCTATTCCAGAGCGGCCTTTTGTGTTTTATCCCCCTCCAATCTGACTTTACTATCTTAATGGCATGGGAGGGGAGGAGATTCAAGTATTCCATTTATGAAAGATGTCAATCTAGGAAATTTTGACAAGGTCTGATGAGACAGGAAAGAAGAAAGTATAATAGGAGATTAAGTTTAGGTTTTTTTTAAGAAGTTAATTTCAGCGGCTGGAGAGGTTATTTACTACTCCTTAACTTCTGTCGTGGCGAAAGTTGAAGTTGTGAGAGTGTCAAACAGTATTTGGTATCATTCAATATATCCTTGGTTAGAAGCGGGTTTTGAATATCAGATTTGAAATTAATCAGAAATGAGGATGTATATTTTAAATTAAATCACTATACTTGCAAAAGCGTCCACTGATTTTAAAAATGGAATTGAATAGAATGATAGTTAACTAGTGGAATAGGAAAAGAGTGAAATGTTGCTTAAGTATATGAGAAAAAGATTGAATAACAAATATATCCCGGTATACAATAGTTTTTTAACCTTCGCTTGAAACATTGATTGGCATTGCTTTTGTTTTGGAAGTGGATCTAAAGAAAAATTTAGTTAGTATTAATTATAAATTATAGTTAGAAATATATGGAAGATGGTGCTGCTCATAACTTGGTTGGGATTAGATTAAAGTCAGGTTGGGCTGTGATTGAGAAGTTTTCTAAATCTGCGAATTCAACAGGATCCTTTTTTTCAGTCTGTTATAAAGTTAAAAAGGAGAACCAGATTTGTTTTTTAAAAGCATTTGACTTTGCAAAATTCTTGCACACATCTGAACCGAAAAGATCAACAATGGATATTATCTCAGATATGTCAACAGCGTATAAGTATGAGAGAGACTTGTCTATTCATTGCAGTAGTAAGCATGTCACAAAAGTTGCCTTTGTGATTGAGGCTGGGGAGGAAGTTCTAAATAATTATGCTATTGGCTACGTACCCTATCTTATTTTTGATCTTGCAGATGGGGATGTGAGAAGTAGATTGGACTTTTCTAATAAGTTGGATTTTTCATGGAAACTTAAATCTTTACATGACATTGCAGTCGGTCTTCAGCAGCTGCATAACATTAACGTTTCTCATCAAGATTTAAAACCGTCGAACATTTTAGTCTTTCATAAAGAATCAAAACTTGGTGATTTGGGAAGATCTATCTGTAAAGATATCGATGGTCCTTATAATAACCTATGTTATACCGGTGATTTGAATTACACCCCTCCTGAAATTATGTATAAATATTGGGATAGTGATTGGAATAATCGGGTCTTTGCAATAGATTGTTATCTTCTTGGAAGTATGATTGTTTTTTATTTTGCTGGAATAAGTATGTCTGCATTATTACTTAAGCATATACCAGATAACTTTCGTTGGGAGATATGGAAAGGAGGGTTTAATGAGATAAAGCCATATCTTATTGATTCTTTTTCTAAAGCTCTTAGTGAGTTAAGAGAAAACTTTGATGACGCATATTTCAAAAAAGAGATTACCTTACTTGTAGAGCAATTGTGTAATCCTTTTCCAGAGAAAAGAGGTCATCCAAAAAATATTGCGATTTCAGGGAGCAATTTCGGCCTTGAGAGGTTTATTACAAGGCTGGATGTTCTAAAAAAAAGAGCTGAATTAGAACTAAGATAAATATGGCATTAGTATTTGAAAATAAAGATAGACGTGTTATTCCTAATTGGCGTTCTTTCAATACAACAACTATTTTGGGAGAACTAGATTCAGCTTTGATTACGCCAAGAGATGGTCCTATTTTGAATATAGATTCTTATATCGATGATTTTACCGAAAATGAATCTGTTCCATATGCGGCGGATTTGATTAGTTCTTCAATAGTAAATGGATTTGAAGATAATGAAGAGGTAAAAAGAGCCGCTAAATTTATATTAACCAAGCAAGAAAGTGTCACATACTCTCAATATTCCGTTGCTAAAAGAATTATTCAAGGAGTTCAAGAAAAAACTGAGAGAAAGATTGATGAAATTACCATTACGGAGCTCAGTAATTGTTTGCCTATTTGGGATTATAGGACAAGGATAAGGGATCTTAAGATACAAGTTATTGAATTTCCATATAATCCGATCTTATGGGTTGAGTTATCTAGATGTTATTCCATTCTTGGGCATGAAAAACAATCTATTAGAGCGATGAAGATGGCTGTACAGCTGGCACCTGAAAATAGGTTCGTTCTTAGATGTGCAGTTCGTTTGTTTTCTCGCTATTCTGATTTAGAATTAGCGCATGATATTGTTAGGAGAAAACGGATTACAAGTTTTGATCCATGGTTAACTTCTGCCGAAATAGCGATTGCCACTTTAAGGGGAAGGAATTCTAAATTTATTAAGAAGGGAGTTGAATTACTTTATTCTAATAATTTTTCACCTTTTTCAACTACGGAATTAGCCAGTTCACTGGCTACAGTAGAACTATTATCTGGTGGCAGAAAAAAGAGTAAAGATTTATTTAGTAAATCACTACTGTCCCCCAATGATAATTCTCTAGCCCAAATTGAATGGGTTTTAAATGAGAAGGATAAAACATTGTTTGACCGTTCTCAAATAAATGTTTTCACAAATCATAGCTTTGAAGCACAAGCTTTATCCAACTTTCATAATAAAAAACTTGTTGATGCTCTAAATAATACATGTCAGTGGTTTTGTGATATGCCATTTTCAAAAAGCCCCATTATGTTAGGATCCCATATTTCCTCAATTTTAGGACAGAACCATCTATCTATAAAATTTTTAGAATCCGGTTTAATTTCTCATCCCAATGATGCTCAAATGTTAAATAATATAGCCTATTATTTAGCACTAGATAACAAAACAAAGGAAGCATCAATCTACTTGAAGAAAATTAATTTAAGCTCGGAAGTTAATAAATTAACAGAAATTTGCCTTACTGCAACTAAAGGGTTAATTCATTTTAGAGAGAAAGAGTTTGATGAAGGACGTAATGCATATCTTAGTGCAATTGAAAAAGCTAAAACAGAAAACGATAGACATTATATTTGGACTGCTATATTGAATTATGCGAGAGAAGAGATTCTTGCTCAAACAGACCAGGTTGACTTTGTTATGAAGTTAGTTTCTTTAGTTCCAGAAAATGAAGATTTGGATTATATTGTTAGAAAATTACGTTTGGAGGTCATGGATTTATACGAGAAAGTTAAAATGCATTGAATTTAATTGAGGCGGTAGTAAGCTTGAATACCTATAGTAATATTTTGGTTTGTTTTTCAATAGAATATAGGTACAAGCGAAGTGTAAGTTAAATCTAAATTAATTATGATTAATCAATACTGATCGCATAGTCACACAATGGATATGCGAGTATCGATAAAAATCAATTAGTTAATTTCTTTCTTGAAGACGAATTGAGTGGGAAGTATCTTGAGAGTGAATTGTACAAGTTGCTGTCTAAAAACACGGGCAAACTTTAATGACATTGAAACTCGTCCCGATGTTGTAAGGGAAAATAATCAGACATACAGATTGGCAAACTTTAATGACATTGAAACTCGTCCCTCTGATACCATTTAGCGGATAACTTTGCCAATTCCTAGTTTGTAAATTATACTTCGAAATCTGATATATCTGATTTCCACATAAGCAAATTACGGTCGACGTTGCTTGAATAGTTGTACAATTTAAACGAATCAAAGAAACGAAAAAGTGAATTAGTTGCAAGAGACGTTATTATGTTATTTCAATTTAATAACTTTGTGCCCATATTTCTATGGAACCATGTATGCAATTGTATTAAAAATTGATTCATTCTATCTTGCTATTTTGAATTTATTATTATAGATTTGACAAAATAATTTATGAATCAGACTATGGATTGGTTTGAAATATTACCTCAGCAATGTCCACCATTTGAAGCTACTACCTCTGACGGTGTGTCTTTTTTTAGATTATTACGTTCAAACCCGGCAACAGAGCGAGACTTTTTATCTCAAAGAGCATTATTTGAAACTAAGCCATTTAAGGTTAGCGAATGTCAGGCAAGGTCAATTTCCATATTTAGCAATATACATGATTGTATAAAAGTTAGCAAGTTACCGACTTTTAAAGGTAAGGATACTTACCTAGGTGAATTTGTTCTTAGTATTAATGATGGTTTGATTTTAAATACGCCAAGTCACTCTTCAAATAGTCATTTTTCTTGGTGGCGAACTAAAAATTTTGATTTTTTAAAAGTCAAAGTTATTTCGAATGAATAACAGATCAATTTATATAGAAAGGGTTTTAATTTATTATGATACCATACATGTCTTTGTAGGGCTTGACTTTTTGCATTCACATTATTTATGTTTATTGTTTGAAAACGGTCTTTCTGATAAGTATGTAGCAATTCAGATTTCAACGAGGAGACTCTCATATCTTTTATCTGGAGATATTGATTTAAGAGAAGCAATGACTTCACCAGAAGGTTTAAATAGATATTACATTATTGTTAGCAATCAAGATGAGTTTGTTATAACAGATGTTCTTGATACTATTAATGAAGAAATGCTACCTGAAGCGGGTGTGTTTTTCTCATCTGCAAATGGTAGTTCGGAGTTGTTACAAGAAAGAATAGAAATCAATAAGCCAATTATACATCTGGGATTTGCAGATCGTAATAACTCTCATAGCATTGATGCCGAGTCATTATCACAAAGTTTGAATTCTTTTCAGGATTTCATTTCTAATGGTTATAAGAAAATTAGTAAATTAAAAAATAGCAAGGAATATACTTTAAAAGTGTTTATGACTTCTGCTGCTTCATTCAATGTGCATATGTATGTTGATTCACAACTTGATCTGTTTGGTAACTCTGAGATTGATAAAACCCTAAGTTTGGTTGATGATATTTTTAATTTTATTGATGAATCCGATTTGACGTCTAAGCTTCTTCCATTTAAAGGCTTTGCTATAACTAACTATGTGAAATTCCTTGAAGTTTTAGTCAAAAATGAATTATCTTTAAAATATAGATGGACAACTCCAAATGTAGAGATGCCAGTTAGAAGTAATTTTGTTACCTTGACAAGGTTACAACAAGCGCTTAATATTATCACTCAATCTACAGAGCTAAAGATAGAGAGAAATGTTTATATAGGTTATTTTTTAATGGTTGATGTTACCAATGGTGAATGTAAATTTCATATTTTAGATAAAGGTAGTGATATTAGAGGTAAATGTCTTGATTTGAAACTACTAAATGGTATTGTTGTTAGAACTACTAGTTATACAATAAAGACTACACATAAATCTGAACAGTTAAAAGTCAGAGATAAGGTAACGGAAAAGATTATTATTGATGAAATTCTCTCTGAATAGGATCAATATAGTGCCTAACTAAATAATTATTAAGTTATTAATCTATTGCATCGTCTCTTATTATAGAATTTTGAGTTAGCAGGATGCTTGAGTTGAATTACTTAAATCAGTATTATTTGAACCGAGGTCTAGCTTTTTTGTGTTTCAATTACAATTTAGCTGATTTGGAATCTATTTAACCTTTAAATAGGCAGCAAATAAAACAGCTTTTTAACTTCAATACGTTAATAATAAACGATCCTTGACAAGTTCTGTTTCTAATGTTTGACCTTCCATTTGGAATCTTCTTAGCATTGAGCGGCCGATAGTAATATATATTTCTTCTTTAAAAAGTCCCTTTGGAATAGGAATATCACAAATATAATTTCCAGATTTCTTGTGACCATCAATACTTAGTGCCACCTTAATTCCTTTAGATTTTGCCAACTCAATTTGCTCAAATAAATCTTTAAGTTTAAATAATTGCGATCCATAAAGGATATTTTGACTATAGCTATATGGAGGATCACAATATATCAGATCCCCTGCTTTGGCCATTTCAAAAGCACTTTTATAATCCATATGAAAAAAGTTTACATTTTTCATTCTTAATGCCCATTCTTTTACGTGATGTTGAAAAGATTCAACTGGGATAGGTGTGTGAGCACCACAAGGAGTACTCATATATCCATCTGTTTTTCTGAATCGAATAATTCCGCCATAGCAAGATCTTGTCAAGTATAAGAAGTCAGCACCATTGTGATTCTGGTTAAATGAAGCTTTTATATCTTCATAAACTTTTATTTTATCCTCGTTAATTAGTCGATTTCTGCGACTAGAATACCATTCAATTAGTTCAGCGGGATTCTCTTTAAGCTTTTTCCATATATCAATAAGTGGTTTAAAGTTATCAGAAGCTACACCAATTTTAGGTTCAATGGTTGCAGTAATTGCTCCGCTCCCGAGAAATGGCTCATAAAATGTATTGTAATCTTTTGGAAAATATTTACAGATTTCACTTGCTACTTTTTGTTTGTTTCCAACCCATTTGAGTAATTGAGATTTCGGAGGTGTTATTGTTGAGAAAACTGATGGTTGTATTAATGTCATTTTTTATGTAAAAATACAAAGGATTGTTCACATATCCTAATTTGGGTTTTTAAGATACCACAATTACTTTTGTGAAGTGAAAAAGAGTGTACATAAAAAAGAGTATCAGGTCTTACTCGGGATGCTTTACCGCCTAAGAGTGGGTAATAAGCTGTTGCAATCAGATTTAGCAGAAAGACTTTCAGTACCACAATCCTTCATAAGCAAAATTGAAAGTGGAGAGCGAAGACTTGATATCGTAGAATTGAAGGCAATGGTTGAAGCACTTAATTCCAACCTAACTGAGTTTATTGTAGAATATTTAAAAAGATTGAATGAAGACTAATGAGAGATTTGTGGGGCTTAGTCTTGAATTTTGGGCTAATGTTAAGTTACTTAATCAAAAATTAGGATATGTTGTAAAGAAAAGAGGAGATAGTAAGGACTCTAAATTTGTTATTCCAACTAAGGAGCAAATTATTGAAGTTTTTAACAAAGAAAGATTAGATTTTAAAAAACTTGTAATGAACGACCAATTGACTGATTTTGGTAAATTAGTTGTTGATTATTTCTTTTATCGTGCTGATGTCTTATCGAAGGAAGTATATTTTAATTTACAGGATAAGGATCAAGCTAAGGCCTTGTTTGAATCATACAAGGTAGCGCTAAACCCCAAATGCCCGCTTCCATTGAATAAACAAACTGGCGATAAGCGGGACTATGCTTTTTTAACGGGATTAGTAAATATGGTTATAGAGGCAAACATCAAGAATTTTTCATGCGATTTTGATCCTAGGCAACTAACTTCAATTACAGATGGTGGTTTTCCAGTTAGGACATTATCTAGAAGAGTTGATGGTGCATTTCCAAGTGTAAAAGACCCGATTGCCATTTGGGAAATTAAAGAATACTATTATACCACAACGTTTGGAAGTCGTGTGGCAGATGGTGTTTATGAAACTCAACTAGATGGTTGGGAACTATGGGAGGCTCAAGCAAATCTTAATGTTAATATTAGACATTATCTAATAGTTGATGATGTTTATACATGGTGGGATTGTGGTCGTTCGTATTTGTGTCGTTTAATTGATTCTATGCACATGGGTCTTGTTACGGAGGTTATTTTTGGAAGGGAGGTAGTTGAAAGGTTACCTTTATTAGTTACGGAATGGATAGAAATTGCTGAATAGTTTTTTATTTACTTTGTAATAATCATCCTTTCTCTATGAGGATATAGATTTAAGTTTAATTGCGATTAGAATTAATAGCCAGTAGGGTTTCTCTATCATGAAGAAGGGATGGTTTTATTTTTTTAGTTTACCCGATACCAGAATTTCATCATTGGCCGTGATATATAGGGTTTTTCCGACTAATACTAACTTTTTAAAACTGGAGGGTGATTTATAGATGGGTTGAAGTTATCCATTGGGGCTAATGGTTCTAATCTATCCTTCATGGTAATATAGTAAAAGAGGTATTTGTTGTTATAAGGATGTCGGTAATATAAAATTCTACGTTTGTTATTATTCGCTTATACAAAAAGCTCTAGGTATCCTTCTTCAGTAGAATTACATATCACTTTCGAAGTCTATTCAAGAGCTATCCTGAATATTTTTATATAACTTATCACTAATATAAAGAGGAAAGCAATTGTTGTTATGCTATATCGAGCCTTTGATTTTGTAAAATTTTCTTCAATACTTTGATATATTGGTAACAATTGTCATCTATTTAGAGTTAAAATACCCAAAATGGATTCTGATAATTTTCCCCTTTTCTGTCGTTATATATAACAAACTTGAATCTTGATTGGTTGCCACACTTAGCAGATCCTCTTCCCAGGGTAAAGAGTATTGTCCGAATTTGCCATTAGAGGCTGTTATTAAGGCTCTGTCGTTTGCGCAGGCATAAAGAGTCTCGTTGATTGAAAGAAGCCCGTTAAAGCGGTGAGATGAGCTATACAGAGCATTTAACTCCCCGTCAGAGCTGATGCTACCTATCTCGCCATCCCATGTCGAATAGTAGAACCTCCCGTCGGCAGTATAAGTCATAGCGGTGATGTAGAAACCCCGTTCAGCTATGAGCTCATAGGTCTGCTTTACTACATCAATTTTTAAAAGAATACCGTAACCGGCAGCATAGCCTCGTCCTGCTTTGTCTATTGCCACCGCTGTAAGCTCGTTTGAGAAAAAGGTATAGGTCCAATTGACACCCCCATCATTGGTAAAGTATAGTACACCCTTCTTATAGCACTCTCCTGCTACTGCCACAGCACATGAGTCGTTTAACCATAACCATTTCCGAAAGGGAGGTCTATCAAACTCGTTGGTTGGAACCTGATCCCACAAGGGGTAGTACTGCCATGAGTTTGTTGCAGAACCCTTGTAAATGGTCAGATAGTCTCCTGCAGCCCATAAAGAATTTGAGTTAGGCTGATGAGAGAGGGTGTAAAAAGGATGATTCTTTTCAAAGGCACTCCTCTTCCAATGGTCGAATGGATAAAAGGCCTCATAAATTGAACCCGATTGATTTTGTGATGCCTCACAGGCAATGATGGTTGAATCGAGTACTAAGATTGAGGTAATTGGTTGGTCGCTGATCTGAAAAGTGGTGAAGTTAGATTCAGGTATCTCATCCGTCTTAGAGCAACCCGAGTTAATGAAATTAAGTAGCACCAACAGACCTAAAATGAGATATCTTGAACTACATAGACTAGTAGAGAGACGATTTGTAGAAGAGGCATTTTTAAGGTGAATGAGTAACTTCATTAAGTTGATTGGCCAGTATGGAATAAGAGGAGTGTTAAAAGGCTGAATCGGAGGCTAGGCGCATATGGATACGAGAGGCGAGGACATCGATAGCCACGCTGTTTTCGCCGCCTTGGGGGACGATGATATCGGCGTAACGTTTGGTAGGTTCGATGAATTGGAGGTGCATGGGTTTGACGTAGGTTTCGTAGTGTTTAAGCACCTCTTCGTTGGTTCGACCGCGTTCCACGAGGTCGCGGCGCATGATACGCATGAGGCGGTCGTCGGCATCGGCATCAACAAAGACCTTAATGTTTAGACGGTCACGTAAGTCGGGGTCGGTCATGATCAGGATACCTTCAACGATGATGACTTTTCTGGGGGCGATGGCAATGGTTTCGGGGAGGCGTGCACAGGTAAGGTAAGAGTAGGTAGGCATTTGGATTGTTTTGCCGGCTTTAAGGTCATCGAGTTGTTTGACCATCAGGCTAAACTCGATAGAAGAGGGGTGGTCGAAGTTGATCTGTTTTCTCTCTTCAGCTGAGAGGTGGCCATTATCTCTGTAGTAGTTATCTTGGGAAAGGATAGAGACAGAGTCTGGGGGAAGCATCTGCATGATGCGTCTGACAACGGTTGTTTTTCCTGAGCCGGAGCCACCGGCAATGCCAATTAGCAACATCTTCGTAAAATTTAGGGCAAAGATAAATGAAGTTGAGACAGGTACAAAAAGAAACCGGATGTCTGAGATAGGTTGACATCCGGTTTTTTTAGTTGGGGACTCTATTAGTATAAGAAAGCGAGCATAACGCCGGCAGCGACAGCGCTACCGATTACACCTGCTACGTTGGGACCCATGGCGTGCATAAGGAGGTGATTGGTTTTATCGTATTGTAAACCGACGACCTGAGAGACGCGAGCGCTGTCGGGAACAGCAGAGACACCTGCATTTCCGATAAGCGGGTTGATTTTGTTATCCTCTTTCAGGAAGATGTTGATGATTTTGACAAACATCACACCGCCGAAAGTAGCGATGATAAAGGAGGCAGCACCTAGGGCAAAGATACCAACTGATTTGGTGGTCAGGAAGGTGGTTGCTTGGGTAGAAGCGCCTACGGTTAGACCGATTAGGATCGTTACGACGTCAATCATAGGACCTTTAGCGGTATCGGCGAGGCGTTTTGTTACGCCACTTTCCTTTAGAAGGTTACCGAAGAAGAGCATACCCAGGAGGGGAAGTCCGGTGGGAACGATCAGGCAGGTAAGCAGAAGACCGGCGATGGGGAAGATGATTTTTTCTCTACGAGAGACTGTACGAGGGGGTTTCATTCTGATGAGGCGTTCCTTATTGGTGGTAAGGAGTTTCATAACCGGGGGCTGGATAACGGGAACCAAGGCCATGTAAGAGTAGGCCGAGATAGCGATAGCGCCCATGAGGTCTGGGGCCAGTTTAGAAGAGAGGAAGATAGCCGTAGGGCCATCGGCACCTCCGATGATTCCGATTGCACCGGCTTCGGCGGGGCTAAAGCCAAGAGCTAAAGCGATGGCATAGGCGCCGAAGATACCAAGTTGCGCGGCAGCACCGATGAGAATGAGTTTGGGGTTGGAGATAAGAGCCGAGAAGTCGGTCATAGCACCAATACCAAGGAAGATAAGGGGAGGATAGACTCCTTGAAGAACTCCGAAGTAGAGGTAATTCATTACACTACCACTTTCATAGATCCCTACTTTGAGACCGGGGTAAAAGGGGATGTTTCCTACAAGAATACCGAAACCAATGGGGACTAAGAGCATGGGTTCATACTCTTTAGCAATAGCCAGATAGATGAAGGAGAGACCAACCAACATCATGATAGCATGGCCAATGGTAAAGTTTGCGAATGCGGTATAGGAGAGGAATTGCGCCAGGTGATCTCCTACAAAGGAGATAAAACTTGTGTGCTCCATTTGGGTTTACTGTTTGTTGAGAAAGCGAATTCGCTATTGAATAAGATATTATTTCACTAATTATGTTTTAACAGCAAATGATCACAATTGTAGCATTGCCTAATGAGTTCGGTGATTTGTTATAAAGAACAGGAATAAAAGATAGCAAAGCGAACGAAAAGAGATTAAGCTCCGGGAAAATTGTGATTCTTATGTGGTGATTTTAATGAGAACGGGGTTGGGATAAGTATTGTTGTATAAGTATATAATTAGAACGGAAGCGGTTTTAAAGAAGGCCGGATGAGATCGGTTTAAGATATTTCATCCGGCCTTATCCAGTTTGATTAATATAGTAATCCAAGCATTATACCAGCTGCAACTGCGCTACCGATGACTCCTGCGACATTAGGACCCATGGCATGCATCAATAGGTGATTTGATTTGTCATATTCCAGACCAACGACTTGTGAGACACGAGCGCTATCAGGAACGGCAGAGACCCCTGAGTTACCGATTAGGGGGTTTATTTTGTTACCTTCAGCCAGGAAGAGGTTGAAGAATTTAACAAAAAGGATACCTCCGGAGGTGGCAATGATGAAAGAGGTTGCACCTAAGATGAATATTCCTACCGATTTTGCAGTAAGGAAAGTTGTAGCTTGCGTAGAAGCACCGACGGTAAGGCCAATGAGAATCGTAACGACATCAATTAGAGGGCCTTTAGCTGTATCAGCGAGACGTTTAGTGACACCGCTCTCTTTGAGTAGGTTCCCAAAGAAGAGCATACCTAAGAGGGGTAACCCTGTAGGGACGATAAAGCAGGTCAGGATAAGTCCGGCGATAGGGAAGATGATTTTTTCCCTGCGAGATACAGCCCGGGGGGCTTTCATTTTGATCATGCGTTCTTTGCTAGAGGTGAGAAGACGCATGATCGGTGGTTGAATTACAGGCACGAGAGCCATATAGGAGTATGCCGAGATTGCAATAGCTCCCATGAGGTCGGGTGCGAGTTTAGAAGAGAGGAAGATCGCTGTTGGTCCATCAGCCCCACCAATAATAGCAATAGCGCCGGATTCGGCAGCGGAGAAGCCTAGAGCCATCGAGATGCCATAGGCTCCAAAGATTCCCAGCTGTGCTGCTGCTCCTATTAGTATTAGCTTTGGATTGGAGATCAAGGCTGAGAAGTCAGTCATTGCTCCAATTCCAAGAAAAATTAATGGCGGATAGAGCCCTTGCAGGACTCCGAAGTAGAGATAATTTAAAACGCTACCAGATTCATAGATCCCGACTTTTAGGCCGGGAAAAAAAGGAATGTTGCCAATTAATATACCAAAACCAATAGGAACAAGCAGTAGAGGCTCATATTCTCTGGCAATAGCCAGGTAGATGAAGATCAATCCAATTATCATCATAATACCGTGACCAATTGTGAAATTGGCAAAGGCGGTATAGGATAGGAATTGGGCCAGATGATCACCTACGAATGATAAGAAACTACTCTGTTCCATTAGTTAATAATTATCCGATTACGATTAGAACGTCGCCTTCCATAACTTGATCTCCTTTATGTTTTTTGATGGAGACCACTTTACCTTCTTTATCGGCGTCGATGTTATTTTCCATTTTCATGGCCTCTAACATCATTAAACGTTGACCAATTTTTACGGTGTCACCCTCTTTAACGTATACATCGAGGAGGACGCCCGGTAGGGGTGATTTAATAGTACCACTTCCCTTAGGAGCTTCCGGAGAGTTTGTTCTTCCGGTAGTATCAGTAGAGGGAACAGCGGCTTTACGAACGAGTTTAGGTGTTTTGGTTGGAGTAATAGATTTATCAACCTCAACTTGATATACTGTACCATTAACCTCAACTTCGGCAATGTTATCTTCGATGCCATTGATATTCACATCGTATTGGTTGCCGTTTATTTTAAGTTTGAAATTTTTCATAGTAAGATAACTGATTCTTGAATTCTTGATTTATCGTGTCTTAGTGGGCCAATTGTTCATTACACCATAGATTTTTGAACTCCAGGGTGAGTATGATCTAGCGACCTTTTGAATGGTGATAATAGTGTTTTCGTGATCATGTAACTGATTACGGTACAGGAATAATGCAGTTGCAATTGCAGCATTAACCTCTCCTGATGCTTCAGCAACAGGAGCCACCGTTGTGTCGACTTTATCTGTCTTTTTAAATAAACTCGATTTACCAGATTGGATTTTACCGCTTTGTTTAAAGAAGAGATAAAGAAGAGCAAGTGCGAAAAAGACCACTCCCATAGCAATGACTGCCATACCGGCTCCTGATGGATCCATCTTGCCGAACTTTTCAGCAGCAGTAACTACTGTACCAGTGAAATTGCTTGCACCAGGTGTTGATTTATCAAGAAAACCCCATTGGTTGTCCCCATCTTGTACTCTGCCGAAGGTAACATCTTTTTTATGAGCATTACCAACTTCAATTTTGTCTATCAAAGTCTTACCATCTGCATCAAACAGAGCGATGATTTTAGAATCTTTTAGGTTGAAGTTAAGGTGTCTGATACCATACTCTGTTTTGCCATCGGCCCAAAATACTAAGAAGCAGCGAGGGGCAATAGCGGTGATGGGATCACCCTTAGGGATCATATACATTTTAGGATTGTTCAGGTCATTAGTCAGGTACAATCCGCCCATGTTTACGGTATTATGGGCAGTATTGAAAAACTCAACCCATGGAGAATGTTGACCAAAGTCATCAATGTAATTGCTGTCATTTTCAACAAGAAATTCATTGATTCTTAAGTCAGTTGCGCTCTGCGCATTGAGAAGTATTGTGGCTGGCAGCAAGAGAGCTGCCAGCAACGCTACTTTGATATATTTGAATGATCTCATGATATATCTGATTACTATTATAAGGGGATATTGCAATGTTTCTTAGGAGGATTGGTATCCTTCTTCGTAGCAAGCGCCTGAAGAGCACGGATGATACGGAAACGGGTATTACGTGGTTCGATTACATCATCGATGAAGCCATATTTAGCTGCATTGTATGGGTTAGCGAACTTTTCTTTGTATTCATTTTCTGCCTTAAGGATATAAGCATCTCTTTCAGCTTGATCAGTTAATTCGCCAAGTTTCTTGCTGTGAAGAATCTCGATAGCACCTTTAGGACCCATAACTGCGATCTCAGCGGTTGGCCAAGCGTAGTTGATGTCGCCACGCAGATGCTTTGAACTCATAACATCATAAGCACCGCCATAAGCTTTGCGTAAGATGATCGTGATCTTAGGAACGGTAGCTTCACCATAGGCAAAAAGTAACTTTGCTCCATGAATGATGATTCCACCGTACTCCTGAGCGGTACCGGGTAAGAAACCAGGAACGTCAACCAGGGTTACCAATGGAATATTGAAAGCGTCGCAGAAACGGACAAAACGGGCTGCTTTACGTGAAGCGTTAATATCTAATACTCCAGCTAAGTATCCTGGTTGGTTGGCGATGATACCAACAGACTGACCATTGAAACGAGAGAATCCTACAACGATGTTAGGAGCATAGTGACGATGGATTTCCAAGAACTCGCCATTATCCACGATAGCATGGATGATATCCTTTACATCATAAGGTTTGTTAGGATTTTCAGGGATGAAATAGTTTAATGAGTCTTCTAAACGATCGATAGGATCGTCGCAAGGCATAATTGGAGCCTCTTCTAAGTTGTTTTGAGGCATGAAGCTGATCAGCTTTCTGATGAGAAGGATCCCTTCACGTTCGTCTTCAGCGATCATATGTGTGACGCCAGATTTCGAACCATGAACCGTAGCTCCTCCCAACTCTTCGTCGGTTACGATCTCACCGGTAACGGTCTTTACAACTTTTGGTCCGGTTACAAACATGTAACTAGACTCTTTGCTCATTAAAATAAAGTCAGTAAGAGCAGGAGAATAAACGGCACCACCGGCACAAGGGCCAAAGATGGCAGAGATCTGAGGAATAACACCAGATGCAAGAATGTTACGTTCAAAAATCTCAGCATAACCAGCTAACGATTGAACCCCCTCTTGAATACGTGCACCTCCAGAGTCATTGATACCAATTAATGGAGCCCCAACTTTCATGGCTTGGTCCATTACTTTGCAAATTTTCTTTGCGAAAGACTCAGATAGTGATCCCCCAAAAACAGTAAAGTCTTGAGAGAAAACATAAACCACGCGTCCATCTATGGTACCATGTCCGGTAACAACACCATCAGATAGATACTCCTGCTTTTCTAAACCAAAGTCAGTGCAACGGTGAGTTACGAACATATCGAATTCTTCGAAGCTACCTTCGTCAAGTAGCAGGTCAATACGCTCACGGGCAGTCATTTTCCCTTTGGCGTGTTGGGCATCTATTCTCTTTTGGCCGCCACCCAATTTGGCCAACTCGCGCTTGTCGAGTAGTTCTTTAATTTTATCTTCGAATGCCATAATGCTTAGAATGAGTGTTTATTTTGATTTGTTTTCACAAAGTTCAGTTAATACGCCATAAGTGCTTTTCGGATGTAAGAAGGCAATGTCGAGTCCCTCTGCCCCTTTTCTTGGAGCTTTGTCAATTAATGTTACCCCTTTGGTTGCAGCCTCTTCCAGTGCCTCTTCTATGCCTTTTACAGCAAAAGCCATATGGTGAATACCAGCACCTTTCTTCTCTATGAATTTCCCAATGGGCCCTTCGGGATCGGTAGACTCTAAAAGCTCTATCTTGGTTTGCCCTACCATGAAGAAGGCTGTTTTTACCTTCTGGTCTTTAACCTCTTCTATAGCATAGCACTTCATGCCCAAGATGTTTTCATAGTAGGCAATCGCCTCTTCCATATTGGAAACGGCTATGCCAATGTGTTCAATATGCGTGATATTCATTTTTTTATATGTTTAAGGAAATGTTTTGCAAAGTTACTTGTCTTTTTTTAGTTCAGGAAGTAATTGTTTATCAAATAACAGAAAATGAGCGCTTTTTTTCTCCTTTGATCTCTTCCTTCTCCTTTTTTACTTCACGCTTTTGCGATTTATTTAATTGCCTCAAAGTTACTGCTTTTTTTCAAAATGTGAATAAGGTTGTATAAATATTGAGCATAATTTGAAAAAAGGGAAAATCTTAAAATAGGACACTTTTAAGGGTGATATAGCGATATGGCTTTAAACTCTCTTTATGGTTGAAGAGGATTTTTTCTCTTTATTTCAAGCGAGCTCTTCGTATGCTCTCCATATCCTCTCCCTTTATTCTTCGCTAAAAGGTAAAAAAAAAGAGGATGTCTGGTATTAGACATCCTCTTAAGAGATATGGGGTAACTGTATTATAGCATCTTTAGATAGCTAACCTCTTCGGGGGCAAGGAATCTCCATTGACCACGGGGAAGGTTTCTTTTCGTCAGACCGGCATACATTACGCGATCGAGTTTGACAACTTTGTAGCCAAATGATTCGAAGATACGGCGAACGACTCTGTTTTGACCAGAGTGAATAGCAATACCCACTTCACGTTTGTCTTCTGCGTTGTTAGCATAGGCGATATCATCGATCTCGATAAATTCATCACCTAATTGAACTCCTTTGGCAATGGTTTCTAAGTCGGCTGCAGGAATAATCTTGTCGAGAACAACATGGTATAGTTTTCTTACAACGCCGGCGGGGTGCATGAGCTTTTTAGCCATGAGTCCATCGTTGGTGAAGAGTAGCAGTCCGGTGGTATTTCTGTCAAGTCTACCAACTGGATAGATTCGTTCTCTACAAGCGTTAGAGACGAGAGTCATTACAGTTTTTCTTTGACCAGGGTCATCGGTGGTAGTGATGTATCCTTTAGGTTTGTTTAGAAGAACATAGAATTTCTTTTCAAACATGAGGGTTTGATCACCAAAGCTTACTTTATCACCGGGGTTTACACGTGCACCAAGCGTAGAAACAACAACACCGTTTACTGTGATTGCACCTGCTTCGATGAGTTTATCAGCTTCACGGCGTGAACAGATTCCGGCGTAAGAGATATATTTATTCAGACGAACGGGTCCATCGATTTCAGCTGGGAAGCCTTCGGAGCCAGGAGCGGGTCTTTGTCTTTTATTTTGAAGATTGTTGGGACGAGCGTTGCGGTTTGACTGAGGTCTGTTACCGAAGGGTCGACCCTCTTGGCGGTAAGGATTACGGTTTTGGTTGAAACCAGTGTTTCTGCCTCTTTGTTGCGGGCCGTTATTTCTATTTCCAGAGGGATAAGAAGGGCGACGATCGTTTTGACGTTTATCATCTCCATAGAGATAAGGGTCATCACTCCGATTAAAGCGAGGCCTGTCATTGTAATCATTTCTACGGTCATCGAAACCTCTGCGATCTTGAGGGTTGTAAGAAGGCCTGCGGTCATCGTTGTAAGATGGTCTGCGGTCGTTGTTGTAAGATGGCCTGCGATCATCGTTATAAGATGGCCTGCGATCATCATTGTAAGAAGGGCGACGATCATTGTTGTAAGATGGTCTGCGATCATCGTTATAGGATGGTCTGCGGTCATCGTTGTATGATGGTCTGCGATCATCGTTGTAAGATGGTCTGCGGTCATCATTGTAAGAGGGTCTACGATCATCATTGTACGAGGGTCTGCGG
This sequence comes from uncultured Bacteroidales bacterium, assembly GCA_964444785.1. Lineage (GTDB taxonomy): Bacteria > Bacteroidota > Bacteroidia > Bacteroidales > TTA-H9 > JAJTBW01. The sequence goes on along the minus strand of CAYUII010000001.1, from coordinate 176,457 downwards.
TCATCGTTGTACGATGGTCTGCGATCCTCATTGTAAGAAGGTCTTCTGTCGTCATTGTAACCTTGACGACGGTCGTTAAACGAAGGTCTACGATCTTCGTTATAGGTAGGGCGGTCTCCCCAAGGGTTTGTGCGACGCTCCGGCCCTGATTGACGATCGTCAAAGGGGCGACGGGTTGATTGATAATCTGACTTATCACTCTCTCGAGATCCATTAAAGTCTGGATTGTTATCCATCAGATCTTGCCGTAAGGGGATTCTTTTTCTAGGGCGGCGCTTTCTCTCACCATCCTCATTGTCATTCTGTCGGAGCAATCCTCCCGGATTGTCTTCCGCGTTTGGGTTGTCAAAAATGTCCATAAAATCAATAAAGTAGATTCAAATCTTGATGCAAAAGTATAAAAAATCATGCCATCATGCCGTTCTTTATAAGAATTAATTTTTTAGCCAGGTAATTTTTCCATTTTCTTTGAAGAAGCAGCAGCAAGATGGATAACACTTCTCAGAGAATGAGGGAGAATAAATGAATAGCGAGTACATTAGTATAGAGGGAATCTCGTACATTTGCCCCCAATTTTATTAAAATGGCGCTATTAATAATTATCTCATTGGCTATCAGCTTACAGGCTTTAAGAAGTGCATTTCTTCCCAAGCCAGAGGTGGCTATAAAGGGGCAGTGGTTGCAATTACCGTTGCTTTTTGTAGGTGCTACTGCTTTAGGTTGGTTAATAGGGCGTTTATCTGTTTATTTTTTTGGAAGTTCACTGGAAGTTTTCGCGATGCCATTGCTTCTTTTTGTCTCAGTAAAGGGGGTATGGGGCGCTATTAAAAGTAAGCCCTCCGATTTGTTATTTCCTTTGGCTGCTCCTTTTGCTGTTCGTTTGCAATGGTCTATTGATCTTTTTCTGGCTTCTTTTGTTTTAGGTATTTTAGCATGGAATGGATTCTGGCTAATCTTATTTGTTTTTCTCTTTACCCTCATTTTTGGTGGAATAAGTGAGAGAATATCGAAAGGCAGATTGGCTACACATCCCTATTTCAGACCTCATCTAGTGGGTTCCCTTATTTTAGGGGGTGTTGCGATTTTCGAAATGATCAGTACAATTAATTAATTTATCTTAAGAAATATCTTTATGTTGAAAAAACGGTTACAACTGGCAGTTTTTCTTCTGTTAGTTATGGTGATTAGTCCGGTAAGGTTTTTTGCTCAAGCTCCTGCTGGATATTATAATACTGCAAATGGACTGACCGGTACTCCACTTCGGCTGGCACTTCATAACATCATCGATAATCACACGGTCAAGTCGTATGATTTTTTATGGACTGCATTTAAGACGACCGATGACAAGCCCAATGGCAAGGTTTGGGATATGTATTCTGACAAACCATCGGGAACCCCATCCTATGAGTATACTTTTACCTCTGATCAATGTGGGAATTATAGTGGAGAGGGAGATTGTTATAATCGGGAACACTCATGGCCTAAGAGTTGGTTTAATGATGCATCGCCCATGGTAAGTGATATGTTTCATCTCTATCCTACTGATGGATATGTAAACGGGAAGAGAAGCAATTATCCATTTGGTGAAGTGGGATCAGCAACGTGGACAAGTACGAATGGTAGTAAACTGGGTAATTGCAATTACCCGGGATATTCCGGTACGGTTTTCGAACCCATTGATGAATATAAAGGAGATTTTGCTCGTACCTATTTTTATATGAGTACACGTTATTATACAGAAGATGGGTCATGGGGGAGTAATGGGATGGTAAATGGAGCAGATTTAGAGCCATGGGCAGCTAAGATGTTGCTTGAATGGCATCATAATGATCCGGTAAGTCAGAAGGAGGTTGATCGTAATAATACGGTATATGGTTTCCAAAACAATAGAAATCCATTTATAGATCATCCTGAGTGGGCTGATTACATTTGGGATCCAAATGTAGGGGTTGAAGAGGGCGCAGCTAGGTTAGTTGTCTCTGTTTATCCAAACCCTTGTACGGTTAGTGCTACGGTGGCGGTTCCTTTTGATATAAGCAACACCTCTTTTACAATCTCCTCCTTTGATGGGAGAAGTTTTGTAGTTGATTATTCTATTGTTGACAATAAGGTAATTTTAAACACCACTAGTTTAGCCAATGGGGTCTATCTGTTAACCTTAACGGATAATAAGACTACTGCTGTTGCAAAACTGGTAAAACGTTAATCAATGGCGCTTATTCGATTAACTAAAGAATTTAAGTTTGAGATGGCTCATGCGCTGGAAGGGTATGATGGTCCATGCAAACATATTCATGGTCACTCTTACACTTTTTCAGTTACCATATTAGGGACACCCATTGAGGATCCTTCGTCAGCTAAGCTGGGGATGGTGATGGACTTTGGGGATCTAAAAAAGATTGTCAAAAGGCTTATTGTTGATGTCTTTGATCATGCTTTAGTCTTGAGAGAATCAACAGCCTCGAAAGTATTAAAAGATAATTCAGCTTTCTTTGATAAACTTATATTGGTGCCCTATCAACCATCAAGTGAGAATCTACTTGTTGACTTTGCTGCACGAATTAGAGGGGAGCTTCCTTCTGAGGTAAAGCTTTATTCTTTAAAATTAAGAGAAACCGTGACCTCTCTGGCAGAATGGTATGCAAGCGATAATGATTAGATAACCATTCTATTCAAGAATAAGTAGTTTAACGATACGGTATTTTGATACAAAAAGAGCTGTCTAAATATAAATTAGACAGCTCTTCTTTTTGTTTTAATTAAAGGGTAACCCGTTTAGAAGATAGTTTTTCTTACTTTGAACTTTGTTTCGCCAATTAATCTATTTTCAAGATAGATAGCTACCTGATAGGTTCCTTCCTCTAAGTCATCCTGTAAAGGGAGTTTGCTCCAATAGCAGGTAACGGGCAGCGCACTATTTTGATAATTGATTTGTTCAGCAATGCTATATTGGAGTTTCTGACCTTGAAAAGCAAAAGAGTAGTCATCACCTTTTCCTTTAGCGAGGACAGCTCCTTTAGGATCTGCGATTCTGACATAAACCGTTTTTGTGCCAGGAGAAGTAAGTTTATTTTCTCCAATGATGAAGCTAACTCGAACTTTATCGATTCTACGGGATTTTTCGGTAGCTTCTTCACCTTTACTTCCTCTTTGACGAACTCCGCTAGCAGATATTTCGTAGGCTGAGAGGGCGCTTCCGGTGTTAATTTTATCGGAAAGTTCTTGTTTGTCTTTGTTTAGTTGTTGAGATTTTTTTTGTTCGGTTCTAATTTCCTCCTTCATTTGGGCATTTTCCGCCTGAAGTTGTCTATTGAGCGTATAAAGAGAGTCCATTTGGTGGAGATAACTTTGGGTTATTACCCGCAAACGGTCAAGTTTCTTTTTTACTTTGCCATATTCATACTTCGTATCGAGTAGTTTTTTAATTTCAGTTGCGTTAGCAAGGATGATACTATCTTTCATACGTAATGAATCGGCTAGTTTACCTGCCTCTACCTTCACTAAATTGTGTTCAGCAATTAAAGAATCAAGCTGTTTTTGCATCTCAACTCTTTGGTCTTCTTTCATCTGGGCTAAATCTTTCACCTCAGATCGCATAGAGAACCAATTCCAACCAACGATGGCTAATAATAAAGCCATGATGATAATTACAACGGTCAATGACCTTACTTTGCCCTGATTACTTGTAGTTTCACTCATCGTATTACTTACTTGTTTTCGGTCTTTATTCACAAAACATGTGCCATGTGCATTAAAACCATATTTAATGCAAAGATACAAGGTTTTAATCGTCTGATTTCAAATTCAAATAGGCTATTGGTGATAAAGGACTATGAAATTTTGATTCTAGAAAGGGTGGTATTCAGAATCTTTCTTAGGTTTTCCTGTAATAAATCTATCGGGGTTATCTTTTTGAAGAAGCATGTTTAGCCATGATTGTGGGTAAGGAGCGGTTTGAGGTGACCCCTGATCGTCTTTAATATATCCATCGTTGAATTTGGTAATGAGGTGATCTCCTAGTTTTATCCAGGCTTCATGTAGATCTTTACCGGCTTTACTAGAGTATTCGGTTAGAAACTCGATACCATCTGATTGGTTTAGTTTTAGTGCCTGGGTTTCGATAGAGTCTGCTTGAGTTAAGAATCGGTTTTCCCAATGTTTTTGTTCTTTTTGGATTAAGGGCATCATATCGCGATACCTCAGGTTTGAGAAGTTACTTACGAAGTTGAAAGCCCAAAAAGCAACATTACGGTCGTAATGATTTAGGTCGCCATGATTGAAGGGTTCTGCGATTCTAGTTTGTTGGCAGTATATAGGGTGGTAGCAGGTATACCAGGTATCGTCCACTCCAAACCATATTTTTCCACCAATATAGTTGGGGAGGTTAGCACGGCAACAAGCCACATAACTAAAGCAGGTGTTAGGGGTTGAGATGGTCCTTTCCCAAGCACATTCTTGTCCGGTTGAATCAGCCCAAGCTAGAGGTCTGTTTCTATTTGGTGTTTCAAAAGGGCCGCCATCGATACCTTTACCCATGTAATAGGGGGTTCCTTCATAATGATCTCTGACCAGATAGAAGACCTCTTGTTGAGTTAATTTGTGGGCTGGGGTAATAAATAGAGGATATCGTTCTGCTCCGGGAACTCCCCGATGATAGTCTGGTGAGAGAAGAAGCTCAGGGTTTGCCCGGCGAAAAATCGACCAGACTCTTGTTTCGCAATATCTTAATGAGGAGGGAGTAGCGGGACAATAGACTTCATTGAATTTAAACTCCTTTTTTCCATCGTAGTATCCTTTGCGTTTCGCGAAAGAGATAAGATTTTTACTGTAAAGAGTATTTTCTTTATCTCTAAGAGGCACTTCTCCGATACGAGCCAGATTGGCGTGAGCGGTTATCATTCCGTCGGGAATGCGGCGGGCTACCCAAACAACGCCCTCTTCACCACCGGTTCCAATCATTTCCAAAATCCATGCTTCATTGGGGTCACAGATACTAAAAGACTCCCCCTCACTCGCATAACCATATTTCTCGGCTAGACTTGTCATAACATTGATGGCCTCTCTTGCCGTGGTGGCTCTTTGTAGCGCAAGTGTCATTAATTGCCAGTATTCTAGTCCTTTTCCTTTATACCATAGCTCTTCCCGACCCACAAACGTGGTCTCTCCAACGGCTACTTGAAACTCATTCATTTGAAAGCCTATGACATGGAATGTCTGTTCGGGTTGCGGCAGAACCGTTGTTTGCCCCCATCGATTCGTAAGATGTAACGAATCACCCAAAAGATGTTTCTGTGCCATCGTTACCGAAATGGGGAAAAGCCACTCTCCATCGTTTGTATATACTAACATACAACTACCGTCAGCAGATGCTCCTTTTGTTACAATCACATTGGTGCAGGAGTACCCTATTGATAGGATGGAAAGAAATAGGATGGTAAAGAGTATTCGTATCATTTTATTTGGTTTAAGGCTTTATTTCTATCTATTAAAAATATCAGTGCTATTCTTAGGCCTCCTCTTTGTCAAAGTTAGTGACCTGCTATAGGAAGGCTAAAATTAGGAATTAGGCCGATGTGAAAAAAGTCTTGACCAAAGAAAAAACAAACAGGACTACCCGATTTGGGTAGCCCTGCCCTGATTCCTTGAATTAGCCATCCAAGGTATGTATAGATCAGGTTACTTTCAGTCGAAACAGGGACTTTGCTAAACTCCCTGTTTAGTTAATCTTCTATTTAGCCATTTGAAGATTGAGTATAGATCAGATTACAATATGAATAGGAATTATTCGTAAAGATTTTCGGTATTGCGATATCCTGAGATGTTTTTATACCAATCGGTATAAAGGGTTCCACCGCTTTCAGCCCACTGGTTAAAATAGTTATATCCAGTGTTTGTAGGGGTTTTCTCGTTCGGGTATACAAATCTTTCGGTCAGATGTATTGCCCATGGCAAATTGTTCTTTGTCTTATAATACTTTCCTGTTGCCGGATTAGAGTCGTCTTGTGCTGTTCCAAATAAGGATAGGTCAGCTAGGTCTGTTGGGGCTTTGTCGGCAAGGTGAACCTCTTTACTACGATTTCCATTGGTAAAGATGAAAGGATTGTAGGGAGGATATCCGAAGGTACTTGCAAGAATCGGGGTAGTTAGGTGAATATTCATTCTAATGGTATCGGGAGTAACCCAAGGAGCACCTGGGGTGGTATTTGTTCCAATGGCATTACCTCCACCATAAGGAAGGATTGAGCTTCCATTATCGAACACCATAATCACTGCTTTCGATTGTCCGGCTTCTGTATTATTAGCATTTAAGTTAACTAGATTATCAGTCAAACGTTGTCCGGTTACCGAAGCAACACCACTTGGCAGAAGATTTAGTTGGAATCCGAAGCCATTTTGGAAACTTGCGCCTCTGGCTCTGAGAACATAAGTAGGGTTAACATCTACGACCTTATTTTGAGCATTAGTGACTTGGTTTACATTATAATCAACCACTACATCATTGAAATCGTAGTCGCCTTTTCCCGGCCATAAGTCTTCAAAAGCGAGTGTTCCGTAAGTGTTTTTAGCAGGATAATAGTTGTTAAAGGCCCGTTCGGGATCTGTAGGATAATCGTCCAGGTTGTTTGGAATACCATCATTATCATCATCTGTACCTACATAGTCTGGAGGAGGGAAGCCATCGGTATCAACCGCTTCAATGGGATTGGCCTCTACAAGGAATAGAGCATCGTTAAAGTCTTCGTCACTACCCCCATTGCTTCTAATTAAATCTTCAAAACCCATTAAGAAGATATCGCGAGCCTGATCCACTAAGACAATATTATGTTTCTTTTTTGAGGGTTGCGACTCATCATTAAAGGCGGGATTAGAGTACCATGTTTTAATTCCATTCGTTACACCACCATTTCTAAACCCATCCGATACAAGGAAAAACCCAATGCCTTTACCTGCGCCAAACTGTCCCAGATATACTTTATTTCCGGTTGCTAATCCACCTCCACTGTTTGTAAAGGATACATTAGGGAAGACAATCATTCCTGAGTCGATATCGGCAGGTGATTGAGGAGGATTATTAAGATCATACGAGTAATATCCCAGAACATTTTTGTATCCAGCTCCTTCATGCACAAAGACAACCCATACGTCGCAAGCCTCAGTTAGTTTGAAATCATGTTCGTTAGAATTGCTTAGATAAGTTGGATTTATGGGGACGGCTTCGGGAAAGGAGGAGTTGATATCAGCTAGGAATTGTGCATCAATGACATGATTAGGTGATTCCAGATAATTGGGTACCCCTTGATTATTGAAGGTTCCCATGTAAAAGCGATTCATCAGAGTAGACTTGAATACACCACCTCCGCTGCTTTTGGTCACGGAAGTACGGCCTCCTAAAACCTCACTGATACGAGCGCCTTGAATAGCAACCTCGGTTTCAGATGGGAGTCCGATCTGATGGGTTTGCACAAAGACACTTTTTAAATAGGATGGAATGGGGGCATTCAGCTTAAAGTAGCCTTGCTCATCGGTTGCTCCGCTATACATTAGGCTACCACCAGCTTCTGAAGAACCATTATAGATGTCAATGCGAATATTACGCATCGGGGAGTTATCATTGGCTAATGCACGCAATTCAATTTCAATGTTCTTGTCTGTTGCGAAATCAAAACCTTCCGGAATGACAAGCTCGTCCATCGTTTTATTTGAAGATGGTGCATTCGGAGTCTCTTCGCTATCTTTTGAACAGGCCCAGGTAAACATCAGGGTTGCTAGGGCAAGAGTGTAGAGTTTACTTTTCATGGTATTAGGTTTTGGTTGTAGATTGGCATATAATATGCCACAAATTTGAATTTCTTTTTGATTGAAGTTTTAACAATCAGTAAATGAGTGTTTAAGAAACTTATCTTGCGCTTTGTTTTCCTTATAGCTTGTTATACCTATTCCATGTAATGGAATGAAATTTCAAATTGAATCATTGGCGAACTGTTTTGAAGAATTAATAGAATAGGGAGCGATGGACAAAAAAAGGGCGTAAAGGTTAAACTTTACGCCCAGAAAAAGGAAGTAGGTGAGTACGAGAGATCTGTTAATGAGTTTTGCCGTGGTATTTTAGATTCTCGCCATTATCCTGAATCATCCTACGATTCCATTTTTCGCCATATCCTGGTTGTTCAACTTTAGGGTTTCTTTGACCTTCAACAGTTGATTTGATATTTCCGTCCATGTAACGGGCAAAGAGGTAGCCATAGAACTTCTTCCAGTTCATAACTAAGTCATTTCCTGTTTTGCAAGAGTAGTCAGTTAAATAATTAACCGCATTGGCGGGTGAAGTTTTAAAGAGTTCAAGTGCTTTAGCATCCTGGATAGCGACTTGGCTGACATACTCTTTTTCAAGAGCAATTTGTTTTTCTCTGATTTCGGGGTGAATGGCACTATATCGGGTATAGGCCAGGTTTGTGACCTGATTGAATACCCAAAAACCGGCATCGTCAACGAAGTTCATCATAGAGCCGTAACCAGTAGCAAAGAGAGAGGGAACTTTAGTGCTTGAAGAGTACATAGGGAAGTAGACAGTACTAGCGGCATCATCAACAGAAAACCAGAAGATTCCGCCTACTTCACGAGGAAGCCATGAACGCATTTGAGCTACAAAAGAGAAGCCAGTCTGTTGAGTAGCAGTAGCACGCTCGTTAAGGTAGGTTTCACCATCCACATTAAAGGTTAGTGGACGCCAGCGATAGGGGTTTTCGAAAGGACCGGCACCAAGGTCTTTAGACATATCTAATTCGGTTCCTTCAAGATGGTCACGCATGAAATCCATCATTTCAGTAACCGTAATTTTATGATTGGGGAGAACCCATAGTGGCATTCTATTGTTGGCATAACCTGTTCTGGCATCATGTTGAACATCGCCTTTGACATATCCCCAGTAGTTTTTCATTTGGTCATTAACCTTATTAAACATGCTCCAAACACGGATTTCGCTGAAGCGAGCTGCGCCGAAGTCGACGGGAGCATAAGTGTCAGAGAAGCTAAATTCGTTATCCTTTACCTCTTTTGTGATGTAACCTTTTTTACGGGCAAAGGTGATAACATCTTCAGCATAGACACAAGTAATGCCTTTATTGAAGATGTTTTTAATATTCTTTGATGACAAGCTGCTCTTATTGTTGTCTAAAGGGAAGGTGGTAATTCTAGCCTGGTTGGCATGTCCTGATACATAACCATCAGGAATCATAAGTGCTACCCAGACAGCCCCTTTTTCGCCATTGCCTTTACCAATCATCTCAAGAATCCATACTTCATTAGGATCGGCGATTGAAAATGATTCGCCTGAGCTGTAATAGCCATACTGTGCTACCAGTTCAGTCATCACTTTAATAGCCTCACGAGCACTCTTCGATCTCTGCAATGCGATGTAGATTAGACTTCCATAGTCAACTAAAGCACCCTCTTGTTGTCCAAGCTCTTCTCTGCCACCGTAGGTTGTTTCACCAATTGAAACTTGATACTCGTTCATGTTACCTATAACATTATAGGTCTCAGAGGCTTGTGCAATGCGGCCTAAGAACTTGCCTGTATCCCATTCAACAACATCCATCATGGTACCCGGAGCCCATTTTCCAGCAGGCCAATGGTATAACTCACCATATAGTACATGTGAATCAGCTGCATAGGTGATCATCGTTGACCCATCTGCTGATGCCCCCTTGGTTACCAGATAATTGGTACAACTGTATCCTAAAACCGGTGCTAAGACAGCAAAAGTAAAAGCTGTCAAGAATATTAATACTTTATTCATATTTGTAAACTAAGGTTTAATTTTCGGTTATATCCACAAATATAGATGATTTTTTCAGGTTTTCGTACCTGTTAGGTGAGGTTAGTCAATAACAAGAGGTCAACTTTTTCTCTATGCACGCTTACACTGAAGAGGTACTGATATACAAGATGTTTAAGTGACCTCTTCGCTTCCTCTCCCTTTGCTCTCCGTATATCGTCTCTTTATAGGTGGAAAGAGATCATTCTAATCTTTATTGTTGAGGAACTGAAATGCTCTTTTGGCCTTCGTCAACAAGTTTTTCTTGTTCATCTTTCATAAGATCGCGGATGACAAATACTTGAACAAGAGCATTAAAGTCGGTAGTCAATCTTATTTTGACGCTATAGTAGTCGCCTTGATCAGGCTTAAAACTTTCAACGATTCCGACTGGGATTCCTTTAGGGAAAATGGAAGAGAAGCCACTGGTTACGATGGTATCACCAACTTTAAGGGGGACATGTACCGGGAGGTTTTTGAGGGAGGCATAACGAAAGCTTTTACCCTCCCAGACCATAGAGCCAAGTTGGTCGGTTTTTTTATGTTTTACGCTTAAGACGGCCGCTTCATGAAGGAGAGACATAACAAGACTAAAGTTTTCTGAAACGGCAACAACAATACCTACGGCACCTTGAGGGCCGATGACACCCATGTCTTTTGATAATCCTTGGGCACTCCCTTTATCGAGCATAATTAAGTTATTTCGGCGATTAACCGAATTGCTTATTACGGTTGCGTTCGAATAGGTGTATCGTTGAGAGTAGATGGTATCTCTGATGGTGGTAGAGGTTGTATCATGATAGATACGTGATATCTTCACCTGTTTAAGCAGATCCGCATTTTGTTTAGCTAGAGCTTCGTTTACTTCAGTAAGGTGGATATAATTCAGAATGCGTGACCATTTCGCAGTTATGGCTCCAGAAACTTCTCTAGAATACGAAAAGACGACTGATCTCGCATATTGGTCATAGTTTACCACCATTGAGAGACAGAAGGATTCAAGTATAACAAAAAGTAGAAAGAAGTGATTTCTGAGGAGAAATAGAAAGAAGTTGCGCATGGATCAACGGGAGAGAATGAAACCCCATGAAGGATAACTTTTCTATCATGGGGTTGTAGTTTATTTTGATTATTTAATCAGGAAGGTAAACTTGTCGAAGTTTTTAAGAGCAATACCGGTACCTCTTGCAACAGCTCGTAGAGGATCTTCTGCAACATGTACTGGGAGTTTAGTTTTGTTGTGTAATCTTTTATCCAGACCTCTGAGTAAGCCACCGCCACCAGCCAGATAGATACCCGTGCGATAGATATCAGCAGAAAGTTCAGGAGGGGTCATCTCTAAAGCATGTAAGACGGCTGTTTCAATCTTTGAGATGGATTTATCAAGGCAGTGTGCAATCTCAGCATAGTTCACCAAGATCTCTTTTGGGATACCGGTTAACATATCACGGCCATGAACAGGATAGTCAGGAGGAGGATTTTCTAAATCTGTAACGGCAGCACCAACTTCGATTTTTATTCTCTCGGCTGTACGTTCACCAATGTTGATGTTGTGCTGTTTTTTCATGTACTCTTCGATATCGCTGTTAAAGTCATCTCCGGCGATACGAATTGATTCATTGGTTACGATACCTCCAAGGGCAATGACAGCGATTTCTGAGGTCCCTCCACCAATATCGATAATCATATTTCCGGTGGGTTCCATTACATCAATACCGATACCAATAGCGGCAGCCATTGGTTCATGAATGAGTCGAACTTCTTTAGCTCCTGCTTGTTCGGCAGAGTCTTTAACGGCGCGTTCCTCTACTTCGGTGATACCGCTAGGGATACAGATAACCATCTTAAGTGACTGAGGTATCATAGTTTTCCTACCAGGTATCATCTTGATCATCTCGCGCATCATGTACTCGGCTGCTTGAAAATCAGCGATTACACCATCGCGTAAAGGTCTTATGGTCTTAATATTCTCGTGGGTCTTCCCATGCATCATTTGAGCACGCTTCCCAACGGCAATAATCTTTCCTGTACGACGCTCAATGGCTACAATTGAGGGTTCATCAACAACCACCCGGTCATTGTTTATAATGATGGTATTGGCTGTGCCAAGATCCATCGCAATCTCTTTGCTTAAAAATGAGAATAATCCCATGATATATTTTCGCTGTTTCTAATGCTCTTGAAAGCAGTATATATTCAATATCTTCAATTAATGTCTAAAGTGCCTTGTTCCTGTAAAGACCATGCTAACACCTTTTCTATTGCACATCTCTATTGAATCCACGTCTCTGACTGAACCTCCGGGCTGTATGAATGAACTAATTCCAGCTTCTGAGGCAATCTCAACAGAGTCTCCAAACGGGAAGAACGCATCAGATGCCAGTACTGCACCCTTAAGATCAAAACCGAATCGCTCGGCTTTCTCTATGGCTTGCTTTACGGCATCAACGCGCGAAGTCTGTCCTACTCCACTGCCAATCATCTGTTCATTTTTAACCAAAACGATGGCATTGCTTCGGGCATGCTTCACTAATCTATTTGCAAATAGCAAGTCTTTTATCTCACCTTCCGTTGGCTCTTTCTCGGTAACGCATTTTAAGCTGTCTTTAGACTCTTTCTTATCGTTCTTTGTTTGAGAAAGCACGCCATTTAAAAGGCTGCGATACTGCCATTTGCCAAAATCAAACGATTTTAGCTGCAAAATTATTCTATTTTTCTTCGATTTTAGTAGCTCCAGACCATTTTTTTCATATCCGGGAGCCACTATTACCTCAAAAAAGATCTGATTTATATGTTCTGCAGTCGCTTCATCTATAGGCTGATTACTTATGATCACCCCCCCATATGCCGAGACCGGATCTCCGGCCAAGGCCGCATCCCAAGCTTCTACAAGGCGATCTCGGGTTGCAACTCCGCAGGCATTATTGTGCTTAATGATAGCGATGGAGGTTTTATCTAGGTCATTGATCAAAGATAGGGCGGCATCAATATCTAACAGGTTATTGTAGGATAGCTCTTTGCCATGAAGCTGTTCAGCAAGATCGTTTAAATTACCGAAAAAGACCCCTGATTGATGTGGGTTCTCTCCGTATCGAAGTGGGGTTCCGTTTGAACCCTTTACTCTGAGTTCATTTAAACCTTCCTCTCTATTAAACCAGTTAAAGATATCGGTATCATAACCCGAACTTACGGCAAATGCCCGAGCAGCTTGTCTCCTTCTCTGTTCAAGGGTCGAGATGCCATTTTGTTCAGAGAGTATATTTTCAAGAGTGGAGTAATCATCGACAGAGGGAATAATCAAGACATCCTCAAAGTTCTTGGCCGCACCTCTGATAAGAGAGATACCCCCAATGTCAATTTTCTCTATGATCTCTTCTTCATTAGTAGTTGCCTCAACGGTTTTAGCAAAAGGATAAAGATCAACAATGACAAGGTCGATCTCTCGAATCTTGTATTGTAATAGTTGCTCTAAATGATTTGAATCTTCTCTTCTAGCCAGGATCCCTCCAAAAACGGCGGGATGCAACGTTTTTACTCTCCCATCTAAAATGGATGGATAACCAGTCAGAGACTCAACCGTGATTGCAGGTATGCCAAGAGAAAGGATAAATTGATGTGTACCTCCGGTGCTTATTAGTTGAACTCCGTTAGTGTGGAGCAATTTGAGTATAGGCTCCAGTCCGGTTTTATCATAAACTGAGACTAGAGCAGAGCGAATTTTTCTATTGTGTTCCATGAATCAGGTTTTGCTTATCAATACTGCTGGCATTCAGAGGTGCAAAGGTATTGAATTTCTAAACCAATTCATAATCAAGGCTGATTAAACTACTCAATTATTAAATCTTAGAAGGCCTTCGTAGTTAGGCCCCTTAAGTCTAAGTGAATGATTGTAACCTAAGCATGAATCAATCGTCGAATAGGCGGAAGCACTTTACTTAAGTGTCTGTTTTTGCTTTTACGGGGTTCGGTGAACCTATGTTAAGCTATTTTGATGTACGTTTGTAATTATCATTTAAACCTGAACCAGATGATTCTGTTTTTTCGACTTCTTCGTGAAAGTTTAATATTTGCTACCCACGAGCTAAGGGTTAATAAAGTCAGGACGGTACTTTCGTTGCTTGGGATTACAATCGGTATCTTCTCTGTGATCTCGGTACTTACCATTTTTGATTCGTTGGAGATGAAGATAAAAAGCTCGATTCAATCGTTGGGCGATGATGTTCTCTATATTCAGAAATGGCCGTGGGAGTTCAGTGACAATTATCCGTGGTGGAAGTATATTAATCGACCAGAGTCTACAGAGAAGGAGATGCGTGAGCTTATGGCAAGGTGTCAGACTATCGGAGCTGCAGCTTATTTAACTTCCTCTTATACTACCTTGAAAACTGCCACCAACTCGACCGATGGAATTGGTGTGCTGTGCGTTTCTCACGAGTATGACAAGCTTCGCTCGTTTGAGTTTGAAGAGGGTCGTTACTTTAGTGTTACCGAAGGTCATAGTGCTCGTCCTGTGATTATTCTCGGACAGGAGGTTTATAATAACCTGTTTCCTAATGGGAATGCGATAGGGAAGAAGGTGATGGCATTTGGTCGTCCGATGGAAGTGATTGGGGTTCTGAAAAAGGAGGGCAATGGAATAGGGGAGAGCTTAGATCAACAGGCGATCGTTCCTCTGTCATATGGTAGAGCTGTAATGAACATTGATAATGATGGAGCTATAGTAGTAGCCGGTAAGCCTGGGATTACCAAGGCAGAGTTAAAAGATGAAGTAACGGGTGCGATGCGCGCAATTCGGCGGTTAAGTCCGGGTGCTGAAGATAACTTTGCTTTAAATGAGATCTCACTTATCTCCAATGCTTTTGATGGGTTTTTTAAGATTTTGGCTTATATAGGATGGGTGATAGGTGGTTTCTCTCTTTTGGTTGGAGGTTTTGGTATTGCAAATATTATGTTTGTTTCAGTAAAGGAGAGGACCAGTATCATAGGTATACAGAAGTCATTAGGGGCAAAGAACTACTTTATTTTGATTCAATTTTTAACGGAGGCGATTGTGCTTGCTCTTCTTGGAGGGTTGGCCGGGCTTACCATCATTGAACTTTTAGCGTTGATTATATCAGCATTGACAGAGTTTGATATGATTTTAACTTTCGGAAACATTGCGCTTGGGTTATCGGTATCAATGGTTATTGGATTGCTATCAGGATTGATTCCTGCATGGAATGCATCAAGATTAGACCCGGTAGAAGCCATGAGATCGACATTCTAATCATTCTGATGATTAGATAGTGGAACAGAAAAAAAAGGCTCTCGATGGAGAGCCTTTTTTTATTTAGGAATGAAAGATTAGTGTTGACGAATCATGTTGGGGTTTTTAACAGAATTCTCAGTGCTTTCAGGCTTAAGGGTGATTTGAATGAGGTTGTCACCATTATAGAGTCTTTCGGCTGTCTTTTTGATAAGAGCAGGAGTAACGGTTTTAATGTTATCGGTGTATTTTGTGAAATCCTCTACCGTTGTTTTACCTGAGTAGATGCTGACAAGAGTTCCCATCCAGAAGTCATTTTCCTTGATACTTTCGGTGTACGTCTTGATTTTGTTTTCGCGGAAGTTGTTCACCTGTTTTTCATCGGGACCGTTTTTGCGCATGTTGTCGAGTTCACGGATTACGATACCGGTAAGTTTAGCGGCGTTATCGGGGTCACAGTCAAAGCGTACATTGAGTGTGTATTGACCAATAGGAGCTTTTTTCTGTTGAGTATAAACACCAGCACCATAGGTACCACCCTCTTCTTCACGGATGGTTTCGATGTATCTAACACTTAAGATATCATTGATGGCATCCAGACAAAGGCGATCCATGGTAGCATAGTCATAGAGCCCTGAAGCGGCAACATAAACAGTGGCTTTAGGATCGGTCATTGGGCGGATAACATCCTTTGTTATATGGCCTTTTGGGGTTCTGATCTTTAAATCTTTTCCCTCTTCAAGACGACCAGATTTTGGGAGAGAACCAAGGTATTTGTTGACAAACTGACGAAGTTGGAGTTTATCGAATGAGCCGACAAAAACGAAGGTGAAGTCATCAGGATTACCAAATCTTTCTTTTACGATCTGGCTAATATCATTGAGGTTGGCTTCTGCCAGGCGTTCAACCGACATAGGTTTACGGTAAGGGCTGTAATCTCCCAGAGTAACTTGTAGGGTATCGCGAAGAGCTTGAGCAGGGTTTGCCGATGCGTTTTGAAGCATTCCTCTTGTACGATTGATTACAGAGTTAAATGACTTCTCATCAACACGAGGAGCGGTGAAAGAAAGATGAACCAATTGCATTAAGGTCTCGAGATCTTTCTTTGAGGAAGAACCTTGTAATCCTTCAGAGAGCTCATCAATAAACGGACTTAGGCTGATCACTTTACCGGCAAGGGCTTTAGTAAGCTCAGTGCTGTTGAATTCACCTAAACCACTTTCATTGGCAACATCGGCTGCCATGCTAGCAGAGACAAATTTTTCAGGGCCATATTGTGAATAACCACCTTTACTAAAGGCATACATTTGGATCTCGTCGTCTTTGAAGGAGGTCGGTTTAATGATAACCTTTATCCCATTGCTTAGTGTCCATTCAGTGGTGCCTAATTCAGCATTATTCTTCTCGGATACTATTTTACCGGCAGTGAGTTTGTTTGTAATGAGAGGTTGATTTTTAACCTTGTCAATATAAGCGTCTACCTTAGTATTGTTAGCTTTCTCAAGAACGGCTAAAACTTCCGCTTCGGTTGGAGGGGTAAAGCCCTCTTTTTGTCCAAGGTTGAGAACGATTACACGGTTGTCATTACGAAGATATTTAGAAGGGAGTTGATTCATCTCCTGAAGGCTGATACCTGGAACAACCTGTTTTGTGATGTTGAAGTAGGATTCAATGCTTGTAACAGGATCCTGCTGCAGGAAGTTTGAGAAATATTCCCATACATACTCATCACTATTCCTTTTGTTTCTCTCATTGTATTGGTTCTCAACTTTGGTGATCATAGCATCTTTAGCGCGTTGAAGTTCACCTTCGGTAAAACCATGTTGAAGAACACGTTGGTTTTCGATGAGTAAGTTCTCAAGAGCAGCCATCAAGGTCTCATTTTTTGAGACGGCGAATCCCATATAGGCGTCTTTTGACTTAACTAAATTGGTATACATCGAGACAGCATAGATAAAGGGAGGGTTTTCAGATTGAAGAAGCTCGGTAAAACGAGCATTCATCATAGAGTTGTATAGCTCTTCCTTCATTTGCTCACGAACATACCCGATATTGTTCTCAGGAGTCACCGGATCATGTTTATAAACTACCTGAATCATGTTATAAGGAGACTCTTTGTCACTGTTAATGCTAACCAATGTCTCGGGGTGATCAGGTACAGGGAATACTGTCCTTTCTTTTTTATCTTTTCTGGCAGGAACTTTTCCAAAAAGCTCTTTAACTTTCTTTTTAATAACTTGAGGATCGAAATCTCCAACACAGATGATGGCTTGTAGGTCTGGACGGTACCAGTCTTTATAGAAATCCTTTACTGTTTGGTATTTGAAGTTATCAATGATGTTGATATCTCCGATGACATCGTGAATAGCGTATTTAGAATTACGGAAAAGCAGTTTATTAGCTTCTTTGTTCATTCTTTCCATAGCACTACGGCCAGTGCGCCACTCTTCATGAATTACACCTCTTTCATTATCAATTTCAACGTCTTCAAATGAGATCTCATTTGCCCAGTCATAAAGAATCAGTAAGGAGGTATCAATGTTTTCAGCCTTATCAATAGGCACCTTTTGAAGCATATATGCAGTTACATCATGACTTGTAAAGGCATTGATTTCAGGACCGAACTTCATTCCAATAGATTGCAGATAGTTAATAATCTGATGTTTTTTGAAATGTTTCGTTCCATTGAATGCCATGTGCTCAGTAAAGTGAGCTAAGCCGTTTTGATCTGCATTTTCAAGGATGGCACCTGCATCTACCACCAGGTAGAATTCGGCTCTTTTCTCGGGCTGGGCATTCTTACGAATGTAATAGGTTAATCCATTCTCTAGCTTACCTATCTTCAGGTCAGGGTCACTGGGAAGGGGTGCTTTCAAGTCCTGAGCATTTAAACTCAAGGAAAATATGAATAGCAACGCAAATTTCACTAGACGTTTCATTGAATAGAGTTTAATGATGATTAATTAAAGAGTTGCGGTATAGAACAGACAAAATTAGCAAAAAGCCTATCTTTGTGGTGAAGTCAGCTGACTATTTTACTAGCAAAAGTATACTTTCTTATGCAACTTCCTGTTCCGGATACGTTACGCCCTGGTACCTTCCCGGCTTATATTGAGAAAATTGATATTGCAGTATTGTATCAGTTAAATTGTCAACGTGCTACTTATCTGGACAGTGTAATGGAGTTTATTACAGATCTGGCTCCTACTTTAACTTTTGCCATTCCTTCGTTAATTCTTCTTTTTTTTCTCATTCGAAAAGAAAAAAAGAGATGGATAGAGGGTGTTTTACTTTTACTAACTGTTTCTGTACCGGCTCTTTTAACAACGGTTATAAAGTGGTATTTTGATCGCCCCAGACCCTTTTCTGTTTATGAGATTTTTGAGAAACTCTCTGTTGCTGGCAGTCCCTCTTTTCCGTCAGGTCATACTACAGATGCGATGGCTCTTGCTATTGCGTTGAGTTTATGGAGACCCAAGTGGTATGTTATTATCCCCTCCTTTTTATGGGCCTTTCTCACCGCCTGGTCAAGAATGCATTTAGGGGTACATTACCCCTCTGACGTGTTGGGTGGAGCTTTCATTGGTCTATTCTTCGGATCATTGACCTGGTGGCTGGCCAAACGATCATTTAATGTAACATTATCATAGATTTTTCTTCGTCTTTGCGAAGTGTTTATAGCTTTACAAAGGTGCAATCAATAAAGATTATTTGCCCATGAGATTAATACAGAATAAGTGGTTATTGTCGATAAGTACTGCTTTTCTTCTTATCGTTGCCTGGCCTCGCGGAGGTTTTGCTCCTTTATTGTTAGTTGCTTTTATTCCTTTCTTCTTTTTAGATGAGCAATTATTAAAATCTGAAAAGAAGAGACCCTCATGGAGGGCTTTTCGGTGGGGTTACTTTACTTTCTTCTTATGGAATATTATCACCACCTGGTGGATTTGGAACTCTACTCCATTTGGAGCCATCATGGCTATTCTATTAAATACGCTGTTTCAATCGTTTGTTTATATGGCCTATTTTGCCACGAGAAGAGCCTTGAAAATGCGTTCTTATGGGTTACTTCTTTTTCCACTTTTCTGGATTGCTTTTGAGTGGTGGCACATGAATTGGGATCTTTCCTGGCCTTGGCTTAACCTTGGGAATGGTTTTGGAGCTTATCCTAAAATGATTCAATGGTATGAGTTTACTGGCATACTCGGAGGTTCTTTGTGGGTTTTATTGGTTAATATTCTCGCTTTCTTCATCCTTAAGGGCGTCTATTCTGAGGTATTTAATGTTAAGGATAGAATTCTACATATTGTTTCGTTCGTTTTAGTGCTCATCATCCCTTTAACCCTCTCTTATGTTATCTTTAGTACTTATCAAGAGAAGGGAAGCCCTATAGAGGTTGTTGTGGTACAACCTAATCATGATCCATGGACTGAACAGTATGGGATGCCGCAGTCGGAGATCTTAAAGCATGTGTTAGATCTGGGGGCAAGTAAAGCCGATACAGCCACCCGTTATATTGTTTATCCTGAATCCACTCTTTACGATGATATATGGGTAGATCGGATAGATTCTACACCGGCTATCTTAACCATCAAAAACTTTTTAAAAGCCTATCCTCAGACGAGCGTTGTTATTGGTTCCTCTACCTATGAGTATTATGGAAAGGAAAAAAAGACCGAGACAGCTAGGACTTTTACTGATCGAAAAGAGTATTATGATGCCTACAATACGGCTATCTGTATCGATACTATTCACCCGTGTAGCTATTACCATAAATCAAAATTAGTTCCAGGTCCTGAGAAGCTTCCTTTCCCATCTTTGCTTCGTCCTTTACAGGATGTAGCGTTTAATCTTGGGGGAACCGTTGGTTCGCTAGGGCTAATGAAGGAGCGCAAGGCATTGGGTGCTCCATTTCAAAAGGTAAAAACGGGAGTGGCTATTTGTTATGAATCGATTTATGGGGAGTTTGTGGCCGGCTATATAAAGAATGGGGCTGGGTTGCTTTTTGTAATCACTAATGATGGTTGGTGGGGAAACACTGCAGGCCATCGACAGCATTTGGTCTTCTCGTCACTTAGGGCTATTGAAACCCGGCGCGATGTTGCACGATCTGCAAATACAGGTATTTCGGCTTTCATAAATCAGAAAGGAGAAATAACAGAAGAGACCCCTTATTGGCAAGAGGCGGTTATTAAAAAGACCCTGCATGCTAACAACGAAGTCACCTTCTACGTTCAATATGGGGATTACCTGGGAAGAATAGCCGCTTATGCTTCGGTGTTATTGTTCTTAGGCGGTAGGGTGCAGCGAGTAATCAAAAAGAAAGATCTAAGAGATTTAAATAGTTAGCATTTTAGCTTTAACGAGCGCTTCTATAGCAACTGAGAGGGGGTCTTAAAAAGGTATTTGTGAGGCCTAACAGTGCATTGGCAAGTGTGGAATATTTGGCAAGACCAATATCCATTGTTACATTTGCCTCAAAGAATATAGAAGATGGGGTTACGATTAAAGATTCTCTCTGGCTTTTCCATCCTGGCTGCGATGCTTTTTGTAGCAGGACTTATCATGATTTTTCAATTGAGGAAGATAGGGAACTCGATAGAGACCCTATTTACTGATTACTATACTAGTATTGAAGCGGCAAATCTGATGGGTGAGGCACTTGACCAACATGCTACAGGGGTTTTGTTTGTGATTAATAAGGATACGCTTAAAGGATTGGCCATGATGAAACAATCAGATAGTTTGTTTCATAAATCCTATAACCTTGCTTTAAATCATGTGACGGTAAAAGGGGAGGATACTTTGTTGATGGCGATTAATCGTGACTATAATCTTTACTTAAATCAGATTAGACAACAGGCAGGAAAGAATACAGAGGTTACGTTGGATCAGTATGTAAATTTTGCACATAATACGATAGGAGAGCTTCGTGGCAAGATAAAGGAGCTTGCTTATATGAATCAGAATGCGATGCTTAATACGGGAAAGATATTGCAGATGCAGACCCATCAAACCATCATGCCCGGTATTATTGCTTTAATTGGCAGTGTAGTCTTTGTCCTGTTATTCAATTATCTTGTAAATCATTTCATTGCCTCTCCAATTGTAAAAATCACTAGAGCAGTGGAAGATTACAGTAGGAGTAAAAAGCCTTACCGTATAACCATCGATACAAAGGATGAGTTGTCGAGGTTATCGAATGCCATTTCAAAATTATTACAAAGCCTTCCATCTCGTTAATATGCGCCTAAGTATCATCTTTCGTTTTTTTGGCATTGTATTGCTTTTCAATGCCTTGTTTATGTTGATTTCATTAGGGGTCTCCATTTGGTATGACGTCGATGATGGAGCATTTGCTTTACTTTATAGTTTTCTAATCACCTCGTTATTTGGGTTAATGCCGCTTATCTTTGTTCCAAACACGAATGAGATTAGTATAAAGGAGGGGTTATTTATCGTTGCCGGTTCATGGGTTATGAGTTGTTTGATAGGGGTATTGCCTTATGTTATGTGGGGTGGTGAGATCTCGTTTGCCGATGCTTGGTTTGAGTCGGTTTCAGGTTATACGACTACCGGGGCCACTATTTTAAAGGATATAGAAGCTTTGCCTCGAAGTATACTCTTTTGGCGTGCCAGTACCCATTGGATTGGGGGTATCGGTATTGTGATCTTTGTGATGGTAATGTTACCCTCCATGGGTAATGCTAAGTCCATTTTATTCAGGTCTGAGCTAGCTCCTCTAGCTAAGGATAATTTGAAGTACCGGGCTCGGGAAGCCATGCGTATTTTATTATGGGTTTATTTGGGTTTAACCTTTCTTGAGGTCATTCTATTAATGATTTTTGGTTTAGACTGGTTTGATGCCATCACGCACTCTTTTGCGACGGTTGCAACGGGAGGTTTCTCTACCCGCAATGCCAGTGTAGCTGCTTTTAATAATCTTCCGGCAGAGATCATCATTATGGTATTTATGATGCTTAGTGGGATGCACTTTGGGTTGCTCTTCGCCGTTATAGTTAGGCGAAGGGTCTCCTTGATTTTACTTTCGGTACCTTTATACTATATCATCGCTAACCTTGTGGCCAGTGGCTTGATGGCCTATGATCTGCTAGGATCTCATTTCGATAATTATTGGGTAGCCCTTAGGTATAGCTCTTTTCAACTTCTGAGTGCAGGCACTTCAACCGGATTTGCTACTTACGATACCTTGGGCTGGCCATGGTTCTCTTTGATGGTCTTGCTCTTTTTTACCCTTCAATGCTCTTGTGCCGGAAGTACATCCGGAGGTATTAAAGTAGATCGGATTGTGATAGCATGGAAGGCCTTAAGAACCTCGGTTCGCAGAGCCTCTCATCCTCATGCGATTATTCCTATAAAGATTGATGGCCATGTTGTAGCTGAAGATACGGTAAGTGGCGTCTTTATGTTTATTGTTCTCTATTTATCTATTGTCTTTTTTTCAGCGGTTGCTTTAACAGCCATGGGGGTTCCGGCTCTTGATGCAATTAGTGGTTCAGCCGCAACAATGGGTAATGTTGGGCCGGGTTTTGGTGGAATAAGCTCAATGAGCAATTACGATAGTATTCCATTAGCCGGTAAGTGGATCTTATCGGGAAACATGCTGTTAGGTCGTCTTGAGATCTACGGGCTGGTTACGCTCTTCTCTCGTCATTTCTGGCGGTAGATATTGTGCCATCTCAGTTTTGGTGCACCTCTTCGCTTCCCCTTCGCTTCCTCTCCATATATGACTCGCTTTTGAGTGGAAAAAATAGAAGAGATAAGAAAGAGATTCCATAAACTAGTCAAGGCCTTCCCGATGGTTATATGGAGAGGGAACGAAGAGGAAGCGAAGGGCGACTTGTAATGGGCAAGAAAACAATCATTTAAAAATGACATTCTCTCGGAGGAAACGCGGAAGCTAATCTAGATCATCTATGGGAGATGACATATTATGATCATAATCCCTACTAAGACCGGGGTAACCGGTGGCATAAGGATATCTGATGGCATAAAGGTCTTTTATCTCGGTTAAAACCAACTCTTTTAAAGCCTCGGTGTGTAGTTTGTTGGTAGCGGAGATAAAGACAGAGGGAGTATTATCTTTCGCTAGCCAGCTCTGTTTTATCTCGTTAAGGGATGGAAGTGCAGGCTTTTCCAGATTCTCAGATTCTGGATCAGTTTCGTCTGGAAGGTTATCAATTTTATTGAAAACCATGACTACCCGCTGTTTGTCAGCTCCAATTTCTCTGAGAGTCTCCTGTACTACTTTTATTTGTTCATCAGCTCCGGGATGCGAGATATCTACGACATGTAAAAGTAGGTCGGCTTCTCTTACCTCATCAAGAGTGCTTTTAAACGATTCGACTAGGTTGTGAGGTAACTTCCGAATAAAACCTACCGTGTCAGAAAGAAGAAAAGGAGTCATTCCGATTACAACTTTCCTTACAGTGGTATCAAGGGTTGCAAAAAGTTTATTCTCGGCAAACACATCCGACTTACTAAGCAGGTTCATTAAGGTCGATTTACCCACATTGGTGTAGCCCACTAAGGCAACGCGAATCATTTGGCCTCTGTTTTTTCTTTGAGTGGTATAAATTCGATCGATCTCTTTTAGTTTGGTTTTAAGCAAAGCAATCCGATCACGGATGATACGACGGTCGGTCTCGATCTCTTTTTCCCCAGGCCCTCTCATTCCAATTCCTCCTCGTTGCTTCTCTAAGTGCGTCCACATGCGTGTGAGTCGAGGTAACAGATACTCATATTGCGCCAACTCGACTTGGGTTCTGGCGTGAGCGGTTCTGGCTCGTTTTGCGAAGATATCTAAGATAAGGTTGTTACGATCCAGGATTTTACAATTAAGAATTTTCTCAACATTTCTGAATTGGGAGGCACTAAGCTCATCATCGAAGACAGCCATCGTGATATTGTTTTCAGCAATAAACTCAGCCACTTCTTTAAGTTTGCCAGAGCCAAGAAAGGTTTTTGGATCGGGTGCAGGTAAACGTTGAATATATCGTTTTACAGATTCACCCCCAGCTGTCTCGACCAGAAAAGCTAACTCATCAAGATATTCATCAACCTTCCACGATGCTAAATCGGGGGTAATAATGCCAACTAAAACCGCAGATTCGGCGGTGCCCAAGCTTGAAATCTCCATGTAAAAAATTAATTGATCCGCAAGAAAAGTGCGGTACTTACGGCAAAGATAATGATTTAAAAGGGTTTGGTTCCAATCGTGTTATAGGAGGGTCTTTTTAGTATTACTTAATTTGTAATTTAGAACCTATTATGGAACCATAAATTTGATTTTTGGTGTGTTCATAAATGGACGATAAGAATGCTTTATTCGTACACAATGAAGATATGGATAGTTGAATATCAGTGGTTTTAAAAGTTGGCATGTAATTAGAATTAATAATAGGGCAAATTGTATTCACGCCCAATCAAATTAGTCGATGTTAAATAAGAACTTTAAGTTATCGTTAAGATACCTACAAAAGAATAGGATATACACCTTGGTTAACACCTTGGGTCTTTCATTGGGTTTAACAGCTGCAATTCTTATTGGACTCTATCTGCGAAATGAGTTGAGCTATGATAAACATATTCCTGATGGTGATCGGATATATAGGGTAGCCCAGACGTCGAAGTTTGCGGGTACAGAAGAGAGGTCGGCCTCTTGCCCTGCCATTTTAGGTGAGACGTTGGCGAAGAAGTATCCACAGTTAATCGAGTATCAGACCAGGCTATACAATGATTGGGCCGGTGAGTTTTTTGTGGAGTATATGCCGAGTGATTCTCCCTTTAAAAATTCGGGGTCAAAACAGTTTCGAGAGAAGCGGCTCTTGATGGCTGATAGTACGTTTTTCCAAATATTCCCTGCAAAAGCGATAGCCGGTGATTTTAAAAAGGCTCTTTCTAGTCCTTTATCCATTGTATTGACCGAGTCAACGGCCAAGAGGTACTTCGGTAATGCAAACGCATTAGGGAAGCAGTTACGGCTAAATAAGTTTATGAAATTGACTGTAACAGGTGTGGTTGAAGATCCTCCAGTGACTACTCATATGCCTTATGACATGATCGTCTCGTTGTCGACAATGGCTAGGTTTTCGAAGAGTGGCACCTTACCACAGACCTGGGTTTTTAATCCATTTTATACCTATGTAAAGCTTAAGCCGGGGGTATCAAAGGATGAATTAGAGGCGCAGCTACCCCGATTTGCTTTAGAGCACTATTTTGATGCGGATCCGAAAGCGATTACTTTAACGCTTCAACCGCTGACCTCTATTCATCTTCATTCAAATCTTGATTACGAGCTTTCTCCTAATAGCAACTGGTTTTATTTAAAATGGTTAGCTTATATAGCTCTATTTGTAATTGTGGTTGCAGCTATTAACTATATGAACCTGAGTACGGCTACTGCGGTTCAAAGAGCGAAGGAGATTGCTTTAAAGAAGGTTTTTGGAGCCAATAAGAACTTTTTAAGGGCTCAGTTCTTGACTGAGGCTTTTATAATGGTGCTTGCGGCAACCTTCCTTGCATTGTTGTTCTCTAATTTGATGCTTCCGTTGTTAAATAGTCTTGCATCAAGGAGGTTTACGGCGTTAGATCTGATGGATCCAACCCTTTTAATGGTTCTTGCGGGGATCGTTCTAGGTACGGCATTGTTAGCGGGCAGTTATCCTGCTTTGTTCCTTACGGGATATGAGCCTGTAAAGGTTTTGAGAGGATTGACAGGAAGAGGAAGAAGTCCAATTATTGTCAGGAAAGTGCTTGTGGTTTTTCAGATTGCAGCCTCTTTTGTCTTGATTGTAATTACTGCAATTTTTATAGGACAGTTGTCTTTTATTAAGAATGCCGATTTAGGGTTTGACTCTAAGAATATCATTTTAGTTCCAATAAAGCAGAGTCCTTTAGTTAAGCAGTTTCAAGTTTTCCGTACGTCACTTCTGGAGAATGCGATGATAGAATCGGTATCTGCCGTTGATGAGGTCCCTGGGGTGAATCATAATAACCATGAATTTAAGGTTGAGGGTGAAGACCCTAATAAATGGCATTTCTTCCCGGCTTTGGTAATTCGGGATGATTTTATAAAAACGTTAAGGATTCCTATTGTTAGCGGTCGAGACTTTATTTATAAAGGGAGTACCGACTATGATCAGGGATTGTTGATCTCTGAGGATTTAGTCAGACAGATGGGATGGACGAATGAGTCGGCTATTGGGAAGAGTTTTCATAGTCTTAGTGGACATGAGCGGGTGGTAGGAGTCTTTAAGGATTTTCATGTCAAGTCACTTCATCAGCCCATTACCCCGTTGGTTTTGAATTTAAAGGAGAATGAGTTTGAGATCAATTATTTTACTCGATATGTTGTAGTAAGGTATCGTTCAGATGCATCTCTATCGGTAGTGTTAAATTTCATTAAACAGAAATATATCGAGATGAATGAGGGGAGGCCTTTTGAATATTCGCTGCTGACCGATGAAATAGAGAAGCAGTATGCAGCTGAGAAAAAGACCTCTGAGATCTCAGCGTTACTCTGTTTACTGATGCTTTTAGTAGCAGCAATGGGATTAATCGGTCTTGTCTCGTATGTTGCCGGTGAAAGAGCTCATGAGATAGGTATTCGGAAGGTGCTGGGGGCTTCTGATCTTGACATCTTATCCATTATCGGGAAAGAATTTGCGATCTTAACCCTTTTTGCCATTGTTTTTGGAATTCCTTTAGCGGCCATCTTTGCGCATTGGTGGCTTTCAGGTTTCTCGTATGCAATGCCGATAAATCCTAATGTTTACCTTATTGCTACGATGATAATCGCCTTAATCACTTTTGCTATAACAGCTGTACATGCTGTTTTGATATCAAGAAAATCGCCTCTTCTCTCTATAAGGAACAACTCTTGAAAATGACGATTTTTGGTCTCTTTTTTAACCGTTGTTTATAGAAGACTACTGCTCTTTTTGAGTTCTTCTCCTTAAATAGTATTCGTAAAATCGAATGTTTAAAAGGAAGAGGCCTAGGAAGTAAATAAAATCTTCAAAGGGAATAGAAAAGAGTCTGATCCCCGAGAAATAGGAGTCATTGTAAATTACGATCGGCAAGCTGGTCAAGATTCCATTAACAATGAATTTTGGGATGAGTACCGTAAGGTAAGTCAGCCCAAATAATACCCAATACCTGGTAAAAGAGGCTTGGCTAAGAAGAACGGCAACTATGGCTAAAGTACTTAAACTTACCCAGGATGTATATAATTGGTTGAACGGGAAACCTCGGTAAACAAAGAAAATAACGATAAGCATCAAGGCGATGTAGCCCGTTAGTTTACTTCGAACGTTTAGCAATCCGGGGAAATATGACTTATACACCTCGTAGACAAAGATGCTGCAGTAGGGTATAATGAAGAAAAATAGAACCTCTTCGATAGGCAAGCCAATCAGGGTTAAACCCAAAGTATATTTATCTGCAAAACTCCAAACACTCATATTGGTGAAAAGGGCGTCCCAACCGATATAGAGAATGGCTGGCCAAAGAATGGCCGGCCAGGAGAGTTTAAACTTCGAAAAGAACGCTACTTTTTTATCAAAACTCAAGAGAAGGGGACCCGACAGACTTGCCAAAAGGATGAGTAGGTAGAAGGTGTTTTCTATTGAGATCATTATTTGACTTTAATGAAAAGAGAGGGGTGATTATACCTAAAGGCCACTATAACAGATTAACCTGATTTCGTGCAAAGGTATTAAGCATGATGAGTATCTTTCTGGTATTAGAGACTCTATATCGTTGTTTGAGGATGCTCTCAGGGGGAGCTGCAACGATTTTTTTAAGCAGGTTTTGATAGTACTTGTAGGCTAGAAAGACACCAAATCTTACCTCTTTTTTGAGACTTCGTATGCCTATCTGCGCTTCTTTGAAGTCAAGAGCAATTTCAGACTCAATCTTTCGCTTGGTCTCAATGTCAAAGTTGTTAAAATCGATGTTCTTGAAATAAATCCTTCCTTTACCTTCAAAATCATCGGAAGCATCTCTAAGGAAGTTGACCTTTTGGAAGGCCTCTCCAAGTTTTCTTGCTGGGTATTTTAACCGTTCGTAGGTTTCCGGATCATTGGCATAGAAAACTTTTAGACACATCAGACCTACTACTTCAGCTGAACCATAAATATAGGTTCTAAGCATCTCTTCGTCGTAAACTTGTTCATGTAGGTCAAGCTTCATACTATAGAGAAACGCTTCTATTAGGTCATGATCAATTTTATAATGGTTTGTTACCCATTGAAAGCTGTGCAGGATGGGGTTAGTGCTGATTTTTCGTTCAATCGCTTTCCACGTCTCTTGTTCGAACTCTTCAAAGAGCGTTTTCCGGTCATAGTTTAAGAAGGTATCAACAATTTCGTCAGCATATCTGACAAAACCATAGATAGCATATATTGCTCTTCTGTATTCAGGATTAAGCATTCTGACCCCGAGAGAGAAAGAGGTGGAGTAGTTTGTGGTGGTTAACCTACTTATCTCCAAGTTGTTTTTAAGATATAACTCCATCATACTTTAAGATCCTTTCTGTTACAAGTTTTGAACTGATTACAACCATAGGCAGGCCCGTACCCGGTGTGGTAGAGGCTCCAACATAGAATAAATTCGGGAAGACTTCATCTTGATTAGAGGGTCTGAAGTAACCAACTTGACTTAAGTCATGGGCTAAACCTAACCCACTTCCTCTATAGAGATTGAACATCTTTTCCCACTGGATGGGTGATAAAATGGTTTTGGAAACAATGTTTGACTGAATATCAAATTCAATTCTTTGTGATAAATCATGGATGATTCCATCTGCAATCTGGTCAACATCATCCCAATTGGGTTTATATCTGAGATCTGGCACCGGACAAAGAATAAAGAGACTCTCATGACCTTCAGGAGCATAGTCGGGGTTATGAGCTGAGGGCATATTTAGGTAGTAATAGGGTTTGTCGAGGCCAATAGAGTTTTTAAATATTCTGTTGGCATACTCTTGAAAGTTTCTCCTGAGGAAGTAGTTGTGGTGGTAAAGAGAATCCAGTTTTCCTTTAATGCCAAGATAAATGGTCAGAGGAGCCATCGTCCAGTGAAGCTCATCTAGTTTAGCTGGGGAGTATTTTTCTCTTTTAAACATCCCCCCTCTGAAGGCTGCTGCATCCGCATTGACCACAAAGCGATCGGCCGTCCATTTCTTCCCATTTTGATCAATGAAGCCTTTTAATACTGCATTCTCAGTGTAGTAGTCGATAATCTCAACATTGTAATGGAAGGAAACTCCTCTTGATTTCAGCTCAGATACAAGCCCTTCAACGATCTTATACATTCCTCCTTCTACATTATAATAACCATCATGTTTGAGTTCAGTATAGGTTAATAATGTAAAAACTGCAGGAGTATCAAACGGAGTTGAGCCTAAGAAAAAACCAACAAGAGAAAAAATAACCTTTACCTCAAAACTGGAAAAGTGTTTCCCAAGCTCATCCCACATTGTGGTAATCATACCCGGAGCATGTTTCCATGGCACCGTTGACATACTAAGTAAATAATGAATAAGCGAATTAAAGTTCTTTTTGATGATTATATTCTCGGTGTCATGAAATATTTTCCCAGTCTTATCAAGGAATTTCTCCATTCGCTTTTTAAATCCGGGCTCCAAATCTTCAAACTCAGCCTCAAGTTTATCAAGGTTTTTATAGATTAGGTATTTTCTTTGATCTCCTTCAAAGTGCACGGAATATAAAGGGTCTAGCTCAATAAAAGAAAACGGTTTCTTCATTCCTGCATCCTTCATTAATTCATCGAATTCATAGCTCATCGAGAAGAAGGTAGGTGCTAGATCCCATTTGAACCCATCTTTCTCAAGAAGATTTAGCCTCCCGCCTGCCTTATGATATTTCTCTACCATCTCAATTTGATAACCTCGTCTTGATAACCTTAGAGCGGTCGAAAGAGCACCTAGGCCCGTTCCGATTATGAGTACTTTTTTTGACATTTGTTTAATAAAGATAGGTTAAAGTTTAAACAATTTGGAGCCAAATTGTTTACTATTATTGTAAATAAATTTTTTTAGCAATAACAAAGTAATGGCTACATCGGTTATCGGATCAGGAATCTCTGGCTTAGCAATTGCCATTCGTCTTAGCAGGGCTGGAGAAAGAGTGGTTGTTTGGGAGTCAAATGACACCTATGGAGGAAAACTGGGCTCTTTTGAGAAGGAGGGTTATCGATTCGATATGGGTCCCTCTCTTTTCACTCTACCTGATCAGCTATTTGAATTGTTAGACGATGATCTCAAATTTAAAACCTATCCATTAAAAACGCTGCATAGAAATTTCTTTCCTGATGGAAGCGTTTTTAATGCTTCATCAGACCCCAAAACTTTTGTGGAAGATGCCTCGACCTTTTTTAATATTGAAAAGGAGTTACTCGAAAAGTACCTTAAAGAGACTAAAAGTCTGTGGGAGTTAACAGCTCCTGTGTTTATTTATCGTAGCTTACATCGTATAAAGGATCTCTTGAAGTGGGGAAACTTTAAATATCTATATAAATGGACTCATTTGAAGCCTTTTGTTTCTTTACATCGTTATAATGAGAAACGTTTTGGTAAATCTAAACTTGTTCTGTTATTTGATCGCTATGCAACCTATAATGGCAGTAATCCATATTCAACCCCAGCCACTCTAAGAGTTATCTCTCATTTAGAACATAATCTTGGAGCTTGGTTGCCTCATAGAGGAATGCGTTGTATTGTCGATGCATTATATCAGCAGGCTTTACGGCTCGGAGTGGAGTTCGTCTTTAATTCAAGGGTTATTGACTTAGAACAGAAAGAACAGGGATGGCTTTTAACCGTAAATGAAACCACTCACTATTATGATAAGGTGATTAACACGATTGATGTTAGGACGTTCTATAAGCAGGTGCTTAGAAATGATAGGTTATTCAAAAAGGAGGGTAGGAGAGAGCTTTCAACATCTGCTTTAATCTTCTATTGGGCGGTAAATAAATCATTGAAGAGTCTGGATGTTCATAATGTGTTTTACTCCGATAATTATAAAAAGGAGTTCGATGAATTAGGTTCTGGTACGAAACTCTTCGAAGATCCTACGATTTATGTCTATAATAGCTCTGTATTAATTAAAGAAGATGCTCCTCCAAATTGTAGTAATCTTTTTGTGATGATTAATGCACCTTTTCACAGGGGTCAGCATTGGTCGGTATGGGTAGATCGAATCAGAACTATTATATTGGGAAAATTGGCTAAGGCTTTAGGTGAGGAGGTTGCGGCTTTCATTCAATTTGAAAGGGTATTGACCCCGGAGATGATAGAGGCTACGACTGGAAGTTTTTGTGGGGCTCTATATGGGTCTGCTTCTAACAAGATGGATTCGGCATTTAAAAGACATCCGAACTTTTTAAAGGAGTTTCCGGGACTCTATTTCGCAGGGGGAAGTGTGCATCCGGGTGGAGGGGTTCCTCTCTGCTTAGCATCCGCTAAGATTGTAGAAAAGCTAATTAAAGAAGATGAGAAAGGTAAAAATTAAGTTGCCAGCCACAAAATGGGCTATTGCCTTTATTGTTATACTCCATGTTGTTGGAGTTGCTGGGTTTGCTTTTAATGAAACCATTTCGCTTTTTCAGAGAATGGTGCCTTTTCATCTGATTATCTGTGTGGGGTTATTAGTAATGTATGCTAAATATTCAGAGAGGAGGGTTATAAAACTCTTAGGGGTGGTTTTCTTTCTGGGTTTTTTTGCCGAAATGGTAGGGGTAAACAGCGGCTTGCTTTTTGGGGATTATGAGTATGGCCCATTTCTAGGCATTAAAGTATATAACACCCCATTGATGATAGGTGTCTTATGGGCTATGCTGGGGTATCTTTTTTCTGGTGTTATGCGCTCTGTTAAACATCGATGGTATTACATTCCGTTAGGTGCTCTTCTATTGACTTTATTTGATTTAGTCATGGAACCTGGAGCAGTCTGTATTGGATTGTGGAATTGGGAAGAATCTTATATCCCAATTTCTAATTATGTTACATGGTTTTTAATCTCTGTGCCTGTTTTTGCCATTACAAGAAGAGAGGCTGATGCCATGAGAAACCCTTTAGCGGTTACTTTACTTCTATCTCAAGTAGGTTTCTTTCTCGCCCTGACAATGATCTGTTACCTCAAATAATACTTTGCCCATGGGAATCATCCTTTCAATAATAATCATCTTTTTATGGATTGGTAACCTTTTTTTCACGTTACTGATTTCTACCGGGAACTTAGTATCCGTTTGGACCATTATTGTGATCCCGGTACAAACCTGGCTCTCTGTTGGTCTTTTTATCGTAGCGCATGATGCAATGCATGGATCTATTTCAAAGAAGAGTTGGGTAAATCGCTTGCTGGGTAATCTAAGTACTATCCTTTATGCAGGATTATGGTTTCCTCGATTAATCAAAAAACATAAAGTTCATCATGAGCATCCTGGAACCGAGCTGGATCCTGATTTTTCTTCTGAGCAGAATTTTTTTATCTGGTGGTGGAAGTTTATGAGAGAGTACCTTACGATCTGGCAGATAGGGATTATGGCGATTGCCTTTAATCTTGGTTTAATCTTTTTTTCAGAGGGACAATTACTGCTCTATTGGGTTCTTCCTCTAATCCTATCAACATTTCAATTATTCTATTTCGGAACCTATCAACCCCATAAATTACCACATTTACACTCAATGGAGCCATATAAAGCGAGATCTTTTCCTTACTCTGATTTCTTGGCGTTAATTACCTGCTTCTTTTTCGGATATCATTATGAACACCATTACAGTCCGAGCACACCATGGTGGAAATTACCAAAAGTAAGAGATCAGTTTAAAAATAAAAGATTTCTTAAAGGGTAACTTAAATAGTGTAATATCTCTTTACTATCTTTTGGAGTTCAGATAATCATCGTAAAATGGATCAGAAAAAAATAAGCCAGTATACTTTGAGTTGGGTAACCGGTTGGTTCCGGTTTCTGGGTCTCTTCCTTTTTAAGTCTATAAAGATTGATCTTAAAGAGGAGTTGCCCAATGGGTCAATTCTGTTATTGCAAAATCATTTTAGTTGGTGGGATGGATATTTTGCATGGCTGATAAGTAAAAAGTTGGGAAAAACTTTTCATGTCATGATGTTAAAAGAACAGATCGATGAACGACCCTTTCTTAAAAAGGTTGGAGCGTTTCCTGTCTCTCCGGGTAAGCGTTCAATCCTTGAGTCGTTTAATTATGCCGCTTCCTTGTTAAAAAATAGAGATAACTTAGTAACAATTTTCCCTGAGGGGGAGATAAAAAGTATTTATGGGCGTGAAATAAAGTTTAAATCTGGTATATCTCTATTAACATCAAAAAAGGATTCTCAATTTCATGTCTTGTTTTCATTTGTTTTTATTGATTACTTTTCATCGTCTCGACCTAAAGTTACTATCAGATTAAAATGGTATCAATCATCTGATATGACCTTGGAGGCTCTGGAATCTGCCTATAACAAGGGGTTTTTAGAAATGTCTGAAATGCAGGAACCATGAACAATCTCTTTATTCTATTATTAAGTTTTCAGACGATAATTCTGATGGTTAGTCTCTTTAACCTTATTTCAAGGCCATGGGTTGAACGAGAAAAGCCGAGGATTGGAAATACGGATTTTGATAAAGAGCCTTTGCCGGATGTTTTGATTCCAGTGAGAAATGAGGAGACCAGGCTCAATCCTCTATTGTCCTCATTGACGAAAGGAGCTGCAGGATTTAACAAGATTATTTTTTACGATGATCATTCTACCGATAAGACGGCCTCCATAATAAGGAATTCAATGGAACAAGTTTCTAAGATTGAGTTGATTGAAGGGAGGCCATTACCGGGTGGATGGAATGGGAAAACGTATGCCTGCCATCAGTTGGCAAAGCAGAGTAGGGCAGAATCAATGTTGTTTGTAGATGCAGATGTTATGATCTCACCTGATCTTTCATTCATTCTTTCCAAATTATTATGGAGAGATAAACTCTCTTTGGTTTCTGTTTTTCCTTATCAAGAGATGAAGAGCATAGGTGAGAGGGTAACCGTACCATTAATGCATTGGATCCTTTTGTCATTACTCCCGCTGAGGATGGTATTTTCATTAAAGCATGACTCAATTGCTGCGGCTAATGGACAAGTGATGCTATTTAACGCAGAGGTCTATCGAAGAAATGGGTGGCATAGTCTGGTAAGAAGTGAAGTGGTTGAAGACATCAAGATTGCCCGGTTGGTAAAGAGGAAAGGCTATAGGATGAGGGTTATGGTGAGCCATGGGGCTGTTAGATGTAGGATGTATACATCATATATGGATGCAGTTAAAGGGTTTTCAAAAAATATCCATCAGTTTTTTGGTGGCTCGAGGTTATTGGCTTTTGGGTATGTTCTTTTATTTGGAATAGTGCCTATTGTTATATTACCTTTTATAGATTTATGGCAGGGTTTGGTTCTAGGCTCTTTTATAATCTTAAATCGGGTATCAACTTCAATTATTGCCGGGCAGAATATTCTTGGTAATTTATTTTTGCATCCTGTTCAAATGGGTGTAATGATACATATTTTAATTATTAATTTGAGAGAAAAGACTAAAAAGAAGATTCAATGGAAAGGTCGGGATATCGATTTGGGTTAATGATATTTGTGATGATGTTGTTTTTTATCAACAGGTTGGTTGGTCAAGTGACCTCACAGCAGATGAGTTGCCGGTTGTTAGAAGACTATATAACTGGGAATAAGTCTGATTGGGAGGTTGCTATTTCAGAGATTCCTCAAGACACATCGCTTCATTTAGCCGACCAGTTGGTTTATACAAGGGCTAGATATGGATATATTGGGATTTTGTTGGAAACTAAGAGGGAAGAGTTAGCTCAAAAGCAGATTAATCTCTTGGAAGCACAGTTAAAGAAGTTGTTAAAGCAATATGCATCCAATCCAGAACTTATGAGCATGTATGCGGGATTGAATGGATTTAAGATATCAATTCAACCTATTAAAGCACCTATATATGGAAGAGTTTATTCAAATAGGATGGATGAGATTAAGGGATCGGGTTTAAACAATCCATACGTTTTATTTGAGAGAGGAAATTCACTTTTTTATCGACCAGCAATTTTTGGTGGTGATAAAAAACAAGCCGTGGCATTATGGGAGGAGGCCGATCGGCAACTGGAAGCAGACCCGTCTGGGCGATGTAATTGGTATGCTCTTCATCTAAAAGTTATGTTGATAAAAGGGTATGAAGAGATAGGGGAGACTCGAAAGGCCTTAATCTTGAAGACTACACTTAGAGTTAGATATCCAAAGATGGAATGGCTTAAGTAAGGATGATTTCATGTAAGAAATAAGGCCTTTTTTTATTAAGGGTTGAATGCAGATACAAAAGAATAGGAAGTTTATGTTTAGTTGCAGCGAACAAAACACTATTTTTGTAACAATCAGTTGTACTTATGACCTTACTGAAGTCAATAAAAGAAACCGCAATAGCTCAAAAAAAGCAGATCGCCGTCCTTATCGACCCTGATGGTCGGAGTGTTTCGTATTTTGAGATGATGGCAAAAACGGCTCAAAGTGCAGGGGTGGATTTTGTATTTGTAGGAGGTAGTTTGATAGGCGATGATCAGATGGATCTATGTCTGGAGGCATTACGAGGTAATTGTTCTATCCCTCTTATTCTTTTTCCTGGCAGTGTAATGCAGGTAAATGGGAAAGCAGATGCAATTTTGTTTCTAAGTTTGATCTCTGGCAGAAATCCGGAGATGTTAATTGGAAGGCAGGTTGTTGCAGCGCCGTACATAAAAAAGGCAGGATTGGAGGCCATAGCAACCGGGTATATGTTAATTGATTCAGGGCGAAGTACAACAGCCCTATATATGAGCAATACTTTGCCAATACCCTCTGATAAGCCGCAGATTGCTGGATGTACTGCAATGGCCGGTGAGATGCTTGGGTTACAAGTAATCTATCTGGATGGAGGTAGCGGTGCTGAGAATCCTATAAGTGCTGAATTAATTAGAGAAGTAAGAAATACGGTTAATTTGCCAATAATTGTTGGAGGAGGTATCAGAACCGCAGAACAAGCCATTGTAGCATGTGAGGCTGGTGCCGACATCGTCGTTGTCGGAACCATTGCGGAAAAAGATCCATCACGTTTGGTAGCTATCGCTAAAGCAGTTCATCAGGAATAGCTTCTTTTTGCTTTTAATGTTACTTGAGACGTTTAACCTGTAAATGGTTTAACTTTAGGGGAGTATGTTTTTTTTCTGTCTATTTTGGGTTGATGTTTGATTTTTCCAAAACAAATGATATAACTTTGTAGCCTCGTTCATTCGATTAACCGCTTATCCAGAAAGGTGGAGGGATTAGGCCCTGCGAAACCTTGGCAACCTGTGATATCACAAGGTGCCAATTCCTACCCGTTAGATCGGGAGAGATAAGATCAGGTGATGTTTCTGAATCATGTGATGAGGAAATGATGCATCTCCCCTGACTTGTCGGAGGAGATTTTTTTTGTCTCTTCCCGACACCTGGCTGATAAGCTTAACCATTCTAAAACGCTTTAGCCATGAAAAAAGAGACAAAAATTCTTCATTCTATCGAACCTGATTTGTTGACAGGCGCCATCTCAACCCCAATCTACCAAACAGCCACTTTTGTTCAAGATTCACCCGGTGTGCATCGTGGATTTGACTATGGGCGTACCAATAACCCAACTCGGGCTGTCCTTGAAAAACTTATTGCTACCCTTGAAAACGGATCACATGGTTTTGCTTTTGCATCGGGTCTGGCTGCCATTGATGCAGTTATAAAACTGCTTAACTCAGGCGATCAAATTGTTGCAGTAGATGATCTGTATGGCGGAACATGGCGTACGCTTAACCATATCTATAATCGCCTGGGAATTCAATTGGTTCGGGTTGATTGTTCTGATATAAGAAATCTTAAAGCTAGCGTAACAGATAAAACGAAGTTGATCTGGCTAGAGTCACCCACTAATCCGACCCTTAAAATAGCCGATATCAAAGAGATTTCTCTAATTGCACAAGAGATTGGGGCCCTTTTAGTGGTAGATAACACCTTTGCCTCCCCGATACTTCAAAAACCCATAGATCTTGGTGCCGATATTGTGATTCACAGTGCAACGAAGTATTTAGCCGGACATTCTGATCTGATAGCTGGTCTGGTGGTCACCCGAAACAGCGAGTTGGCCGAACAGATAAAGTTTATTCAAAACTCATCAGGAGCCATACTCGGTCCCTTCGATTCCTGGCTTACCATTAGGGGAATTGAAACCCTCGCATTACGGGTTAATAAACAGTGCGACAATGCAGAACTAGTAGCGCAATTCCTTGCGAGTCATCCTTTAGTAAAAAGGGTTAATTACCCCGGTTTAAATACACATCCTAATCATGAGATAGCTAAAAAGCAACAAAGCCGATTTGGCGCAATGATCTCCTTTTCTTTAAAAACGGATACTGTAGATACCGGTTCTAAGGTATGCTCATCAACCAAATTGTTTAAACTGGCGGAAAGTCTCGGCGGAGTTAAATCGCTTATCTGCCAACCTGCTTTAATGACTCATAAAAGCATACCGCAGGATGTGAGACATGCCGCTGGAATTGATGATTCTTTAATTAGAATTTCATGTGGCATTGAGAATGCAGATGACCTAATCGATGATTTGAAACAAGCTCTTAATAAAATTTAATACCCTTTAGTCATGACCCATAACAAAAGAATTAAGCTTGGAATTTTTGGCTTTGGATGCGTTGGACAAGGGGTTTATCATGTCTTAAACCAAACAAAGGGTATCAAGGCAGATATAGTAAAAATCTGTGTTAAAGACTCTAAAAAGGAGAGAATTCTGGATAGTTCTTTCTTCACTACAAAGCCTGCTGATCTTCTTGATAATACTGAAATTGATGTTATTGTAGAGCTTATAGATGACGCCGAAGCCGCCTTTAAGATAGTTTCGTATGCTCTAAAGAAGGGGAAAGCCGTTGTAACCGCTAATAAAAAGATGATTGCAGAACATAGTGAAGAGCTCTATTCTTTACAGCAAACTTATCAAGTGCCATTGCTTTATGAAGCCGCCGCATGCGCCAGTATTCCCATAATCCGAAATCTTGAAGAGTACTATGATAATGACCTCCTAACCTGTATTGAAGGCATTTTAAACGGTTCTACTAATTATATTTTAACCGGACTTACCGAAAGGACTACCCCCGATTTTAACACCGCATTGAAGGAGGCTCAACTTAATGGCTTTGCTGAGTCAGATCCAACACTCGATATTGAAGGGTTTGACCCCAGATATAAGTTATCTATTCTGATACTTCATGCATTTGGGATATTTACAAATCCAGCTAGTTTGTTCACCTTTGGAATAAGCAGAATATCGACTTTCGATCTGGAGTTTGCACGTCAAAGAAACCTCACCATACGATTGATTGCCCGAGCTAAAAAGGAGAATTCACAAGTTACAGCCTTCTGTATGCCTTCATTTATCCCCTCCAACCACCATCTTGCGGCAGTTAGAAATGAATACAATGGGGTGTTAGTAGAGAGTCTTTTTTCTGAGATACAATTCTTTGCTGGAAAAGGGGCTGGAAGTAATCCAACCGGCTCGGCCGTCGTCTCTGATATTTCAGCACTCTCCTATGATTATCGTTATGAGTATAAGAAATTGAAACAGCAAAGTGCTTCGCAACTGAATGAGCAATCGCTGTTGAATCTCTATATTCGTTTCGATGACTGGTCTGTAGTTGATATGTCGGTGTTTGAAACAATCGCTGAGAGGTTCTCGTCAAAGAAAAACCATTATATCATAGGCGAGATAACCCTTCAAAACCTCAGAAAGGCTGATTGGATTAAAAACCCCTCAGTGAACATTATTCATTTTCCGAAGTATTAGTATACGGGAAGGTAACTTTTATAATTGAAATACAAATGGATGAACTCAACGGGTCTCCGATTTCTTTTAAACAGGTTATTTAAATTCATATTAGGAAGGCCATGCAAAAACTAATCGTTCTCTCTTTTGTAAGAACTCCTTTTTTAGGAGTTTAGAATTAGGTGGGTTGGTTAGTTGAATGCTCAAAATAATTCGATACATGAACAAGAGTATATACGACCTTTTGGAAAGCAAGGTCTTGGTTTTGGATGGAGCAATGGGAACCATGATTCAACGGTTTAATCTTACTGAAAGCGATTTTAGAGGGGCTCGATTCAGAGATCATTCTGTTGATTTGAAGGGAAATAATGACCTGCTCTGCCTAACAAAGAGCGATGTCATAAAGAGTATTCATAATGAGTACCTCGATGCAGGCGCTGATATCATTGAGACTAATACATTCAATGCAAATGCAATTTCTCAAGCTGATTACCATTTAGAGTCTCTTTGTTATGAACTCAACTTTGAAGCAGCTAAGGTTGCCAGAGAAGCGGCCGATGAAGCTACTCCCCGGCAACCAGATAAGCCTCGTTTCGTGGCCGGTGCAATAGGACCTACCAATAAAACCGCCTCGATGTCTCCAGATGTTATGAATCCTGCTTATCGCGCAGTGACTTTTGATGACCTTGTTAACGTATATTCTGAACAAATAAATGGGTTACTTGATGGTGGGGTAGATATACTGTTGATTGAGACTATTTTCGATACGCTTAATGCAAAGGCTGCCCTTTTTGCGGCGGATAATACGTTAAAGCGAAAAGGTCGTGACGTTGTTTTTACCAGCAAGGGAGCCAGGAAATTTCCTATAATGATCTCGGGTACAATTACTGATAAATCAGGTAGGACACTTTCTGGTCAAACTCCTTTGGCTTTTCTTATATCTCTTTCGCATATAGAGCTTATAAGCATTGGTTTTAATTGTGCTCTAGGTGCAAAAGAGATGCTACCTTATGTGGAAGAACTGTCAAAACATTCCAATTATTTTGTAAGTGCTTATCCTAATGCTGGTTTACCAAATGAATTGGGGGGGTATGATGAGACACCAAGTCAAATGGCTCATCAATTAAGTAGGTATGTTGAACATAAATCGGTTAATATTATTGGTGGATGTTGTGGTACAACGCCTGATCACATCCGGTCATTGGCCGCTTTAGCTGAGAAGGCGATACCAAGAAAGCCAGCCAAAGATACTGATGGTTTACGGTTGAGTGGATTAGAGCCGCTTCATTCATATAGTGGCTCAAACTTTATCAATATCGGAGAGCGAAATAATGTTAGCGGATCACGAAAGTTCGCTCGTTTGATCCATTCTGGTCAGTATGAAGAGGCCCTATCCATTGCCCGTCAGCAGGTTGAAAATGGAGCACAAGTATTGGATATCAATATGGATGATGCAATGATTGATGCGGTCTCTTCAATGCAGAAATTCCTTAACTACCTGATGAGTGATCCTGAAATTGCTAAAGTCCCTATCATGATTGACTCCTCTAAGTGGGAAGTGATAGAGGCAGGGCTTAAGTGTCTTCAAGGAAAGGCAATTGTTAACTCAATTAGTCTTAAAGAGGGTGAGGTGCTATTTCTTAAGCATGCTAGCCTTATTAAGCAATACGGAGCTGC
Source organism: uncultured Bacteroidales bacterium (assembly GCA_964444785.1). Classification (GTDB taxonomy): domain Bacteria; phylum Bacteroidota; class Bacteroidia; order Bacteroidales; family TTA-H9; genus JAJTBW01. Next base: position 135,782 of record CAYUII010000001.1, on the reverse strand, counting down.
TGTAGTTGTGATGGCTTTTGACGAAGAGGGGCAGGCCACCTCCTTTGGCCGTCGAATTGAAATCTGCCGAAGAGCCTATCAACTGTTAATTAAAGAGGCAGGCTTTAATCCAAATGACATCATTTTTGATCCTAACATTCTGGCTATTGCTACAGGTATCGATGAGCATAATAACTATGCAGTCGATTTCTTTAAAGCGACGCAATGGATCAAGTCAAATTTACCTGGAGCAAGGGTAAGTGGCGGAATCAGTAATCTATCTTTTAGTTTTCGTGGAAATGACAAGCTGAGAGAGTCAATGCACGCTGTATTTCTTTATCATGCCATTAAAGCGGGACTTGATATGGGAATTGTTAATGCAGGAGTGATACCTGTATATAATGAGATCCCTTCTGATCTGTTGATTTTACTTGAAGATGTTATCTTAAATAGAAGAAAGGATGCAACGGAACGTCTGATTATATATGCCGAAAAAGAGAAGGAACATAAGGAGGAAGGTCCGAATCTTGCCTTGAAATGGAGGGATGGAAATGCGTTTGATAGACTTAACCACGCTCTAATAAAGGGTATTTCTGACTATATAGAGGAGGATACGGAAGCTGTTAGGGCTCAATTAGATCGATCATTGGATGTGATTGAGGGCCCCTTAATGAGGGCAATGACGGAGGTTGGTGATCTTTTTGGTGCTGGCAAAATGTTTCTTCCTCAAGTGGTAAAGAGTGCTCGTGTCATGAAAAAGGCGGTGGCATATCTTACCCCTTTTATTGAAGCTGAAAAGAGAAGTGATAACTCAACTATAAAGCATAACGGAATAGTTTTGCTTGCTACCGTCAAAGGAGATGTACATGACATCGGTAAAAACATTGTTTCTATTGTTCTTGCATGTAATAATTATCGGATTATCGATCTTGGTGTTATGGTACCCGCTGATCGAATTATTAAAGAGGCCATAGAGAATGAGGTTAGTATTGTTGGATTAAGTGGATTGATAACCCCTTCACTGGATGAGATGATACACGTAGCTTCCGAGATGAAAGAGGCTGGTTTAAAAACGCCACTGCTGATAGGGGGTGCGACTACCTCTGAACTTCATACTGCCTTAAGAATAGCAGAGGCGAATGATTCCCCTATTGTCCACGTGAAAGATGCATCTTTGGCCGTAAATGTGGTCTCCTCCTTACTTAATGCTGAGAAGAGACCCCAGTTTTTAGAGAATTTAAGGATAAAGTACTCAGCAGTTAAGGCCCGATACCTATCTTCAAAAGTTGCAGATAAGTATCTTTCTTATGATGCAGCAAGAGCCAATAAGCCTGATTTGTTTACTGATTATATGCCATTCAAACCGAGAAAAACCGGGTTTTTCACGTTAACTGACTATCCTCTTTCTGAAATAGCTTCTTATATAGACTGGACATTCTTCTTTCACTCCTGGAAGATTGCAGGGAAGTACCCTGATATCTTTCGTGACCCTGTCAAGGGGGCTGAGGCAAAATCCTTATATGATGATGCTCATAAGATGCTGGCTCAGATTATCTCAAAAAAGATGACCAAGGCTAATGCTCGTTTCTTTATTCTTCCAGCCTCTTCTGACGGTGAAGATATTTTGGTTTACCCCAAGAGAAAGGGGAAGAAGATTGTGGCAAAATTTCATTTTCTGCGTAATCAGGAGAGGAAAGAGGAGGGAACGCCTAATCTTTCGCTTAGTGATTTTATTGCCCCGTTTGAAAGTAAGATCGATGATTATATAGGCGGTTTTGTTGTTACAGCCGGAATTGGGCTTGATGATTACGTTGAACAATTCAAGCAACAAAACGATGACTATAATGCCATCATGCTAAAGATTCTGGCCGATAGACTGGCTGAGGCTTTTGCCGAGCTTCTACATGAAAAAGTCAGGAAAGAGTATTGGGGTTATGAGCAGGCGTCATTTGATTTAGCCCAGATACTCAAGGAGGAGTATATAGGAATTAGACCGGCACCAGGCTATCCTGCATGTCCGGATCATTCGGAAAAGCGAATTCTGTTTGACTTGCTGAACGCCGAAGAGGAGGTCGGTGCAACGCTTACAGATCATTTTGCCATGCTACCAGCGGCTTCCGTAAGTGGGTTCTACTTTAGCCATCGGCAGTCTCAATACTTTGCTGTAGGCAAGGTCGGCTTGGATCAAGTAGAACAATATGCTCGTCGTAAGGGTTTGACCCTTCAGGAAGCAGAAAAATGGATTAAGCAGAATTTGAATTATTCGAATCATTAATAGAGAAGATGAAAATAAGCGATACTCTAAATAAGACAACTAAGACCCTTTTCTCGTTCGAGATTCTCCCTCCGCTAAAAGGGGCAACACTAGAGGAAATATATCAAACCGTTGAACCACTAATGGAGTTTAATCCTCCCTATATCAATGTGACGTATCATAGGGAGGAGGTGTTATATAATGAGTTACCGAGCGGCATGATTGAAAAAAGGGTGGTAAAGAAGCGACCCGGAACTGTGGGTATCGCTGCTGCATTGAGGTATCATTATAAGGTTAACGTAGTGCCTCACATTATTTGTGGTGGGTTTTCAAAAGATGAGACCGAAAACGCACTCATAGACCTTCATTTTCTCGGGATTAACAATGTTTTAGCGGTGAGAGGTGATGCAGAGCGGGGGATGAAATCATTCCAGGCTGATCCGCAGGGGCATGCTTATGCCGTAGATTTGGTAAAACAGATCGTTGATCTTAACAATGGCAAATACCTTGATGAAGATCTTGAGAATGCTACAGCGACTGATTTCTGTATTGGTGTTGCGGGTTATCCTGAAAAGCATTCAGAGTCTCCAAACTATGAGAGTGATATCCGATATCTAAAGCAGAAGGTAGACGCAGGGGCTGATTATATTGTGACACAACTCTTTTTCGATAACCAAACCTTCTTTGATTTTGTTGATCGATGCCGAAAAGCAGGTATTACCGTTCCGATAGTAGCAGGAATCAAACCAATAAGTGTCAGATCACATCTACAGATACTACCTAAGACTTTTGGCGTAAGCATTCCAGATACGCTGGTAAAAGAGGTTGAAGCCTGCAAGGATAATAAGGCGGTGAGGGCTGTAGGCATTGAATGGGCAATTCAACAGACGCTTGAGCTTATCAAACATGATATCCCTGCCGTTCATTTCTACACAATGGGTAAATCTGATAATATTCATGCAATTGCGAAAAGGTGCTTTTAAAAGCATCTGATTTACCTAATGACTGGGTTAAATGAAAATCCTCTTATATATTGATGGGAGCAAAGTGTGAATAGCAAGTGTATTTTCCATACCTCTCCCTTACCTGTCCGTATCCTCTCCCTATTTATCCGTATAAATTTGGGATAAATAGGGAGAGGATACGCAGAAGTAAGGGAGAGGTAAGTTAAATCGTTTTAGCAATAATAAAAGGGTAATACTAAGATTATGTATCAGAATAAATTATTGTGCAGGTATGAATAGACTGGAAAATTTTTTGTAAACTAGACCCTCAAATCTTAAAATGATTGCAGTGGTTTAATGAGTTCATTCTCAAAGAACCGGAGGGGCTGCATCAAAAGGAAAAGCCGGCAATTGCCGGCTTTTCCTTTTGATGCACTGATGGTTTTTAGTCAGATTATGAGCGCCCTAACTCCTCATCAGAGGCTGAAATCCATTGGTAGTTATAGAGCCCACGGAGTAATCTTTCTTCCTTTTCTTCAGGAGTAAGATTGAGGTAAGCATCTTTTTCTGCTTGAATTTTTCTTCTTTTTTCTTCCTCTATAACATGAATTTCCGTCATATAACGTTCTTCAATTTTTTTCTTGAGGAAGTCATTAGCAACATTTGGGAAGAGTTCAAGTAGTAACTCATCTCTTTCATTATCAGCAAGACGTAATCCGCCATATTCTTCGAATACGGGATTATCTTGTCTTTTGTAATAACGGGTATCGTAAGGAGTCTCATCTTCTACTCCAGCAATTTTATATCTGAAGCGAGAGTCAACAGGAATAGGGGTATGACCATAAACTCCTTTAACGAGATTAACAAACTGAATAGACTTAGTAGTAAAGATTGGGTTACCCTTTTCTTCGTCGATGGCACAGTTTACAGCTTGTGCTCCTACGATTTGACTGGTTGGGGTTACCAGAGGAGGTAAGCCGGCTGCCAATCTAACAGAAGGAATCAACTCAAGCGTTCTTGGGAGGAGCTTTTCCAGTTTGAGTTGTTTTAATTGAGCCAACATATTGGTGTACATGCCACCAGGCATCTCAGCCTCACGTACTTTTTCGTCAGGGGCAGGGAAACCGAACCACTCTTCGATTTTCTGAGTTGCAGCGAGAAGCTCTTCTTCTTTATCAGCTTTGGCGAACTCGATGGCTTGATCGAATAACTTGTCAATGTGAGATGGCAACTTATCACGAGTCAGGTCAAAGACGCGAGGACAGATCTTAATCGAATCTACAAAGTCAAGTTCTTTACGAATCTCTCTTAATTCAGCATCAATACTTGCAATGATCTCACGGTTGACATCAGTCTCAACGCCTAGTTTATCACAGAAGATAAGTATCAACTCAAGGGCAGGAGCCGCTGGCCCACCCGCAAAAGCTAAAATCGCCGTATCTAAAATGTCTACGCCATTGATTACAGCTTGTAAAGCAGAGGCTAATCCATAACCCGGAGTACAATGCGTGTGGAAATCGATGGGAACTTTTACCTCTTTCTTTAACATCCTCATTAAGTTGGCTGTTCTTGCAGGAGGAATCAACCCAGCCATATCTTTAATGGTGATCATATCAGCACCTAAACTCTCCATCTGTTTGGCCTTCGTCAAAAAGTAGTCGTCTGTGAATACTTTTGGAGGTAAATGATGCTCTTGCCAAAGTGTTCTTAGTTTGTCTCTGGTTGAGTATTTGGGGTCAACAGTATAGCAAACCGCACAGTCAGCCTTTCCGCCATATTGTTTAACAAAACGTACCGTCGCCTTTACATTATCAACGTCATTTAGAGCATCAAATATACGCATGATGCCAATCCCTGACTCAACACTATGACGGCAGAATCCTTCGATAACCTCATCTGGATATGGATTATAACCGAATAGATTGCGTCCTCTTGAAAGCGCAGTTAAATAGGTGGTATCACCAAGCTTTTTCTTGATAATATCCAATCTTGTCCATGGGTTCTCTCCTAAATACCGCATCACGGAATCAGGAACCGCACCTCCCCAAACTTCGGTTGCGTAAAACCCAGTATGTAAATAAAGTTCAAGGACCCGGTCTATCTGGTCCTGCTTCATTCGTGTCGCAAATATCGACTGCTGACCATCTCGCAGTGTCACATCGCGTATGAGAAGTTTTTTATTCATATGACAGAAATATAGGTCGGAAGATATGTAATTTGTTGCCGTTCAGCACCAGTGTACTAAAACATTGCAAATGTAGTGAAAAGCCCGTTATCTGGTCATTTAAATGTGGTAAAAAAATACACATTCCGACTTCTTTATATCGGATAAGACCACTTTTTTTTCTCTTTTCCCTTTAATCCTTCTTGGTTTTCCCAAAATCACCCTCTTGTCGCGCTCTTCTCTTCCTAATGATTTAAAAAACCAACAAATCATTACCGATTATTTCAATCTGTCCTGTTTTTGATACAGAATGGTCTCCTTTTCTTGATAAGCTTCTTCTGAATCCTTATTACCGCCTCCTTATTACCACCCCGTTAACCGCTAAGTACCATCCTAATAACAAAATTTTACTATCAACTAAAAATTTAGTTGACTTTTGGATGAAAGTGAATTATCTTCGCCATATTATTCAACTAAAAATTTAGTTAGTCATGCATCACAAAGAATTGACACGGGCAGAAGAACAGATTATGCAGATTATCTGGAGACTTGAAAAATGCTACGTGAATGATATTCTGGAAGCCATTAAGGATTCAAAACCTGCTTATACCACCGTCTCGACGATTGTTCGATTACTAGAAAACAAAGGTTTTGTTGGACATGAATTGATAGGGCGAGCACATCTTTATTATCCACTCATTTCAAAGACCAGCTATAGAAAGTCTAGTTTTAAACAGATGATGGTTGGTTACTTTGAGAATAATTATCATACCCTAACAAACTTCTTTACAAAGGAAGAAGATTTGTCTTTGGAGCAGTTAGAGGAGATTCAGCAGCTGATTGATACTGAAATAAAAAGGAAGAAAGATGGATAACTCTGAATGGATGACAGCAATCCTGAAGGCAATAATCATACAGGGGTCTATGGTTGTTGTATACGTGTCAATACTAAAGTCTAATTTCTCTCACATTCTGAAACGAGGGTTTTTACTGGCATCACTTATACTGCCGTTAGTGGCAGCCTTTCCATTCTCTGCAAATGTAAATACTCCCATTTATGTATACTCGTCGAGGCTCCCTGAAATAAGTATTACCCTATTACAGGAAGAAAAGGTGCAAAATTCTATATCTTCTTTGCTTACTGAAAATCTTACTCTAATTGTTTATTTGACGGGTCTTCTTCTTCTGACTATTTTTTTCTTTTATAGGTTAATAAGAACGATTAAGTTAACAAGAAGGGCTACGCCAGTCTTGTTTAATGACATTAGAATATATTCTCTTTCAGATTTTTCTGATCCCTTCTCTTTTTTTCAACGGGTTTATATACCGCACCATCTTCTTTCAAAAAAGGAAGAGCTTATCCCAGTTCTGTTACATGAACAGGCTCATAAGAATCAGTTTCATGTATTAGACCAGATATTATCTGAGATAATGGTTATACTCTTTTGGTTCAATCCGATACTTTGGTATATAAAAAAGGAGATTATCCTTAATCATGAATATTTAGCTGATCAATCAGTGATCAAAAAGGGGATTGTTTTAAGAACCTATCAGATGGCTTTGCTAGAGAATACGATATCGAAAAAATACTCATTTACCCTGTCATTTAAATCACATCTTAAAGAAAGAATCATCATGTTAAACCGTAAAAAACTCAGTACCTATGGGCAAGTATTTCTTTTGGGTCTTGCCATTCTAGTTTTAACCTCATCGGCGATCATTTCGTCACGTGTCGTGATTAAGCCTTCATTTGATTCTAATAGACAATTCCAGGATCAAAAGCAGGTAGAGTCTGAATTGATCAAGTTTCCGGGCGGACAAAGTGCTTTATTGGAGTTTATTAGGAAAAATGTCAAGTATCCGGAACAGGCTCGATTGAAGGGTGTGGAGGGTACAGTTATGGTTGAGCTTACCTTTAATTCGAAGGGGAAGATTATCGCACGAAAGATATTGAGGGCGGTTGACCCTGAGTTAGAGAAAGAGGCTCTTCGTGTAATCGATCTGATGCCAGACTGGGTCCCTGTGGGTACCTCTGCTTCTCAACAAGCTGTTACATACGTTCTACCCATTAGATTTGTTTTAGGAGATGACCATTCGTCTTTAAAAGGGAAAGATGGCCAAAACTTTATTGCCTCTGAACATAATGCTGAATACCCTGGTGGAATAGACGCATTAAAGTCCTTTATTACGGCTAATCTGGAATATCCGAGACAAGCCAGACAGGAGAAGCGGGAGGGAACGGTATATGTTCAGTTTGAAGTATCAGAGACTGGTCGTATTGCCAATATTAAAGTGCTAAGAGGAGTCTGTAAAGAGTTAGATGAGGCTGCTATAAACATTATTAAGAAGATGCCAGATTGGAAACCGGCTAAACAAGATGGCAAATCAATTGCTTCGATTTATACTCTTCCTATTAAGTATAAACTAGATTCGAATGACACCAAATAACTTACCAAAAGCGCCACTTGTATTGTTTATTCTTGGTATGATCTTCCTTTCCTCATGTGCATATCTAGAAAGCTTTTATAAGTTGAATCAACGAGACCATTTAGGCCGTCGGCAAGGTCATTGGGTTGAGTATTGGGATGACTCATGTAAAGTAAAATCAATGGATGGCTATTTTAAGAATGACATGGAATCCCGTAGATTTACTTATTACTATTCGAATGGAAGACCGAGTAGTCAGTTCAAATATCGTTGTCATGGAAAGGTTAAGGTCAAGTTTTGGGATATTAAAGGCCGATTGGTTCAGAAAGGAACTTCCTTGTTAACTCGCGATGAAAAGCAGATTCACTATCGTTTTCATGGTATTTGGACCCAATTTGATACAACGGGTAAGGTAATTGACAAGGTCAGGTATATAGAAGGGGTTTTAGATTCAACTTTCATTTATAAGACTCATCGGGAAATATAGGATTGAGAAGAGAACTATCTTATTTGATCTTTAATAGTAGGCAGGGGAATTGCTTAGAGGGAATGCCCCGCAAGAGCAATTCCAACAAGGCTTATCTTGCAGGTCGGCTCTTCAAGAAGTAATTGAATGCATGCTTCAATCGTTGAACCAGTAGTTATTACATCATCTACAATGATTACATGTTGATTGATTAATCTTTCACGATTATCCAACATGAAGACAGCCTTTACATTTTCCCATCTTTTAAAGGCACTCTTCCTAGTTTGAGTCTCTGTTTTGTATTTTCTTAAAAGAACATCAGAGCAGACTGGGATCTGCATTGATTGGGCTAATCCTTCGGCAAATTTCTGACTTTGATTATAACCTCTTTTCTTTTCTCGTAATGGGTGTAAGGGAACCGGAATAATCATAGTGCAACTGCTAAAACGTTTTTCAATAGATAAAACCTTACCATATTGTTTGCCTAATACGATCCCAATTAAAGGATCATTATGATACTTTAAAGAGTGTAGGATAAGTTGAACGCTTCCCTCTTTTCTAAATCGGAACATGGTAGTTGCTGAGTTTATTATCACTCTACCATAAAACAACTTTTCAACCGGGTTCCCTTCTGTTTTGTGGAAGTCGGTATAAGGTAGTTTTAGTCGACAATCAAAACAGATAATCTCATCCAATTGGTTTAAAATACTACCGCAGCATCTACAGTAATTGGGGTACAGAACCAGAATAAAACATTTCCATAATTCAAGTAGGAGTCTCATTTGATCACTTTTGATGCAATTTACATGTATTATGAGGGATTGTTTCAATAGAAAAACCGTATTGTCAATTTTGCATCATCTGACACCTACTATCTGGTGGGCTATGCTAATGAGAAATAGCTGGTTTTTGAGGACAAGCGGGTACACATCGATGTTTTTCCATATTTTTGTAAGAAAAACCACTATGAATATCAATGTAAGATTAGAAGGCAAAGCGAAAGTAATAGCCGAGTATAATGGGATGGAGATCATAACAGATCAGCCACAACCCGCTGGTGATGGATCGGCACCAACTCCTTTCGATCTGTTTTTAGCTTCTCTAGCCACCTGTGCTGGGATTTTTGTAAAATCGTTTTGTGATCAACGTGGAATAGATACAAGTGGGATCAGAATAGAACAATCAATGGAGTTTGATAGAGCCAAACATCTAATTAGTAAGATTAAGATTGATATCAAATTGCCCTCTACCTTCCCCGTAAAATATAAAGACGCGGTAATAAATGCAGCTGCTTTGTGTGCTGTTAAACGTCACTTAGCTGATCCTCCTGTCATAGAGACGATAGCTACTATCCAAGGATAATATTATAAGGGTGAGCAAATGGTTATTGCTCGCCCTATTTTCTACTATGTATACGTTCTCTTAATGAGATGGATCTTCTGAGGGTCTGAGCGGTGTTCGGTGATTGTTTGAATAAGAAAGCTGGTTTGATCCTAACGGTCATTTAAAGAATGTTTATTAGGGGTTAAAATTCACACGCATTTTAATTGATAAACAATTATGGCGATTTCACCTTACCTCGTTACTAGAATAGATAGATATGAGTTACGATGATATTGGTAGTGTTCTGGAGAAGATGAGATCGTTTTGTGCCTATACTGAACGGTGTAGGAGTGACGTATCCCTACGACTTGGGAAGTGGCCTCTTTCTGAGAGTGAGAAAGAGGAGATTATAAGTATACTGGAGCAGGAGGGGTTTCTTAATAAGGATAGATACCTTTCCGGATTTGTTAGAGGAAAGGTTCTTAATAATCACTGGGGTAGGGTTAAGATTAAATATGAGTTGAGGCTTAAAGGATTTACAGATGCTGAAATTACACAAGCCCTAAGTGAGCTTGATCATGACCAATATACTATTTTGGCAAGGAGGTTGATAGAAGGCTTAATAGCTCACAGGTCCTCTATGGAGGCAATTACAAAAAAGGAAAAAGAAAAGGTTATTCGTACCATGTTATCAAGAGGTTTTGAATATGAGGTTATTCGACAAATCTTTTCTGAGGGTATGGAAATACAAGATTAAAACATTTTGACATATGATCTACAAAGAAAACATTGACAGTTTGTATCAAAGGCTTGAAGCCTTAAGGAGGTTCCTTTGACGTTGATCAAAAGGAAATAAAGATTAAAGAGTTAGAAGAGAAGAGTCTTAGTGATACTTTTTGGAATGATCCTAAATCTGCCGAGAAGGTGATGAAGGAGATACGTGAGTTAAAAAGTTGGACTGAGCGTTACTATAAATGCCAAAAATCGATAGAAGATATTGAGGTTATTTATGAGTTTCAGGAGGCTGGAGAGATAGATGAGGCTGAGGCGGATCTCAATCTTAGTAATACAGAGAAGACCTTATCGGAGTTAGAGTTCATGAATATGCTTGGGGCAGAAGAGGATCGTTTGGGTGCAATCATGGAGATTAATTCTGGTGCTGGAGGGACTGAAAGTCAAGATTGGGTTGAAATGCTCATGAGGATGTATATCAGGTATGGGGAACGAATGAATTTCAAGGTTACAGAGATTGATTTACATGAAGGGGATGTAGCGGGAATTAAAAGTGTTACCTTAGAATTTGAAGGCGAGTATGCTTTTGGTTACCTTAAGGCAGAGAATGGTGTTCATAGGTTAGTAAGAATCTCTCCGTTTGATTCCAATAGTAGAAGGCATACCTCATTTGCCTCCGTCTATGTCTATCCTATTGTTGATGATAATATTTCAATCGAGATCAATCCAAGCGAGATCACTTGGGATACCTTTAGAAGTAGTGGTCCGGGTGGTCAGAATGTTAATAAGGTAGAGACAGCCGTTCGGTTGACTCATGCCCCGACAGGAATTATCATTGAGTGTCAAGTGACCAGATCGCAGCAACAGAATAGGGATAAAGCAATACAGATGCTTAAATCTCAACTGTATGAGATAGAGTTGCGTAAGAAAAGGGAGAAGATTGAGGCTATTGAAGCTACCAAAAAGAAGATAGAATGGGGTAGTCAGATCAGGTCTTATGTGCTACATCCTTATAAGCTTGTAAAAGATGTTAGAACCTCATATGAAACGGGGAATACACAAGCGGTTCTTGATGGGGATATCCATGAGTTTATTAAAGCATACCTTATGCAATCAGGAAGCAATAATTAAAAACGCAGAGGAGTCAATGAGGCAATAACTCAAAGACTCCTCTACGCTATTTGCGTTTATTCCTGATTGTTTCTTAGGGTTAAATTACACAACTTTTGTAGAATTCGAGCCCCTACATTTGCATCCCATTCATCACCATTGGGGTCAGGGGAGACCTCGTTTAGATCAAAGCCGCGTATCTTCTTTCCAGAGAAAGCTAGTTTCTTCAGAAGGTACTCAGCTTTTCTGTAAGATAATCCACCAGGTACCGGGGTTCCGGTATTTGGACAAAGCTCTGGAGAAAGTCCGTCGATATCAAAACTTATATAGACCTCAGAAGGAAGTTCTGAGACAATTTGATCGCAGGTTTTTGACCAGGGCTCTCCTTCAAATTCTCGGGTATAGAGAGAGGTATCGAAGAAAGTAACGATTTTTGGGTTTGATTGAATCAAATCAAGTTCAGCTTGACAGTAATCCCGTATGCCTACTTGGACTAACTTAGGAGGGTTTGCTTCATTTAACACATTGTACATGATACTTGCATGAGAATAGGTAAAGCCTTCATAAGCTTCTCTAAGATCTGCGTGAGCATCAATATGAAGGATGCCCATATTGGGGTATCTTTTACATAAAGCCCTAATTAAGCCCAGAGGAGTGCTATGGTCTCCGCCAATCAGGGCAGGTATTCTTTCTTCGGAGAGAATTGTATTGGCATTTGACTCTACGAAGTCATTGAGCAAGATGGATGATTGATTAATCTTGGCAAGATGGTCTTGGATATTTGGATCATCGATTTCACCTCCATCTGCAAGGAAGTCGATGATTGACTCAGCAATTGGTCTAAGGCTGTTGTTTAATTCGAGGATGGATGGATCGATGGGCTGGGTATAGATCTTTAGATCCCATGCGTCGGGTACATCAGCATCGTAAAGGTCAAGTTGGATACTTGCATCGATTATAGCTTGAGGGCCGTTGGAGGTACCGGGTCTGTAGGAGGTTGTGACATCCCAGGTTACGGGTATCAGAACTAATTGCGCTTCTTCGGCTTCGCAAGGGAGGGCTAAGAAGTTTCCATTAGCCACTCCGACGCCATTTGGATCAAAACTACTCATCTTTTTTCTTACAAAATTAAACAATATATTATTGCATAATAATCATATAGTTTCCTTGTGTAAGTCGTTGAATTTGGCAAGTAATGAAACAGGGGAAGAAGAGATGAGAAGCTCTGCTAGTAATTAAATGGCCCTTTTTTGGGCGAAGAATTTTTTTATAAGTGTCAAAGATTCCTCTGCAAATATGCCTTGAAAGACTTTGGTTTTAGGATGTAGGGCGCTTTTAGGGATAGATGAAGTATCGAGAGCAGAGAGTTGATTTTGGGCAGACGGGTTCAAAGCGTTCTGGTTTTTGCTGAGGGAAGTTAATTTTGTAGAGGGGGAGGAAGCATTAAAGGTTTGAATAAAACCCATTCTAGGGTCAGGAGCAGCAAAAAAGATATTGGCTATTTGAACCCATTGGAGAGCGCCAGCACACATGATACAGGGTTCAAGGGTTACATAGATTGAGCATTGATTTAGGTATTTTCCGCCTACAGCATCCGTAGCAGCAGTAACAGCGAGCATTTCAGCATGAGCTGTTGGGTCTTTAAGTCGTTCAGTTTGATTATGAGCTCTTGCTATAATTCTATTGTTCCATACCACAACAGCACCAATAGGGATCTCATCCTCACTAAAAGCAAGGTGAGCCTCTTTTAGTGCTTCGTTCATGAAATACTCATTTGAGAAAAGGGGTGGATTCATAAGTAGAAAGCAGTAGAAGGTATACCACAGAGAACTATGCAATCATTTAGGAGGTATAATCAGAGACTCCTACCGTCGTTAAATAAGAGGAATAGAACTGATTTAGTTATTCAGAAAGCCTTCAACCGTAGAGATTAGAACCTCAAGCGATATTGGTTTAGTGATATAGCCATCGCAACCGGCTTCCATGCAGCTTTCAGCATCTCCGAGTAAGACATGGGCAGTCTGAGCAACAATAGGGAGATTGGGTCTAAACTCTTTGATCAGCTTAGTTGCTTGCAGTCCATCCATGATCGGAAGGTCGAGATCCATCAGTACGAGCTCTATCTCAGGGTGTTCCTTACTAAGTTTAACAGCATCAGCCCCATTATCAGCCCAGAGGATTTTAACACCGCTTTTAAGAAGGGCAGCCCTAAAATACTGGATGCTTGTTTCAGCATCCTCAGCAATCAGGATTGTTCTTTCAGCCCATTTATTTTGTTCTATCATAGTTTTTCTCTTTCGATATATTACGAGATAAACGGTTAATTATTGATTTTCTTTAATGGCTCGTTCAACGATATTTATTAAATATTTACCATCGAAAGGCTTTGTTATGAAGTGATTCATTCCCACTTCCCAGCAAGCTTTTTTGTCGTCGGCGGAAGTGTTTGCAGTCATAGCGATAATAGGTACGGGAGCCAAATAGTTTTTAAGCTCATAGCTTCTAATTTGGCGAGTGGCCTCAAGCCCATCCATCTCCGGCATCTGGATGTCCATAATAACCGCATTTGGCTTATGGATGATATACTGATCAATGGCCTCTTGCCCATTACTAGCAAGGATTACTTGCATGCCTGCTTTTTGAAGTATTGTAGCAGCTACTTTTTGGTTAATTCGGTTGTCATCAGCAAGAAGAATATTCCAATTATTTGCTCCATCCATATTTTGGTTCTCTTGAACAGTCTGCTGAGAGGAGGAGGTTCCAAGAGTGATCAATTTAATGGTGAACCAGAATGTGGATCCAGAACCAAGTTGTGACTCAACACCGATGGTTCCATTCATGAGTTCACAGAGACTCTTCGAGATAGCTAATCCCAGCCCGGTACCTCCGAATTTTCTTGTCATTGAGGCGTCAGCCTGAGAGAATGATTTAAAGAGACGGCTTTGAGCCTCTTCAGAGATGCCAATTCCAGTGTCGGTAACACTAAATCGCAAAGTTAATTCTTGATCTATTTGATCAACAAACTCGACCGATAGTGTTACCTTCCCCTTTGTGGTAAATTTAATGGCATTATTGATGAGATTAGTAAGGATCTGTTTGATTCGGAGTGGATCACCAATTACTGTTTCGGGTACATTATCAGCGAAAACCATCTTTAATTCAAGTTGTTTTTCTTGGGCTGCAACCGTTAACAGGTGAATAACCTCCTGCATCTCAAATCGAAGATTGAAGACAATCTGTTCTATTTCTACTTGGAATGACTCTATTTTACTAAAATCGAGGATATCAGATATGATAGCTAGTAGATGTTTTCCTGAGATTTGGATGATGTTTAGATAATCTTTTTGTTCAGCATCAAGTTTTGTTTGACCTAACAGATCAGCCATACCAACGATTCCATTCATGGGTGTTCTGATCTCATGACTCATATTTGCTAAGAAAAGAGACTTTGCTCTTACAGCAGATTCTGCTTTATCTTTGGCCACAGTTAACTCTTCATTAAGAAGTTGTTTTTCTTCTAATAAGAGCTTTAATTCTCTACTTTGATTAAAGAGATCAAGGAAGACTTTTACTTTACCTCTAAGAATTCTAGGATCGATAGGCTTGCTAATAAAATCGACTGCACCCGTTTCAATTCCTTTAATGATATAGAATTCTTCTTTATAGATTGCAGATACAAAAATTACCGGTAAGATTTCACAGTGTTTTATCTGCCTTAAGAGCTCAACGGTTTCAAACCCATCCATGCCGGGCATTTGAATATCTATGATCGCCAGAGCAAAGTAATTATTCATGGCCTTTGCCAGAGCCTCATTACCAGAAAGAGCCCGCACGAAATCAACCTCAAAGCCTTCCATCACTGTTTCGAGTGATATAAGGTTTTCAAGTTTGTCATCGACAATGAGTATACGTGGTCTTTCAGTCATATCCTCCTTATTTAAACAGCCAAACCCTCATCAAAGATAAAAGTTTGTCAACATTAATAGGTTTTGCAATATAATCATTTGCACCGGCATTAATGCATCTGACTCTATCTTCTTTCATCGCTTTTGCTGTGAGGGCAATAATAGGCAGCGATTTCAGCCTTGGATTCTTCCTGATCTCTTGAATGGCTTCGAAACCATCCATTTCGGGCATCATTATATCCATTAAGACGAGACTTAGATCAGAGGTGGTAGAGGCCATCTCAACCCCAATTCTACCATTTTCGGCGGCTTTAATCTCGAGCCCACGCTCTTGAAGCACCTTTGTCAAAGCAATAACATTACGCATGTCATCGTCTACAATCAGCACCTTTTTGCCTTTAAAGATACTATCTCTATCGTGTAAGAAGGAGATGATCTCTTGTTGCTCTTTAGGAAGTTCATTAACTACTCTATGCAAGAACAGCGAGGTCTCATCTAATAATCGTTCTTCTGACTTAACCCCTTTTATAATTATTGACTCTGCATATTCGTGAAGCTCTTTGTTCTCTTCCTTCGAAAGCTCTCGGCCAGTGTATACAATTACCGGTGGGATAGAGATCTTTTCCTGATGTTTCAAGGTTCTTAGCAGTTCAAAACCGGTCATATCAGGAAGACCTAAATCCAAGATCATGCAATCAAAGGGCTTGTGACTAAGTAGCTCGATGGCACTAGCTCCGCTGTCAGCGGTAGTTATTGCAACTCCTGAATCACCAATAATTGTTTTTATGCTTTTCTGTAGATTAGAGTCATCTTCTATCAAAAGGAGATCTCTAATTTTTTTATCAATAAAAGAGGCGATATTATCAAAGGCCTTTTGAAGCGTTTCCGGGTCTGCCGGTTTAGTTAAATAACCTAAAGCACCTTTTCTGAAAGCATCAATAGTCTCTTCAAAAGCTGACATCATATGAACCGGGATATGTCTGATTTCAGGGTTACTCTTTAGCTTTTCAAGAACCTCCCAACCATCCATTCCTGGTAAGTTGATGTCAAGGATGACCGCAGAGGGTTTATATTTTACCGCAAGTTGTAAACCTGTCTCTCCGGTGGCGGCATGCAGAAACTTAAACCCGTGTTCTTTGGCCATCTTGGAGAGGATTCGGGCAAAAGTGAGGTCATCTTCTATTATAAGTAGAGCTTTATCTTTTCCTGATCTGAGATTTTCGCGATCATCTGATATGGATCCTGGATCAGAAACCGGTGATCTCTTTATGTCAGTTGGGGTAGAGATTAGGGGTTTCTCTTCTTTATTGGGTTCTTTCTCCGTGCTTGTTTTTATCGGGCGATTTTCACCAAACGTGCGGTTTTCTTTTGATACGTCAATTTCAGTATCGGGATCTTGTTCGGGTAGTAAGTTAGGGATTGTTAATGTGAAGGTAGCACCTAATCCTAGTTGGCTTTTAAGTGTTATTTCTCCGTGTAGAAGAGTCGCGAGTTCTCTGGAGATAGAAAGGCCAAGCCCCGTCCCTCCATATTTTCTTGAAGTACTTCCATCTGCTTGTTTAAAGGCGTCAAAGATCTCTTGCTGTTTCTCTTCGGCTATACCTATACCTGAATCTGAAACAGCAAAGGCAATTCTGTAATCAAGTGGATTTTGGGGATAATTAGAGCCGGGGATGTTACATAGCGAGAACTCTACATAACCATTATGAGTAAATTTGAATGCGTTTGAGAGTAGGTTTTTGATAATCTGTTCAACCCGTCTTCGGTCAGTAGAGAATGATTCCGGAAGATCGTCAGAAAGCTTAATGCGCAGGTCAAGTCCTTTCTTTTCTGCCAGATGGGAGAAGTTTCTTCTGACATAAGTAGCAAACTCATCCGGATAAACTTCTTCCGGTTGAACTTCCATTTTCCCGGCCTCGATTTTTGATAAATCCAGGATGTCATTGATTAGGTTGAGTAATTCGTTTCCACTGTTATAAATGATCTCAGCAGCTTCTATTTGATCTTCTAAAAGATTTTTTTTGCGATTATCGGCTAAGCTACGAGAGAGAATAAGTAGGCTATTGAGAGGCGTTCTTAGCTCATGAGACATATTTGCCAGAAACTCGGATTTATATTTACTTGCCTTTTCAATTTGAATAGCTTTCTCTTCGAGAGCGGCACTTGCCCTATGTAGTTCTTTGTTTTTTTCTAAGATATTGGCTTGTTGTTCTTCTAGTATCTTCGTTTTAGCCTCAAGTTCTTCGTTGGTTACTCTAAGTTCTTCCTGTTGAATTTGAAGTTGGGCTTCTGATTCTTTTAATTCACGGGCCTGTTGTTCCAGTTCTTCATTAGCTTCCCTAAGTTCCTCTTGTTGAACCTTGAGTTCTTCTGATTGTTCCTGTGTTTTAATTAATAATTCTTTGATTTCATGGTTAATGCCTTCTGCATAGAGTGCTGCTGCAATGTTTTTTGTTGTTTGCAAAACAATCTCGAGTTTCTCTTTAGGGGGTTCAGTATCAAAAGCTAGTTCTAATATAGCGATAAGTTGTTGGTGATATAGGCAAGGGAAGAAAGCGATCCAAAGCTCCTCCTTATTGATGAAACCAGATTCAAGTTTTAGGTGGGGAGCTTTAACATAGCCCTGAATGTATGGTGATTTAGAGAGGATGACCTGTCCTATGATTCCTTTAGAGGCGTCAAATTTTAATGAGTTAAGTTGTTGGGGTAAGGCATAACCTGCGCAAGCAATTAGTTCCTGATTGTTTTGTTTATAAACGATACCACTTTTTAGTTGGATGATCTGGGAAAGAACGGTAAGATAATTGGTACCAATTTGAAGGGCTGTTTTGTCACCGGAGATGGTTTCTTGGAGTTTAATTTTACCCTCTTGCAGCCAGATATTGAGTCTATTTTGTTGGTCTAAAGCAACTAAATTATTTCTCATCATGATGAGTGCATTTCCGAGCATGTCTTCATCACTGAGTTTGTTATACCACATATTTAGATTGCCATTGCCGATCTCTCCGGCAAAGGAAACCGCCTCTGATAAACCCGCGCTGACTTGGTTGACGGCCTTCATGGTCTCGCTTACTTCGTCTTCGGTTTCGATCTCGGGTAGAGGGTGAGACTTAATTAGCCCCTTTGACATGCTATGTAAGACTTCGGCAGTTTGTTTTAGGGGTCCTGTTATTTTAGAGGCTAAATTTGAGATGACCCAAAGGATGATTATTAAACCAATAACCCCTACAAGAAGGGTTATATATAGAGACCGGTTAGCCTCCTTTAAGATGGTTGAGCTCGGAACCACTACCACAATGCGCCAAGTCTCAAGGCTTTTACCAATTCTAAAGGGATAACTACTAATAAAAGCTTTCTTTTGTAACCCTGGATGATAGACCTCTTCAATGGCCGAAGATGCACTACTATCGGCCTCGGTATGGTTTACAATTCTGGAGAACTGCGAATTTACCTCCGACATCTTTTTGCCTATCAGAGAATCACTGGGGTAGGTGATAAAGGTACCCGCAGATGAGAGGAGGTAGATATAACCATCGCTATAGGGTTTGATTTTATTAAAGGCATGGTTTAATTCGTCTAGTCCGAGGTCAATTCCTACGACCCCTTTGAAATTTTCTCCAACCATTATGGGTGAGATAAGGCTGGTTTGAAGAATCTTCTCCTCCTCTTTACCGGTAAAAGAATAACTATAGGGTTCAAGAACCGTTTCTCTTAGGTTCTTCTTAGGTAATCGATAATAGTCGCCTTGAAATAGTATCGTATTAGGATCATTCTTTTCAACAACAATGGCATTTTGCTTTTTAAACAGGGTTAAAGAAAAACTTCCAATTTTAGTGCTTCCGGGCTGGTTGATCAGGAACCGATCAAGCGAGTCTAAAGCGTTGGGATCCCAAATAGTCCAAACAGATAAGTAGTGAGAATTACTTCTCAACTGATGTTCCATTAAAGCTCCAATAAACTTTCTTCGCTCAGAGGCGGGTATCTTGTTAATCTGTTCAAACGTTTTTGCAGTGGTGGTAACCTCCGACATAAACTCTCCTAAAAAGCGAGAGGCGTAGTTGGAATAGGATTCCGAAATTAACCTTAGGTTGATTTTTGCCGATTCAACCGCATTTTGCCGATTGTTGATGGCAACATATAATATTACCGTTGAGTAGATGATTAGTGCAGTACCTCCGATATTACGGAGGAGTTTACCGCTTAGCCCTTTTCTTTGAACGATTACTTTAAAAGGATTGAACAGCATAGATGAGCAGTTTATCTGCTCTAAATTACAAAATATAGGTAACGACCTACTTTACTTTTCAATTTTAATTACAATCAAAATTGCTTTCTGAATAGCAAATTTTAGTTACTTAACACAAGGCTAGAGGAATCTCTTTGTATTCTCTACTGTTTCTCTTATCGAATAATCTCAATTCTTTTTTAGAAGGACAACCAACCAGTAGGGTTTTTTCGGAGAGATAACGACATTGATTATGTCTAGCAGAGTTGCAATGGGATGAAATTTATACCCATAATGAAATGAATGTTCGCACTTTGGACAGAGTGTGTCTCTGCTCTCTTTTGCTATCCAGTAATATGGGATCCATGAGGAGGAGGGTGTTATCTTCTTTTTTAACTGTTGGATTGACGGATTATAGTATCTGACTTTCTTCCCGATGGTCGAACTGTACTCAATGGAGTATTCAGGAAAGAATCGCTTAAAATCATCTAATCTAAATGATCTTAAGTGATTTGGTCTATTAAAGATATAGCCACAATCGGGGCATTTAATCATTAACTTATTGGGATTCTCTCCATTAGGAACCGTGATAAGGATGTACTTTTTTGATAAACGGTTAAGTTCAGCGATCGTTCCTTGAAAGACTCCCTCGGGTAGATGCTCTAATAATTCTGATGAGAATACCATATCATATGAGTTGTCCTTCTCAGGAACACAATCGCAAGAGGCTTCTATCTTCTTTCCTTTTACATATTTTAAAGCATTCTGACTTCTATCTACGCCCGTGATGTCATATTTTTCAGATAATACATTTGTGATAGTTCCATTACCACATCCAATGTCAATTATGGTTTTAACATCCGATGGAATAACTTTAAGAAGATGGTCTATCTTCGACTTTAACTTTGAATGGTCTAACTTTTCCCAGTCAAGTAGTTCATACACCTTTGCATTATCCATAGAGCCCTTTTTTGAATGAAAAATAGATACATTTCAAGTTTACCTTCCAATTTTACTGAGAATAATCAGAGCCTCATTGGCGGTATTTATTGGATGGCAAAAGTAAAGGATTATTGAGTGCCGTACAATTATAGGTCTCTTATTAGACTCTTTTGGTCTTGTATTTAGTATCAATCTGGAGTAGAGGTCAACGGTATTACGAGATATAAATCAGCCATCTCTCCCTTACCCCTTCGCTCGCTCTTCGCTCTTGCTCCATGTTTGAATGGATAAAACGGGAGCATTAGTGATGAGAATCTGGATAGATAATTTGGATGTACTGCCCTTTTAGTATTTGCAGTTGGGTGTTTACCAGGCGAAAAGTCATAAAAGTTATCCCCTTAAGGTGCGTCCTCCAAGGTCACTTATTTAAGATTTGACTAAAATTGAATGGACATGAAGCGAAGGGGGAGCGAAGGGGGAGCGCAGAGGTAAATCTATTCTTAACTAAATCGTCAGATCATCAATGACCGATCTTTACTAATTTTACACTGAAAATGCATAATACTTAAAGCTCGGTTGGCTGAGGCTGATTCTTAGTTCTCTCTTTAAATGGGTGTTTCAGTAGCATCTCAGATCGTTGGGAACTCCTAATCTTAGCTGATTTATATGCCTTAAGAAGACAAAATTATAAGCTCATGAATGTTTCTGGATTGAAAACTCTGATGGTTGTTGATAATGAGTTTGTTGGCGACCCAAGGGTCTTTAATGAAGCTACCATCTTATCAAAGGAAGGGGTTAAAGTAGACGTACTCTGCTTTAGTTTTGGTCGACTTCCACTTTATGAGGAGGTCAATGGGCTTAAAGTTTACCGAACCAGGATTCGAAGGAGCTTAAAAAACTATCTCTTTTCTGCCATGACAACGATTCCATTATATCATTACTATTGGAGTCGTATTATCGAAAAGCAGATTGAAATCAGTAAGCCTGATGTTCTACATGTACATGACTTATATATGGCGAAATCGGCTTACCTGGCAACGAGGCGTCAAAAAATCCCCATTATTCTTGATCTTCATGAGAACTTTCCTGCTGTAATCCTGACGTATAATTGGGCTAATAAATTCCCTAAAAGGTTAATTGTAAAGCCTAAAAGATGGAGAGAGCTGGAAGAGACATTCCTTTTGTATGCTGATAAAATTGTTGTTTTAAGTTCAGGGTATAGAGATGATCTTATAAGAAAGTTTAAGTCCTTGGATCAGTCGAGGTTTTGTATATACCCAAATGTACCCGACATTCATACGCTTCTCTCTTATCCAGTTGATCCCCATATATTGGATGACTTTGATGGCACTACTCTTTTTTACTTTGGTGTGATTGCAGAAAGGAGGGGAATATTTACTACTATTAAGGCATTGCAGGCGCTATTAAAAAAGAACTACAAGGTTAGATTGTTACTGATAGGACCCGTTGATAAAGTGGATCAGCAGTTGTTTTATTCGGCAATTGGCCAACCAGATGTGAAGGATTTCATTGTGTATTATCCTTGGAAGGATATCTCTGCGCTTCCCTCTTATGTGTTAAAAAGTACTATTTGTCTCTCTCCTATCGTAAAGAACGAGCAGCATGAGTCAGGCATTGCCAATAAAGTTTTTCAATATCTGTTATTTAAGCGACCGGTAGTGGTTTCTGACTGCAAACCTCAACTGGAGACAATTAACAGATATAAATGCGGTTTAGTTTTCAAGAGCGAGAACAGCGATGATCTGGCTTTGAAGATTGAGCAACTTATAGTTAATCCTTCGCTTCGAGAGGAGATGGGTGAGAATGGCAGGAAAGCTGTTAATGAGCATTTTAATATTGAGAGATTCAAGGAAAACCTGATAGATCTTTATCGATCAATTTAATCATTGTAATGGTTAGGATTTAGACAGTTTTGATAGGCCGAATAAATTACAAGGAACCTAGACAGAAATATAGATGTTTGACAAAGTAAAGCTATCGACGCAACAAGTATTAATCTATAGCATAGGTAATATCGCCACAAAGATGGCTGGTTTTGTATTGTTGCCTTTGATTGCTCATAATGTTTCCGTTGATCAATATGGAGCCTTAGTTATGTTGGAGCCAACGTGGCAACTGTTGTCAGCGTTTCTTGCTTTAAGTCTTCCATCCGCTTTGTTACGTTGGTTAGCGCCGGAGAAAGATCTGAGCAAGCAGAAGGAGATCATCTTCACGGTTGTCATGGCTTTAATTGGGATTTTGGTGGTATTTAATCTGATTGCCTATCCTATTAATAGATGGTTGGGTTCTTTAGGTGCCTATTCGTATGAGCAATTTGATACCTATTTGGCGTACTCTTTTCCTTTGGTTTCTTTTGATATTTTGAATTTGGTGGTTTTGAGTATGTTGAGGTTTCATGAGCGTCCTGTTTTTTATATCATTCTAAATTTGGTTAAGCTGACAGTCAACATTGTACTCAATGTTTATTTTATAACCGG
Organism: uncultured Bacteroidales bacterium; assembly: GCA_964444785.1. Lineage (GTDB taxonomy): Bacteria > Bacteroidota > Bacteroidia > Bacteroidales > TTA-H9 > JAJTBW01. The sequence goes on along the minus strand of CAYUII010000001.1, from coordinate 112,813 downwards.
TTTGGGGATGGGAATTGAGTCAGTCATTTTGAGTCAACTTGCGGCCAGTGTTCTATTAAACTTGATTTCGTTGCCTTATCTACTAAAAAATCTTGTCCCAAAGTTTGATTTTAAGATGTTGAGGGAGATGGCTTCTTATGGGTTTCCGTTGGTTTTTACTACCGCTTCAGCCATTGTACTTCAGTTAGGTGATCGGTTTATTTTAGGATACTATTTAGATAAATCTGAGGTTGGTGCCTATGGGTTTGGATATAAGATTGGTGGTATTCTGAATATGTTTGTGATTCAATCTTTCCAATTGGGTTTTTTACCTATGGCTTATAAGATGCTGAGTGACCCAGATGCTAAAAGGTTCTTTTCACGAATGTTGACTTATTTTACGTTTGTTTTGGTCTTTTCGGCGTTATTTCTGACACTATTTGCCCGAGAGTTAAGCATCTTTTTGTCATGGGGTGAAGATAGCTATCAGAGTGCAGTATACTTAGTTCCACTCATTACGTTTAGTTTCGTTTTGAAAGGTATGCAATACTATTTTTCACTTGGGTTGCATTACGTAAAGAGAACTTCCTATAATGCCTATATCGTTGTTTTTTGCGCATTACTCAGTATAGGGATGAATATTGCATTGATTCCGGTGATTGGAGTTATTGCAGCAGCAATAACGGTCACTTTTACTACTGCTGTAATGGGAGGCCTCTATCTGTATTACTCGCAGAAGTTTTATTATATACAGTTTGAAGCCAGGAGGATTTTATTGATGTTAGGGATAGGAGTTGTGCTTTTCTTTATCGGGTGGGAGCTTGAATTTTTAGATATGATTTGGGTGTTGATTATTAAATCTGTATTAGTGATTCTTTTTCCTTTCTTATTATACAAAGGTGGTTTTTTTGATAAGGATGAGCTCAATCGGATCAAACAGGGCTGGGGAATCGTTATGGGATTGGTAAGAAAGTGATTGAGTCGGTTTTTCTCATTGGGTTGTGAGTAGTACCTTTGTACAATAAACAGTTATTATGAATAGATTGCCATAACGAGGATTTCTTTGAGCAGAGAAGAAGATTAATGGTATGGCATTATTGGATGAGTCTATTGAAAAACAAATTTATAATACATGAATGACCAGAATGTAAGGGTGCGGTTTGCCCCCAGTCCAACAGGTCCACTACATATGGGTGGAGTGCGTACGGCTCTTTATAACTATCTGTTAGCGCGACAGACAGGTGGAAAGATGATTCTACGCATTGAAGATACCGATCAAACTCGATTTGTTCCTGGTGCTGAACAGTATATCATAGAAGCACTTACCTGGTGTGGAATTGAGTTTGATGAAGGCGTACATATTGGAGGTCCGTATGGTCCATACAGACAGAGTGATAGGAAAGAGATCTACGTTAAGTATGCCGATGAGCTAATCGCTAATGGGCATGCCTATTATGCCTTTGATACACCTGAGGAGCTTGAATCATTACGTGGTTCTTCTGCAAATTTTCAATATGATTCGTCAACACGTGAAGGGCTTAGGAATAGTTTAACATTATCACAACAGGAGGTTGCAGATTTACTTGGGAAGGGTGTTCCCTATGTAATTAGAGCGAAGATCCCAGCCGGAGAAGAGATTCTTGTTGATGATCTTATTCGTGGTGAGGTGAGGGTTCAATCTTCAGTATTAGATGATAAGGTTTTGTTTAAGTCTGATGGGATGCCTACCTACCACTTAGCAAATATTGTGGATGATCATTTAATGGAGATTACTCATGTTATTAGGGGGGAAGAGTGGCTTCCAAGTGCTCCATTGCATGTTCTTTTATATCGTTTCTTTGGATGGACTGCTCCTCGTTTTGCACACTTGCCCCTGTTATTGAAACCCGATGGTAATGGTAAACTTAGCAAGCGAGATGGAGATAGATTAGGTTTTCCGGTTTTCCCATTGCGGTGGACTGATCCCAAGAGTGGGGATGTCTCTTCAGGGTATCGAGAATCAGGGTATTTTTCAGAGGCATTTGTAAACTTATTGGCTCTTTTGGGTTGGAATCCTGGCACAGAGCAGGAGGTTTTTTCAATGGATGAACTCATTGGTTTGTTTTCACTCGATAGGGTAAATAAATCAGGGGCGAAGTTTGATCCTGAGAAGGCGAAGTGGTTTAATCAGCAGTATTTACGCAAGCTAAGTGATCAAGCCTTAGCTGAGCTCTTTGTTGATTACATGAAGCATAAGGAGGTTGTTATAGATCTGGATAGAGCTTTAAAGGTTATTCCTTTGGTAAAAGATCGCGTTGTTTTTGTGTCTGAGTTATGGGATCAATGTTGGTTTTTCTTTACCAGACCGACCTCCTATGATGAGGGGGTAGTAAAGAAGAGATGGAAAGCCGATACAGGGGCCTTAATTCTTGATTTAGCTGAGAGATTGATTGCTTTGCCTGAGTTTACTCAAGTTTTATTAGAAGCAGAGATCAAACAGTTTCTTGAGGAGCGGGGAGTCGGTATGGGTGTTGTTATGAACGCATTAAGACTAGCCATGGTTGGATCGGGCATGGGTCCTCATCTGATAGATATCGTTGTTCTTCTTGGGAAGGATGAGTTTATTTCACGAGTAAAATTAGCCGTAGAATCGATAAAAGTCAGTTAAGATGGCGATTATTTCTTTAAATGGGATGGAGTATTATGCATACCATGGCTGTTTTGATGCAGAACGGGTTGTTGGTACTCATTTTATGGTTGACTTATTGATGGAGACCGATGTTGATTCAGCCTCTAAGACAGATAATCTGAAAGAGACCGTTAATTATCTAACGGTTTATCAGATGGTGAAGAAGGAGATGGAGATTAGTTCGCATTTGCTTGAGCATGTTGCTCGTCGAATATTGGTCTCTCTTCATAAGAACTTTCCAACAGTGACTTATTCGGAGGTTACCGTAAGTAAGCTAAATCCGCCCTTGGGTGGGAAACTGGCAAGCGTAAGTGTAACGTTAAATTCAGAGGAGCTTGAGCATGAATAGTTGTAAGAACCTTACCTCGGATAAACAGAAAGATAAAGAGGTAAATAAAATATGTCCAAAATGCGGAAAGGGGTTTTATTGTAGCCACTCAGCCCGGTGCTGGTGTGTAGAATATAGTTTAACACCAGAAGCCCGTGAGCTGCTTGAGTCTTCTTATTCTGATTGTCTTTGTGAGGAATGTTTAAAGGGCTTTGCCTCATAAGAAGTATGCAGGAGGTTTATCATTAAACAATAGTCCTTTCCTTCTATAGGAAATCTTTCGAAGTTAAAAAGACAAAGGCCTACCTTCAACTGAGGGTAGGCCTTTGTATTAATGGGGGAGGTACAAAAAGCTACTGTGCAACTGCAGGGATAGGAGGTCCTGCTTCAAAGCTTCTGAAAGTTATAAAGGTTAATTCACCTGGTTTTACGGTGACCTTTATCTCGTGTGTCTTTTCCCCGAATTTTCCAGTAGTTTTAAATTTGAGAGACTGCTCTCCGGCTGGCAGAGAGATTCTGTTATACCATATTTCTGAAGGTAACGTTTGCCAATTACGGGTATCGGCTTGTTCCGTAAGAGCATTAAGTATGCCTACCGCAGCACCAATGTCTTTGTTTTGGGAACGAACGGCCTCTTCAAGAGCCTGTTTTGTTGCCAGGCGCAGAAGCGAGTTGGCCATCTCTCTAAGCATTCGATCTTTCAGTGTTTGCACTAGGACATCGGATAGATTTTGAGCTTTATTCAATTGAATTCTTTGATTGTTTGCTTCAATAGATGCCTGAGTAAACACCGTAGGTCTTATAAGGTACTTCGGGAAGGCCACTCGTACAAACTTGAGATCGCTAAAGGAAGCCGATTCTTTGGGGTTCATATCGCCTATGAAAAAGGGGAAGTTAATTCCCAATTCAGAGCTCTGAAAATTAACGAAGCCGCCTTGTCCTTTTATGACATTGAAGTTTATACTCCATTGATCCTTAACTGGGCCAAATCCATTTTCCCAAATAAAGACTACTTCGCCCTCACCTTTGGGTAGGCGTGGTGGGTCTTGCATATTAAACCGACTCTTAAAACGGATCTCTTCATCGGTGAAGCCGTTCGCCCGGGCCATACGAATTACATCTTGTTTTAGGGTCTCGGGGATTGGGATATTGAATCTAGGCGTAAATACAGAGTCATAGGCATTAATTGCATTTCTGTAGGCTATGAAAGCGTCATTGACGTTGTTGTCGGCTTCATATATCAAGCCCATGAGCAGGTGGGCAAAGGGGTCATCGGAATAGCGATTTCGTTTACCCTTGTACTTACTGTTGAATTCGTATAACTTGATATTAATCTTTCTAGCTTCTACCAGTGCGGCACTCTTGTTATTCTGTTCCAGATAGGAGAGAGCTTTGTAATAGTTTACCATGACTTTCTCCGGATCTTCCGGCATATAGGGCTTCACATTGGCATTTGTGAGCAAAGAGAGCGCTTCGGTACCATAATTTTTTGAGTAATCATCAATATAATTATCGGCAGCATTAAGGTAGCTGATAGCTTGTGATGAGTTACCCGACAGATAGTTGAGCCATCCTCCATTAAAGAGATAAAGAATACGGTTTTTACCAGTCGAATCACTGGCTTGTTTCCTTAAAATCTTTTGTGCCTCTGAGATATTACCGGTACTAATTGCCTCTTGGAATTTTTGCGTTTTTTGGTAATAAGTCATACAGCTGGTTAGCCCAAGGCCAACGATGGTAAAGAGAAGCAGAGAAAGGGTAATACGAAAGCGACGCTTCATAGCAGCATCAGATTAAGTGAGAAAGAGGATAAGTTTACCTTTGTTGCGAAAGGAACTACTTATTGATGTACTTTTTGATTTTCTTGTCACCAATCCAGACTATTTCGTTAGTCTCCATATTGGTAAGTTCGAGATTTACTTGGTAGAAATTGACTCTTTCGTTGTTATAGGTATCAACAATTTGATTAATTGAACCTTGGAGGATAAAGTCAGCACCAACCTCTTTTCCCCATTTTTTAATGGTTTCGCTGCTTGAGTACTCTTGTTGATCGGCTCTCTCGGCTCTAATTTGTTCTCTTTTTTCACCCCCTTGAACAACCCGTACTCGTCCGGAGTTAATAAATGCCTTCTCCAGATCTTTTAAGAAAGGTTCGGCATCGATGTGTTCAGCACTTTTGTTTTTTACAAAGCCAACGATCACAACCGGTTTACTCCCTTTTTCTTGGGTGAAATCAGTGAGCCAGGTAGTACCAAGAGCCTCTTGAATCATCGCTTCTGCGGTAAGCCTAGCATCAGTATCATTCCATCTTCCGCTAAGATCGATGGTCTGGTCAGGAGATACTCTGGTAACAGAGCGTTGTTGACAACTACTGATAACAATCAGTAAAAGTGCTATTAAAGAAAGGTTTTTAAACAGACTTTTCATATTAATGGTTTTGTAATGTGGATCAGAAACACAAATATAGTACCATGATTAATTGGATTTCTTGGCCAGATCATCGTTTTTATCATTTCTTGCCTATTGTATTTAAGGATAAGACATGCCATGTAACGCCAATACCTACAATTAGTAGTACAATTGGGATAAACAAATTAGACCAAAAGATTACAGCTGAGATGGTTAGAGTAATCCACAACGTGGCAATGGTTCTAAGCTTTGCTTGTTTTGTGATGCCTTTTTTCTCTGTATAGTTTTTAATATGTACGCCTAAATATTTATGATTGAGAAGCCATTGACGGTATTTGGGGGAACCTTTTGAAAAGAGCCAAGCTGCAAGGAGTAAAAAGGCGGTGGTTGGGAGTAGTGGAAGAAAGATTCCGGCAACGCCCAAAGCAACAGAGATAAAACCCGCAATAATAAATAAGCTTTTTTTCATAAAAAGATACCGGCTCGGAGAGGAGCCGGTAAATGAATAATATATTAGAGGAAATTGTTCAAAAAAGCGGTTGAAAGAGGGCTATTTTACTTTACAATAACCAGATAGTAGTTCTTTTTACCGCGTTGAACAAGAATATACCGATTGTTAAGAAGCATTGAGGAGGTAATGAGGGTTGTTTCGATGACCTTCTCCCGATTGATCATTACCCCTCCCTCTTTCATTGTTCTTCGTGCTTCCCCTTTACTGGGAAAGATTGCTGTTACTCCGGCGAGGAAATCGGAAGCATTAAGTTCACCATTGAGTGCCTCTCTTTCAATCTCAAACTGGGGAACTCCATCGAAAACTGAGAGAAGAGTTTTCTCATCAAGTCTTTTTAATGTTTCTGTAGTTCCTTTACCAAATAGAATATCAGAGGCTTCGATAGCGGATTGTAGGTCTGATTCTGAATGAACATTAATGGTCAGATCATTGGCTAATGCCTTTTGGAGAATCCGAGTGTGAGGGGCTAAAGAATGTTCCGCCTCGAGTTGTTCTATCTCCTCTTTTGATCTTAACGTAAAAATGCGGATATATCGGGAAGCATCAGCATCAGAAACATTAATCCAAAATTGATAGAATTGATATGGAGAGGTACGTTCCGGATCAAGCCAAATATTGCCTTTTTCCGTTTTTCCAAACTTTCCCCCATCTGCTTTCGTGATGAGTGGGCAGGTTAAGGCATAGGCCTCACCACCTGCTATGCGTCTGATCATCTCGGTTCCGGTGGTAATATTTCCCCATTGGTCAGAGCCACCCATTTGAAGTTTGCAAGAGTATTCTTTATATAGATGAAGGTAATCATAACCTTGAACTAATTGGTAAGTGAATTCAGTAAATGACATCCCCTCGCCGGTCTCTCCGCTAATCCTCTTTTTGACGGAATCTTTAGCCATCATATAATTTACGGTGATGTGTTTACCCACATCACGAATGAAGCCTAAAAAAGAGAATTCCTTCATCCAATCATAGTTGTTGACCATCAATGCTTGGTTCTCTGCTTTGGTCTCAAAGTCTAAGAATTTTGCTATCTGTCTCTTGATGCTCTCTTGGTTATGCCGCAAGGTAGGTTCATCCAATAGGTTTCTCTCCTGTGATTTTCCTGAAGGATCGCCAATCATCCCGGTGGCACCTCCAACGAGTACGACAGGACGATGGCCGCAGCTTTGCAAGTGTCTCAGCATCATGATGCCAACTAAATGACCAATATGAAGAGAGTCAGCAGTGGGGTCTATGCCTACATATGCGGTGACAACTTCTTTTAAAAGTAACTCTTCAGTTCCCGGCATTACATCATGGATCATGCCTCTCCAACGTAACTCTTCAACAAAATTCTTCATCTTATGGATTTTGAGGAGGCAAAGTTACAAATTTGTGAGAAAATCTGGTTCAGTCTATATTCTACCATCGTTTCTTGAACTATGATGGAAGAACATTGTAAAAAGTACGGGTATCTATTTTTATGAAATATTAAAATAAGCTAAGCTGATTTTAAGAAGAATAATTATTGTTTATTTCGCTGTATTGTTTTAGTGAAAGCGTCAGTCTATATAGCTTAATGACTGAATTAATTACTTTTGTGATATGATTTTACTAACTGGTTCCACAGGGCTGCTCGGTAGCCATTTATTATCAATGCTCAATGACTCTGGCCAGATGGTCAGAGCATTAGTGAGGCGGTATCCAAACCCGGATGCAATTAAGGCGTTGGGTTTACGGTATCCGCATTTGGTAGAGTGGGTAATTGGAGATGTTCTTGATGTAGTCTCTGTTGCTCGAGCTATGAAGGGAGTTCGACGGGTATTTCACTGTGCGGCTTTTGTCTCTTTCCGTTCAGAAGATAGAGCGCGGATCTTGAATGTGAATGTGAAAGGGACCACCAACATGGTTAATCTGGCTCTTGATGAAGGAGTAGATTATTTTGTTCATGTAAGCTCGATTGCTGCACTGGGGAGTAAAGTTGGACAATACATGACAGATGAAGGGGAGCCTTGGGATGATGTACCTAAAGGATCAGTTTATGGGCAAAGTAAGTATTTATCAGAACGTGAGGTATGGAGAGGCATAGGAGAAGGGCTTCCAGCTGTGATTGTTAATCCGAGTGTTATATTGGGGCCAGGAGATTGGACTAAAGGAAGTTCAGCCCTTTTCAAGAGCGTTTGGGAGGGGTTAAAGTACTTTACTTTGGGCATTAATGGGTATGTTGATGTTAGAGATGTGGCAAAAGCCATGTTGTTTCTTAATAACAAGGAGATTATTGGGGAACGATTTGTTCTTAATGGTTCAAATCTTGACTATAAGACCTTATTCGAAATGATCGCAAAGGCGCTGAAATGTCCGCCTCCTTTCAGATATGTTACTTCGTTTGAGGGAGAGATAGCGTGGAGGCTTTATGCTCTAAAGAGTCTTTTTTCGAAGTCAGCCCCACTTGTTACGAAAGAGACGGCCCGTGCAGCCCAGCGTATATATCGATATAGTTCTGAAAAAATAGAGAGATTAGGGTTCAATTTTACACCTATCGAGATCACTATAGAAGATACTGCACAGCGATTTGTTTCCGAGCGGAGTGGCGGGATTTCTCTAAATCCATCCCTTTAGCCAGTACCATCCAATAGCGAAATACTCTCTAATAACCGTTATCTCAATCTTTAGGTAATTCCACATATTATATCTAAGAGCTGGAACGCGGCCAGGATCATTGATTATGTTGGGCTTCTCCGATTTCTTCAGCAGTAAGGATTCATCAATTGAATTTTCATAGGATGCTAATCCGGTGACATTTACAAAACCTATTTTTTGAAAAGTCTTGATGGAACGATAGATGTGTTCGGGTGAGGTTATGATAAGAAGAGAGCTTGATAGAGGGATTTTAAGATCACGATTGACTGCTAGAGCCTGTTCTCGAGTGTTGGTTCCGTTAATCTCAAAAAGGAATCGTGTCGAATCCACTCCTCGAAATCTCATCTCTTCGAACATCTTGTAGGTATGGCTCTCTTCGAAGTATTGTTTGAGGGTAGGAAGCGCAATGATGACTTTTGATGTAGGAAAAGATTTGGCCGCTTGAGCTCCATAATAACATCTCATAATACCTTCGGCTCCTGGCATACCACCGGCTCCTAGTACAACGATATATTCCGGGGTTCCATTCGGTTTAATCTGGGGGCATGATAAACGATAGGAAGCATAAAATGGAGCACTTGTCAGGCTTAATGCTATCATAAGGGTTGCAACAAAACCCACTACTAAAAATAGACGCAGGAAGAGCATTCGTAGAATACGTACGACCCTTTTTATGTAGACTAGTTTGTTTACCATTGAACAAATGTATAACTATTTTAGGCTTAATAAAGATTGAATTAGTTAGTTTTGATCTTCTTATATCGCTATGCTTTAGCCGGTTTCCTAAATAGGCAAATCTGTTAGGCTCTGTTTTCTAGATACGATAATGAGTATTTGTATGGTTTTAGATAGAAAGAAGGGAGAGCGAACGGAGAGGATAGGGAGAGATAGTATATTAATTATTGAGTGAAAGGTATTCTTTAAATTAAAAGTTGAGAGAATATTATGTTGTAGCGATTCGTTTAGCGTTATTTCGCCAGAGTCGGGAAAATCAGAATGTAAGGGTAAAAGTTGCGCCTTGATCAGGTTTAGAATTGACGGTGATAGTTCCTTTATGAAGATGCATAATCTGTCTTGAGAGGCTAAGACCTATACCAGAGCCCTCTTTTTTGGAGGTGAAGAAAGGCATAAAGATTTTATCTATTAAATCGGGAGAAATACCTTGTCCGTTGTCAACGACATCGATGATGACTTTTCCCGATTTATTTATTGATGCTTTAAATTGGATCTGTTTGTTTTCTATGTTTTTAACAGCTTCTTTAGCGTTAAGGGCTAGGTTTATCAGGACTTGGTCAAGGAGATCAGGGTCGGCGGTAATCATGATGTCATTTGGAAGGAGGGAGAAAGAGGTTTTAATATGAAGCTCTTCAAATTGAGGAGCCATAAGTCTGTTGAGCCTTAAGAAGGCCTCTTTAATGGCAAAGTGTTTAAAGTTAGGTTTAGGGATTCTTGTAAGATCGCGATAGAGTTCCATGAAAGAGAGGAGGCCTTTTGACCGATTAGCAATTGTTTCGATGGCTTGCTGGATATTGGCTCGATCTTCATTATCGAGTTGAATAGGAGAACCATCTTCATTAAACATCATGTCGTTAAGAGTTCCAGCTAAAGAAGAAATAGGGGTGATAGAGTTCATGATTTCATGAGTAAGGACTCTGATAAGTCTTTGCCATGATTCGATCTCTTTTTCTTCGAGTTCAGATCTGATGTCTTGGATGGAGAGGAGCGTAAATAGTTCGTTTCTGAGGCGGAATTGGGTTGAGTGGATATTAAGTTGACGTAGTTGGCCGTCGACAGAGATTTTTAAAAGTTGACGTTGACCTGTTTTGAGGGCAAGGATGGCGGGTTTTAGCTTTTCAGAGACCAAGGAGAGGTCGTTAATGGTTCTTAATTCAGGGACACCGAGGAGAGAGCTAGCGGCATGGTTGAACATATCGACCTTCCCATCTTCTTTAAAGACAAGGACACCGATAGAGATATGAGACACTACAGTTTGTAAGTAGCTAAGATGTTCTTCTTTAGAAGTTCGATTGCTTTTAAGTTCTTTGATAATAGTATTAAAGGAGTTGTTCAGATTACTAAAAGAGTCGCCAAGGTTTTCATCGGAGAAGGTAGGGGAGAAGTCCCCATGTTTGATATATTCAAGAAATCGGGTAAGCTTACGGTTAGCTTGTTCAGCAAATCGAAAGAGTTCAATTACGATGGCGATCACGATAATCCATAGGGTAATAGCCGGGAAAAGCATATTTGGCGTCATGGTAATCCAAGAAGCAGCCGAGGCAATGGTAGCTAAAAAGACTACTCTAAATAAAATGCCTTTTCGAAATCCATTAAAGACCATGTTTTTCTATTCTACGGTAAAGAGATGCACGGGTAAGTCCTAATTCACGAGCAGCTTTACTGATATTGCCACCATGTTTATCAATTACTTTACGGATGAGAACTTTCTCGGTCTCTCCAAGATTAGTTGAGCCGGAATAGAACTCATCGCCTCTGTCGTCATCGGCAGAAGGAAAGAAGAAGTCTTGTGGCTCTAGTATGTTTCCTTCGCTAAGAATAACAGCTCTTTCAACCGCATGTTCAAGTTCTCTGATATTGCCAGGCCAGCCATGTTTTTCCAGTCGTTTCATGGTGTTTGGGGCAATCCGTTTAAGCGGCATTTTATAACGACGGCAATAGATATTGAGAAAGTGTTCGGCTAACAGACTAATATCTTCAATACGTTCACGAAGAGAAGGGATCTGGATCTCGACGGTGTTTATTCTATAGAGTAAATCTTGTCTGAATTTTCCCTCTTGAACCATTTGGTATAGAGGCATATTGGTAGCACAGATTAGGCGAATGTCGATAGGGATTTCTCGGTTCGTTCCTAATCGCACCACCTTACGACTTTGAAGAACAGAGAGTAATTTGGATTGAAGGGGGAAAGAGAGGTTTCCAATTTCATCCAAGAAAATAGTTCCTTTATTGGCGGCTTCAAATCTACCGGCACGATCTTCCCGAGCATCGGTAAAAGCCCCTTTTTTGAAGCCAAACAGCTCACTCTCAAAGAGAGATTCACTTATTGCACCTAAATCTACACTAACAAATACCTCGTCTCTTCTGGGGGACGCTCTATGAATCGCTCTAGCAATAAGCTCTTTTCCTGTTCCGTTTTCTCCAAGAATTAGAACCGTGGCATCGGTAGCAGCAACTTTATTTACAGTGGTGAGTACTTTCATCATAGAGGGGGAGTTTCCAATGATGTGCTCGTAAGGATCATTATGTTGAGTGAGAAGGGTCTTTTTCTTGTTCCGCAAATCCTCTAGTTCACGATTGTTCTCACTTACTTTGAGGTTGGCTTGTATTTCGGCTAAGAGTTTTTTATTGTCCCATGGTTTGAGGAGAAAATTGGTAGCCCCTTCCTTGATACCTTGCACAGCCAGCTCAATATCGCCATATCCGGTTATGAATATTACTACAGCGGCCGGGTCAATCTCCAGAATCTTATTTAGCCAGAAGAAACCCTCTTTCCCGCTTGTTGACTCCCGGGAAAAGTTCATATCAAGTAAGATGATATCATAATTCTCATTCTTAAGAAGAGCGGTTATGTTTTGTGGATCTGGTTCTGTATGTACTGTGGTGAAATGTTGTTTTAGAAATAACTTTGCAGCTAACAAAACATCCCTGTCATCATCGATAATTAATACCTTGGCGTCTGTCTTATCCATAACTATTTCTTTTTGAAAGAAAACCGAATCAAGAACTAATTTTTGAGTGGTTCAACTCATTGATTTAATACCAAATGTATATAATTGTTCGGTATCGAACAAATTCAATATGATATTTGTGTTATGTTTGATGGATTTTTGTTGTGTGAAGTTTTTGGTCAGTTTGGTGGCTGTGTCTAATGCAGAGTGTTTTGATGTGTCTTAAATTTTAACTACTTTTGTTCACATATATTGGAAATGATTATCTTTCGTCATTTATTTGAACGGAGAAATAAGCGGAGCAATGAAAGGACCAATGAATGATCACGATAAAATTGTGCTCGAATCACATGAGCGGAGTCGGCAATATGGTGTGCAAAAGGATCAGATAAATCCATTAAGGATTTTAAATTCTGAAGAGGTGACGCGGCTGTTAGATCAGAAAAGTGATTTAATAAGTTTATGCAGGCCTGTGATGATGCAGCTCTATGACACTGTCAAGGAGTCTGGGTTTGTTATTTTCTGTACCGATGCAGAGGGCTGTATCCTTCACATACTAGGGGACGAAAAGCTGGTTCAGGAAGCAGAAGCGATGGGAATGGTTGTTGGTGCCTATATGAATGAGCAGAGTATCGGAACCAATGCCATGGGAACGGCGCTGAATACGAATGTGGCTGTTCAGATTACAGCCAATGAGCATTTTTCAGATGCGTATCATCGGTGGACTTGTTCTGCTGCACCCGTTCATAATACTAGTGGTGAAATTATAGCAACGATAAATCTTACCGGGCATCGAGATCAGGTTCATCCTCATACCTTAGGGATGGTTGTTGGAGCGGTGCAGGCTATAGAGAGTCGGATGGAGAGTTTGGCTGTTCAAAAGCAGTTGTTTGATGCTAATCAATATGCTTTTACTCTAATGAATAATTTGACCTTTGGGGTGTTTGCTGTTGATTTGAACGATGAGATACATTGGGTTAATGATACAGCTTGTACATCCTTGGGTATTCGTCGTATTCACTTGCTGAATCGACCAATTATTGAGTTGTTTCCAGACTGGGCTCATGTGAAGCGTAGGGTTTTATTAGGAGAGGTGTTTATTGATGAGGAGGGACGTTTCTTGATCAATAAGATGACAGAAAAGTTCATGTACAACTCCTATCCAATCAAAACACCGGAGGGGGAGATCTTAGGGTTTATGCTTACTATACGTGAATATCGAAGAATGCTTAACCTAGTAAACAGATACACGGGTAGTCATGCCAGGTATACCTTCTCTGATATAATAGGAACTTCGGTAGCTATTCAACAGCTTCTCTCTTATGCGAAGAAAGTAGCGTTAAGTCCGTCATCTGTTTTAATAATTGGGGAGAGTGGCACCGGGAAAGAGGTGTTTGCTCAAGCCATACATAATGCCAGTGAACGTAGGGAGGGGGCTTTTGTAGCGATCAATTGTGGAGCTATTGCGCCCACCTTAATTGAAAGTGAGCTTTTTGGGTATGAAGAGGGTGCCTTTACTGGAGCACGAAAAGGAGGCCGGCCTGGGAAGTTTGAGCTGGCTGATAAGGGGACTCTTTTTCTGGATGAGATAGGAGAGATGCCTTTAGAGATGCAGGTTAAATTACTTCGAACCATACAGGAGGGATCTGTAACACGTATTGGCGGTGAGAAAGAGATGAAGATTGATGTTAGGATTATTGCCGCCACAAACAAAGATCTTGCGGAAGAGGTAAGAAAAGGACGTTTTAGGTTGGATCTGTATTACAGATTAAATGTCATTCCTTTAAGAGTTCCTCCCCTTCGTGAACGTAAAGAAGACATAAAGGCGATGGTTAAGTTTTTCCTAAAACAAAAGGCACAGCATTTAAATAAGAATATTCCCTACCTGAGCACCACTTTAATTGAGAAGATCATGGCTTATAGCTGGCCGGGAAACATTAGAGAATTAGAGAATTTCCTCGAAAAGGCCGTCATTTTAGATGGTAATATAACTACTTTATACGAGTCTTCTTCTCAGGGTAATAATCAGAATTTACCGGCATTACCTAATGGGAATAGCCAATCTGATGAATCAACTTTGGATATCCCCCTTATGAGTCTTGATGAGGCTGAGAAGGCAGCTATTGAGCGAGCAATAACTAAGCTTAATGGTAATATTAGTAAGGCGGCACGTGTCCTTAATGTTAGCCGTAACACGCTATATCTGAAGATGAAAAAGTATGGAATCCCCTACTAGTGTTCGGATATTGAACAGTGCTCAATAATACCACAACGAGCTATTTGTTCAATGTCATATAAACTAACACCTCTTGCCTTCTTAAGTGAAGGAAAGAGGTGTTAGTTGTTTGAATGTCAATGTAATAAAAAACGTGGCATAAGAATGGTACTATAGAGACAAACTTTAATACTCTTTTAGTTATGGCACGTTTTACACTTCCCCGCGATCTCTACTTTGGTAAAGGAACACTCGCAGAATTAAAGAATCTTAAAGGTAACAAGGCAATTATTGTTACTGGAGGTAGCAGTATGAGAAAGGCTGGTTTTTTGCAAAAGACAGAAGCTTATTTGCAGGAAGCCGGTATGGAAGTAAAAATCATTGAGGGTGTAGAACCCGATCCTTCCGTTGAAACGGTCATGAAGGGAGCTGCTACGATGAGAGAATTTCAACCTGATTGGATCGTCTCCATCGGTGGAGGTAGTCCGATTGACGCTGCAAAAGCTATGTGGATATTCTATGAACATCCAGAGGCAAAGTTTGAAGAGGTTGCGAAACCTTTTAATATCCCACAGTTAAGAAATAAAGCTCGTTTTGTAGCTATTCCCTCAACGAGTGGTACAGCAACCGAGGTTACTGCTTTTTCCGTCATTACTGATTATGGAAAGGGGATCAAATATCCTTTGGCTGATTTTGAAATCACTCCTGATATAGCTATTGTTGACCATGAGTTGGCCTTAGGAATGCCTCAGGAGTTAACTGCTCATACAGGGATGGATGCTATTACTCACGCAACAGAGGCTTATGTAGCAGCCTTACATTCTGATTTTACTGATCCACTGGCTTTGAAAGCCATTGAGATGATCAAAGATAATCTTCTTAAGTCTTATCATGGAGACGTTGAAGCCCGTGAGAAGATGCACTATGCACAATGTCTTGCTGGAATGGCTTTTAGTAATGCCTTACTTGGTATAGTTCACAGTATGGCACATAAGACAGGTGCAATCTTTCATATTCCTCATGGTTGTGCAAATGCCATTTATCTGCCTTATGTGATTGATTATAATAAAAAGGTGGCCGGACAAAGGCTTGCTGAGATAGGTCGCTTCTTAGGTCTTCCCGGTACAACCA
The DNA here is from genome assembly GCA_964444785.1 of uncultured Bacteroidales bacterium. GTDB lineage: Bacteria > Bacteroidota > Bacteroidia > Bacteroidales > TTA-H9 > JAJTBW01. The sequence goes on along the minus strand of CAYUII010000001.1, from coordinate 97,270 downwards.
ATGATGAGCTTATAGATAGTTACACTTCGATGCTTATTGAAATGAATAAGCAGCTTAATATTCCTCTTTCACTTAAAGAATACGGGATAAAAGAGGAAGACTTCCTGGCTAATCTTGATAGGATTAGTAATAACGCAGTAGAAGATGCCTGTACTGGGTGCAATCCCAGAACAACCGGAGTAGAAGATTTCAAGAAGATCTTTAAGGCGGTCTACTACGGTACTAAGATTGATTTCTAAGATAAGGATTTGATCCTTTTATCAGATAACCTATATATAAATCTCGCCCGGTGGAGAAAATCCACCGGGCCATTATAAAATAAAACTATGAAGATGCCTGCATTACAAGACCAAGCAACTATTCAGGAAGCGCTTGGACGGTTAAAAAAGTATGCTGAAAGCGGACGAAAGATGTTGAGAAACGGGATTACTTCTGTTACCGCATCGGAGATTGCTTCAGTGACATCGATCGATTTAGAAGAAGTATTAGCAGACTTGGCTAATAAAAACGAAGCTGAGAATCATAATACTCTTTTTGAGGTCGAAAAGCTTGTTTTAGCAATTGAGTTACTATTTACGCAAGGAAAAGAGAAAAAAGTAATTATTTGCGGCAATCATACTGCTATTGAAAAGCTATTTGATAGTTGGGAGTATCAAGGTTTTGGTTTTAAACCCGTAGTGATCCTTTCTGATGATTTTAAGGGCACTTTGCCATTAGGCTCTGAGTTGTTGAGTTCAACAGATTGGAAAGCTAAACCAATGGGTATTCTTACTGCTGTATCTGGTGTTATTGCCGCTGATATTGAATATGCACAAAAGTATACTCAACTATTGGTGGATAATGGAATCTCAGAAATATGGAACTTTAGTCCGTTACTGGTTCAAGTTCCAGAAGATGTTCATGTGGAAAATGTTATTCCTGGCTACCCAAAGTGGCCTGCAGGGAATATTGTAGCGTTTAAGAATTAATAAAATCTGGCACAATTTTTAATACGAAAAGCCTGAAAATAGAGTTCTTATTTTCAAGGAGAGATTCAACAGTTTTGATTGTCATTTTACTTTTCATAGTTAGGTTGGTTAGTTTTTAGGTAACTTTAGACAATCAAACTGTTGAAAATCTCGAAAGGTAGAGGTAAGGAGCTAATCATAACAATACTTTCGCTTTTCGGTATAAATAACCCTTTTAATACTACCGGAAATGAATAAAAAGCACAGCATTACAATTTGTCTTGGGAGTTCTTGTTATACTCGAGGGAATGATGTTAACCTTGAGATTATAAAAAATTTCCTTCAAGTCAACGGGTTGAAAGATCAAATCGATTTTAGAGGTCATTTATGTGAGAATTCTTGCAGTAGAGGTCCAATGATAAAGATAGATGGTTCAATCTATTATGAAGTGACTGCTAGTCAGATTGAGAAAATTTTAACAGAGACCCTCTTGCCGTCAGGTAAAACGACGGTTACTATTTGATAAAAAATTTAAGATGTTGAGCGATTTACCAGTATATACGCTAAGTAATAATTGTCAGGATTGCTATAAATGCATCAGAGAATGCCCAGTAAAGGCCATTCGAATGGATCAAAATAGGGCTGGGATTATTGCTGAGCTTTGTGTCAGTTGTGGACATTGTACTGCGGTTTGTCCGGCGGGCGCAAAAAAGTATAGAAATGATACCGGTATTGTTCAGAATTGGCTAGATGATGGGAGTGATGTGGTATTGTCGTTAGCGCCTTCTTATGTGGTTTTACACGGAGGTAATAGAGAAGATATTGCTAGGCGGATTAAGAATTCAGGGTTTTCCAGAGTTTCTGAGACGGCATTAGGGGCTGAGATTGTGAATAGAAAAACAGAGGATTGGCTGAAAAAGGAACGGCCTAATCTAGCCATCAGTAGTGCCTGTCCCGCAGTCGTTAATTTGATCAATCAATATTATCCAGAATTATCAGAAAGTGTTGTACCTGTGGCATCGCCAATGTTGGTTCATGCTAGAATGTTAAGGCAATTGATTGGTAAACAAGCAAAGATTGTATTTGCCGGGCCATGTATAGCAAAGAAGTATGAGGCCGATAATAGTGAAGGTCTCATCGATGCTGCGATTACCTTTGATGAGCTTAAAGATATATTAGATGAGACCCCATTTCACGATACCGTTGCCAAGCGTGATTCTTGGTTCCCTTTTCCAGCGTCAGATTGCAGAATCTATCCTATGGAGGGTGGGATGATTCGTGGTTTAAATAGTGTTCCGGTGGAGTATCACACAATGGCTTTCTCTGGGATGGAGAATTGTAAGGCAATCCTAAGTGATCTTAGGGATAATGCTCCTGAAACGCCTCTTTTTTTGGAGTTAATGGCTTGTCAAGGCGGATGTCTTATGGGGCCAGGCGTTACAACTAAAGGATCGGTTGCTATTCGACAATTGAAGATTCCAAATGAATTGGCGAATGGAAAACATGATAAGAGCTGGCCTATAGCTATTCCTGACCAGTTTCCTCCGGCAAAAATGGCGAGGAGGGCATATTTCACCTGTGTTTATAGCGAAGATGAGATGCACAGTGCTCTTGAAAGTGTTGGAAAGCATTCGGCGGCTGACGAGTTAAACTGTAGCGGTTGTGGTTATGACAGTTGTCGCGAGTTAGCACGAGCTATGCTCGATGGGAAGGCCGAAAGAACGCAATGTGTTAGCTATATGAGAAGAGTTGCTAACGATAAAGCCTCTGTTTTAATCGAGAAGATCCCCTTTGGGGTGGTTATGGTTGATGATCAGTTAAGAATCGTCGATGCTAATAAACAGTTTGCTGAGTTGATAGGGGGTGATCTGCCTATGATGTTCGAAGCCACGAATAGTCTATATGGCGCAGATTTAAAGAAGATCCTTCCTTTCTATAAGCTCTTCTCCTCTGTACTTGACTCCGGTGAGGAGAAGGTTGAGCATGATATACGTGTAGGAGAAAAGTTTTTTAGGGTATCTGTTATTACAATTCGGAAGTATAAACTGGTGACGGGGATGATAGAGAATCTGAGAGATGAGCGTACCCGACAGCAAGTGGCTGTTGACCGTCTTCAGGATGTGATTAGTAAGAATATGAAGGTGGTACAGGAAATTGCTTATCTTCTTGGTGAAAATGCTGCCTATACCGAGTCAATGCTTCACTCAGTCATAGATTCTCATGAAGACGAAAGCTAAAGATTCTGCATTCCTTGAAACAGGGGCTTTTCTAATTAGTAAGTTTGGGAATGAAGTATGTGGTGATACTATTTTAACCCGACGAATTAAAGAAGAGAATAGGTATGTTGCGGTTTTATCGGATGGCTTAGGAAGTGGTATCCGAGCTAATGTTCTTTCTTCTCTTACCGCATCGATGGCTTTAAATTTTACCCTAAGGCACGAACCTGTCAGGAGAACTGCTGAAACGATAATGCAGACTCTTCCTATTGATAACAGACGAAATATTAGTTATAGCACCTTTACCATTATTGACATTGATTTCTCGGGTGAGGCGGTTATTGTTGAATATGATAATCCCCGCTTAATGATAATCAGAGATAATAAGGCTTATTACCCTGACCGGGAACCTTTTTTTGTTCAGGGTGCCGGTGGTGAAAAAAAACTTTGGCAATCGGCCTGGGTGTTAAAACCAGATGATCGACTCATCGTTGTCTCTGATGGGGTCGTTCAATCTGGAATAGGGGGGCAACTTACTCCCTTTGGCTGGGAAGAAGAGGGATTTAGAGGGTATGTCTTAGCCCTCTTAGAAAACCAACCCGATATATCTGCTCGTGATCTAGCTAAAAAGATCGTCTTAAGAAGTAAATCGAATGACCATTTGGAACCTAAAGATGATATTTCGGCTATGGTTTTTTATTATCGTCAACCTAGACGAATGCTCATTTGTAGTGGCCCCCCTTATGATAATGGAAGAGACAGTCAACTTGCCAGCTCTGTCTCTGCTTTTCAAGGTAAAAAAGTTATCTGTGGAGGTACAACGGCTCAGATTATCTCCAGAGAATTAAACAGACCGGTGGCAGTTTCTCTTGCTTCGCCACAGCCAGGAGTTCCACCACAAGCCTCAATGGATGGAATTGACTTAATCACTGAAGGAATTCTTACTCTTGGTAAACTTGGAGAAACCTTGGAAACCGGGGCTTTTGAAGAAATTCCGGTACATAGCCCGGTGGCCGTCATGTCAAAGTTTATCTTGGATTCTGATATTATTGAATTTATTGTAGGTACAAGAATTAACCAGGCTCATCAAGATCCGGCTCTCCCTGTTGAACTTGAAATTAGAAGGAATGTGATTAAAAGAATTGCTAGGATACTGGAAGAAAAGTATTTAAAAGAGGTTGTTATTCACTATCTCTAATATTCAAAGAGAGGCTATATTCCTTTGACTATCCAGATCTTTACATCCTCTTTTCTGTTTATTCTGAGTGCCCTTTTTTGTTCGTTATTGGACAAGTGTTTTGAACGCCACTGAACATTTTTGGCTTTTATTAATCTAAGGAAGATAAGGGTATTATCTTGATAATTAGTAATATCAGTTACTTGGCATGGGCTTGGATAGTCTAAGGGAAAATCTGATGGTATGGATCGTCCCATTGAAAAAAAGAAATGGCCGCTTAAGCGTAAACTATTATTCGGATCAATTGGTGTAATTGTAATCACTTTGATCGTGCTAAGTGTTATTCAGACTTCAAAAAGAAGAACTAAGGTTGAACGTGCACAGCTTTTAATTGGGGATGTGATATCCGGAAAATTCAGGGAGTTTATTCCAATAGATGGCACGGTGTTACCAATGAACACCACTTACATTGATGCCATGCAAGGCGGAATTGTGGAGAAGATCTATGTTGAAGATGGCGCTATGCTTATGTATGGGGATACCATTTTGAAATTGCAAAACCCTCAGATGGAGTTGAGCTATATGGATCAGGAGACACGAATGTATGATGCAATAAATAATCTTCAGAATTCAAGGGTTAGCTTTGACCAGAGTCGGTTCCTTCGACAAAAGGAGATCGTTCAAATAAGTTATCAGTTAGATCAGGCTGTTCGTGATTACGATCGTAAGGTTAAGCTTCATAGTGAAAAAGTCATTTCTGATAAAGAGTTTGAGGATGCTACCAGGGAGTATAATTTAACGAGAAAGCAACTCTCAATAAGTCTGGAATTAAAGAAGCTAGATTCTTTGGCAGCAATAGAAGGAAAGAGACAGATTGAAACAAGTATCACACGAATCAAGTCGAATTTGGAGCTTCTGAGGCGAAATTTAGCTAACATGTATGTTAAGGCTCCCTCAGATGGGGTTCTCTCTTCCTTTGAAGCAGAAATAGGAGAGACTAAAAATGCTGGGGAACGGCTTGGGCAGATTGATGTACCTGGCGGATATAAAATTAGAGCTAATATTGATGAGAGGTATGTGGCTAAGGTTTATAAGGGTCAGCCTGCAGAATTTGAGTATAATGGAAAGACATTTTCCCTTTCCGTCAGAAAGATCTATACAGATGTTACAAATGGCACTTTTCAGGTTGATTTAATCTTTGATAGTATTACCCCATTAGATGTGAAAAGGGGGCAAACGCTTCAGTTACGTCTTCTCTTTAGCTCAGCTACAGATGCTTTGATGATTAACCGGGGGGGCTTTTTCCAACAAACCGGTGGTAACTGGATTTTTGTCCTTAACGAAGATCAGACCAAAGCAGTTAAAAGAGTCATAAGAATTGGCCGTCAGAATACAATGCAGTATGAGGTTCTTGAAGGGTTGAAGGTTAACGAGAAAGTTATAATCTCATCATATGAGAGCTTTGGAAATAGCGATGAATTGATTTTAGAATAATAAAAGAGTAAGAAGATGATTAATGTAGATAAACTGAGCCGTGTTTTTCGCACTGATGAAGTTGAAACAACTGCACTTAATGAGGTATCTTTTAAAGTCGTACCTGGTGAGTTTGTAGCTATAATGGGTCCATCGGGTTGTGGTAAATCGACTCTTTTAAATATTCTCGGGATGATAGATACCCCAAGTTCTGGTGATTATCTATTTGATAATAAATCTGTCGGAAAGCTATCAGAACGTCAGAGGTCGAAACTCAGAAAGGAGGGCATTGGGTTTGTGTTCCAAAATTTTAATCTCATTGATGAATTAAATGTTTTTGAGAATGTAGAGTTACCCCTTGTATATCTGGGGCTACCCACTTCTGAGCGTAAAAAAAGGGTTAGTGAGGTGCTTGATCAGATGAATATTGCACATAGAAGTAAGCATTATCCATTACAGTTATCGGGTGGGCAGCAACAAAGGGTAGCCGTTGCAAGGGCGGTTGTAACAAAGCCTAAGGTGCTTTTGGCAGATGAGCCAACAGGTAATCTTGACTCGGCACATGGTGAAGAGGTCATGAATCTACTGGAAGCATTGAATAAAAATGGAACTACCATAATCATGGTTACACACTCAACCAGAGATGCAGAGTATGCAAAAAGGATAATACGTCTATTCGACGGTCAAATTATTAATGAGAATTGGAAAGCAGATACCGCCCATAGTATTTAATACCGAAAAAAAATATAAAGTGAATACTGTAAATCTTAAAGTTGTACTAAGAAGACTTTTTAGAAATAGAGAGTATTTCTTTATTAATTTGATCGGGTTGACGGTTTCGCTAGCCTCTATTCTTCTAATCGGTCTATATGTTTCTGATCAGTTCTCTTATGATGGAGATATCAGAGATCAGGAAAGAACCTACCGGGTTGTTGAGATCCAAAATCAACCTGGGGTAGGAGAACAACATGTTGCAGTTACCATGGGGCCTTTGTCAGAAGCACTAAAAAATAGTGTCCCTCATGTCGAAGAGTCCGTGAGAATGATGTATGGATGGTATATTAATACGATTAAAGTTGGGGAGAAAGAGTTCAGACCCTCTAATCTATGGTACACTGATGAGAATATGCTCGACTTTTTTGGCTATAAATTGCTGGAAGGGAGTAGTAGTACGGCTCTTATGGATCCTAGATCGGTCGTGCTGACAACTAAAAGTGCCATGAAGTTTTTTGGCGTCGAGAAGAATGTCGTGGGAAAGACCCTCATTCTCGATGGGGTATCCTATAAGGTTACGGGCCTCTTAAAACCTTTTGAAAATAAGGGACATCTTAGAATCAGTATGTTATTACCCATGAAGTCTATTACTGGATTAAAGTTCTTTGATTATATGAAGAACTGGGGTAATAACATGTTGGCTACATATGTGAGATTAGACAATAAAGCGAATCTGGGAAAGGTTGAATCGTCCATTAATAGGCTAATTGATGAGCAATCTAAAGATCAGCCTAAAGAATTTCGCATAAAGATGTACCTACAAAATGTACGTGATATTTACCTTCATTCCAATTATATAAAATTTCAGGTAGCGAGTGTTTTTGGCAATGCTACTCTGGTTTTTCTTTTTATTGCGGTAGCTCTTTTAGTTCTAATTACAGCCATTGTTAACTTCATAAATATGTCGTTGGCTAGAGCCGTTAATCGTTCACGTGAAGCCGGAATGAGGAAGGTTCTTGGTGCCTCGAAATTGAATTTATTTACTCAGTTTTTTAGTGAATCTTTTTTGGTAAGCTTTTTTGCCGGAATATTGGCCGTAGTTATAACACAGTTGCTCCTTCCTGCTTTAAATCTCACCCTAAACACCGAGATTCCTTTATCAAGGTTATTCAGTTTTATAACTTTAATATTGCTGTTTCTTTTAATATTGATCGTCAGTCTTTTTGGAGGGCTCTATCCGTCTCTCTTTCTTTCCAGGATGCAGCCGATCGATGTACTTAAAGGGGGAGCCGGGCCTAAAGGCAAAGCTTCCGGTTTGATGAGTAGATTTCTTGTAGGGTTTCAATATAGCGTTACTACTGCTCTTTTGATTATGGTATCAGTAGCTTGGGCACAATATCATTATGCAACGACCGTCGATTTAGGAATAAACTATACGAATGTATTGGCCGTAAATGTTCCATATGGGAAAGCAGATAAATGTATGCCAGCATTCAAAGAGGCAGTAGGTAAGATCGCTGGAGTAGAGGATTTGGCTACTTCAACTGGCTTTACAGCGGGTAGTGGAGATCAGGGTTCAATTACAGTGGATGATAGTGCTAAGACTAGAATTACTGTAAGACATTGCTATGTCGATCCCAATTTCTTTGAGATGATGGAGATCCCAATTTTATTTGGAAGAAATTTTGATAAATCTATTTTGTCAGATACCAATGCAGTAATTATTAATCAGGCAGCTGTTAATGCTCTTGGATGGGAGAATCCTTTGGTAAGACGATTCAATAATTTCCTAACAGAGGATTCTACCTTAAAAATGCCGGTTATTGGAGTTGTTAGAGATTATCATTACTATTCATTACACTGGAAAATAGAACCAGCCATTTATGTCTTTAAACCTAGACGACTCTTTACTTTGATGATTAAGGTGAACCCTGCAATGGTTGAAGGAGATGGCAATAAAAAGCTACTTGAGGAGATTGGAAATGCTTGGACGACAAACGTTGGTCAACTACCTATTGAAACAACATGGGTTAAACAGGAGATAGCTGATTGGTATAGCAATGAACAGAGTATGACTAGACTATTTATCTTTTTTGCTCTACTTTCTGTGATGTTGTCTGCTTTCGGGCTTTACGGGTTAAGTAGTCTAATGATGCAACAAAGAGTAAGAGAAATAGGGGTGCGAAGGGTGTTAGGGGCATCTACTTATTCACTTACTCTTTGGTTGCTTCAGAAACATTTGAGACTTGTCGTTATAGGTTCAGTAATCGCTGTTCCAATTGCTTGGTATTTCTCTCAAAAGCTAATGCAAGAATTTGCATACCATATTGATTTGAATTTTTGGGTTTTCTTATCAGCTCCGGTTGCCACACTTGTTATTGCAACTAGTATAATTCTTCAAAGGACTATACAAACGGCTCGAACGTTGCCCTTTGTGGCCCTTAAAGCTGAGTAGTTAAGTAACGACGGATTCTCCTCGTGAGCCTATGACCACGGATGATCATAGGCTCTTTTTATAATTATTTTTTGATCTTATTCGTTTCTAGTCGGTCAATCTATCAATGGATCACTATTTCTGAGAATAATTTAAACATTGGCCTTTGTTATTGTTTTGCGAGCTCTATAAAGAGGGTGAAGTAAAAGAAGCATCACCGAAACAAGGATCAGTGCATAACCGACACCCCAAAGATCTGCAAAGAGGCCTATTAAAGGGGCTATAAGAGCAGCAAAAAGGGTCTCCGCTTGAGACTCTGCAGATAGAGCTGAAGCAAGTACATCCTTTTGAAGGTTGTCGGCTACAGCAGAGATCCCAATAGGTTTACGGAGGTTTTCAACTAGGTATATACCTGAGAATAGTATAATTGAAATGAACTCAAGACGAAATGTGTACATCACTCCGCATAAGATTCCTAATACTAAACCTATTATCATGGTGATATTTAATGGTGTTGTTACATTGCCGAATCTGTCGGTGAACCGGCCTGAGTTTTTTGACGTATAACTTGTGAGAAGGTAAATAAGAAAATAGATCAATCCAACAAGTATGGAGGATCTCTGCTGCTGATTCATCCATAAAAACAGAGGAAGTGAGACAGCAAATAGATTTATTATGGGTTGAAGGTAATCTTTGACAGCCTTATAATAGCCAGTGTAGACCGCCTGAGAAAGAATAGCACCCAACATGGCTCTGTTCTTAAAAGAGGTTAGGAAATCATTCAGAGTGGATCTAAACTGAGCATAGATTTCCCCTTTTACGATTTTCGTTTTTTTTCCATCCAGCGATTTAGGATAGGTTGTAATCAACCATAAATCTAAGAGATATGGTACAATAGAGAATAGAAATACCGACTTATATTCCCCATGAAAGTATACAATGATGGCAGCTATTATTGCTGATAACGCTGACCCTTTTTGAGACCATGACCGGGTATGACCATAATAGTGAACTTTCTGATCAGACCACCCGTTCAATTTTAAGTATTCGAAAATCATTGCTTTGTGGGTTCCTGTTCTAAAAGCATCACCATATCCAAAAAATAGAGCAGCTATTATTAAAGTTCCAAAGGTGGTAGAATAATAGTAGATGATAAAGCTTATGATGTAGAATACGAAACTTTGAATTAAACTTTTTCTTCGACCAAGTGCATCTGCTAGCACTCCTGTAGGAATCTCGAAAAGATTAATTGTTATTTCTTGAATTGCAAGCAAAGTTCCAACCTGGAGATAACTAAGATCTTTTTCTAAAAGAAACAGTAGCATGAATGGTTCGAAAAATCGTAGGTTTTTTAGAAACCCATAGGTACAAAACTTTCGATATTGCAAATCTTTAGTAAAGGTTGCCGGCATCAGTTTAAATGTGGATTTAAGAACAGGTCTAATTTAGTACAAATCAAGTGTATTCTATATCTATTGGCCTTTTATAAATGTTGTCAATCTACACGATCTTTAATCTTTGTTTAAGTGTTGTGTTTACTTGTTTAACTATTCAGATGGTAATCTTGATCTTAGCTAAATGATTTCAGGTTTTAACGAATACTTTACGAGGAGGTAATGGAGAGGGAGCGGAGAGGTGGAATTTCTCTGTTAGTGGATTTCAGGTTTAATTGGAAAGCGGGAGGGGTGATATAAAAATAGATTTTAACGGTTAGGATCTGAAATTGATTAGTGAGGGGAGAAAAAAAAAGCTGCCCGAAAGCAGCTTTTAGAAGTTTAGATTTTTTCAAGTTCTACCGTAAAATGTCGCATGATGGGAGCTTCGTAAAGCATTCGGTAACCTGACTTTATTGCTGCACGACGATCCCAAACATTCTTTAAAGCAACAGCAATAACATCCATGTGGTTATTTGTATAAACTCGGCGAGGTATAGCTAGTCGAAGTAATTCTAGCGCAGGATATCGGTTCTCACGTGTTTCCGGGTCTCTATCGGCAAGCAGGGTGCCAATTTCAACGCCACGGATACCACCTTCGATATAGAGTTCTATTGCAAGCGTTTGAGCAATATACTCCTCTTTAGGAACGTTGGGGAGGAATTTTTTCGCATCCACAAAGACGGCATGGCCGCCAATAGGTCGTTGAATAGGAATTCCAAACTCAATTAGCTTTTGGCCGAGGTATTCTATCTGTTTAATCCTTGTTTCTAGATATTCAAACTCGGTGCTCTCCATTAAACCGACAGCAAGGGCATTCATGTCTCTTCCGCTCATTCCGCCATAAGTGATAAAGCCTTCGAACATGATATTATAAACGGTGGCTTTACGGAAGATCTCTTCAGAACGGAGGGCTATGAAGCCACCCATATTGACAATACCATCTTTTTTAGATGACATAGTCATCATATCGGCGTAGCTGTACATCTCGAAGACAATCTCTTTGATTGATTTGTCTTGGTAACCATCTTCTCGGAGCTTGATAAAGTAGGCATTCTCGGCAAAGCGAGCAGAGTCAAAGCAAACAGGAACGCCATACTTAGAAGCAAGTGCTTTTACATCTCTAATGTTCTTCATTGAAACAGGTTGGCCACCCGATGTGTTACATGTAACTGTAATAATGATCATTGGGATCTGCTCAGCCGGATAACTTGAAAGAACTTTTTCAAGTTTATTGAGGTCAAGATTACCTTTGAATGGGTGTTCCATCTCGGTGACAAAAGCCTCATCAATAGTACAATCTATGGCCTTCCCATGACGAAACTCGATATGACCTTTCGTAGTATCAAAATGTGAGTTACCAGGGACAATATCTCCACTCTTAACAATGGTAGAGAAAAGTACATTTTCGGCAGCACGACCCTGGTGAGTAGGAAGGAAGTATTCCATTCCAAAGATCTTTTGGATGCTCTCTTTTAGATTATAATAACTGGAAGCTCCAGCATAGCTCTCGTCTCCCATCATAAGAGCACTCCACTGCCGATCACTCATTGCTCCTGTTCCAGAATCAGTCAGAAGATCAATGAAAACTTGATCACTTCGTAGGTTAAATAGATTATTTTTTGCCTCTTTAATCCATTGGATTCTCTCTTCTCGGGTACTGCGGCGCAGAGGCTCCACCATTTTTATTTTATATGATTCAGCAAATGGTAATTCCATGATATTAATATTTTAAGATAAAAAACTGTTGAGCACGAAAAGTGCTCCCGAAATATTAAATCAGGAAATAAAAGGATCGCGCTTCTTTATATTTCTATAGCGAGTGTCAGAGACTTGCTCAATGTTTTGCCACATCTTTTTCTAACGTGGATTGTTAAAGATCAACAAAAGTAATAAAATGAGTATAAAAAGAAAATCATCTTACCAAAAAGAGAATTGAGATCACATACGAGAGCACAAGAGGTAAGACTATAAGTTTACTTCGATTAGAAGAATGTAGCTTTGGTCTATTAGTTCGATAGAATACTTCCCTTTTGTTGATATCTCGAGTGCATCTCTTGAAGAGAGGTGAATGTTATTTAAGATTGCTTCTCCGTCAATTAGGAATAAAAAGAATCCTCTCCCTTCTGTGAGCTCAGGTAAATCAATGAGTTGTTTCCCTTCTGTTTTTGCCAGAAATATTGAGGCCTCTTGATAGATGAAGAGGGGTGCTTTGCTGGAGGGGCTTCCTATGATCTCAACAAACTTATCTTTTATAAGATCGGTAGGAATTGCTGTTTGACCGTATCGTGGAGTAGCGTTTATGCGATTCGTTTCGATCCATATTTGTAGAAAGGAGACTTTCTCGGAATCTGAAGCATTATATTCAGAATGTTGAATTCCTGTGCCGGCTGACATAACTTGGATTTCACCTGCGCCAATAAGTTGGTGGTTATTTTGACTATCACGGTGTTCAAGTGTTCCTGCTAAAGGAATTGATATAATTTCCATGTTTTTATGTGGATGAGTGTCAAATCCTTGACCAGGAGCGACCAGGTCATCGTTGAGTACTCGAAGATCCCCAAATCCCATGCGATTGGGATCATAATACCCAGCGAAACTAAAGCTGAAGTGACTGTTTAACCAACCATAGTCAGCGGTTCCACGAGAGTGTGCAGGATAGAGTTTCATTATTTTGTTTTTGATTAAAACAGTGAGTATGCCTTAACGGTTCAAAATTACACACATAAGCTAAGCAAATTTAGCGGCATTTAAGAAATTATTACTTGATGGGACAATGATCTTAGGTTTATGACCGGTAAAAACTTTCTATCTTTGCACAATCGTTTGCATCTGTTGCCTAATGTACTATCTGTTAAGCAAAAAGAGGTAAAAAAAATCACCAGATTATGAAAAATAAGATATCCCTTTTAATAGTTTTTTTAGTCCAGGTCGTGGTTGTACACGCTCAGTTTGACGAATGGTTCTATTCCAAGACGTTACGTATGGATTATCAACATTCAGGGACCTCAAAAACAGAGCTTTTTAGTTTTCAAGAATGGGTCGAAGAGCCATATTGGGGAGGGTCAACGGTAAATCTTATAGATACATTTGGCTATGGTGAATACCAAATGCAGCTCATAGATAAGGCCACTACGAAGATTTTATATTCCAGAGGTTTTAGTACTCTGTTTAGTGAGTGGCAAACAACCGATGAGGCTGGCCGTCTCAACCGATCGTTTCCTGAAGCATTGGTAATGCCCTATCCGAAGAAAGATGCAGTGGTTGTGATTTTTTCAAGGAACAGGAAAGGTGTTTTTGAAGAAGCTTATAGACAAGAGTTTTCTCCGAATGATTATTTTGTTAGAAAAGAGCAGAAGATTAAGGCTTCGGTTTATGATATTGAGATTCATGGAGCATCGCAGAATAAAGTGGATGTTGTGATAATTCCTGAAGGGTATACTTTGGAGCAAATGGAGCTTTTTAAGAGTGACTGTAAACGTTTTGCTGAAGAGTTTTTTAAATATTCTCCATATAAAGAATACCGAGATAATTTTAATTTGAGAGGGGTTCTCATTCCCTCCGCTGAAAGTGGAACGGATATTCCAAAAGAGAGTATTTGGAGAAATACGGTAGTTAATAGCCGTTTCTATACGTTTGACCTCGATAGGTATGTCATGACACACGATTTTCAATCTGTTCGTGATGCAGCAGCAAATGCTCCGTATGATCAGATCTATATTCTCGTAAACACAGAGCGATATGGTGGTGGAGCAATCTATAACTTCTACTCCATGTCGGTAAATAGTAATCCTTATGCTGGTAAGATTTTCATTCATGAACTAGGCCATGGATTTGCAGGATTAGCTGACGAGTATTATACTTCTGCAGTGGCATATAACGATTTTTATCATATGGATGTTGAGCCTTGGGAACCCAATATAACGACCCTCGTTGATTTCAATAAAAAATGGAAGCATCTTTTGCCGGCTGGACAATCTATTCCCACCTCAGCTACTAAGGAGAATGCTGATCAGATGGGTGTGTTTGAGGGAGGAGGCTATGCTGCAAAAGGAGTTTTTCGTCCCCGGCAAGATTGTTTAATGCATACCTTTAAAGGCGATACTTTCTGTGATGCCTGCGAAGAGGCTATCGTGAAAATGATAATGTTTTATTCAAAATAATAGATCAACTGTAAATATTATAAAATTATGTCACCAATTACCCGTTTGGAACAACTAGTAGAAGTTGTAAAAAGTAAGCCTAGAAAACGTTTAGTAGCAGCCTTTGCAAATGATAGTCATACCATTGAAGCCGTTAGCAATGCAATAGATTTAGGTATTGTTGAAGGAATTTTAGTAGGCGATGAGGCCACCATAAAAAAGGTTTGTAACGAACATGGCTTTGATGTTAATAAGTTTAGGATCGTCCAAGAAGCTGATGAGCAAAAAGCTGCTCATAAAGCGGTATCCCTTATTATTGGGGGAGAGGGAGATATTCTTATGAAAGGGCTTGTTAGTACGGATAAATATATGAGAGCCATCTTAAATAAGGATGCTGGATTGCTTCCTCCAAAAGCGGTTTTAAGTCATGTGACGGTTATCGAAAATGCTGGTTACCATAAACTGTTGGTTGTTGGGGACGTTGCTATAATTCCTCAACCCGATTTACCTCAGAAGATAGCTATAACTAATTACCTTATTCAGGTGGCTAAGGCAATAGGCATTGAGACCCCAAAGGTTGCTGCCATTGCTGCGACTGAACAGATGTTACCTGGTATGCAGGCATGTGTTGATGCTGCAATGATCTCAAAAATGGCTGATCGTGGTCAGATTAAGGGTGCCTATATAGATGGCCCTCTGGCTCTCGATGTAGCTCTGGATAAAGAGAGTGCTGAGATAAAAAAGATTGACAGTAAGGTTGCCGGCGATGCTGATTGCCTCCTTTTCCCAAATATCGAGTCAGGAAATGTCTTCTATAAATCGCATACTAAATTATCTAAGGGTGAGCTTGGCGCACTTGTTATGGGGGCTAAATGTCCGGCTGTTCTCTCGTCAAGAGGAGATAGCGCCTTAACAAAAACCTATTCCATTGCTTTAGCTGCTTTAGTGGCAAAATAGATATTAAGGCTATTAATATACCATGGAGATTAGACGACTAAGTCAAATCCCTGAACTGTTGATCTCTCAGGGGAGTGTGCGGACAATTGCTGTCACTGCAGCCGAAGATACCAATACGTTGGGCTCTGTAAAAAAGGCGGTTGAGAGTGGTATTGCTAAGTATATTCTCTTGGGAGATCTTCAGAAAATTAAAGACAAAGCACCTTGGGTTTCAGATTTTACCCAACAAATATCCATTATCCAACATTCCGATCAAAAAAGGCTTATCGAGGAGGCTGTTTCTATTGTCAAACAGAGGCAAGCTGACATCTTGATGAAAGGTTTAGTCAGTACTGACCTTTTCCTAAAGGCGGTGTTGAATAGTGAGACTGGATTGATGCGGTCTGGGCAGATCATGAGCTATGTATGTGCAGTTGAAGTGGCAGCCTATCAAAAACTTCTTTTTATATCAGATACTGCTGTGCTTGTATCACCTGACCTAAAACAGAAGATAGCGATGATGGACTACAGCATTGCGATGGCACGACGATTTGGGATTGATCAACCACGTGTAGCCTTGATTGCTTCATCTGAGAAGGTTTCTGAAAAGCAAAGCGCAACGATTGATTATTCTGTGATTTCAAAGATGGCCAAACAAGGGCGTTGGGGTGATTGTATAGTTGATGGCCCGTTGGATATTTTTTTAGCTTGTGACCCGGCATCTGGAGAGCTTAAAGGGGTTGATACTCCAATAACGGGCGAAGCAGATGTTTTGCTCTTTCCTAGTCTAGATGCAGCGAACTCTTTTTATAAAGGGCTGATGCTTTTTGCCGGAGGAGAATTAGCCGGTTTAATTCAAGGAACAATAGCTCCTGTTGTAGTCATGTCGCGTAATGAAAGTGAATTATCAAAGTACTATTGTCAGGCATTAGCTTGTCTAATGGTTTAATAAAATACTAAATATTATAATGTCAGAGAAAAGAATATTAGCAATAAATCCAGGTTCAACCTCTACTAAGATTGCTGTTTATGAGGGCAATAAAAGCATCTTCTTAAAGACACTACGTCATTCTACAGAAGAGCTTAAAGATTTTAATCATATAGCAGAGCAGTTTCAGTTTAGACGTGAAATTATTCTGAGTGAATTGCAGGCTGCCGGAATTGAAGTTTCCTCATTAGGGGTAATTGTTGGGCGTGGGGGTCTTGTAAAGCCTATTCCTTCTGGAGTATATGAGGTGAATGATGCCTTAGTTGAGGATCTTAAAAGAGGTGTTTTAGGAGAACATGCCAGTAATTTAGGAGGATTAATTGCATTAGATATAGCTAAAAGCATAGATGGAGCAAGAGCCTTTATAGCTGACCCAGTGGTAGTAGATGAACTTCAGGATGTTGCTCGTATCTCAGGATTACCGCAACTTCCAAGAATTTCTATTTTTCATGCATTAAACCAAAAAGCAATCGCCAGAACGTATGCAAAATCAGTAAATCGCCGTTACGAGGAGTTAAATCTAATTGTGGCGCATTTGGGAGGTGGAATCTCAGTTGGTGCGCATCGTCAAGGCAAGGTTGTAGATGTAAATAATGCGTTGGATGGTGAAGGGCCATTCTCTCCAGAGCGTTCTGGTACATTATCGGCAGGTGCCCTAACTAAACTCTGTTTTAGTGGCCAATATACCTTAGATGAGATTAAAAAGCTGATTACTGGTAAAGGAGGGTTGGTGGCTCATCTGGGAACCAACAGTGCTTATGATGTAGAGATGGCAGCTAAGAATGGCGATGCAAAAGCTAATTTAGTTCAAGATGCTATGTCTTATCAGGTTGGTAAGAGCATAGGCCAAATGGCTGTCGTTTTACATGGCAAGGTGGATGCTATTTTATTGACAGGTGGCATAGCCCATAATCCTGCTTTGGTGAACTATGTTAAGCAAATGGTTGAATTCATTGCTCCGATATCCGTTTATCCTGGAGAAGACGAGATGGAAGCTTTGGCAATGAATGGTTTGATGGTAATGCGGGGTGAAGCTACACCCCTCGAATATAAGTAACTCTTCTCAGCAGCTTGCATTCCCGGATGGTAGGGATGGGCTTTCCCTACCCCGGGTCTGCAGCGATCGATTATATGAGCTAACCCAGATTAATGCCAATAGCCTCTTGAGTTATTTTAATTAATCTGGGTTGTTTTCACTGCCTCCAAAAACAAATAATTACCACATGAAGTCAAGGGCTTCTAGACAATATGAGGCTGTGGTATTACAGCAAATTCGATATGGTGATTCATCGGTTATTGTGAAAGTTTATTCTCGATCAGATGGTGTCATGTCATTTATTGCTCGAAGTGCCCGTAAACCCGACAAAGGGATTACGGGCGCTTTATTTCAGCCGCTAACGCAAATAGAATTCATAGCTGCACCTGCTGCCAATAATGAAGGGTTAGCCATATTGCGTGAGGCTCGCCTAGTTCAATCTGCTACCGTATCAGGTGGAGATGTCTTAAAGGGTTGCATTGTATTGTTTCTGGCGGAGGTGCTGTTAAGTACAATTCGACAGCATGAAGCTGATGAAGAGCTTTTTAACTTTATAATTGAGACAATAGATAAGCTTCGCCAATGTAGCGATAGTGAAATCAATGATTTCCCGTTGCTTTTTCTTGTCCAACTAAGTGATATCCTTGGGTTTGGTCCTACTGACGATTATAGTGCTGATTGTACTGTATTTTGGCTTCAGGAGGGTCGATTTTCTCGGTTTGCGCCAGGTAATGAAGCTTTTGTTGATTCAAAAGAGGGTGAAAACTTTTCTCAGATGCTTAAAGCCGCAAGAACAGGAGGTGGGTTAAATATAAGTGGAGTATCACGGCGATATCTATTACGACAACTATTAAGTTATTTTGCGTGCCATCATCAAGGGATGACAACAATCAAGTCTCATGAAATACTACATATGGTTTTAATGTGAACCTATTTTACAGAGCCATTTGAAATGAGGTAAAAAGAAGTGAAAAAAAGTTTGATTTTTTTCGTAATTTTGCAATACTATCGCATAAACTAAGTTTCAATGGAAAAAGCACGGGTGTTGTATGTGGCTCAGGAAATGGTTCCTTATCTGAAAGATAGCCCCATCGGCCTGATGTGTCGTTATCTTCCCCAAGGGATTCAGGATAAGGGTAAAGAGATACGAACCTTTATGCCAAGATATGGGATAATCAATGAACGACGCAATCAGCTTCATGAGGTAATTAGGTTGTCAGGGATGAATATTATTATTAACGATACTGACCATCCTTTGATCATTAAAGTGGCCTCAATTCAGCAAGCCCGTATGCAAGTTTACTTTATTGATAACGAAGATTTCTTTCAGAGGAAGTTTGTAAATCATGATAAGACGGGAAAGTTCTTTAAGGATAACGATGAAAGAGCTATCTTCTTTGCTCGTGGCGTTCTCGAAACAGTGAAGAAGCTAGGTTGGGGACCAGATCTGATCCACTGCCATGGTTGGATGTCAGCTGTTGTGCCTCTTTACGTAAAAAAAGCGTATCGTGATAACCCAATGTATGAGTCCTCAAAAGTTATTTTATCGGTTTATGATGATAGCTTTAATGTAAAATTGAGCAAAGACTTCGGTGCTAAACTTAAGTTTGCCGGTGTCACAGATAAAGATCTAAAAAACTATAAGAAAGGTACCTATGCCGGATTGATTCATGGAGCTCTTGATTTCTGTGATGGAGTAATCCAGGCTAGCGATACAATAGATCCAGAAGTGTTAGAGTATATTCAACAGCAAAAGATTCCTTTCCTTGCAAAACAACCCGACGATAATTACGTTGATGCTTACAACGAGTTTTATGATCAGGTGCTAAATATTCAAACTACCTGATTAACTTTAACCCGCCTTTAGGTTCTAATGTGTTATTGCATCAATACTTTATAACAGTGAATAAATATTTTCTTAAAAGTCTTCTCCTCCTCTCGATCATTCTTACTATCGTTGTAGCGTGTAATAAACAACCGGATGATGTGGGATTGAGTGTTAAACCAGATAGCGAAAAGATTGATTTTGCCTTTGATACAGCTCTTTATGTTACTGCTTATTCAGTTAGAGAAGATTCTTTGAAATCTGACGAAACATCTGTCAGCGTTTTGGGATCTATTTGGCATCCTGAATTCGGAATTACTAAAGCCAACATCGTTACTCAAATAAGGCTTTCTGAGGTAGGCCCATCTTGGGGCGAAGGCGCTGTTGTTGACTCTATTGTTCTTTCTCTTTCTTATTCCGGATTTTATGGAGATTCTACCAGTGTACAGACGGTGAGAGTATATGAGATTAATCAGGATCTTAATATTGACTCAAGCTACTATAGTGGTCGCGAAATAGATTATAACACGACTATTCTTGGTGAAAAGACTTTTATAGCTCGTCCGGTTGATAGCGTTCTGGTAGATACGGTAAAAGTAGCTCCTCACATCCGTATTAAGCTGGATAATGCTGCTCTTGCTGCAAAGTTCCTCGCTGCAACTGCGGATGATTTGAGTTCTAATACGAACTGGCTTAGCTACTTCAAAGGAATTTACATAAAAGCAGGTGATCCTTTTGCATTTGATAAAGGAACTCTGATGTATATCAATCCCGAGTCGTCGTATACCTTCCTTAAGATGTACTACCATAACAATACCGAGGATTCTCTGGAGTATCAGTTCAATTACAATGCCTATTGTGCGCGTTTTACGCAGTTTGATCATAATAATTACCAAGAAGCTACGCCAGAGTTTAAAGCTCAGGTAGTTGCAAAGGATACCACTCTTGGAAAGGAGGTTCTTTATTTGCAAGCGGCTTGTGGTACAAGAATTAACCTGCATATCCCGGAACTTACCCATCTGCTTTCTGATAAGAATGTAGCGATTAATGAGGCAAGACTAGTCCTTACGGATATTGATCCGTCTTCAAAATATCAACATCCATCTAAATTGGTTCTTGTTAAGTTAGCTGACGATGGAACTATAAGTTATCTTGAGGATCAGTACGAGGGAACCAGCTATTTTGGAGGTTCCTATAATTCATCTGACAATACTTATTCCTTTAGAATTACTCACTATATTCAAAGTTTGATTAATAACCCCGAAAATGCAAATGAAAGGCTGGCTATCTATGCTTCTTCAGGGGCTGTCAGAGGGTATGCTGTAAAGCTGGCCGGAACAAACCCCTTTGATCCGGCTCTGCAAAAGAAAAGAGTTCAAATTCAGATTTTATTTACAAAGATCCCATAGTGTTTTAAGCAGTTGTATACAAACAACTGCTTTTTTGGTTTGATATCAACTAATGAAGAGTATAAATTAAAGAAACTGTAGATCATGTGTGGAATTGTTGCTTACATTGGGCCACAAGAGGCTCATCCAATTCTGATTAAAGGATTAAAAAGATTAGAGTACAGAGGATATGACAGCGCTGGTATTGCTATCCTCAATGATTCCCTTAAAGTCTTCAAGACGAAAGGTAAAGTGGCCGACCTTGAGGAGTTTATTCGCGAGAAAGATGTGCACGGCACAATTGGGATGGCTCATACTCGTTGGGCAACCCATGGCGAGCCCAATAACGTAAATGCTCACCCTCACTTTTCTCAATCTGAAGAACTAGCGTTGATTCATAATGGAATAATCGAGAATTATGCGGTTATCAGAGAGGAACTGAAACAAAATGGGTACACTTTTCAAAGTGATACCGATACTGAGGTGCTTATTCAACTTATTGAGTATATTAAAAAGACATCTCAGGCCACTTTAATTGAGGCGGTACAGAGTGCTTTAACTCAGGTAGTAGGTGCTTATGCAATCGTAATTTTAAGTAAGACCGATAAGGATACCATTATTGCAGCTAGAAAAGGAAGTCCGCTAGTGGTTGGTATCGGAGATAATGAATTTCTCCTGGCTTCTGATGCTACACCTATTGTTGAATATACCAAAGATGTAGTTTATCTTGACGACGAAGAAATTGCGATTATTAAACGCGGTCAACCGCTTAAGGTTAAAACTATTCGTGATGTCGAGAAGTTTCCAGTTGTTTCTAAACTTGAGATTAACCTAAGTCAGCTTGAAAAGGAGGGTTACGACCATTTCATGCTTAAGGAGATTTTTGAGCAACCTAAAACGATCAGAGATAGTTATCGCGGACGTATAAATTGCAATAATCAGGTTATTTCGATGGCTGGGATTATTGATCATGTCGATAGGTTTGTTGCCGCCGACAGAATCATTATAACAGCTGCTGGAACTTCCTGGCATGCCGGATTGGTTGGCGAATACCTTTTTGAAGAGATTGCTCGCATTCCTGTAGAGGTTGAGTATTCTTCTGAGTTCAGATATCGAAATCCTGTCATCTATCCTAACGATATTATTATAGCCATTAGTCAGTCAGGAGAAACCGCTGACACACTAGCTGCAATCGAATTAGGTAAACAGCATGGAGCCTTTATTTATGGGATTTGTAACGTAGTTGGATCTTCCATTGCCCGTGCTACTGATGCTGGTTCATATACTCACGCTGGTCCGGAAATTGGAGTAGCTTCAACAAAAGCTTTTACCGCCCAAGTGACAGTTCTTGTTCTAATGGCTTTAGCATTGGGTCAGAAAAAGGGGACTATTGACGATGCATCAATCCAACGGATACTTAATGAGCTTCAAAATATTCCTGAGAAGGTGGAGAAAACGCTTACTCTCTCTCCGGCAATACGTGATATTAGTAGAATGTTTACCTATTCACGTAATTTCCTCTATCTTGGCAGAGGCTTTAATTTCCCTGTAGCGTTGGAAGGTGCTTTAAAACTTAAAGAAATCTCTTATATCCATGCAGAGGGCTATCCTGCAGCAGAGATGAAGCATGGTCCAATTGCTTTGATTGATCGTGAGATGCCGGTAGTGGTGATAGCTACCAATAGTGGTACTTATGAGAAGATCATTTCAAATATACAAGAAGTTAAGGCAAGAAAAGGTAAGATTATTGCAATCGTAACGGAAGGGGATGTCACGGTTAAAGGGCTTGCTGATTTCTGTCTTGAAATTCCGGAAACAGAGGAGATGCTGATGCCTTTACTTGCTACAATACCACTTCAAATTTTAGCCTACTATATTGCTGTTTTTAGAGATTGTAACGTTGATCAACCTAGAAATCTAGCAAAATCGGTTACGGTAGAATAGGCTAATTATCTTATGTATAAATAGAATCAAAGAGCCGATTAGTGGATATCCATTAATCGGCTCTCTTTATTGCTTAATAGATTTTGCTGTATTGACTACTTTTCTATTAAATAGATTCCACTGTTATCTGTTTTAACTTTTTTCTCTTTTAATAAAGCTCCCAGTGCGGCTTTAAAGGTTCTTTTACTCATGGCCAGTGCAGCAACTATGGCAGCAGGAGAACTCTTGTCAGAGAGTGCAAGAAAGCCATCATTGATTTTAATTAGTTCAAGTAGCTTTATGGCGGCATGAGAAATCTCATCATAACCTGGTCGACGTAAGGTCAAATCTACAGCTCCATCCTCACGAATGTTCTTAACATAAGCCGCTAGTCGATCTCCAGGCATCACCGATGCCATGGTCTCATTTCTATATAGAATACCCCTAAAACGGTTGTTTATAATAGACTTAAAACCTAATCCAGATGATTCAATAATTAAGACTTCAACCTCCTCAGCTAGTTCTAAGTCATCAGTGGTGGCGGGTAATAAGTACTTATCGTATTTTGTGCTCCCTGCAAGTCTCGATGTCTTGGCATCTACATACATGTATACAGGAGCCATTTGACCAACAGATAGAGGACTCTTCATTTGGCGAAAAGGAATTAAGAGATCTTTGGTCAATCCAATATCTGCAAAAGCACCAAACTGCCCTACCTGCTTAATCTTTAACCACCCAAATTCACTTGCTTTTAGAAAAGGAGTCATTGTTGTCGCAATCGGCCTATCTTCTGAGTCAGTATAAATAAAGACTCGAATCATTTCATCGACTTTAATATCTGGAGGCATTTGACTTCCTGGCAATAGTATCTCTTCTCCTTCTCCTACTTCAAGAATTGCACCTGGAGCCACAATCCTTAGGACCTTACAAACATGAAAAATACCGGGTTGTATCATGGTCTTTAATTATAAACCGGGGATCCCGGGTAAAATATCTTTTGCCGCTTCTTTCATAGCTTCACTACTTGCTATGGCTGCCTGACTTTGAGCTTTGTCAATGGCTTCGAATATCATAACTTCTAATTCAGTCAAGCCTAATTCAGTTGGTTGATCAGTCATAAATTTAAAATTAACTAATCTACCGTTTCCATTAACTACCGCAGATACAAAGCCTGTGGCGTCAGTACCCTCATATCGTGCGTTAATGATGTCAGCTTGGATAGACTCAGCCTTCGCTTTGGCCTGCTGCATCTTCTCTAAAAAATTCCCAATCATTTATTTTCTTTTATACAAAGTAACAGCTTTTTAAGTGATTTATCTCAATTGGTCGCAGGAATGCCTTTATAAAAGCGATATACCCATTTTATTTGCAATTAAAGTAACCATCTAAAAGGAGTAGTATTTTTGAACTCATTGATATTTCTTTCGTTGTCTACTTCTTTTATTTTTATTTTGCCGTATCTATCAGATTATACGATATGTAGGCAAAACGGTAGTACTTTTATAGCGACGTTATTAGTATTAACCTAAAACAAAGATTATGAGATTTTCGTTTAGTAGATTGCTTTTGGTAAGTACCATAAGCACAATGGCACTATTTTCTTCATGTAATATGAACTCAAAAATCGAACCCGCACCTAAAATTGATTTAAAGGACTTCTTCCGCAATCCAGAAAGAAGCAGTTATCAAATTTCACCTGATGGCCGTTATTATAGTTATATGGCTCCTTATAAAAGCCGTATGAATATTTTCGTTCAAGAGATTGGTAAAGATTCTTCGGTTAGAATAACTAACGAGACGGATCGTAACGTTGCCGGATACTTTTGGGGAAATGACACCAGGATCCTATTTTTAAAAGATCAGGGTGGTGATGAGAACTTCCGTCTTTACGGGGTTAATATTGATGGCACTAATCCTGTCTGCTTTACTCCTTTTGAGGGAGTATTAACTCAAATTATTGATGACCTTGAAGATATTCCTGAGGAGGTTATTATTGGAATGAATAAGCGTAACCCCGAGGTTTTTGACCCATACCGTCTTAATATTAATACTGGTGAGTTAACCATGCTGGCTGAAAACCCTGGTAACATTCAAAGTTGGATTACTGACCATGATGGAAAGCTTAGAGCAGCTACCGCTATTGCAGAGGATGGCATCAGCACTCAACTCCTTTACCGAGACAAGGAGACCGATGCCTTTAAGGTAGTTCTGACGACTAGTTATAAAGACCAGGTCAGTCCGCAGTTCTTTACTTTTGATAATAAAAATATGTACGTTAGTTCCAACCTTAATCGTGATAAGTCTGCAATTGTTGAGTTTGACATTGCGAATGGGAAGGAAATTAAGGTACTCTATGAAAACAGTGACTATGATGTGGATCAACTTGCCTATTCTCGGAAGAGAAAGGTATTAACGGCTGCTATCTATGAGTCGTGGAAACGTGAGAGATATTATTTTGATAAAGAGAGTGAGTCAATGTTTAATAGCCTCACTGAAAAGCTAAAAGGGTATGAATTTGGATTTAGTTCATCAACTAAGGCTGAAGATCGCTTTATTGTTAGAACATATAGTGATAAATCTTTAGGGGCTTATTATCTTTATGAGAAAGAGGGTGATAAACTCACTAAGATTGCAGACGTTAGCCCTTGGATTGATGAGGGTCAGATGGCTAACATGAATCCTGTCTCCTATAAATCACGTGATGGCTTAACAATTAATGGGTACTTGACTTTACCTAAAGGATATACAATGGAGAATGCAAAACTTTTGCCATTGGTAGTTAATCCACATGGAGGTCCATGGTACCGTGATTCATGGGGATTTAATCCTGAGATCCAATTTTTGGCAAATCGTGGCTATGCGGTTTTACAAATGAACTTTAGAGGTTCCACTGGCTATGGTAAGAAATTCTGGCAAGCTAGCTTTAAACAATGGGGTCTGACTATGCAAGATGATATTACGGATGGGGTAAATTGGCTTATTGAACAAGGCATAGCTGATCCTAAAAGAGTTGCAATTTATGGAGGTAGTTATGGAGGATACGCAACTTTACAGGGAATTGTAAAGACACCCGACTTGTATGCAGCTGCTATTGATTACGTTGGTGTCTCTAATCTCTTCACTTTTATGAATACCATTCCTCCATATTGGAAGCCCATGCTGGATATGATGTACGATATGGTTGGTGATCCCAAAAAGGATTCGATACAACTTAGAGAGACTTCTCCTGTTTTTAATGCTGATAAAATTAAAACACCTCTATTTATTGCTCAAGGTGCAAATGATCCCCGAGTAAATAAAGCGGAGTCTGATCAGATGATTGAGGCTTTGAAGACGCGTGGCGTTGATGTTGAGTATATGGTAAAAGATAATGAAGGACATGGTTTCCATAATGAAGAGAATCAATTTGATTTTTATGCTGCAATGGAAACCTTCTTACAAAAACATATTCCTGCCCAATCGGTAAAGTAAAAGATGAAACCTCGTTAAGTTTCAACCAAACAAGCGTCGGTGCTTGGAATAATTAAATAGACCGACCGGTAGCCGCGTTTTTTACGATAGGCTACCGGTCTTTTTTATGGATATTAGTTGTGAATAGGCCTGCTTGGTGCTTTTAGTAAGAGCCACGAATAGGTCTATTACTTGCGGAAATGGGATTAACATTATTGGTCAGAATTATCCTAAAATATATTAGGATTGTTGATTTACTCTATTGAAAAACAGGTTATTATTCCTGAGTCAGAAGAATAATTGTACGAAAATGATCAGGGTGGAGGTGTTGTACGAAATTGAACGGTTGCGATAGTAAAAGCGAACAAAGGGGTAAGGTAGTTTTATCAGGATTGGGGTTATTTGGTGTTGATATTTAATAGATTATAATGTTTGGCATGAAAGGTGAGAAAATAGAGCAGATAATCTGAGGCTATGATTACATTAAGCGGCATAAACAAAAGTTATACTACAGGGGCCAACAGCCTACATGTGTTAAAGGGGATCGATTTGCAGATCAACGAAGGGGAGTTTGTATCCATTATGGGCTCGTCAGGTTCAGGTAAATCGACACTTTTGAACATTTTAGGCATCCTTGATTCCTATGATACGGGGACTTATAAGCTTGACGATCATTCGATAGGGAAGCTCAGTGAAACAAAGGCAGCTGCTTATCGCAATAAGTTAATTGGGTTTGTTTTTCAGTCATTTAATCTTATTTCTTTTAAGAATGCGATGGAGAATGTTGCACTCCCGCTTTATTATCAGAAGGTTAATCGCAAGAAGCGCAATGATCTTGCCATGGAGTATTTAGATAAGATGGGATTGGCTGATTGGGCTCATCATCTTCCAAATGAATTATCAGGTGGACAGAAGCAGCGTATAGCTATAGCAAGAGCACTCATTAGTCAGCCAAAAGTTATTTTGGCAGATGAGCCGACAGGAGCATTGGATACTCAGACAAGCTATGAGGTTATGGAGATCTTAAAGCAGGTTAATCAATCAGGCATTACCATATTGATTGTTACGCATGAACATGATATTGCCGCCATGACGAATCGAATTGTTCGGCTTAGAGATGGTGTGATTGCTGAGAATATTATAAATGGGGAGGTTAAGGAGTATGCAAAAAGAGCCTTTGCCGCCCAGCAAATCTTTTAATCTAAGCCTAGGGGCCGTTTAATTATCGTTCAAAATTAATATCCTATGTTTGATCTAGATAAATGGCAGGAAATTTTCAGTACAATTCGAAGGAATAAACTACGAACATTTCTTACTGGGTTTAGTGTAGCTTGGGGCATAATTATGCTGGTTATCTTATTAGGGTCTGGTTATGGTCTCGAAAATGGGGTAAAGAAGGAATTCTCAGGAGATGCGGTAAATTACCTAAGTATTAATGGGGGTCTGACTACCAAGGCTTATAAGGGGATGAAACCTGGAACCTTTGTTCAGTTGAACAATGAGGATTATTTATCACTAAAACAGACAAAAGGGGTCACTTCAACATCAGCTAGATCAAGGATTTTTGGAAATTCTGTTTTAAGTTATCAAAATGAGTATGGCTCGTATGATATCTTTGCTGTTCATCCTGAATATGGGGAAGTTGAATCACTCAAGACCATCAAAGGACGTTATCTTAATCAGACGGATGTTAGAGAATCACGGAAGGTTGTAAGTATTGGAAAGATTGTTGAGCAGGCAATCTATAAAGGCAAGGTGGAGCCAGTTGGTACTTATTTAATGGTTAATGGTGTTCCGTTTCTTGTCATAGGTGTTTTTGATGATCCTGGTGGAGAGAGAGATCTCTCAAGAGTTTATATTCCCGCTACAACAGCTCAGCAAGTTTTTAATCGTGGCAATAGCATCGATAACATATCATTAATAATGAATGGGGCTGATGAGAAGACAAGTATTGCAGCTGAAGAAGTCGTTAGACAACAACTTTCTGCCCGACATAAGTTTGATCCTACAGATCAACGTGCCGTGTTTATTTTCAATACGATTAAGGAGTATAAGAAGTTTCTAGATCTCTTCTGGTCAATACGTCTCTTTATATGGATTATTGGTATTGGTACCATCATCGCTGGTATAGTTGGTGTAAGTAATATAATGATGATTGTTGTAAAGGAAAGAACTAAAGAGATAGGGGTAAGAAAAGCTCTTGGAGCAAGCCCATGGAGCATTATCTCTCTGATAATGCAAGAGGCTGTTTTAATAACCTCTGTGGCTGGTTATACAGGGTTAGTAATTGGTGTGGTATTGCTCGAATTGGTTGGAAATGCTATTAAAGGGGTAGATTATTTTGCTAATCCAGAAATAAACCTTCAGGTTGCCATAGGAGCCACTATTCTCTTAATTTTTGCAGGAATGATCGCTGGACTTGTCCCTGCGAAAAGAGCTGCCTCTGTAAAACCAGTCGAAGCCTTACGTGATGAATAACCTTAAAAAACTTAACTATGTTTGATCTTGACAGATGGACTGAGATATACCAAACACTGGCTAAGAATAAACTTAGGACGGCCCTCACCGCTTTTGGCGTCTTTTGGGGAATATTTATGCTGATCATCATGCTAGGTGCTGGTAGAGGTCTGAAAAATGGAGTCCAAAAGGGTATGGGTGATATGGCTACAAACAGTATGTTCATGTGGACTCAGCGTACTTCAATGCCTTATAAAGGCTTTCCCCGTGGTAGGTTCTATAATTTTAACAATGAAGATACACGGGCAATGTTGCAACAGATACCTGAAATTAGTCAAATTGCTCCTAGAATTCAGGGTTACGCTCAAGATGGTAATAATAATGTAGTTAGAAATGAGCGAACCGGAGCCTATACGATACAAGGAGACATGCCCGCATACAATATTATTGATCCGGTGAAGGTGACAAAGGGTCGATTTCTTAATCCTAATGATGTAAACCTAAATAGAAAAGTTGCTGTGCTAGGGAAAAAGGTGGTAGCCGATTTATATAAAGCGGATGAGGATCCAATAAATTCCTATATCAGGTTGCAAGGGGTCTATTTTCAGGTAATAGGGGTTTTTGAGTCGCGTAAGAATGATAATCAAGCAGAATATGATAATCAGAATATAATAATACCATTTACAACGCTTCAGAAGACCTACAACTATGGGGATGCCGTAGGATGGTATTCTATTACTGCAAAGAAGGGAATTCCTGTTAGTCAAATGGAGGCAAAAATTAAGCAATTCTTGATGAAACGTCATGATATTCATCCGGAAGATATTCGTGCCATAGGTTCATGGAATGTTGAGAAGGAATTTACTAAAATGAATAATCTTTTTACCGGAATCGCTGGGCTTATCTGGATTGTAGGTATTGGAACTCTATTGGCTGGGGTAATAGGAATCAGTAATATTATGCTTGTGGTTGTTCGTGAAAGGACTAAAGAAATCGGGATCCAGAGGGCAATAGGAGCCAGGCCGGCCGTCATTATTGGTCAGATTCTTACAGAGTCAACTATTCTAACCTTAATTGCTGGTTATGGTGGGTTGGTTGCTGGTGTTGCTATTGTTGAAATGGTGAATTATTTTCTGTCGATGTCAGGTGGTAGTACAGGGATGTTTGCCAACCCGGAAGTCGATTTCTCAATTGCCGTCACTGCTCTATTTATCATAGTGTTATGTGGGTTATTAGCCGGTATAATTCCCGCTAGAAAAGCCATTAAAATTAAGCCAATTGAGGCTCTTCGTTACGAGTAATATTTATACAAAATAAGATTATGAAAACAGCTATTCGAATTATCATTGGAGTCCTGATCGCCGTTATCTTCATTGGTACTATTGTGTTTCTCTATAAGAAATCACAAAAGAAACCAGAGGTTTTTCAGACCCAATCACCAGTTATTACAAACATAATTAGAAAGACTGTAGCTACAGGATCTGTCGTCCCTCGCCGTGAAATCGAGATTAAACCCAAAGTCTCTGGTATTATTGAGGAACTATATGTTGAACCCGGTGCAAAGATTAGACGTGGCGATAAGATTGCCAGGATTCGAATAATTCCTAACATGGTTAGTCTTAATGCTGCAGAATCTAGAGTAGCAAGAGCAAAACTTAGCCTCGATAATGCCCAAACAGATTATAATCGTTACCAAGAGCTGTATAGTAAAAAGGTGGTCCCTATCTCTGATTTTCAAAAGTATGAACTGGCTTGGAGAAATGCGAAGGAGGAGTTGAAAGATGCTCAAAATAACCTAGATCTTATTAAGGAAGGTCAGACCCGAGCAGCAGGACAGGCAACGAATACGATCGTTACCAGTACTATTGAAGGAATGATTCTGGCTGTTCCGGTGGAGGTTGGAAAGTCTGTGATAGAAAGTAACACTTTCAATGATGGAACTACCATCGCTACCGTCGCTGATATGGGTGAAATGATCTTTAAAGGCAAAATTGATGAGACTGAGGTGGGAAAACTTCATGAAGGAATGCCTCTCATCCTTACAATCGGTGCTATCGATAATTTTACGTTTGATGCCGCTTTAGAGCATATCTCTCCTAAAGGTGTTCTGGAAAATGGTGCTATTCAGTTCGAAATCAAAGCTGCTGTTAAACTAAAGGATGATGTTTTTGTAAGAGCCGGCTATTCTGCTAATGCCGATATTGTTCTTCAAAGAGTCGATAGTGTCTTAGCTATTGGCGAAAACTTGCTTCAATTCGAAAAAGATTCTGCTTTTGTGGAAGTTGAAAAGACTCCCGGCCAATTTGAAAAGAAATTTATTAAAACAGGCCTCTCTGATGGGATAAATATTGAGGTTAAATCAGGCCTGAAAAAGGAGGATAAAATTAAGGTTCCAAACGTTAATACTCCTCCTGCTCAACAATAAAATTCCCTACTTAATTAACCTGTCTGTTAAGCGATGGCAATCCCAAGTTGATTCCATCGCTTTTTTTTCTGGATAATGGCGAGGGGTGGGATATTGGGACTTTGAGACTTTGAGACTTTGAGACTTTGAGACGATGGGACGATGGGACTTCTTTGAAGAAATGCGGCAAATCAGCTATTAAAAAAGTAATCTGTTGTTCTTAAGATTCAATATTGTGTGATTGAGTCTTTGATAAAGAGAACCAGTGTGCCAGTAGCTTTTTTTCTGCATTGGTAAGGGTAACATTTCTTCGTGCAGTAACCCGTTCAGCTACCTCAATACCTTTTTCTAATTTGTATTGTTCAATAGACTCGGCTCCGCCCCAAGAGAAGTCAGGAATATAAGTTGGAGGGAAGCCGCTTCCAAAGACATTTGACATAATGCCAACAACGGTACCTGTATTAAACATCGTATTGATTCCGGATTTTGAGTGATCTCCAATGGTTAATCCAACAAACATTTTTTCGGTATCAACCTGATGTCCATCTGACCATGATTTTACATGGCCATAATTATTCTTTAAATCAGAGTTGTTAGTGTCTGCTCCTAAATTAACCCATTTACCAACCACCGAGTGCCCTAGAAAGCCTTCATGTTGTTTGTTACTAAAGCTATGGAAAATCGAGTTTTCTACTTCGCCACCAACTTTACAAATGGGGCCAATTACAGATCCTTCATAAATCCTTGCGCCCGCTTTTATTGTACTTCCTTCACCGACTGAGAGTGGCCCTTCAAGATAGCAGTTTGCCATAACTTTAGCCTTGTTATGGATAATGATAGGTCCATCGGTTGCATTAAGGACACAGCCAGGCATCACGATCGCATTTGGGTGGATGTAGATGTTTTCCGGGTTGATAAAATGAACGCCCAATAGCTTATTAGTTAATGGGACAAAGTCTAAGTGATCTCTCTCAATGGTTAACATAGAATCTACGTATCCAGGTAGATCCCAGGCAAATCGAATGACCTGGAGTTCATTATTTCGGAGAATATTAAGGTTATCAGTATCAATAAACCAACCTTCCGAGGTGTTAATCAGGGCATCAGACTGGTCAACACTAAGTCGAGCTGCCATTGGTACATCTTGACATACGATTACCTGCCCAACTTGAAGAGATTCAATGGCTGCTCGGCTCATATAATCAGGTAAGAGGCGTGCATTTATGGCGATGAATTCGTCAGAAGGTAAAGTATTAACTGGAATACCTGTAAACAACTCCTCCGTTCTTTCAGAAAGAAGATTGCGCGTACAAAGAGCGATAGCATCATTATCTAAATGCTTATTCCATACTTGGTGTAATTCTAATCCACACGTTCTCAGTGAGAAAACCGGCATGAGTCTAACAAGAGGATTCAACCGAAAAGAGAGAACATCTTCGTACAAAATATAACTAAGCATCTTCTTTAATTTAGAATTGAACAAAGGTAAGCATTTACTAACCTTAATTAAGGTGAAAATCTTTACGTTTTACCATAAATAGCCCCATTTTCCTACCTTTGCTCATTCCATTAAAATCTTAATTATTTAATCATAATAATAATCCGGTATGAGTAATTCGACATCCATGAACCCGAATCCTCTGGTTCAATATCTGAATAAACCTGCCGATCAATTTACAAAGGCAGATCTTATAAAGTATATCGAGGATAATAATATTGAAATGGTCAATTTTAGATATGCCGCTCATGATGGCCGTCTAAAGACCTTGAATTTTGTAATTAGTAGCCGAGAACATCTTGATACTATCCTGACTTGTGGAGAGCGTGTTGATGGATCAAGTCTTTTTAAACATATTGAAGCTGGCTCCAGCGATCTTTATGTTATTCCAAGATATAAAACAGCTTTTGTTAATCCGTTTGCTCAGGTTCCAACTATTGATATTCTCTGTTCTTTTTATAATAAAGATGGGGAACCCCTTGATAGTGCTCCTGAACATATTCTTCGTAAAGCTCACCAAGCGCTCAAAGATGAGACTGGTTATAGTTTCGAAGTTATGGGTGAGTTGGAGTATTATGTTATTAGCAAGAAGCAAGAGCTCTTTCATGCCGATGATCAAAGAGGGTACCATGAGTCGGCTCCATTTGTTAAATGGGGTGACTTTAGACGGAAGGCTATGCTTTACATTGCTCAAACAGGTGGGCTAATTAAATATGGTCACAGCGAGGTTGGTAATTTTACTTTAGGTGATTATGAGTATGAGCAGAATGAAATTGAATTTACTCCTACTACGCTTGAAGATGCGGCCGACCAATTACTTATTGCCAAATGGATCTTGAGAAACTTAGCTCGTGAATATGGGGTTAATATTACTTTTGCGCCTAAGATTACAGTAGGGAAGGCTGGAAGCGGACTTCATGTTCATACTCGCTTAATAAAGGATGGACGTAATGTCATGGTTGAAAATGGCAAACTTAGTGATGTAGCAAAACGTGCTATTGCTGGTTATTTGACTTTGGCTCCTTCTTTAACAGCCTTTGGAAATCAAAATCCCACTTCTTATTTTAGGCTTGTTCCTCATCAGGAAGCACCGACCAACATCTGTTGGGGTGATAGAAATCGGTCTGTTTTGGTTAGAGTTCCTTTGGGTTGGCTCGGAAAAGCTAACATGGCAAAATCGGTGAATCCGTTAGAACCTGATGGCGTTTTTGATCATTCCCAGAAGCAGACAGTAGAGTTTCGTTGTCCCGATGGCTCAGCCGATATCTATTTGCTATTAGCAGGACTAACGGTTGCCGCTCGTCATGGTCTTCAGATGAGTGATGGCTTGGCTTTTGCCGAGAAGAACTATGTTGATGTTAACATCTTCCACGATGAACATAAAGAAAAGGTAAAGTCATTGGCTCAACTCCCAGTTTCTTGTTATGATAGTGCTCAAGAGCTACTTCGTCAGGCTGATATTTATAAAGAATACGGTGTTTTCCCTAAATCGTTAATCGATGGGCTTGCTAATAAACTCATGAGCTATAACGATCAGCACTTAAGAGAAGAGATCGCAAATAATCAGGATGCTATCTTAGACTTAGTTAATCGCTACTTTCATTGCGGTTAAAATGAAAGTGATAGTTTAGTTTCTGGATTGAATGAGCAGGCTCTTCAATTATTTCATAAGAATAGGGCTGTTTCATCTATTTGAAACAGCCCTGTTTTAATTTAATCAAAATTGAATCCCTCTTGTCCTTAATAAAACCCTTTATAGAATAAACATTTTCCTTTTGATACTGTTAAATAAACTAATCAAACATCAAATTAAAATGACACATCAATTACCAGAGCTCCCTTGGGCAAAGAATGCTTTAGAGCCATATATTACCGAAAAAACACTCGATTTCCATTATGGAAAGCATCACCAAGCTTATGTAACAAATCTGAATAACCTTTTACCAGGATCTCCTTTTGAAGAGGCTTCACTTGAGGAGATTATTATGAAGTCAGAAGGTGGTATTTTTAATAATGGAGCTCAGGTCTGGAATCATACCTTTTATTGGAATTGTTTAACTCCAAACGGTACAGAGTTGCCTGAACCTAAGTTATTGGAAGCAATTAACAGAGATTTTGGCTCATTCGAACTTTTTAAGGATCAATTCTCAAAATCAGCAGCTACTCTATTTGGCGCAGGTTGGGCTTGGTTAGTCAAAGATGATCAGGGTAAATTATCTATTGTCCAAGAGAGTAATGCGGGTAATCCAATGAGAAAGGGTCTTACTCCATTGTTAACATGCGATGTATGGGAACATGCTTATTATCTTGATAAACAAAATCGCCGTCCGGATTATGTCTCAGATTGGTGGAAGCTTGTAGATTGGAAGAAGGTTTCAGAACGATATTAGTCTTCTTGCTTGTTGATTAATCAAGTTGATGGGTAATCGTTTTTCGATTTGCCGTTGGTCAAGAGGATATCCAGAAATGGATATCCTCTTTTAGCTAGTTTTAATCACTGTAGATATTCTTTGACTTCGACACTCGTTTATTCGCATGATCCTCTTTTGTGAATATTCAATGAGCAGTCGGTTATGGGACATCAAAGCGCTTGTTGCAACTAGTTAAAAATCAATATCGTTTTTTTACCTCTCCCTATCCTCTCCATATCTTCTCCCTATTTGTCCATTCAAGATGGGACAAGATATGGAGAGGATAGGGAGAGCAATGAGAAAGGACTTGTTTAATAATTGATTACGAATCGGTATAAAGAGGTGAATAGGAAATATTACCCGCTGATATTTCAAACAAAAAAATAAGCCCCATCAAGAGTGATAGGGCTTACAAGAGAGTAAAAAGAGACTATTCTGAAGGAATATCCTCCTTTTTTATTTTACCGAAAGCAATTTGTTCCAGAAGATCAGTTGTTAAAGACTTAGGGCGCTCCAGTGGATATAGTAGGGCACGATCCCAGATAATATTAGCTGCGATACCTATGCTTCGACCTATGCCGAACAAAACGGTATAGAAGTCAAATTCTCTGACCCCATAATGCCATTGCAATACACCCGTTTGAGCGTCAAGATTAGGCCAAGGGTTTTTAGCCTTGCCCTGTTCTTGTAGAATTGGAGGAACAATTCTGTAAAGCTTATCTACAATTTTAAATACGGCATCATCCGGAAGATGTTTAAGGCTGAATTCACGTTGAATCATGTAACGAGGGTCAGTCTTTCTTAAAACAGCATGGCCATAACCAGGAACCACAAATCCTTGATGTAATGTATCCCAAACATATTGGCGTACCTCATCATCAGTTGGTTCAGCACCGCCCATCTTATCCATGAATTCAAGGATCCATCTTAAAACTTCTTGATTAGCCAATCCATGTAAAGGCCCAGCCAGTCCGTTGATCATGGCAGAAATACTCAGATAGACATCAGCTAAAGAGCTAGCTACCAAGTGACCTGTGTGAGCACTTACGTTACCACTCTCGTGGTCAGCATGAATGATAAAATTCATTCTAGATACGTCATCATAGGGCTTATCCTTTCCCATCATGTGGGCAAAATTGGCTCCGTAATCAAGAAAAGGATTGCTTTGAATTCTTTTGCCATCACGATATACTTTTGCGTAGATATAGGTGGCTACCTCGGGAAGTTTAGCAAGAAGATTGAGTGCATCTTCATAGGTTGGATCCCAATAGTCTTGTTTTGATATTCCGGCAGCATATTTCTTCGCAAAAAAGGATTCTCTTTGCATGGTAGTAATAGCGGCAGAGAACATAGCCATAGGATGACTACAGCAGGGGAAAGAATCAATCACCTCATAGACATATCTTGGCAGTATCCGGCGTTTGCTGAACTCATCAACTACATCGCTGATCTCGCTTTCTGATGGAACATCTCCGGTAAGAAGGAGGTAAAAAAGACCTTCAACATAAGGCATTTCTGCTCCTTTGGGCTTAGGTAGTTTTTCAAATACTTCCGGAAGGGTATACCCACGATAGCGAATGCCTTCATTTGGGTCTAAGTAAGAGATGTCTGTTACCAAGCTTTTCATGCCACGCATACCTCCTATGATCTGACCAATAGTGATTTGATCAACAACCGTGTTGCCATATTCGTTGAGGAGGCGAGCCGTACGAGGGCGCCATTCTTGGATTTTATCGTAAAGTTTTTCTTTTAATTTAGCCATGGTAGAGTGGGGTTATAAAATATTGTGGTTTTTTAAAGCTACGTCAAGTCTGCCTTTTATTGCATCCAGGAACGGTTCTGTATGCAAGTAATGAGAAGATTCAAGTTTTTCATTATGAATAAGCAGTGCAAGATCTTTAGTCATGATCCCTGCTTGAACTGTTTCGACACAAACTTGCTCAAGAGTATCACAAAAGAGCAACAGTTGAGGATTTTCATCGAGCTTAGCACGGTGCGCCAGTCCTCTGGTCCAAGCATAAATACTGGCAATTGGGTTTGTACTAGTGGCTTTACCTTTTTGGTGGTCACGGAAGTGACGGGTTACTGTACCATGTGCTGCTTCTGCTTCAACCGTTTTTCCATCAGGAGTAACGAGCACCGAAGTCATCAACCCTAATGATCCAAAACCTTGAGCCAGAGTGTCACTTTGTACATCCCCGTCGTAGTTTTTTGTAGCCCAAACAAACCCTCCGTTCCACTTTAAAGCTGCAGCAACCATATCGTCAATTAAACGGTGTTCATAGGTAATTCCGGCTTCATTAAACTTCTCGATGAACTCATTTTCAAATATTTCTTGAAAGATATCTTTGAAGCGACCATCATATTGTTTAAGGATGGTGTTTTTAGTGCTTAAGTATAAAGGCCATTTCTTTGCTAATGCCATATTAAAACAGGAATAGGCAAAGCCTCTTATGGATTCATCGGTATTAAACATTGCTAAGGCCACCCCATCATCTTCAAATTGATAAACCTTATGCGTTTGAGGTTCTCCATTATCAGGAGTGAAAGTAATCGTTAAAAGCCCTTTCCCTTTGGTTTTAAAATCAGTTGCCCGATATTGATCTCCAAAGGCATGACGACCAATAACCATAGGTGTTGTCCAGTTCGGTACAAGTCGGGGAATATTATTGATCACAATAGGCTCTCTAAAGACAGTGCCATTAAGGATATTCCTTATGGTTCCATTAGGCGATTTATACATAGCCTTAAGGCTAAATTCCTCAACTCTTTTTTCATCTGGCGTAATGGTTGCACATTTAATACCCACATTATGCTTTAGGATTGCATGAGCAGCATCAATGGTTACCTGATCATTTGTAGCATCTCTGTGCTCTATACCTAAGTCATAGTATTCGATGGGAAGATCCAGATAAGGAAAGATTAGCTT
Source organism: uncultured Bacteroidales bacterium (assembly GCA_964444785.1). Classification (GTDB taxonomy): domain Bacteria; phylum Bacteroidota; class Bacteroidia; order Bacteroidales; family TTA-H9; genus JAJTBW01. The sequence continues at coordinate 59,489 of CAYUII010000001.1, read as the reverse complement.
TTCTTTTATCATCTTCCAGATGATTCGTGTCATCTCATCACCATCAAGTTCTACAATTGGCCGGTTGACTTTGATCTTTGCCATAGTAAGGAGAAAATTTTGGACGTTTTAACTTGTTTTACTATCTATTATAGATAGAAAAAGGGGGCGTTTTGTTCATTTTACTTCTAAAAAAAGAGGAAAGACATTTTGTGTAACCAAGATGAAAGGGATGCGTCAAAGAGTCAAGAATCTAAAATGACAACGTTATGAAACCTTACAGGAAACTTTACCGAAGCCGTACCGACAAGATGTTGGGCGGGGTAGCAGGTGGTCTGGCAGACTATTTCTCAATAGACAGTTCTCTGGTTCGATTTCTTTTCATTCTTGCAGTGATTGCATGGGGTACCGGGTTCTGGCTTTATGTCGTCTTATGGATCGTTTTGCCCCTAAGTCCATTGCCTTATTTTAATCAAGGGCAACCTGATCCAGCAAATGCTAACACTGGGTATAATGATTTTGAAAAGGATCCAGAGGAGTCGGAATCAGGCAGTGATAACTTATTTGAAACGATGCAAAATGCAAAGATGCGAAGAAGAGAGAATGGTAATTTAATTGCTGGTGTAGTCTTGATAAGCTTTGGAGCCATGTTTTTAATCTCTGATTACATCCCCTCCATTGATTTTTCTGACTTATGGCCTTTTTTACTAATTGTTGCGGGAGGATTATTACTCCGAAATTATTATCAAATCAATAAAAATCAGAAATCATGAAATATAGAAATGTTTTCTGGGGCGTCTTATTACTTACTATAGGATCGCTATATGCATTAAGAAATTTTGATGTCATTCACTTTGAATGGTCTGCTATCTTCTCGTTGTGGCCTCTTTTGTTAATTCTTTGGGGTATCTCAATGTTACCGGTTAAGCCGGTGGCCAAACTCCTTGGGTCTTTAGGTGTTCTCGTTCTTGCGGTGATTCTTATGCTTACCTATCCTGAACGTAGGGGCTTGTGGTCATTTGATTTTAATGATGGGAACTGGAGTATTAATGATGATGATAGGGATTCGACCATCTATTCAACCACCTTTGATCTGCCGGCATCCCCTTCAGTAAAGAGAGTTAAACTTGAGCTGGAAGCAGCCGCAGGACGATTCTATTTGGCTGATACAACTTCTAAACTGGTCTGGTTTAAAAGTGATGGGAATATTGGCCCCTATCTTTTTGATACCCAAAAGGATGGTGATACAGTAAAGGTTATTCACATTGGACTTGAAGGAGTTACTGTTAGGTCTGGTTCAAGTCACAATGAGGCCGGACTGAAGCTTAACGATGCCCCAATCTGGGATATTAGCATAGATGCCGGTGCAGCTAGTATAAATATGGACATGTCACATTTTAAGGTTCGTACCTTTGATCTTGAAGGTGGTGCTTCTTCAGTTGAGCTTAAGTTTGGTGCTTTAAGTGATACTACTGATATAGATATTGAAGTTGGTGTTTCATCTATTAAGATCGCTGTTCCAAAGGGGAGCGGTTGTGAATTGCGTACGGAAAGTGTTCTTAGCGGAAGAAGTTTTGATGGGTTTGATAAAATAGAATCAGGACTATATAGAACACCTGGATTTGCCACTTCAGGAAAGAAAGTTTACATTAAATCTGAAGCTGCAGTATCAGATATAAAGATAGAGAGGTATTAGTTGATTTTACCTTTTCTGATTTGTTAATAGAGTTGGATGAATGAAAGGCTGGTCTTTCTGATTGAAAGGCCAGCCTTTGTATTTAACTCATTAATTTAGATTGTTTTGTGTTTGCAGAAAGAACCTTATGCTGAGAAAACGTTAACTTTTTTTTACAAAATTGTTAATAAAAGCAATTTGCTGATTATATTTGCCACGACAAACCCGTTTTTTTATAGAACATTCTTTACTGTTACACAAGGTTTATCTGATAACAAAAAAAATCCCCGCAAGAGTGCTGGGGATTTTTTGTTATTTGAGGTGTTTATAAGCTTCCAGTCATTTTAGATGGGTCAACCCATTTGTCGAAGTCTTCACTGCTTACTAATCCAAGTGAAAGAGCTGCCTCTTTAAGAGTGGTTCCCTCCTTATGGGCTTTTTTTGCAATCTTTGCTGCATTCTCGTAGCCAATATGTGTATTTAATGAAGTAACAAGCATTAAGCTGTTTTCCATGTTTTTCTTAATATTGGCATAATTTGGTTCAATTCCAATTGCGCAATGATCGTTGAATGAAACACAACCCTCGCCAATTAATCTAGCTGATTGGAGGAGGTTCGCTATCATAACAGGTTTAAATACATTAAGCTGGAAATGTCCATGCGTTCCGGCTACAGTGATTGCAGCGTCGTTCCCAATCACTTGGGCAGCAATCATGGTTAAGGATTCATTTTGTGTTGGATTTACTTTTCCTGGCATAATTGAGCTACCCGGTTCGTTTTCGGGGAGCATGAGTTCACCTATAGAACATCTTGGGCCTGAAGCCAAAAGTCTAATGTTGTTAGCGATATGCATTAGGCTAACTGCAAGCTGTTTTAGGGCTCCACTGGTCTCAACCAAGGCATCGTGAGCTGAAAGAGACTCAAATTTATTGGGTGCGGTTATAAATGGTAATCCGGTTAATTCTGCAATCTTCTTTGCTACAACCACATCATATCCTTTTGGGGTGTTAAGACCAGTGCCAACTGCGGTGCCACCCAAGGCTAACTCTGCTAGATGAGGCAAAGTATTCTTTAATGCACGTAACCCATGATCTAGCTGTGCAACATAACCAGAAAACTCTTGTCCTAGGGTTAAAGGAGTTGCATCCATAAGATGGGTTCTTCCTGTTTTCACTACGCCAGCAAATTCTTTAGCTTTTGCATCGAGAGTGTTGCGAAGCAGTTCTACCCCAGGAATGGTATTTTCTATAATGAGCTTGTAGGCTGCAATATGCATGGCAGTTGGAAACGTATCATTGGATGATTGTGATTTGTTTACATCATCGTTAGGATGGATTGGCGATTTCCCTTCCCCTAGCTTTCCTCCTGCAATTACGTGAGCACGATTACTAACAACTTCATTGACATTCATGTTACTCTGTGTACCAGACCCGGTTTGCCAGATAACAAGAGGGAATTGATCATCAAGTTTTCCTTCGTGAATTTCATCACACACCTTACTAATCAACTCTTTTTTCTCAAAGGAAAGAACTCCTAAATCATAGTTTGCTAATGCTGCAGCCTTTTTTAAATAAGCAAACGCATGAATTACTTCCCTTGGCATTGACCCTTCCGGTCCAATACGGAAGTTATTGCGAGAGCGTTCGGTTTGCGCTCCCCAGTATTTATCAGCGGGAACCTCTACAGGTCCCATCGTGTCATTCTCAATACGTGTCTTCATGATCTTATTAATTATTTATTATTGCCGATAATCAGATCGATGTTTTCCAAGTGATCTCCGATAACAGCTTTATACTCTGATTCAATGATTGGCCTTCTAATGAGCGAGGGTTGTTGAGCCAATATTTTTATCCATTCTTGTCGATTAAAGCTCAATCCCTTTAATCTTTGTTTGAAGTACGGGTCGTTCTTCCGAACTAACTCTTGAGGTTCGATGTTTAATTTTTGGAGAAGTTTCTCTATCTCTTTTTCGGTCAATGGCTCTGTGTGAAAGAGTCTGGTTTGAAACTCTTTGGTTATAGTCTCTAGATAGTTTAACCCAGATCTTGAGGTTTTACATTTTGGGTAGTGATATATAGTAAGCATGGCGTGGTATTTGAATAAAATATGCGGTAACTTCGTAATGAATTAGAGCCTTCCGAATGCAAAATTACCATAAAAAGGGTTTTTAGACATCTTGGGCTTAATAAGATTTGACATAAATAATTACTCTTAATAACACAAACAACACCTGAGTCTATGAAAAGAGTCTATCTGTTGGCTTTGATGATTGTTGTATCTGCATCATTGATCGCTGCTTTGTCATTTACCACGGTCTTCCGATCGGTTAGTTTAAAAGATGGGAAATTCGACTATGAAAAATTATGGCACGAGGCAGACAGTCTGAAGGATGAGGGCTTGCCAAAAGAGGCAATGGAATTAGTTGACCTAATCTTGAATAAAGCTAGAGAGCAAAAGGATCAACCACAGTGGGTGAAAGCACTGTTGTATAAAGAGGCCTTAAGAAGTAACTTCGAGGAACGCCACCTTGAAGAGAGTATCACTGCATTTAATAAAGAGTTAAAGATCTTACCTGAACCAGCTCTTCAGATTATTAAAAGTGCTTTAGCCGAACTATATCTTAGTTATTTTAGAGCTAATCAATATGAAATAACCCAACGTACTGCGTTTGGTAAACCTGGTGAGGTACCTGAAAAGTGGAGTTTAGCTCAAATATCAAAACTGATAGATAGTACTTATTCTGCATCTCTCGATAATCAAGAACTATTATCTGCTGAGAAAATGGAAAGCTGGGCTCCTGCTTTTAAAAATGTCTTATCTGTTAAGGGATCTGTCTATTCTCTTTATGATGTTTTAGCCGGAAGAGCGCTTATGTTTTATGCTTCAGGAGAAAGCAATCTGATTGAACTTCCTGCAGAAGCGAAATCAGGTACACCGTTTTTGTTCACTCCGGCGAGAACCTTTGCATTGTCAAGAATGGCCTATCATGAAGGCTCTCCCTTTTTTTTAAGGGCTCTATCAATTTATCGACAGTTGTTATCAGATCATCTAAATGATAAACAACCCGATATCCTCATCGATATCGATCTTCATCGTCTGAAATGGGCCAAAGAATGGGGTAATGTCATTTCTGGCGATTCTTTATATAGAGAAAGTGTTAAATCTCTTTATAGTGCCTTTAAGAATGCCCCAGCTGGTATGAGTGCAGGGTATGAGTTGGCTAACTCGATCTATCAGCAAGGTATTAATGCTAATAATCCGGTCATAAGAAATAGTCATCTGGCAGATGCGGCTACCGTGGCTTCTGAGGTAATTCATCTATTTCCTCAAAGTAGAGGGGCTGCTGAATGTAGACAACTTCTGCATGAACTCACTTTGCCAGAGTTAACTATTCAAACACCTGAGACCTACCTGCCTGGAGACCCAATTACTTTTGGGGTCAAAAGAAAGAATTGTGAAACATTAAATTTTAGAATTGTTGAACTTTCAAAAGAAGATCTCCAAAGAATATATCTGAATTACCGATTTGATAATAAATTAGCTTATAACGAATTTAAAACGATCAGAGAATGGAAGGCCCCTCTTCCTTCTGAAACACCATGGGTGTTAACTGAACAGAAAGTTACTACTGAGGAGTTACCCATCGGAGCCTACTTATTGCTGGCATCTACTTCCTCCAGTTTCGGTGATATTGGATCTCCTGTGGCAATGTCTCTTTTCCAGGTTACCAATCTGGGTTGGATGGTTCAAAGTGCTCGTGATATTGAGAAACTTGTGGTTGTCGACCGACGTACTGGAAAACCTGAAAGCGGAGTCGAAGTTACGCTCTTCTCTTCTTATCAAACGGCATGGCCCAGTCAAGATCGCTTTGATACTCAAACCTCTCAGATCAGTGATAAGAGTGGGTTTATTAAAATTGAATTACCACAAAATGACCGTTCTAGAAGTGTTTTTGTTTCTTTAACCAATGGGAATGATTATTATTTTGGTAAAGGTCCTTTCTATTATATCGGAAAGGAGATATCGGATTTCCCAAAAGATAATATAAGTGAGAAATATTTCACGGATAGAGCTATCTATAGACCCGGGCAAAAGGTCTTTTTTAAAGGGATCTCCTTTAAAGAAAAGGATTACAAGTATGAGGTTCTTTCTGACCATTCTGTGAAGGTCTCTTTTTTTGATGCAAATAATAGATTAATAGATAATCAAGACTTCATTACCAATCGTTACGGCTCATTTTCCGGAAGCTTTACTATACCGCAGAATCTGATGTCAGGGTATTACCGAATTTCTTCCTTAAATGGATATGTGCATATTCAAGTTGAGGATTACAAAAGACCCTCTTTTGCTGTTAATCTTTTCCCCTATGAAGGAGTTCCTAAACCGGGTGATGAGGTTGAAATACATGGTAAAGCTGAGGCTTTCTCGGGATTTCCCATCGGTGGAGGCAAGGTTTCTTATACCGTAAAAAGAAAAATCTGGATGCCATTTTTCCGCTTTATGATTCAAGACCAAGGCATCGAGCTAATCCATGGCGAAACAATAACTGATTCTGATGGAATGTTCACCATTCGTTTTAATGCCACCGTTGATAAGAACTTAAAGAATAGTGATAATCTTACTTATTATTTTGATGTATCAGCTGATGTTATTGACCCTTCCGGAGAGACTCAAACAGGAGATTATACCTTGGCTGTTTCCAAACAAAATCTTCTTATTGAAGCCAATATTCCAAATAACGTGGTTATTAACAGGAAGGATCCGGTTAATGTTAAGGTAGTGAATCTGGCAGGGAAGTCGGTGCCATCAAACTTTACAGCTGAGTTATACCGGTTAAATCAGCCCGACTCTAGCTATTGGAACTTGAATCTTAATAAGCTATTTCCTAATGATGGAGGCTCTGAAGAATTAAACCTTTGGCCAGTTGGAGCATATGTCTCCTCCTTCTCCTTAGTGACATCAAAAGATAGCTTGCTTTATTTAAATAAACTCATAAAGCATCCTGGTGCTTATCTATTAAGGCTTAAAGCTTCTGATGGAGCGGGGAATTCTGCGATTCGGGAATCGAGAATCATCGCATATGATGAGAATTCTAAGTTATTACCCGCTAGACTTCCGTTTTGGTTTGTCCCGTTATCGGAACGCATAAAATCGAATGATCCTATTGTGTTCCTCCTAGGGTCAAGCGAGAAGAAAGCCAATATTCTGATTAATATCTACAGAAATGACACCTTGATTGATAATAGATGGATAGTCATTGATAATAAGCAGGAGAAGATGATATTACCCTGTAGTTCTTCTGAGGGAGATAAATTTGCGATATCGATAGCTATGGTTCGAAATAACCATCTCTATGAAACTTCCTCAAAAGTGGAAGTAGAAGAGTTAAAAAACACCCTCGATATTCGATTTATGACCTATAGGTCGATGTTAACGCCAGGGGGCAATGAAACTTGGCGTGTTAAGATTAATCGAAAGGATGGTCAGATCTTACCTTCAGAAATGGTTGTTGGGATGTACGATGCCTCTCTTGATCAATTTGATAAACACTCTTGGGAGATGTATTTTAATAAAAGAGGGTTTCCTTTAAGAAATTGGCTCGGTTTGGCATTTACCACCGGTTGGACTAATCAACGTTTTATAGATACTGTTTCTATTGAATCGCCAGTTATGAATCTGCATCCATACCTAAATTGGTTCGATTATCAGTTCTACGGTTCTTTTGGAATATTCCGGAGTGGGAAGATGCTTGCTTCAAGTGCCAGAAAAGCTGAAGGAGTTAGCGAACCAATACTTCTCGATTCCAGTGAAGAAGTAATGGAAAATGAAGTAGTAATGGATGACGCAGAGTTTTTTCGTAAAGCGTCATTTCTACCTTTTTCTGGAAAGGATAAGAGTTATCGTAGTGACAATGATGACATGACGAGAAAGAATCTTCAGGAAACCGCATTCTTTTTCCCGCATCTGCTAACCAACGATGAGGGTGAAGTAGAGTTCTCGTTTAAGGTACCCGGGTCATTGACGAGTTGGCATGTTCTGGCATTTGCTCATACGAAGGATTTAGCATTTGGTATTACTGATCTTTATGTTAAAACACAACGGCAATTGATGGTAATGCCACAACTACCACGATATTTTAGAGGAGGTGATACGATAGCCATTCCTGTTAAGGTGGTCAATCTTTTAAATAAGCCTGTTAATGCCATTGCCTCTTTTGTTTTGGTTGATCTTGTCACGGGGAAATCGCTAGATTGGTCTCCGGCAGATTCTTCTAAAGCTATTTCGGTTAACCCCGGAGCCACTACAATTGTTTCATGGAAAGTGATAGTACCAGAGAATCCCGGTATGATTGTTTATAGAGCTAAGGTTAGTTCTGAGACGCATTCTGACGGTGAAGAGAATATTATTCCTGTCTTGAGTGGGCGAAAATGGTTCGTTAGTTCTCAGGTGAAAAATATCAAAGGCCAGGTTTTATGGCAGCCTGATCTCTCTTCTGGCGTTGACTGGAAAGAGGGACAAGAGGCATCTCTTACAGTTGAGTATATTGAGAATCCAGCATGGTTTGTGGTCCAAGCGTTACCCCAGATTAAGTCGGTTGATAACAAAGGGTTGAATCTGGCTTTGAATAATTATTATGCCGCTAACATGGGTCTCTCACTTATGAAATCTCAACCTGCGATAATGAATGTTGTTCGTTCCTGGTCTAATAATGAAGCAAATATCTCTCCTCTTTTAAAAAATGAGGAGGTTAAAATTCTTACTAATAATCAGACCCCTTGGGTTCAAGAGGCGATTGATGAGAGTAACGATTTTATGAAAATTACCACCTTCTTTAATGATGAGGAACTAAAGATCTCTTCAGAAGAGGCTTTTCGTAGGCTGAAGGAACTTCAATTGGCAAATGGGGGATTCAGCTGGTATGAAGGGATGGCAGACTCAAAATATCTCACAGAGGAGGTTGTTCAGACATTGGGTCGTATGAAAAAGATGACTGCCATAGACCCCAAGCTTCAACCTACACTTGAGCGTATGGTTTCATTGGCTATTAATTATCTTGATGGTAGAATGGTTGAGATTTGGAAGCTTGATTCCATTCATAAGGTGAAATCTTCGACGATTGATCCAGATGAGATCAAATATCTCTATGCTAGATCATTCTGGTTGAAAGAATACCCTCTTCAGCCTTATATGGCCAAGGTGTATAAATCGCTATTGAACAAACTTCAAATGGGTGTTTTAAAAGCTGATCCTGCTGTTCAAGCCACAGCTGCTGTAGTATTCTCTCGTGCTGGCGACCAAATAACTGCCCATAGAGTTGTCAAGTCTTTAAAATCAAAGGCTTTATCTGATAAGGATGGCTTTATTTTCTGGAGGAAAACCCCTGGTTACCATTGGTATGAGGATCCTTTAAGAACGCAAGTTCTTGCTTTGGAAGCTATCATTGAAGTGGAAGCTGATATGGGCATAAGCGAAAAGATAAGGTCATGGTTACTGGCTCAACGTCAAACTCAAAGTTGGGAATCTCGAAGTTCAAATGCAGATATTGCCTATGCTTTTATCTTAAATGGTTCTTCTATTATAGATTTAGGTAATACTGCTGAGGTAACTTTAGAAGGGAAAAAGCTTGAATCAATGGTTCCCTCTATGGCAGGCTCAGGATGGTTCAAGGCTCAACTACACCCAACCTCCATGGATCAACTTAAGCGGTGGAGGCTTGAAATAAGAGGTAAAGGAACAGGTATGGGTTGGGCTAGTCTTTGGATTAAATACAAAGGACAACAAAGCCATGCTGTGTCATCTGAGTCTGGTGTGAAGATTGAAAGAGCTATCTTTTTGATGAAGGGTAATTCCTCAACGGCTACCTCCCAACTTACTAAAGGTACTCCTCTAAAACAAGGAGATCGGTTAAGGATTCAGTTGACTATTACAACAGATAGAGATATGGATTTTGTCGCCCTTACCGATCAAAGAGCTTCAGGCCTAGAACCTGGTTCAAGAAGTGGCTTTTTATGGAAAGGAGGACGAGGATATTATCAGGAGGTTAAGGATAATGCAACTCAATTCTTCTTTGATAGACTTGATAAGGGAACTAGAACTATAGAATATGAAGTTATAGTTGCACATGCTGGTACTTTTTCTGACGGGCCAGCTGAAATACAGTCACTCTATGCACCAGCATTCTCGGGTAGATCTGAAGGAAATAGTATTAAGGTGAAAAATTAGTGGGTTTTAAGCCTTACCACCTCTTTAGCGATTCAAAAAATGTCAATTGCTAAAGAGGTGGTTTTTATTTTTACAGAAGATTCTTTTAATTCATTAGACTGTAAGCATCAAATTTCTAATGAAATCAATATCGCATTCTAGTTTTTGTACACCAGATCAACGATTTTTTCGAGCCATAGTTTGTCTGTTTCATCAAATTGATTTAAAAAGGAGCTATCAACGTCTAGAACTCCAACTGTCGTATTCCTATTGTCTCGCAAAGGAACTACAATTTCTGATTTTGACCTTGAATCACACGCAATATGACCCGGAAAGAGAGTAACATCCGGAACGACAATCGTTTCATTTTGATCTATACCGGCCCAACAAACTCCGGTATGAGGCTTTAATACTTGACAAGCAACCGGCCCCTGATAACATCTAACAATCAACTCCTCGTTCGTTAAACAGTAAAAGCCGGTCCAAAAGAATCCATCCATTTTATAGTGCAACACAGCTACAATGGTTGCCATTCTGGCCTCTGGATTTGAGGTCTTAGTCAATAACTCTTGAAGTTGTTGGTATATTCGTTCGTATCGAGCAGGCTTGTTTTTCATCTCTATTTATTTTGTTTTTGGATCGATTTAATCATTTCAAATGAAAACCTCGATCATTTCTACTCATTTTAGTCTCGCTATTATTTATCCTTAAGAAGGATGAGGCTTCTATTCTTACAAAAATACAAAAAGAGCCCTTAATTAATTAATGTACGATCATGAACAAATTACTGCGCTATACCGAACAATAAATAGAAGATGAAATGGAGTAATCTGTTTTTAATCAGTATATTATAGTTATGGCATGTCATTAGCGTATTAAAGTTATAGGGTTGAAGATAATTACTTAGAATACGGGTTATGCGAGAAATAGTTATACTTATTCCTGACTTAGAACCTGAACAAAATGTTCTTATTGACGTCAGTGTAAATGGCCGGAAAAAAGCCGTTCAGTATAGAGTTGAGTTAATTACTTCTGAGGAGATTGAGAATAGTGGCGTTGATAGGGTTACTGTTCTAAAACACAAAATTGAGAAACGTGATCTCGGGTGGGAGTTGGTTGAGATCGGAGCTCCTGGTGAGAAAGGAATTCCTCTGACATTCCGGAAAGTTATCAGTGATGGTCTCGGTAGTTCAAATAATTCAAGTAAAGAAGAGGCATAAACTGCTTCTATTTTTGGTGCCCTTCGCTTCCTCTTCGCCTCTTCTCCATATTCTGATCGTATAAATGGGTACAAAATGGGCATCGATTTTGGACAGTAAAAGATTTAAGGGTGTTCTAATAGTTATTTATTTAATTAGAATCACAGATAATTAACATATTAGATGGTGTAGGGTGTGTTATGTGGTTACAGTTGTAGCTACCAAATGTAAGTACCCTTAAAGGGAGGATATATGGAGAGGAAGCGAAGGGGAAACGGTGAGAGTTGTATCTTTGTGTAATCATTTGGGCAGAAATGAAGAAAGAGCACTCTTCAGTATTAATCATAGAAGATGATCCTCGGGTTGCGTTAATAATACAAAGAGGGTTAGAGTCGATAGGCATCGCTTCGGATGTTGCATTAGATGGAGAGATCGGGTTAAAGTACTTTAGTAGTAGACTTTATCATTTGATTATTCTTGATATCGGACTGCCCGATATGAGTGGTTACCAAGTGTGTAGAGAGATTCGTTTGTTAAATAAGGACATTCCGGTTCTGTTTTTAACTGCGTTAAGCGACCTTGATAGGAAATTGGAGGGGTTTGATGCTGGAGCAGATGATTATATTGTAAAACCTTTTGAGATCCAAGAGTTACTGGCACGGGTCTTTGTATTTTTGCGGAGAGCCCATGGTAAGCAGAATGATTCTGAATTTGATGAGTTATTAAAATTCTCCGATCTTGAGTTGAATATGAAGACAAAGACAGCTTTTCGGGGCGGAAAGGAGATTATATTGACACAAAAAGAGTTTCTGTTACTTGAACAGTTAATGAGAAATCCAAATCGGGTTATTTCAAAGAGTGAAATAGCTGAAAAAGTCTGGGATATCACATTTGATACCGGAACGAATATAATCGAAGTTTATGTCAATTATCTTCGTAATAAGGTTGATAAAGGATTTGATAGACGATTAATTCATACAGTTGTGGGAATGGGTTATGTTTTAAAGGCTGTATAGTTGGGGATAATGGCCTTTAGTGATGTAACGGTTCAATGTATTGAATTTATTAGTTTACTACGCTGAAGATGTATCTGATCGGGAGACAAATTTTGAAGAATTATACGAAGGGAGGATATAAATAGATGAAAGTCAAAATTAGGCTCAGATTATCTCTGCTCTTTGCTGTGTTAAGCAGTAGTGTAATTGTAGTCTTTGCAATAGGATTTACTCTTTGGTTATCACATAATCGTCGGAATGAGTTTAAGCAGCTATTAGAGGAGCGAGCTTTGAATGTTGCTCAGTTGTACTGTGACACAAGAGATGACAACTCGATGATATTGGCAGATATAATCGTTGAGCATCCATCCATCGCTGATGAGGATATTGGAATCTATGGTTCTACTGATAGTTTATTGTTTTGTACAAGTAAAGGCTTTTATAGGGTAAAATCCTCAGATTTAGAAAGGGTAAGGTTAAATCGAGTGTTATTATTGGAACAAGCTGATGGCAGAGAGCGGTTGTCATATTATTACAAAGGAGTATTCAGATATTGTGTGGTTGTTATAGAAGCCAATGATAAATATGGGTTTGAGAGGTTAAGAGCAATCTCATTGGTTCTATTTGTTGGAGTTATTCTGTCTTTTTTAGTGGTTGTTGGTCTTGGTTTTATCTTTTCATACAGATCGTTATATCCGTTACGTCAATTGGTACAGAGTGTAGGGCGCATCGACCCTAATCGTCTTTCAGAGAGATTAGAAGTTCCTGAAGTAGATGACGAGATAAAGCAATTAACGAATGCTTTTAACCATTCTCTTGATCGACTGGAGAATGCCTTTCTGATACAGAAGAGTTTCGTCTCCAATGCATCGCATGAAATCAGGACGCCATTGACCGTTGTTAGAGGAGAGTTGGAGTTATTATTGATGAATTATTCGGGTAATGATCGGGAATCAAAAGGGTCACTAAGTCGAATTTATGAGGTAATGTTAGAGTTGAGTGGTATAACAGATAGTCTATTAAGCTTGGCAAGGATGGAAGGTGATGAACAGCTAAATGGGAAAGCATTGGTGCGTATAGACGAAGTCTGTATAGATGCTATAAAAAGCGTTACCCAACGTCATGCTGATTGGGATATTACCATTGATACAGAGTCCTTTCCAGATGATTCTGCATCATTAGAAATTCATGGAGATGCTTCATTGTTAGCCCTGTTATTCAGAAACCTGATTGTAAATGGTTGTAAATATTCATTATCACAACCAGTGATGATAAGATTTGTATTTAAGGAAGGGTATGTAGGGGTACGTGTTGAGGATAAAGGAATGGGGATTCCAGTTGAGGAAAAGGAAATAATGTTTGAACCATTTTTTAGGGGTTCACAAGTCAGGGCTATTCCAGGGTCAGGGTTGGGGTTAGCTATTTGCAAAAGAGTAGCTGTTTTACATGAAGCGACTATTTCAGTCGAGGAAAATAATCCGCAGGGGACTGTTTTTACTGTTTGGTTTAAGAGAGAGAATCTAAGCTAATTCTAAGGTCATTTTAATAGCGTTCTAAGATTGTGATAGCAACTTTGCATCATCAGAGTTGCTAATAGATCTTTAAGATGTTGTTAAAAAACTTAAGACCGACCGTAGTTATTCTTATAGTCATTACCTCTCTTCTGGTATATTCTTTACAAAGAAACATTAGTGAAAAAAGAGTATTAGAAAGAGTTAATAATCAACTGAGAGTTTCAAAAGATAGTCTTGAGGATGCAACAAAGAGATATAGAAACACTCTGTATGAAAAGAATGAAATTATTATATCACTAAGCCGGAGTAAAAACGGTAAATGATTTTTCAAATAAGTTAATCACTTTAAATGTTTTCAATCATGAAAAAAGTTGTTGTTTTCGTAGCAGTGCTATTCTTTGCAGGTTCAATTTTTGCAACTGTTCCTCAAGATGTAAAAAAGGCTCAAACACCCGCAACTCCCGTTAAGGTTGAGCAGAAGAAAGAAAAGAAAGCTGATGTAAAAGCAACTCCTGCACCAACTAAAAAGGAAGATAAAAAGGCTGAAAAGAAAGCTGAACCTAAAAAATAGTTGTGCTAACTGAGACATGGTTAGGATGTATTCAAATCAATATATCCTAACCATGTTTTATCTCTGATTTAGTTGTTTGTCGTCTGGTTATTAATTGGTGATTAATCAATCGTAAAAAACTCTTTCAAAAGGGTTGGTTATTCTTTCTTCCATTTAGGTTTTAGGCGAGCGATTGATTTAGCCCATTAGGGCGTGTGGTGAGTGAAGCAGAGATGTCAAACTCACCACTTTTTTTTACTTAATTCTTGGATAGAAAGCATCTTTTATATGTTCGATTCTCGGAGCTTTATTGTTCTCTATTACGATGCTAATGATATCGAATCTAGTTTCTCCTTGCCAATTGTTCCGCATGATATATAGATTGGCTGCTCGTATCAAGATATTTTGTTTAGTCTTATTAACTGCAGTATAGGGTGCAGCAATGTTATCATAAGTTCGGGTTTTTACCTCAATAATGAGCAGAGTATTATTCTCTGTTCCAATGATGTCTACCTCGTTGTTTCCTGCCCTCCAGTTGGTTTCTAATATTTTAACTCCACTTAGTGTTAAATATTCAACTGCAATTTGTTCTCCTTGAATTCCTAATTGATAGGCTTGGTTCATAATAGAAAGGTTAAAAGGGTATAGTGAATAGGAAGACTCAATGAATACTTAGTCTCATAAAAATTGCTAGAGACCTTGTTTAACTCTTACTTCTGAGTCTGTTATCGTTATTTGGCTTGGCATGCCGAATGCAATGGATTGATTAGAGGTAATATGGCCACAAGGGATATTAAAGGCACAAGGACAGGTTGGATTGTATCTGTTTACAACTTCAGCAATAATTTCCTGTGGTGTGCTGCCATATCCCCCATCAACCATGTCAGTTAATTGTCCAACCAGAAGACCGATAATATTATCAAAAACACCGGCTCTACCAAGTGCGGTCATCATACGGTCTAACTTGTAATGATATTCCGAAATATCTTCAATAAATAGTATTTTTCCTGCTGGTTCAATCTGAGTTGGTGACCCTAGTGTAGAGGTCAATAGAGTCAGATTTCCCCCGGTAATATAACCGTTAATCGATCCATTCTTATTTAGCCCGGAGGGTTCGACAATGATCTCATTCGATTTTTCAAGCAGTAGATTTAACAGGCTAGTCCATGCCCGATCGTTTGTGTCTTCTGGTAGGCTGTTAGGCATTGCTCCATGAATTGTTGCAATGCCTTTTTTATCGAGAAGATTTAATAGGGCTGTATTGTCACTGAATCCGATAACCCACTTCGGATGCTTTTGGAACTGCTCAAGGTTTATTCTGTCTATGATTCGCAAAATGCCATACCCACCTCTCGCTAACATGATTACTTTTGCCTGCGAATCATCAAAGGCTTGTTGAAGGTCATAAAGTCTCGCCTCATCATCTCCTGCAAAACTTCCAGCCTCCTTATAAAGTGAGATGCCCTCACTAACGTTAAACCCGAATTGTTTTAATCTATTAATGCTGGATTTAACATTAAATGCGTTTACCTTACCTGCTGGCGCAACAACATGTATTAAATCACCTTTAATTACCTTTTCTGGAGTAACCATACTTTTAGTATTAGTGAAATAGGAATCTTATTAACTAAGAATTATTCTTATGTAAAGATCGTAACCTTTCTGATTTAAAGTGTTACGTGTTTACGTAATTTAAAAGGTTCTTTTGGCCATGGCAAGAGTAACCCTCTTTAGAGGCTCTTTTATTTCGGATGGTAAGTCAATACACTCGAAGACCTTTTCTGCTTCTTGATAATGTATAGATATCTCTTGATGAGCGAGCTCTTTTATATGGAGTAGGTTATAGAGCTCTGTGACGGTCTTTATTTTTACCGCAGAATACTGGTTCGATAATCCAAAAGCTTGATTAAGTTTATCCTTTGTTTCCGTATCCGCAATTTCATAGGCTTTAAGGTAAAGCCATGTTTTTTTATTGGTTACAATGTCATTACCAGTCTGTTTTCCGAAAAGCTCTTGGTCTGAGAAAACATCAAGAAGATCGTCCATGATTTGAAAAGCCAGGCCAATGTGAATACCAAATTGGTATAATTTTTTAGATTCAGTCAATGGCGCATTGGCGAGTATTGCTCCTGTTTTGAGACTTGTTGCAAGCAGAACGGCTGTTTTGAGGCGTATCATTTCCATATAGGATGGTAACGAGACTTCATCCTGGGATTCGAAATCCATATCATATTGTTGCCCTTCACAGACCTCGATGGCAGTGGTGAAAAATAGATCAATGATTTCTGGCAGTTGTTGAGGGTCTATCTTCGCTAATAGTCTAGAAGATAGAGCAAACATGGTATCTCCTGAAAGTATACCCACGTTTTGATTCCATTTTTTATAGACAGTGGGTACGTTTCTCCTTAATGGTGCAGCATCCATGATATCGTCATGGACTAAAGTAAAGTTATGAAAGATCTCTATGGCAAGAGCGGCAGGCATAGCTTTCTCAATTGTACCACCAAACATCTGGTTGGTTAATAAAAGTAATACCGGACGAAGGCGTTTGCCACCTTGAGATAAGGCATATTTTATTGGATTATAAAGAAGTGCCGGTTTTTCAGGATAGTCTATTGAACCTAATTCTGATTCAAAGATATTTCTAAGTTCTTCTGCAGAATATAACATAGGTTTAGTTTCAGAAGCAGACTCATAGCGGTCAATGCTCGATTATATCTAACAAAGGTAACGAACAGTATTCATGGTTTAGGCTTATAACCTGTTTTTTGGTTATTTTTTCTGGATGTGGAGCGTTGTTTAGGTTAAAAAGAGAGGGTTTATTTAATTATTATTGGTAGTAGCGATATTGTTAATGATCCGGTTTTATCCTAAACCTCGCTACCTTTGCATCTCAATTCTTGATGGTTGTGATAAACAAGGATCTTATTGCTCTATTTAAAGAGCACAAGCAAGTTAGTCGAATAAAGGAGGCCTTAACGGCGGAGCATCTGACCCGTCTGCATGTTAATGGATTGCAAGGGTCTGCACTTACAGTGGTACTTGGAGCACTGCATAGCATGGACAATGCAGTACATGTTTTGATTGTTGACGATAAGGAGCAAGCTGCATACTGTTTTAATGATCTCGAACAGATTTTCAATGAACGGGAGCTTCCATTTGATAAAAGACGCATCCTTTTTTTTCCGACAGCTTATAGGCGTCCTTATGAGATTGAGTATACCGATAATGCTAATGTGCTTTCCAGAGCAGAAGTGCTTAATAAAGTCAATAGCATTGGGAGAAATCTTGTGGTTGTAACCTATCCTGAGGCTCTAAGTGAAAAGGTTGTTACACGTCAGATTTTAAAAAAGAACACCTTCTCTTTGCGTGAGGGAGAGGAGGTGAGTATGGACTTTCTGACAGATGTCTTGTATGAATATGGGTTTAATCGTGCAGATTTCGTTGTTGAACCTGGTGAGTTTTCAATTAGAGGGGGCATCGTTGATGTATTCTCATTTTCTGATGAATACCCTTATAGAATTGAGTTTTCGGGGGATGAGGTTGAATCTATTCGAACATTCAATCCGGTGGATCAGCTTTCAATACAAAGACTTACTAAGATAAGTCTTCTTCCCGATGTACAGAGTCGATTATCTAATGAGGCTCGGGAAACCCTCTTGTCGTATTTGCCAGAGAGTGCCATTTGGTGGGTTGATGACGTGACGTTTATTCATGACCGATTGGAAAGAGAACTTGATAAGGCCAGAGAGATTTTTGAGAATCTAAGTAAAGATATAAAGCACTTAGCTCCAGGTGAACTTTTTATGGGTGGTCGTGAATTTCTTCGGGAATTGGGGGCTCATAGGGTTATAGAATATGGAAGAAGCTCGCATTTTAAGGGGGAATCGATAGCTTTTCGTACACAGAGCCAACCTCCATTTAATAGAAACTTCGAACTCCTGATTGATGACCTTAGAAAACATACTTTAGAACTCTATATCAATATCATTTGTGCTGATCAGGAGAGACAACTTAATCGTTTACAAACCATCTTTGAGGATCTGGAACAGGGGAAACCTGAGAAGGAGCGCGTTGCTGTTAAGTACTTGTCACTTGGACTACATGAGGGGTTTATTGACTTTGATCACAGAGTGGCGTGCTATACCGATCATCAGATCTTTGATCGATATCATCGATATAGAATAAGAGATGGTTTTGCTGGAAAAGAGGCTATTACTTTAAAGGAGTTATCAAATCTCAAGCAAGGTGACTTTGTAACGCATATTGACCATGGTATTGGTCGGTATGACGGACTAGAACTGATAGAGAACAACGGAAAGCAACAAGAGGTCATTAGGTTGATTTATCAAAATAATGATGTATTGTATGTATCGATCCACTCTTTGCATCGTATCGCACGGTATACGGGAAAAGATGGAACTCCGCCTACTATTCATCGTTTAGGGGGTGCAGCCTGGAATACTCAGAAGACGAAGGCAAAGCAAAAGCTAAAGGATATTGCTCGTGAACTGATTCAGTTATATGCCGCTCGAAAGGCATCTGAAGGCTTTGCCTATAGTGCAGATACTTACCTTCAACATGAATTGGAAGCCTCCTTTTTGTATGAGGATACGCCTGATCAATACAAAGCCACCCAGGATGTTAAAGCTGATATGGAAAAGACAATGCCTATGGATAGACTGGTTTGTGGGGATGTCGGTTTCGGTAAGACCGAAGTGGCTCTTCGGGCAGCATTTAAAGCAGTAGCTGATAATAAACAGGTAGCAGTATTGGTTCCAACCACCATTTTGGCGCTTCAACACTACAAGACATTTAAGGATCGACTAAAGGATTTTCCTGCAAGAGTTGATTTTATTAATCGATTCAGAAGTTCGGGAAAGATAAAAGAGGTATTGAAGGATACCACTGATGGAAAGGTTGACATCTTAATAGGGACCCATCGAATCTTAAGTAAAGATGTACAGTTTAAAGATTTAGGACTTCTAATTGTTGATGAAGAGCAAAAATTTGGGGTCTCATCTAAAGAGAAGTTGAAACAACTGAGAGTTAATGTTGATACCTTGACATTAACAGCAACACCGATCCCAAGAACACTTCAGTTTTCTTTGCTAGGAGCTAGAGATCTTTCGGTGATTAATACCCCTCCTCCAAATAGGCAACCTGTTCAAACTGAGTTAAGAGGCTTCTCTGAGGAGACGATTCGTGATGCCATTCGTTATGAGATTGGTCGTGGGGGTCAGGTCTTTTTTGTCCATAATCGTGTCCAAAACATCCTGGATGTCGCCGGTATGATAAAACGGTTTGTCCCTGATGCCTCAATAGCCATTGGCCATGGCCAAATGGATGGTAAGAAGCTCGAAGAGATTATGATGGGGGTTATTGAGGGTGATTTTGATGTATTAGTTGCAACAACCATTATTGAATCGGGTTTAGATATCCCTAATGTTAATACTATTATTATAAATGATGCGCAGAACTTTGGTTTAAGCGAATTGCATCAATTGAGAGGCAGAGTCGGCCGATCTAATAAAAAAGCTTTCTGTTATCTGCTTTCACCACCTCTTGCGTCGTTACCTGATGATGCAAGAAAAAGATTGAAATCGTTAGAGGAGTTTAGCGATCTTGGAAGTGGGTTTAATATCGCCATGCGCGATTTGGATATTCGTGGGGCTGGTAATCTTTTAGGAGCTGAACAGAGTGGATTTATTAGTGACTTGGGTTATGAGATGTATCAGAAAATCCTTGATGAAGCAATAAAGGAGTTAAAGGAGGGCGAATTTGCCGGTTTATATGATGAGGTCAAAGAACCAGAAGTTTCTGATTGCGTCTTTGAATCAGATCTGGAAATTATGCTACCAGGTGACTATGTATCAAGTATGTCTGAACGTATTCTTTTGTACAAAGAGCTTGATAATATTACCAGAGAAAAGGATCTTCAAGCTTGGGTATCACGTTTAACCGACCGTTTCGGCCAATTACCTCAGCCTGCCCTAGATCTCGTTAATGCCCTTCGATTAAGATGGGTGGCCTCTAAAATTGGATTTGAAAAGGTCTTGTTAAAAGGAAATCGATTAACTGGCTATTTTGTCGGAGATTCGCAGCATCCTTACTTCCAAAGTGAAAGGTTTACTGCTGTCTTGAAATTTGTCCAAGCTAACCAACGTCTATGTAGAATGAGAGAGGTAAACGGCAAGCTTCATCTCTCATTTGATGGAGTTATGGATGTGGTAAGTGCTATTTCACTTTTAAAGCCGATGGAGTTGTCTTCGTGAGACAGAAAAACTTTAATTAAACTCACGAGGTTCTGAAAAGTAAATAATAAAATGGGTGAATAGATTATCTAGATCTGTATGATATTCTATTCACCCATAGATTTAAAGAGGCTAGCAGTTACATCTTAGAGAGTCTCTTTATTTCGGGTTCAATATCTTTTACAGAAGTGTATTTCCCATAAATAGTACCATCTTTAGCAATGATGAAATAGACGGGTAGTTGGTTGCCTAAGTTATACATTGAGATGACAGGAGATGAGTCATATTTGAAATCACTTAAGTGGTACCAATTCATCTTATACTTAGTAATTACTTCCATCCATTGCTTCTCATTATGCTCTAATCCAATAGAGATAAACTTTATTTTTGAGCCGGTTTCATCATGAAGCTTTCTAAGGGCTGTCCACTCATTTTGTTGTCCCTCTTGCCAAGAACCCCAGAATTGAAGTAGAATGGTATTACCTAGAAAATCGGAGAGGCTTATATTCTTACCATCTGCTTGTGACATGGTGAAGTTAGGTGCGATTTTTCCAGGAGCGAGTCTTTCATCATTAAGTTTATTTTCAGCGATTTTCTTTTTCACTTCACTGAGTGATTTGTTGAAGTAAACAGCATGTTGATTGTCTTTGAAGTTGGTCATCATCGAACTGTCAACTGAGGTGAAAAGTTTGATATCTTTAATAGGATCAAGAACCGGATTTGGTCCAGATCGCTGATTAATGGCTATAATCGTACCTAGAGAGGTGAGGTTCGACTTTAGATATTTTATGGTGAGTTCTCTTTGAGTTTCAAATAGTGATTTGTACACGTTGGCAATGGAGTCGCGTAAAGCAGAATAGTCTTTTCTATCTTTACCTTTCTCAAGGGCTAGACCGAGTTGCCCAATTACTTCTTTTTCTTTATCAAAAGAGATCAGATAATCATTAAGCTTCTGTGATTCTTCTGAACCTGTGAATTTGACACTACCTTGCATATCATCACCAGATGAACTTAGTTCTATGTTTGAACCTGGATGGACAATTAAAATGATTCTTCCGGGGCCGCCTTGAAGAAAGTAGATGCCGGAGGAGGTCAGATTAATGGAGAATTTATAGGTTCCTTCTGGGTTTACAGGCAGAGAGTCAATAGGAGTAAATTTGTCAGGCGATACTTCTGCAAGATATAGGTATTTGCCTGGAAATTGCGAAATCTTAGCATTAATAGTTGCAGGACCCTCTTGTTTCTGTTTTGTATTGCAAGCGGAAAGCGCAAGTAAGAAAAGCAGAACAATCGAGAGAAGAGGCGTGTTACTATTGAATTTCATTATCAATTGGATTTATGGTATATGAAAGGATAAACTTATCTGAAATGGGTGGAGTGATCGCTTTAAGAGTTTTTAGCTCTTTTCCTAAAACTTGAACCTCAACAGTAGATAGATCATTCGGTTGAGGGATCTGAATCTGGATATTATTTTGAAAATCAATACCAGGTAAGTCAAGATGTTTGATAGTGGCTTCCTTGACGCACCAACAAGTCATAAGCGTAATAATCTGACTGGTGTTATTGAGTCTAGCTAATTCATTAAGAGATAGAAACCTATTTTTTATTTTCAGTATACGATCAGAGGGTATTTCAATATCGACCCCGATAGGAGATGTATTAGAACTGGCAACGGCTACATAGTCGGTTGTGTGAGATACAGAGAACCAAGGCATCGACTTTTGTTTAAAGGGCCTTCCTTTCTTAGTATATCTTACAGTGACCGGTTTCTCGTTGTTTATCTTTTGAAGGAGTAATCTTGAAGCAAGCCACTCTTTTTTTCTTTTTTCATTTTTGTACGATTCAAAAAGTTGTTTACCGGCAGGGGTTAAGATTAGCATAGCAAGAAGCTCATCAACTGATTCAGTGATGTGCCAGATTTCAATTTGAATCTGTTCAGGAGTCTGTATAGAATGCAGTACAGGCATGATGTTGTGGGTGCAAAAGTACCAAAACCAATGCGTATGAGAAAGATAATCATGGTAAATCAGGGGTAGTTTTCATGGATTAGCACTATATTTGCAAACTTTTTCTGCAGAAATAAATAAATTTTATAAGAAGATGAGTGATCTCAATTTTGATTATAAGGTAAAAGATATGTCATTGGCCGACTGGGGCCGTAAGGAAATTCTCATTGCTGAGAAAGAGATGCCCGGTTTAATGGCTATCCGTAAAAAGTATGCTCCATTACAACCTTTGAAAGGGGCACGTATTACTGGTTCGCTACATATGACTATACAAACAGCTGTGTTAATAGAGACTCTTGTTGCTCTTGGTGCAGATGTAAGATGGGCTAGTTGCAATATCTTCTCTACTCAAGATCACGCTGCAGCTGCTGTGGTTCGTGATTCTAAGGTTCCCGTTTTTGCTTGGAAGGGAGAAACACTGGAAGAGTATTGGTGGGCAACGGGTCAAGCACTCAGTTTTCCTGAAGGGAAAGGACCGAACCTAATCGTAGATGATGGAGGAGATGCTACCTTACTTATCCATAAAGGATATCAGGCCGAAAATAATGCCTCTATTTTAAATGTCACTCCATCTAGCAAGGAAGAGGAAGTTGTTTTAGATACGCTAAAAAGAATATTAATTGAGGATCCACAGCGCTGGCACAGAACAGTGGCTGAATTAAAGGGTGTATCAGAGGAGACGACAACCGGTGTTCATCGGCTCTATCAAATGAAGGAGAATGGAACCCTTTTAGTTCCTGCCATTAATGTTAATGATTCAGTCACAAAATCAAAGTTTGATAACCTTTATGGTTGTCGCGAGTCACTTGCTGATGGGATTAAACGTGCTACTGATGTAATGATTGCTGGTAAAGTAGTAGTCGTTCTTGGTTATGGTGATGTTGGTAAGGGTTGTGCTCATAGCATGCGTACATACGGAGCAAGAGTTTTAGTTACAGAGATTGATCCCATCTGTGCGCTTCAAGCAGCTATGGAGGGTTTCGAAGTTACAACCATTGAAGAGGCTCTCAGAGAGGGTAATATTTATGTTACATGTACTGGTAACAAAGATGTTATAACACTTGATCACCTGCTTCAAATGAAAGATCAATCTATAGTATGTAATATTGGCCATTTCGATAATGAGATCCAGGTTGATGCCCTTAATGATTATAAGGGGGCTCGGCGGGCTCAGGTTAAACCTCAAGTAGATCAATACTTCTTTGAGGATGGTCGTTCTCTATTTATTCTTGCTGAAGGCCGATTAGTCAATCTTGGATGTGCTACAGGTCATCCTTCATTTGTAATGAGTAATTCTTTTAGCAACCAAACCTTAGCGCAGCTGGAGCTATGGAGCAAAAATCTAGCGGTAGATGTTTACCGTCTGCCAAAACAGCTCGACGAAGAGGTTGCGAGATTGCATCTGGAACAGATTGGTGTTAAACTTACTCAGTTAACAGATGAGCAGGCAGCTTATATCGGTGTAGATAAAAACGGCCCTTATAAAGCAGAACATTATCGTTACTAGAAAATTGATTAGTACTTCTGAAAGGGGTAGAAAATTCAATTGAAATAAGAAGACTGGGTTAAAGGATGACGAATGGTTGAACTGCCAATCGAGTCATCAATTAACCCAGTTTTTTTATATTCGTATTTTAGGTAATCAGTATTGGATTGAGTAGGGAGAAGAAGCGAAGAAGAATGGGAGAGGTGCAGGGAACCATGGTACTTTTCACTTCATTTAAGTTTGATACGATCCCCATTAAGTTAAAGAGATTAGTTGAAGCCAAAAGAAAGATTAGTTATAGACGTGAAGTCTTTTGTAATAGGGGTCGTAACTCGTTTGATACCTACGAAGAGCAATGGTAGCCTTACTCCCTTCCATAGGAGAGCCATCAAGAAGGATAAATTTTGAGCCACAGCAAGAGTCAACGGCGATTAATCCTGATTTATCAACTTTAAGTTTCGAGCACGTTTCTTGAGGATCGTAAGTACAGGTTCTTTCGTAGGCAATATATTCATCTTCTGTGAAGTGGTAGATAATTATTCCGCGGTATCCTCCATTCACATAGGCATAGTTACCAGGGATATTTAGGTTGTTATATAAAATTGATGATGGATCAATAATAAAATCAACATAAACATAGGGGATTTCTGGCTCAGGATCATCATCTGAACAGGCCACCCAGATAACGGATGAGAAGAGAAAGATGACTATAATGGATAAACGTCTTAAGAAAGAGCTTGACATGTTGAAAAAAGTTTTTATCAAAGACAAAAATAGTAAATTGCAGTGCTTTATGAAGTCAGAGATGAAGGCCTCATCATTGCGCAGCCAATTCCAGATCTAACGTCGAGAACTAGAAATTATTTTTACTATGAGAATCTGCCGCTTTGCTAAAAAATACTCATTCAGACGAATATGTAACTTTAATATAGTTCTTGTTTTGCTACTATTGCTATCTGTAACAACTCAAAGTTGTTTTTTAAAGCAGAAAAGCACCGCAGAAAAGTCGGCTGTAAAAATGGAGAAGAGAAAAAAGGCGGAGGAGAAGAAGAGGGCGGCAACGTTTAAAAAGAATGAAGAAAGGCATTATAATATGCAGTCTGCAGCTGGAAAAGCACGATTAGACCAAGCTAAAGCGCATAGGAAGTCGCTTGAAGATCGTTACCGAAAGAAAGGTAATTTTTTTCAGAGATTATTTGGGATAAAGCCTAAGAGCTGTACTCAAAGCGAGTAAGTGTAGATGATAAATTTTTCATTTGGAAATTGTGCGTTAATTAACACGTTTTTTTGTGGGTTTTTTCATATGTGACCATTGGACATGTCAATAATAATTAAATAATAATTGAGAAAAAAATTGCCTTTTGAATAAGAAGTTGTTAAATTTAAACAATTTTAACGTGTTTGTAAGCAAAACCACTAACCTGTTAAATCTGTCATATGGAGAATTTAATTTTAGTCTTGCTTGGGCTAGGCTGGGCGATCTACACTGCAATGAAAAAATCGGCAGCAAGAAGTGCTCAGAGTCGGGTGAGTGAGGGTGGATCTATTTCTGGTGAATCGGTTAAACAGAAGCCGAGGAGTGCTAATGGATTTAGTGATTTCACAGATATTTTGGATAAAATTACGAACCAAGAGTTTGGTTTTGAGGTAGAGAACGAAAAGAAAGAAAGCTTGCCAAAGGTTGAACCTGCTCAGCCTATATCTCAAAAGAGTCATTTGGAGAATAGGTTTAATCGTGCGGGATCCATGCCAGGAGATTTGGCAAGTTCAAGAGTTATTGCAGATGAAGTAATCCCAGATTCATTAATACAAAGTGTTAACCCAACTTATAAATCCATTGAATATGAAGTAAGAACAGAAAAAAAGAAACCAATTGGAGCATCTTCAAGTATAGTTGAAAAAGAGGATGAAGAGCTACCAAACTTTGAATTTGAATTAAGAAATGCGATCCTCTCGCAAGTAATTTTAGAGCGCAAATTTTTTTAATTATTGTATGACATTTCAAGGTGTTGAAGTGTTTGGAAGTTAAGCTAATTTGTTTTTATCTTTACGGACTTTTTGACGCACGTCGTTTATCGTAACATAAATTTATCTGGTATGATAAGAAAACTACTCTTAACCCTAGGAATAGTACTAGCAGCCAATCTGTTAGTCTTTTCTCAGGCTCCCGGAACCCTGAAGGGAAAAGTCGTCGACAAGGAGACGAAAGATCCCATTCCGTTCGCCAATATTATCATAGAGGCGGGAGGAGCGCAGCAGGGAGGGGCCACCTCCGACATTGATGGTAATTACATCATTAAACCCATCGCACCCGGAAAATACACAATCAGAGCCACTTATGTTGGCTATAACCCTGTTGAGGTTAATGGTTTTGTAGTTGGTTCGGGAAAAACTGAATTTTACAACATCAACATGCAGGCATCATCAACTACGTTGACAGGTGTTGAGATTGTAGAATACAAAAAGCCTCTGATCGAGAAAGACCAAACTACGGTTGGTGCTAGTATCACTTCAGAGCAAATTGCCAAGATGCCTAACCGTAGTGCTAACGCCGTTGCAGCCACCGTTGGAGGTGTATTCTCTTCAGACGGTGAGCGTGGTAGCGTTCGTGGAGCTCGCTCTGGTGCTACAGTTACCTACATTGACGGTATTAAAGTAACCGGTTCATCTTCACTTCCTCCTTCAGCCATTGAAGAGGTAAATGTGATCATCTCTGGTTTACCTGCTATGTATGGTGATGCTACTTCTGGCGTTATTAATGTTGTAACCAAAGGACCAAGTCGTGAATTCGGTGGTGGTATTGAGCTTCAAACCTCACAGTTTCTTGATAAGTTTGGTTATAACCGTGTTGGTCTCAACTTACAAGGGCCACTGGTAATGACAGGCGATAGCTCAAATCGTAAGCCTTTAATTGGCTTCTTCTTGGCTGGTGACTTCCTTTCACAAGGAGATAACTCACCTTCAAATATTGGACGTTATAAAATTAAGGATGATGCTTTAGCTTCAATTAAAGCTACTCCATTGATTCCTACCGGAACAGGTTTTGGTACAAATCAATCGGCATCTTTCCTTGGAAAAGATATGATTGAGAAAGTAGATAACTCAACCGATGCTACTTCCAAATCAGCTAACGTCTCTGCTAAGTTTGATATTAAGCCATCTAATAGTGTTAATATCACTATCGGTGGTAACTTGAACTACTCTGATGACGTTAATTACTCATTTGGTAATTCATTGTTTAACTGGGAAAACAATGGTAAAGTAAAAGAATTGACCTATCGCGTCTTTGGTCGTTTCACACACCGCTTTGCTAATGATCCAGAAAGTAAGTCTTTGTTTAAAAACGTATACTATTCACTTCAAGCTGACTACTCTCGTTACAAACAAGATGTACAGAGTCAGTTACATGGTGATGAGGTTTTTAAATATGGCCATGTTGGTAAGTATGATATCTATACTCTTCCTTCTTTCGCTCGCGGTTCAGTTACCGTAGACGGTACTACCTATAATAATGTATATGTTCAGAATGGTTTTAAAGATACCGCAGTATACTTTACCCCTTCATCTTATAACCCTGACTTAGCTCGTTATACTTCTATTTATTATGACTACTATCCTGAAACAACCGGAAATCATCAAAATTTGACACAGGTTCAGTTAGGTGGTGGTCTATTAAATGGTCAGGTTCCTAGTTCAATCTATAACATGTGGGCTGCTCCTGGTACTCCTTTCGGAAGTTATCAGAAGTATGAACTCGATCAGTTCGGCGTTAACGCTACTTTCTCAGCTGACATTGGAAACCATGAAATTCAGTTCGGTCTTCAATACGAGCAGAAGAAAGAAAGCTATTACGGCCTAAATGCAATCTCTCTTTGGACTCACATGCGTGGGATTACCAATTTCCATATTGAACAGTTAGATGTTAATAATCCAATCATGCAGATGAGAGATGGTGTCTTTACTGATACTGTTGTCTATAACCGTAAGTATGATGCCGCTTCTCAACGTACCTTTGATAGAAACCTTCGTTCTAAACTGGGTTTACCTGTTGATGGAACGGATTACATTAATATTGACTCTTACGATTTTGCTAGCAAATCAATTAGTTACTATGATGCCAATGGTGCAAAGAAGACTGTTACCTTAGGAGAAGATATTCTGTCGTTAGATCTATTTAGCGCCGATGATCTCTTGAATTCAGGTCAATCTTATGTTAACTATTATGGTTATGATCATACTGGTAAAAAAGTAAGTGGAAATGCTAGCTTCGAAGATTTCTTCAATGCTAAAAATTCTAGTGGAGATTATATCCGTGCACTTCCTGCTTTTGAGCCTAACTATATTGCTGGATACATTCAAGATAAGTTCGCCTATCAAGATCTTCTCTTTAATATTGGTGTTCGTGTTGACCGTTTTGATGCTAATCAGATGGTACTTAACGATCCTTATTCATTATATCCAACTATTGGTGCTGGACAAGTAACTGAAATTGGCGGAAAAACTATTGATGTTCCAAGTAACATCCCTGGCGATGCTGTTGTTTATGTTGACAACGTATCTACACCAACTCAAGTCAAGGGTTACCGTTCAGGATCAACTTGGTATAATGCAGCTGGGGTAGAAATTCAAGACCCTAACTTATTAAATGCAGGTACTGGTGTAAACCCATTATTAAAAGACCCCTCAAATCAGGTCTTAGTTGCTGAATCATTTAAAGATTATGATCCACAATGGAGTGTTATGCCACGTATTAGCTTCTCTTTCCCAATTTCAGAAGAGGCTCTTTTCTTTGCTCACTATGATATCTTAACTCAGCGTCCAACTAGTAGCTTAAGGTTTAACTTAACCGATTACTACTATTTTAATACGCAGACAGGTACTATTAACAATCCTAATTTGAAACCTACCAAGACGATTGACTATGAATTAGGTTTCAAACAGAAGTTATCTGGATCATCTGTAATGACTTTGAGTGCATACTACAAAGAGATGCGTGATGATATTCAGATCTTCCGTTTTAATGGTGCTTATCCTCGTGATTATACCTCTTATAATAACATTGACTTTGGTACAGTTAAGGGGTTCACTGCTACATACGACTTACGTCAGACTAGCAATGTAACACTACGTGCATCTTATACATTACAATTTGCAGACGGTACTGGTTCATCAACCGATCAAGCTGCAAGTTTAATTGCCGCAGGTTTACCCAATTTACGTAGCACTAACCCATTGGCATGGGACCGCCGTCATGCTATTAATATCAGTCTTGACTATCGTTTTAGCGATGGTAAAGAGTATAATGGTCCTGTTATTAAAAGAGAAAAGTCAGGGAAAGCTCCTTTACAACTTCTTAAAAATACAGGTTTGAATATCACAGTTAGTGGTGGATCAGGTACTCCTTACACTCGTCAGTCGAACATCACTTCCGCTATAACTGGTGGTACTCAGTTGATGCAAGGTTCTTACTATGGTTCACGTCTTCCTTGGCAATTCCGTGTCGATGCTCGTTTAGACCGTGATTTCTTCTTCAAGATTGGCAAGCGTGAATCAAGCCTCAATGTTTATCTACAGGTATTGAATGTACTTGGAACTGAGAATGTAATGGGAGTATGGTCTGCAACAGGTAACGCTAATGATGATGGTTATTTAGCAGCTGCTGAATGGCAACGTCAAATAGAAGAGCAGTTAGACCCTGAGACCTTCCGTACACTCTATCAGATTTTCGTAAATCGTCCGGGTAACTATAGTTCACCCCGTTTCATTCGTCTGGGTGCTATTTTCAATCTGTAAACCGGATAGAAGTTACGTCAGGACTTGAAATTGAAAAGAATAAACGCATTTAATATGAAAAATTATTATCGAATTCTGCTTCTTGCAATAGTGTGGCTGGTAGGAACCACCAGCCTAGAAGCACGCGAATTCATCGGCACTTCGAAATCGACTAAGACAGTCAAGGCTGGCAATGCTGCTGGTTGTACTGCTGCGTCAGGTTTCCAAATGTTAGATGTGAATAATGTCAGAGGCCGTGTTAATACCGGTGGTGACTTGTGGTGGGATGTTGGAGGTGGTGTTGGTCCAATGTACTATATTCCTGCAAATAGTTCCAAAACATCATTGTTTGCCGGTGCTCTTTGGATCGGTGGTGTTGACGTTAATGATCAGCTTAAAGTGGCTGCTCAACGTTTCCGCCAAGGACCAGATCTGAATGGTGGAGTTGACTTTTGGACCGGTCCATTGACTGTTGATGGAACCGCATCTATTTCTGCTGATGTTTGCTCTAAATGGGACAAACTGTTTGTGATCAGTAGAGCTGAGGTTGACCAATTTATCGCATGGTTTGAGAGTGAGGATAGATCCAATGAGTTCCCTGGTTACTCTATTCCTGATGCTATAAAAAACTGGCCTGCTCATGGTGATGACGGCCAAAGTTGGTTCATGGCTCCTTTCTTCGATAGAAATAAAGATGGTTTTTATAATCCCGATGATGGCGATTATCCCTACTATGATAGAACTAATGAATTATGTCATAGTGATAGAACTACTCCTGATACCGATGATGGTACTGTTATCGGTGGTTTGTTAAGTGACCAAGTTCTTAAAGGAGATAAAACATTCTGGTGGGTGTTTAATGATAAAGGTAATGTTCACACTGAAACCAATGCCAGTCCTATTGGCTTGGAAATTCGTGCTCAAGCATTCGCTTTTACTACTAATGATGAAATCAATAACATGACTTTCTATAGTTATGAAATCATCAACCGTTCAACTTTTACCTTAAAAGATACCTATTTCTCACCTTGGACTGACCCAGACTTAGGTTATGAAAACGATGACTATGTCGGTTGTGATGTTAATCGTGGTATGGGTTATGCTTATAATGGTAAGGATACTGATGGTAGTGGTGAGTTGAAGAGCTATGGAAGCCAACCTCCTGCCGTAGGTATCGACTTCTTCCAAGGACCTTATATGGATCCTGATGGTTATGATAATCCTTCATTCAGTGGCGACGGTATCAACGGTCCTTCATATAAAGGGGATTGTTCGATCGTAACTCAGAATGGAACTTTATTAAACTTTACTTATGGTCCCGAGAATGCACAGAAGACTGGCCAATTCTTAGTTAGATCTGAGGCTATCAATGGTGTAAACTTCGGTAATGGTATTAAGGATGATGAGCGTTTCGGTATGCGCAGATTCTTATACTTTAATAACGATGGTTCTGATAAGGGAGACCCTAAAACAGGTGCTCAATATTATAACTACCTACGTGGTATTTGGAAAAATAATGCTTTGATGCAATATGGTGGTGATGCGTTCAACACCGGTACTGTTGGTCCAGCTACTGACTTTATGTTCCCAGGTGATTCTGACCCATGTAATTGGGGTACACAAGGAACACCTCCGGGCGGTGGTTATAACCAGAATGGTAAGTATTGGACGGAGAAGGAATCAGGTAATAACCCTGCTGACCGCCGTTTCATGCAATCAGCTGGTCCTTTCACTCTGAAACCAGGTGCTGTTAACTATATCACTTTTGGTGTGCCTTGGGCTCGTGCCGTAAGTGGTGGTGCTTTTGCATCAGTTGAACTTCTTCGTGTTGTAGACGATAAATGTCAGGCTCTATTCGATAACTGCTTTAAAGTTCTTGATGGACCCGATGCTCCTGACATGACTATTCGTGAGCTCGATAAAAAGGTTATTATTTATTTGACAAATAAAAAGTCAAGCAATAACTATCTAGAAGGTTATATTGAAAAAGATCCTTCAATTGTTGTTGGAGATCCGTATTTCCGTTTCGAAGGTTATCAGATTTTCCAATTGGCTAACTCTCAAGTTTCTGTTGAGAGCATTTATGATGTCGCTAAAGCTCGTTTAGTTGCTCAGTATGACATTAAAAATGGTGTTGGGAAACTGGTAAACTTTAATGCTGATGAGAAAATCGGTTATGAAGTACCACAAGTTATGGTTGAAGGTGGCGATGCTGGAGTTGAGCATAGTTTTGTTGTTACCGAAGATTTATTTGCTACTGGTGATCGTAATCTCGTTAATCATAAGCAGTATTACTATATGGTAGTTGCTTATGCTTATAATAATTTCAAAACTTATGATCCTAGCGATCCTAATCCTCCTGTAGGTCAAAAGAAACCTTACCTAGCAGGTCGTCGTAATATTCAGGTATATACTGCAATGCCTCATCAAATTGTGAATGGAGATATCGTTTCTTCTGAATACAATGATGTTCCATCTATGACCCGTATTGAAGGTCAAGGTAATGGTGGTAACTTCTTAGTAATGGATCAAGCTTCTGTTGATAATGTATTAGCAAAAGGTCCGCTACAAGATGGTGTAAGCCTTGGTGATCCAAATTATCCTATCGTTTACCAACCTACTTATGAAAAGGGTTACTCTCCATTAACCATTAAAGTAGTTGACCCATTAAAGGTTAAAAATGGTAAATACAATGTTAGATTTACTGATGGTACTGCAAATAATAATCTGATAACTAAGGCTCGTTGGGAGTTAACTGATCTCTCAACTGGCGAAGTTTATAAATCTGACACCACGATTTCTGTTGACAATGATCAGCTTATTCTTGACCTAGGCTTGTCAGTTCATATTACTCAGATTCCAGATCCAGGTCCAGAAGGTGCGTATAGCGCTAATGGTTTTATTGGTTGGACTGTTTCTGGTTTAGATGCTACTTCTCCATGGTTGCTACCAATTGGTGATGAAACAACCCCATCTAGTCCGCAGAACTGGATTCGTTCAGGTACTTACTTCGACGACGTTGAGCCGAGTAATGATGATGCCTTTACTGGTTCTGAACCCCGTGTCTTTTTAGATCCAGGAGAAGATTTCGAAAAGATCTATGAAGGTAGCTGGGCTCCATATCCTTTAGTTGCCGACAGAGATGGAAGTAGTAATAATACTACCTATGGCCCTGGTTATAATAAGGGTTCTCGTTTCAGTGTAGCTTCAATGGAAGGTTTACAGAGTGTTGATATTGTCTTTACTGCTGATAAATCAAAATGGTCACGTGCATTAGTTATCGAAATGTGTAACGATGCAACACTTTCAGAAGGTGGTGCTAAGGCATTTGAAGCACGTAAGGGTCTTTCTGTGGACAAAAATGGTAAACAGGCTGTTCCCGGATCAGGTGTCAGTACTAATCCAGAAGATCCTAACTACATGGGAGAAACAGGTTACGGTTGGTTCCCAGGTTATGCAATTAACGTAGAGACTGGTGAAAGACTAAATCTAATGTTTGGTGAAAACAGTTTCTTGGTTAAGCAGAATGGACGCGACATGCTTTATAATCCTTCAGGAGATATTTATGAAGGCGTAAGTGGTGGTATCGCTTTTGGCGGTATGCATTACATTTATGTGATGGGTACAGCTACAGAGCGTACAGCTGTTGGTAGCTATAAATTTGAAAGTCCTGCTTATGACGATTGTAAGAAGTTAGGTCAATTACTCAATGATTATAGCGCAATTAGCAACCAAGGATTTAAAAAGAAAGCATTCGAATCATTCTACGGCACAACTCAATGGGTTGGTTTACTCTCTTCTAATTCATCTTTACCTGCCAATTCATGGTTAAGTTCTGATGTTAAATTCCAAATCAGAGTAGCTAAACCTTACAGACGATACTTTAGTCTGCCTTTCGATGTTGCTGCTTCAAGCTACAGCCCTGTAAATGATATGTGGCCACTCTATAACTTCAGTACTGAAGGGATGGAATATCAGGCAAACGATCCTGAAAAGGCTGTATCAGATCTTGATAAAATTAAAATTGTTCCAAATCCATATTACAGCTATTCAACTTATGATAACAATACATTACAGAATAAGGTTAAAGTAACAGCACTTCCTCGTAAGTGTACTGTAACTATTTACTCTGTCAATGGTACTTTGTTACGTCAGTTTACTAAAGATAGCGATGTTCCTGAGATTGAATGGGATCTGAAAAACTTTGCTGGAATTCCTATCAGTGGTGGCCTATATTTGGTACACGTAAAAACTGAGGCCGGTGAACGTATCCTCAGATGGTTTGGAACTATGCGTCCTGTTGACCTGAATTCATTCTAATAGCTCAGACAGATGAAAACGCAGTTAAAAACATTTAAATCAATGGGTATGAAAAACTTTTATAGATACTTAATTGCCATTGTCATCGCTGGGTTATGTGTATTACCTGAACACCAGGCACTGGCGGGTAATAAAGACAGATCTGGTCAGGCAGGAGCAAATGAGCTACTGATCAATCCTTGGGCTAAATCAAGTGGCTGGGGAGGAATTAATACTTCTTCAGTTAAAGGATTGGATGCAATGTTTGTTAATGTTGCAGGGATAGCCCATACCAAAAGCACAGAGCTAAACTTTTCTCATACAACCTGGATGAAAGGCTCGGATATTAATATCGCTGCTTTTGGATTTCTTCAAAGAGTTGGTGAACAAGGAGTACTAGGTATGAGCATTACCAGTATGTCTGCAGGTGATATTGAGTATACTCGTCCTGAACTTCCTGAAGGAGGTATCGGTACCTTTTCACCAAGCTTAATGAATGTTGCTATCAGTTATGCACGGGCTTTCTCTAATTCAATCTTTGGTGGTTTCACCATTAGAATTATTAATGAAAGTATTGCTGATATCTCTGCTGGTGGCGTTGCCTTGGATGCAGGTATTCAATACATCACCGGTGATGAGGAGAACATTAAATTCGGTATTACTCTGAAAAACATCGGCCCACGTATGTCATTTAGCGGCGATGGCTTTATTGAAAAGGTAGAGCGTCAGGCTGATATCAATGGCGAATACGCTATGCTTACTCCAGCTGCTGAATTTGAAATGCCTACTACGCTTGCTATGGGAGCTTCGTATGATTTCCTCTTTATGAAGAACCGACTCACGTTAGCTGGTAATTTCCAATCAAATGCCTTTACTAACGACCAATTTGGTATTGGAGCTGAATATTCTTATCAAGATTATGTCATGCTTCGCGCCGGTTATGTTTACGAGGATGGAATTAGTAAGGATATTGAATCCTATGAGCGTTATACAGCCGCTTCAGGATTTAATGCTGGTATTAGTATCCAAGCTCCTTTAAACAAGGAAAAAGGTAGTAGTATTGGTATCGATTATTCATACAGACCTACTGCACACTTTGATGGAACTCATTCTATCGGAGTAAGAATTTCGTTGTAACGAAAATTATACTATCTTTGTAATAGAAGAGGGCCCTTTCTCGGAAGGGTCTTCTTCTGTTTATTATCCATATGCATATCTTTTATCCATCATGGGAGAAGTTAAGTATTACACCAAAGAGGGCCTACAGGCTCTTAAAGATCAATTAGATCGATTAATTTCGGTTGAACGACCGAGAATTAGTGCAATGATTGCTGAAGCTCGCGACAAAGGTGATCTGTCAGAAAACGCTGAATATGATGCAGCTAAAGACCAACAAGGCTTGCTAGAAATCAAAATAGCTAAGCTCCAGGATCTTATTATGAATGCTCGTATCGTAGATGAGAGTAAACTAGACTCATCCAAAGTTTTATTGCTTTGTAAAGTAAAGATTAAAAACAAAGCTAATGGAATGATTATGGAGTATGAGATTGTTCCTGAAAGTGAAGCTAATCTAAAGGCAGGCAAAATATCTGTTAGTTCTCCTATTGCTAAAGGACTCCTTGGAAAGAAAGTCGGAGAGCTGGCTGATGTTTCCGCCCCTGCTGGAACAATTACATTTGAGATTATTGAGATAACACGCTAATTATTTCTGTCATGGCAGGTATTTTTTCGAAAATTGTAACTGGCGAGATCCCTTCTTATAAAGTTGCCGAAAATGATCATTTTATTGCCTTTTTGGATATTAATCCTTTAGCAGAGGGTCATACCTTGGTTATTCCAAAGCAGGAGATAGATTACATCTTTGATATCCCTGCCGATCAACTTGGCGAGATGATGAAATTTGCGCAAAAGGTTGCCAAGGGTATCGAGCAAGTTATCCCCTGTAAGAAAATTGGAGTCGCAGTTTTAGGTTTGGAGGTGCCACATGCACACATTCATTTAGTACCAATCAATAGCGTTTACGATATCGATTTTAAGCGTGAAAAACTTAAATTGACTTCGCAAAGATTTCATGAGTTAGTTGAAGCAATTTCAAAACGGGTAGACTTATGCACAGAGCTTTAAAAAATAAAAGAAAGAGGCCGGCTTATAAGTTACTTAAGCCGGCCTCTTTCTTTTTTTCTCCATTTCTGCTAAAAGGCTCGAGTGTTAATAGGCTCGAGTATCTTTCCCTTCAATATAATTTATGAAAGCTTTATTGACCACCTTGTTCCCTCCAGGAGTAGGATAGTCACCAGTGAAATACCAATCTCCTTTATGATTTGGAATGGCAGCATGAAGATTTTCTATCGATTGATAAACAATGCTAACTTTTGCGTTTAAATCTGGGGGTGTAATAATCTCAGCAATTTTGTCGGAAATTTCTTCTGCTGAAAATGGCTTGTAAATCTCTTTAACGAAATTTTTGATTTCAGTGCGATGTAGGCCTTCTTGAGCTTTACATCGCTTATAAACGTCGTTTATGATGTGATCAAGCTTGTGGTCCTTAAGGAGCTCGATCGTTGCTTTAAAGGCGATAAAATCGCCTAATTTGGCCATATCAATTCCGTAGCAGTCGGGATATCTTATCTGCGGTGCTGAAGAGGTAATAACTATATGTTTTGGCCCTAATCGGTCTAAGATCCTAAGAATAGATTGCTTTAATGTGGTACCCCTAACAATGGAGTCATCCAACACAACAAGGGAATCTGTATCTCTTTTAATCACTCCATAAGTTACATCATAGACATGAGCTACTAAATCATCACGTTTATTATCTTCGGTAATGAATGTTCTAAGTTTAATGTCTTTTACTGCAACTTTTTCCATCCTAGGCATAATGCTTAAAATCTCCCGAAGTTTGACCGGATCTATATCTGAACCTAGAGCAAGTACTTTTTCTGATTTGATCTTATTGCAAAACTCATGCAGCCCTTCGGTTAATCCATGATAGGCATCAATGGCGGTGTTGGGAATATAAGAAAAGACGGTGTTAACTAAATCGTAATCTACTTTTTTTAGAATAGACGGTGTAAGTAGCTGACCAAGACGCTTTCGTTCGTTATAGATATCTTTATCAGTTCCTCGACTAAAATAGATACGTTCAAAGGAGCAAGGCTTCTTTTCAATTGGCTCATTAATTTGAGCAATATGAAATTGACCGTTCTTTTTAACTAAAAGAGCTGACCCAGGAGAAAGTTCTTTGATTTGTTCTTCTCGCAAGTTAAACGTGGTTTGAATCACAGGGCGCTCAGAGGCTGCAACAACTACTTCTTCATCAGCATAGTAAAAAGCCGGCCTTATTCCAGCTGGATCTCTTAAAATGAAGGCATCTCCATGTCCAAGCATTCCTGCCATAACATAACCTCCATCCCAATTTTCTGAAGATTGCTGAAGAATTTTCCCCATATCTATGGTTTCAGCAATTTGATGGCTAATTTCTTTATTTGGCAGTCCTTGAGCTTTAAACTGTTTGAAAATTCGTTCATTTTCATCGTCCAAAAAGTGCCCAATCTTCTCTAAAATAGTTACTGTATCCGAGGTTTCTACCGGATATTGTCCCAATTCAACTAATTTCTGAAACAACTCATCTACATTAGTTAGATTAAAGTTCCCTGCTAAAACAAGGTTTCTAGTAATCCAATTATTCTCTCTAACAAAAGGATGAATATTTAGAATATTGTTTTTACCAAAAGTTCCATATCGAAGATGACCTAGAAAAACTTCTCCTGTAAACTCTTGGTTTAACTTTAACCATTGCGGATCTAAAAGACGAGCCGGATTTTTCTCTTTTAAGATAGTGAATTTTTCATAGATAGTATTAAAAACATCTTTGATTGGAGTCGAACTGTTAGATCTGACCCGATTAATATACCTAAAGCCTTGGGGCGGATCTATTTTGATACAAGCAACTCCAGCCCCATCTTGTCCTCTATTATGCTGCTTCTCCATCAGAAGATGAAGTTTATTTAATGCATAAAACGCTGTACCGTACTTGTTGAGGTAGTATTCAGGTTTCTTTCTCAGTCGAATAAATGCAATCCCGCATTCATGTTTAATTGATTCGCTCATGTTTTTAGTACCTTATCTAGAGAGTGCAAAGGTAGCGAAACTTAAGTTTTTTTTTTGCTTTATCTTATTGATTCAAAGGAATAAGTTTTATAAATTAGCAGCATGACTATGAAAAAGCTGATTAGCTTCTGATCATGATAAGTACAAAAGGATGCGTAGCTTTTCTCTTACTATTTGCACTTCTTTTATCTTCTAGTCATTCTCCGGCTGGAGTTGTGCGATGTACAGAGCTTGAAACAATACATGAATTGAGCTCGGCAGACCTCATATATCAGAAATTTAATTCTCAAAAGATAACTCCTCAAAGATTTAATATACTGATAGGTGATCTTTTATATGAAGCAAAAAAAATAGGAGATAATCGCATATATGCTGAATATCTTGGAATTTTAGCCAATCACAAGCTAAATTATAATAAAATTTCCGAAGCAGCTTTAATTAATCAGAAAGCTGAGAATATGCTCAATTTCTTAATAGACTTTGAAGGGGCAGGTGTTGTGCTAATTAATAAGATTAGATTATATCGTAAACAAGGCAAATATTCAGATTTTCAACTATTTATCAATGGTCTTAAAGGTAATTATCCTCCATTTAAAGAGATCTATGAACCTATTCTTTATAGGGAATTAGCCTATTTAGAGAATTTTAAAAAAAATAAAGCTTTGTGTAATACCTATTTAGACAAAAGCTATCATTTGATTTGTAAGCTTCACAATGGGTTATATAGAGGAAATCTACTTAGTAGCTTGGCTATCTCTGCTCGTGATTTAGGTTATGTTGCTTTGGCTGCCAATTGTTTTGAAATGGCGCTGACTGAATATGATTCTAGTCACGATTCTTCTAGATTAATAATGGCCTATGTTAACTTATCAGGTCTTCTATCGCAGCAATATCATTTGGAAAGGGCAAAATCGTATTGTATAAAAGGCTTGAATATTGCAAAAGCGTACTCTGATCAAAAAGAAATCAGGCCTCTTTATTCTTATTGCCTTAATGCATTAGGTGATTTATTTTTAAAAGAGAGGGCTTTTTTCACTGCTGACTCGCTTTTTAAGATAGCTATTCAGGAGTGGATGTATGTTGGAGATAGTTCTTTATTGATCTTCCCACTTTGTAATCGGGCAATTGCAAATCTTAAGATAGGTAATGTAAGATGTGCCCAAGATTTTGTTAATAGGGCATCTCAAATAGGGGAGAAAAGTAATGACCTACTTAAACAAGTTGTAATAAGAGGAGCTAAAGGACTTGTTGCTTCTGCAGTTGGACAAAATTCTCAAGCAGAAATGGATCTGATTTTTGCTGTTAAAGGAAGTGAAAAACTGGGAATTAAGGATCTATGTCTCGATTTCTACAAAGGTTTAGCTGAAGTGGAAAGCCGTCTTGGAAACTATGATAAAGCTTATACAGCTTCGGAAAATTATCAGAGTTTAAATGACTCTTTGAAGAAGGTTGAAGCGGCTTTTATTGCTGCGTCGGTCTCTGAAAAGGTGAATAACTCTGAGTTGGAAAGTAAGCTAAATCAACTTATTGGAAGGCTTAAAAGTCGGGAGCTTTTGATAAGTTTTCTTTTTTCCCCGTACTTTATACTCTTAATTACCCTTTTGGTTTTAATTTATCTTTTTAAAGAAATTTATCTAAGAGGTCAATATAAAGGAAAGATATTGATGGATAATACTTTTGGTCAAATACCTATGGTCGTTACCCACCGGAGTAAAGAGGCAGTGAAAGGGTTTGACAATAGTGATGCGAAGGAGAAGGGATACGTTCTTAAAGATGTTGATTTGGTGCTCAAAGATAAGTTGGAGAAAACATTAATAGCGTCCAATTTATGGTGTAATTCTGAACTGAATATGATTGAACTCGCCGATATAATGCAAACCAACACAACGTATTTAAGTAGGCTAATTAATAGAGCCTATGGGGTCAATTTTAGTACTTTTATTAATCGTTATAGAGTTCATGAAGTTTGTAGATTGCTTAAGCAGGGTGAAGCTAATCATCAAACTATTGAAGCTCTAGCATTGCGATCTGGTTTTAAAAG
Organism: uncultured Bacteroidales bacterium; assembly: GCA_964444785.1. Classification (GTDB taxonomy): domain Bacteria; phylum Bacteroidota; class Bacteroidia; order Bacteroidales; family TTA-H9; genus JAJTBW01. The sequence goes on along the minus strand of CAYUII010000001.1, from coordinate 19,407 downwards.
CCGATCCTCTTTCCATAGTGCATTTAAAAAAGAAATCGGGGTAACACCAACTCAGTTTCTTGAAAGATTAGAAATGAGTATTTCGAAATAGTGATTTATTATTGAATGATTTTATTGGCACTTAGATTCATGAACTTTTAATCATCAATAGAAGTATAATTTAGTTATCAATAGAAGCATAAAGTGACTAATAGTTCGATGTCAATTTCTTTTCTAAATGATAATACAGTTGAAAATTGGTAAGATAGTCCTATTTTGGGTTTAGTAAAGAGAGTTTTCCTTAAGATATTTATACACCCCAGACGGAACCATATGCCTTATGTCTTTCCCTTCTGATATTGCTTTGCGTATAAAACTGGCTGAGATATCCATTAATGGAGCTTCAAAAATATAAGTGTTTTTCAATTGATAATCTGGAATTGGGTAACCTGGCCGTAAGTATACATATAGACCATAATCTGAAAGAATAATCTCCCAGTTCTTCCAGCGTTTAAAGCCAGTTAGATTATCACCACCAATAATGGGAAAAAAGGTTCGAGCTGGATACTTTTCGGTTAACCATGTTAGTGTATCAATTGTGTAAGACGGCCTTGGCATTCTAAATTCAATATCTGAAACCCTGAAACGAGGATCATCTCCTAGAGCAATTCGGACCATTTCTAATCTATGATAGTCTGGAGCTAATTGTGAACTGTTTTTTAGTGGATTATGCGGGGAAACAATAAACCAGATCTCATCTAGATCGGTGAACTCGGCCATATAGTTGGCTAATACCATATGGCCTACATGGACTGGATTAAAGGAGCCAAAAAATAGGCCTGTTTTAAATGCAATCTGTACCATTGAGTTTTTTATAACATTTCATTTGAACTTGGTCATGCCGATAGCATGAAATAAGATGGTCGTTAACTATTCCAGCTGCTTGTAAAAATGAATAGACAATTGTACTACCTACGAAAGTAAATCCTCTTTTTTTCAAATCTTTGCTAATTTTATCAGAAAGAGATGTCTTAGTGGGTATTTCTTTTAATGATGTAAATTTGTTTACAATGGTTTTTCCCTCTGTAAAAGACCAGATATAGCGATCAAAACTTCCGAACTCTTTCTGAATGGACATAAAAGCATTGGCGTTTTTAATAGTACCAATAATCTTTAATCGATTCCGTACTATTCCTTTGTTCGCCATTAATGATTCAACCTTGATGCTATCGTAACCTGAAATCTTCTTGTAATCGAATTGGTCGAAGGCACGGCTGAATTCTTCTCTTTTATATAAGATAGTTTTCCAACTTAGACCTCCCTGAAAAGCATCTAAAACAATAAACTCAAACCATTTTAGGTCATCATGCACTGGTATACCCCATTCCTCATCATGATAACAATTCATTAATACATCATTTTGTGTCCAGTCGCAACGTTTCATTTTTTCCATAAAGTTAGGTACAAATGCTTAAAAAAACTGTAAGAACGGTCGTTCTTACAGTTTGGACGAGGAGAATTTTAATCCAATGTCTTTTACCGTTGAATAAAACTTCCAGTCACATGAGTTGATTCTCAGTCCAAGAAGCTAGGGTTGTTAGGCCTCATCCGGGAAAGAGAGGAGCGAAAGGGGGAACAGTCGTAGGAATGATGTAAGCTTTATAATTGGTATATCGGGTGCAATAGTGGTAAATGTGGTTTTTATCCGCTTTTTTATGATTGAGGTGGTTTTGTCAGAAGTATTTTTAGGCTATAATTCTTTAACTATATTAATCGAAATAACTTATGAACATGATGACGTATCATCAATATTTATCCTTATTGTTAAGTCCATTTAGTCGTATTCATCCATGTAATTACTCTATCATACTTATTTCTGTTTTCAATCTTAATATTAGGATGTTTGTGTGGATAATTTTTCTCATTCCCATGATTTCAATTAGCAATCCAAATGCTGTTAAGGATTTAATCGATTTGAATTGTGAATCAACTATCTCTAACCAAGATAATTCATACGTGCGTTTTGATAATGAATTGGTAAGGTATGATAGAGGGAGAAGTAGAAAAAGAGGGATGATACTTCCTATTATTGATACTCTCTATGTTGGAATTTCTCATCCAATGAAATCTTTAACAGGTGACAATGGACTATTTTCCTATCTAAACCAAGCTAAGCTTTATAATCCTATTGTTGTTATTATAGACTCTGATTTGGACGAGACAGGGAAATATACTTTAAAAAGATGGGTAAACGTTCCCTCAACCACACATCATACGGTTACTATTACAGTGGATAATCAAACGAGAACAATAAAAAATGAATTAAATCACTATAACTCTCTACTTTCTTTAGATCAGACACAAGATCTAATTATAGATGGAAAAGAGTCCCATAATTTAATTCTTGCTCCATTTAAAGCGAATTCAGTCGAGCGCTCTACTGCTTTATATGTTTGTAATTTCGCTACAAATTGTTCTTTTAAAAATTTAATTGTTTTAAATAATCAAAAATTGGTGGGGTATGGAGCTATTCATATTACTAATAGTCAATGTAAATTATCTTTTGAAGGTATACATTTTCAATCTCATGAGTCCAATGGTACAGATTATTATCAAATAGCAATAAAGTGTCAATCTGGTAGTCATCAATTGAATATTAGAAATTGCGAGTTTACAGATTTTGCAATGGATGGAATTTATGTTTTGGGTTCAACTTCGTCTCAGACAATAATTGGAAATCACTTCTATAGATTATGGGGTGAATCAACTATAGTGAAGTGTATTCAAATTACTGAGGGCAAAGGGCATATCATTAGTAATAATTATTTTGGCGGAAATGAGAAGTTTTGTGGTGCTACAATGTTGACTCTTTCCAGATCTTGCTATTTTTCAGCTATAAGTCTTATAAACACTGCTGATAATGAAACAATAACTATCGCGAATAATGTCTGTAAGAACATCGCATTAACAGCGCCTGCAATTAACCCTTTTATTGGTGGATCATGTACTTATATAGTCTTTACTAAATCCAGTGTGAAAGTGAATAAAGAGGTCTTAGTCGATACTTTGTTTCGAGTATCGGGGAATAAGTGCTCTGATATTATGCTTTTGGAATCATCATTTTTTGGAGTTTCTATGCAGTCTAATGCTTCAAATTCTAAATACTCGATAATTAAAAATGAGTTTAGAAGGGTCTCTACTATTTTTGATCAAATAAGTAATGGGTTCTTTCAATTATTCTATCTCAATTTTACAGCTACATCATGTACATATATACAACGGAATTTAATTTCAGATATGAGTATTATTGCCCCTAATAAAGAAACGACGAAGAGCAATGGGCTCATTTTTAATTGTATAAATCTTGCTGTCACCGCTTCTGATAATTTGGTTACCCAAAATCGAGTCGATTCTATTTTTTTTGATGCTTCTGCATCTTCAAGTCTAATGCTTAAATTATTCTCAATTGAATCAATTGGTGGTATAAAGCTTGTTTTCACACGAAACTGTGCAACAAATATTGGGAATGTAACGAGTGGAAGGTTTGGTGATCTGACAGGACTTTTTTATTCTACCATTGAACCCTCTGTAGTCCCTTCGAATATTAGGATCTTCAATAATGTCTTTCGTCTTGGACGGCGTGGTCTTACTTCTTCTGGACTAATGAGAGGAGTTGACTTTTCTTTAAATGATATTGATAGTCTTTACTTTGTTCATAATTCGATGAGCATGGAAGGTAATTTTTCCGGGTCAGTTTATTCAGATGCCCTTTTTGTTTCAAATACCATTGCATCACTTTATCTTAGGAATAATTTATTAGTAAATCAGCGATTAAATCAAGATGGTCAAAGTTTGATGATCCATTCTACGAATAGCTACCCTTCGGGTTTAACCGAAAATTGGTCAGATTATAATAATATTTTGCCTGCTACAGCTCTTTTTAGGGTTGGTAATACTTCTTATACTGGTATTAATAATTGGACAATTTCAGTATTGAAGCCGGATAAACACTCTTTTACAATAAATATGCAATATCAGGATAGCTCGTTTTTAATACCAAAGAGAGAGTATTACTTGCCTTGCGAGCCTTTTGGGGGTGTACTGACCGATTTTAATGCCCATATCAGGAGTTTGTCTCCTTTTAAGCCCGATATTGGTGCTTTTGAAAAAGTGGAGCGTGAGGTTTCGCGTTGGATGGGTAATTCAGCTGATTGGATGAATCCGCAAAACTGGGATACTGGTATGGTTCCCTCAGTAAACAGCATTGTATTGATCCCCCCTTGGGCCATAGGGTTCCCAAACTTGCCTACAGGAGCAAACATAGAACTTAAAGAATTGAATAACTATTCAAATGATCCTTTAATTGTTGATGCGACTTCTAGTTTGACAATTTCAGGAAACGATCTCCATGATACTACAAAACTTCAACTCGTTCTTCAAGGAAGCTTAATGAGCAGTTCAAGTCTTGTAACCAATTCATTAGTAAAAATAGAAATGATTAAACCTATAGATGGTTATAGTTCGTGGCCTGAGATTCAACAACCATTGCATGGATGGCATCTGTTTTCTTCTCCTATAAAAAACTTTGGTTTTGAAAGTTTTCTTCAAGATGATGACTCAGCAGATCTTTATTATTGGGATGAAAAAGCAAATAATTGGATCAATCGAAAACTAGAGGGAGGGATGATTAATCCTCTCTTCGGTGATAGCTTTCAGCAAGGGAGAGGGTATCTTATTGCTTCTAAATTGTTAAGGACTATCGATTTGACTGGAGTTTCCTCAACTAATGATTTTTACTTTTCTAATCTTTCACTTACCTCTGGAAACAGTAGTTCTGGTTGGCATCTCCTTGGGAATCCATACCCAGCCGGTCTTATTTGGGGTACAGAAGAGTGGACATTATCCGGAATAGATAATATCGCAAAAGTTTGGTCAGAAGAGAATGCAGCATACGTAGATCTTTTTCCTGAACAAGGTATTATTCCGTCACTAAATGGTTTTTTTGTCCATGTGACTAGTGCTATAAATAACATAACAATTCCTAAGGCAGAACGAATACATAATCACTTTTACTACAAGAGTTTTCCTATTGACCGAGCCTTAGTTTTTTCTGTTTTGGATCAAACATTCAAGACTCGCCAGTTAATTCATCTTTTTTTACAAGAACCCTCTGAAAGCAATAAGAAACTTCAGTCTGAAGCTATGGATGGTTACGCTCCTCAATTATTTTTCACTACTTTAGAAGAAGACTATAGCACATTTACATCCTTTTCTAAAGATACGTTGGTTCAACTGGTTTATCATCCAACTAATCAGAATACTATTAAAATTCAATTGAAATTACCGTCCGAACTCAAGGTTCATGTGGAGTTAATTGATGAAGAAACCAATATCCATTATAAAGTGATCGACTCATTAGAAATTTCAGTAAAGTCAAATGAACAACTAGAAGACTATCATCTTAGTCTTCGTTTACAAACTGAGAACAATGATATATTTCAGAATAAGACAGAGGTTTTTGCGGAAGAAGATTGTATTCTTTTGAAAAACTGTCTTGCAGGACTACTTGAAATATATGATCTCTCTGGTAAACTAATACAGAAGCATCATGTAATAGAATCAAAACTATGGAGATCTAAACGCACACAGCTAAAAGGAGTGTATATTGCACTGTTTAAGAGCAAAAATAATCCTCTTGGAAAGACCGTTTGGCTGTTTCCAAGAGGTTAGGGTAATATGTCTTATTTATTGGGCGCTTGGCTGGATAAAGGTCTAGTCGGTAATTGATAGTCTAAATAATTCAATAATTTAGAAGAGTTCATCGTATTTAGTCCATAGAAGATCTCCTAATTTCCAGGCTTCCTCAACAACTTTATTGCCCCAAAAGAAAGTGTGTTCTTGAAGGAGTTTCTTAGCTTTAGTTTTTTGTCCTGAATTATATAAGCTGAGGGCCTTTTTTTCGATTTCAGGTTGAATACTAAATAGCTCTGTTTGCAAGGGGTTCCAAACAGTATCAACATCCCTACGCATATCTCCCCATCTTTGGGCTGTAAGGGTGCTTAACCGATTGAACGCCCACCATGCACTTTGCTTGGAAAAGCCAGTCTTACGGCCATCGGTTTTATATGATAAGGGAAGATCAGAGACAGATCCATAGATTGGAATATATATCGAAGTAGCTACATTATCTAAGGCGAACCAAGCCACCCCTCCAATTTCATCTGGAAGCCAATCTCTGCATTGAATGAGAGTAGCATACATGGTATACCAACGCGCAATAGTTCGTTCGCCTCGCCAACCCCAACCGCCATTAATTCTAAGCATTTTATTCATATCATACGGCATATGGGGATTAGCTAATGGAGATATTTTCATTTTACCATTGTCATCAGCAACTAAAAGATCTTTGGTCATGTCGAATGGGGTTCCCTCATAGTAGTCGGCAAAGACCTTTTTAAGATCATTTAGAGAGACTTTGTGATCTGGTTTTACACTAAAAGGATAGTTTTCAGAATTAGGATCTAGTTTTAAAGAAGGAGCAAGTAGATCAAAGACTCGCCACTCTCTTCTTCTGGAGGCTAAAGAGGTTCGACTCTCAGGAGCATAAGCATAAGACCAGATAAAAGGTTGATCTGAATTCCACCATCCTTTTTGTTTAGCGACCTCAAAGATATTCTTTGAGGCATAAAAGAAGAGGGTGTCAGCTAGGTTTACTTCTTTTATAGTAGAAGCATTAGCATTTACTGCCATGTGATCATCAGGGACACGTTGGGCAGCCCAGATTGCCCCTTTTTTATCCTTTCCAGGTCCAACAATTTCCAGATGCCATACCTCTTTTTTATCGGCTATAGTAAGGCACTCTCCGGCATCATTCCATCCATATTCCTCTAGAAGTTTCCCACTCATCCGGATGGCCTCTCTTGCTGTCGTACATCGTTCTAAGATTAAAATGCAAAGTCGTTGGCAATCAATCAGACCTTTGTCGCTAATTAGCTCTTCTCTACCTCCAAAAGTCGATTCACCAATACCCAATTGGTACTCATTTAAACATGCGTATGCGCTGTTAATATATCCATAAGTATGCGCTACTTGCGGAATTATTCCAACCTTGATATCCTTGTATTGAGCCATAGGAAGAGTGTCAAAAGCAACCCTTTTATACATAGTTACAGTTGAATTTGGCTGGTGATTGGAGGGTGCCACTATTTGAACATCACTTCTTGTTCGATGGCTATCATCTGTGTGAGACGTAATAACAGATCCATCAACTGAAGCTTTTTTCCCAACGGTGATACTTGTACATCCATCAGGATAGGTACCCTCCCAATCGCTACGATCAACTTGACAATTCGCAGTAATTGTAATTAAAGTGAATAGGGTTACAAGAAACCAATATAATCTGATCATAGTATTTTCTTATCTAATTTTTATTCGTTTACCAACACGAAGTACAGTGGAGCTTTTTAACCTATTTAGACGCTGAATTTGTTTTATACTGACACCGTATTTCTTGGCTATTTTCCCAAGTGTATCACCTTTTCTAATGATATGATACTTTTCTCCAATGGCTCCTATAGTTGATAGATTTTTTGATTTGCCAAAAAGTTCGCGACTAACCCATAGTTGGGGCGTTTTAAGACTTGCTGAATCGAAGTCGATAATTTTAGTTGGATCAAAGGGTTTATCTTGAAATCTGATCTCAAAGTGCAAATGAGGTCCTCGTGCTCTTCCTGTACTACCTCCTAAACCAATCAATTCCCCTGCCTTAACAGGCTGGTAAGCTTTAACTTTAATCTGACTTAAATGGGCATAATAGGTCTCTAAACCATTAAAATGTCTAATGACAACAATGTTTCCGAATCCTCGTCCGTAACTGGCAAATCTGACAACTCCATCAAAAGCGGAAAAGACTTCGTCTCCTTTGTTTAGTTTTATATCTAATCCTTTGTGCATTCGCCTTCCTCGAGGCCCAAATGGGCTAATAATTTTACCCAGATTAGGCATTGCAAATGATCGTGTAGAGTCAACTAGGCAGAGAAGAATTGAGTCGCCACTGAAAGCAGGTTGTTTTAGGTAGCCAAATATGTGCCCTGTAGCAAAGTTATCATTAACTAAAGAGTCGATGGCTTCAGAATCCCAATCTTCATCTCCTGATTGTTGCGTACTATCAGGGGGATGAAGAAGAACCATTAATGCCATTCGATTTAAAGAATCTTCCTGTTTTGTAGGGACAACAGTAGCTTTTTGTTTCGATCTTTTCCTGCTCTTTTTCTTCCCTCTAGCCTCAACCTGAGTGACCGCAAAGATCAAAAGCATGATTAGAAAAACTCGTCCTAACGTCCGTATAATGCGTTGTGTTTTAATCATTAATAGTAAAACCTGTTTCATTATCCTACTCTGTTATCTCATCCAGAAATAGGGAAGGCGAAGGGCAAAAGTACAAAATCATTAGTCATTAGTTATAATGACTTTTGTTAAAGGCCAGTGAGAATTGGCGATGGCAAGGTAATAAACGCCGTCTTTGAGTCCTGAAACATCGATTGTTTGTTTTTCAACACCAACGGTTAATTTAAAGCGGCGAACTACCTGTCCGTATGAGTTAATGAGGTTTGCAGTTTTTTCAGATTCAAACCTATTTTGAGTTGAAATAGTAACTGTTTTAGAACAGGGTTGAGGATAAACGGAGAGGGGGTTGATAGAAAGTGGGTTAATTCCTACCCCTGGTTTAAAGGCTAAAACAGCTGTATCAGCACATGAATCACCTGCGAGGTCTTTTACTTTGATAATTAAAGAGAGGGTAATTGAATCTGTGGCCTCACCTTTAATACTTCCAGACCCTGAATCAACATAAAGCCAAGCAGGAATGGTATCTCCATTAGCTTGTTTGATATCAAAATAAAGGAAATCATTGCTGTCACCATCGGTGAAGTGCCGGCTTATATAGTTTAATTCGACAAGTTTATTCGTTGCCACAAGGGTATCAGGAATAGGGGAGATAAGTCTGGGTGGAAGATTTTTACTTATTGTGGTATCGTTATCTATATAAAAGGAGGTTACTGTGTTATTAGCATCTGTTTTGCAGATAAAGAGTGGCTTTTCTTGTCCAAGACGATAGAAACTATAAATGTTTTTTGAACGCAATACGCCTTGTTGTAAACCTAAAATAGCTAGAATATCGTCGCTTATAGGTGAATTATCTACCAAAAAACTATCTTTCTCTATAACACTTTCCTTTAGAAGTAAACCACTGATAGGACTACTTGCCTTACCGTTAACTGATAGAGAAGTTGTTCCCCAACCAGCAACTATGGTAGTGCTATTTCTGTTTTGGATGTAGTTACCCTCAGAGTTATCATACCCAGCTCCTATGATGGTGAGTTTAAAGTCATGAGTAAATCGAGCAGAAGACTGCCATGATGTATTGACTGTTAGGGGGAAGGGTAGAATAGTTAGAGGATTAGCTAATATATGAGCTTTTTTTGGGAAAACTATCTTGTCATGTACACCTAATGTTATGGTAGACAGAGAGAGGGAGTCTGCTTGTGTTTCATAGCCCAACAATTTAATGGTATCATTGGATACACTTTCATAGATATGACTCATTATGCTAAAGATTCCTGTAGCAGCAGACTCTGTATAGTATCGGGTGGCTAGAGGAATTATTGATCCTTCGGTAGGATTATAAACTAAAGAGGCAACGGCCGAGCTTGGTTGAATTTTAAGGTAATTTTGGTGTACTCCAGCACCTTCCAAAGGCGCAATTCCTAAGGAAGAGGGGACAATAGACCAAGTCATGGTATCGCTATTCTTTGGGTTAAGGTCATCGAATGACAGCGTGATCTGAGCAAAGGCAGAGTAGGCAAGTACGGTCTGCAAGAAGAAAAAGAAGAAAATTTTTTTCATAAAATAGGCTTATAAATTCTAACAAAGTTAAAAAGAGCGGAGCTATCGTATTCAATTATTTATTGTTAAATCGCAAAAAGTGATTAATTTGGCTGAGTAAAACAATTTAAACCAATCCATAGGCAACTTTTCGCAATGCCGGTGTTTACCATAATACAGATCTGATGGCAACGGACGAAGGACTGATCCGCAATTGCCTTAAGGGCAAGCCTGAAGCACTGGGAAGGTTATACGACCTTTATGCTCCTGTGCTTTTCAGTCTATGTTTGCGTTATGTTCCTCAACGTGCCGAAGCTGAAGATCTACTGCAGGAAGCTTTTATTCGAATCTTTGAAAATCTTAAGCGGTTTAACCCCCGTGATGGAGGTTCGTTTGAAGGTTGGATGAAGCGGATAGCTGTAAATCACGCTCTTAATTATATTAGAACTAGAAACCGGCACAGAATTTTTGTCGAATCAGATCAGCCCAATAACTTTCCAGATGTTGTTGAGGAGGATTACAATCCAGATGACTTTCTTGCCAACCTTACTTCTGATACAATTCATCAATTAATTGCTGAATTGCCTGAAGGGTATCGTACCGTTTTTAACCTCTATGTGATTGAAGAGTACAGTCATAAGGAGATTGCTGAACTTATTGGGTGTTCTGAGAACACATCAAAAACACAACTTCTTAAGGCGCGTAATCTCTTGAAGAAAAAGATTTCAGAACTGCAGCTAAACTATAGATATGAAAGGTAATAACACGAACAATTTTGATCAGCTGATAAAAGCAAAGCTTGAGAACCATGTCGTGGCTCCTCCCACGTCTGTTCGAGCTTCTTTTATTAGTAGTGTTCAGCAAACCAAAGCATGGTATCAAAAACCAGCTTATTGGTCTGTTGCAGCTCTTCTCTTGGTGTGTTTCCTCTCATGCTATCTATTTATGGATCTTAGCCCGTCATTAACCCAATCATCTTCTCTCTCTTCTAATTCGAATAAGGATATTAATAAGTCGGTCTCAACGGAGGAGCATTCACAAGCTATTTCTTCTCAACTTGAACCAGAGAAATCTGGTTCTATAGATGTAAAGGAGGTAAGTTCACCAGCTATCTCTTCACAGCCAGAACAAGCGAATTCAAGATCTAAAGAATCTATAAACGAAATAAATCAAACTGCAAAAGGATCTCTAACATCAAAAGGTGTGATGAAAGATAAGCCTGATTTAGTTGCAAATGATTTTGGTTCTGATGAAACTGCAATACAAAATACCAACAAAGGGCTTCAGGATAATAAGAATAATACCTCTTCTGGCATAATTACTTTAGATGTCGACCAGAAAAACATCAGAGACTTTGGGTTTATCTCTGCCTTAAATAGGAGGGGAAAGACACTTTTTGAAGGGTATACTTTGCAATTGAACTACCGCAAAAGTAAACAAGCTAATATTTTTAAGTTTAAAGAGGATGATGCTTCAAGAGGATTCTCATTCCCGAAAAACAAATTCTATCTTGGTGTTAGCTATACTCCGGAGTGGATGTTTAATACGGTTGAGGAGGATAAGAAATTAATACATAATGCAGCCCTTGAGTTTCAATATTGTTGGAATGATTTTATCATAAGAACAGGAATTGGCATATCGAAGGCTACCGGCACAAGCGAGTTTTCGGTGGATTACCGAGAATATCTAGGACACTATACTAAGTTGGATTCTACCTCCTATGTTTGGAATTCTACCCAAGAGAAAGTAGAGGCTGTATACCATCTTTCCGATTTTAAAGTCTTTGATACTGCTCGAATGTATGCCCAACAGGCAATAGAAAAAGAATATACCTACCTACAAATACCACTTATTTTTGGATATGATTTTTACAAGAGATCGAGGATTTTCTTAGGAGTTAGAACAGGCCCTATACTATCGGTTCTGTTAAAAACGACTGAAAAAGGAGATATTGATCCGGGTGATAATAAAATCATTTCGATTAATAATCTATCCCCAGATAGGGTGAATACTAATTGGCAATTTACAGGTGGGCTGGTGTTTGGTTACCATCTAACTAAATCTTTTAGGCTAGAAGCCGAGCCCAGATTAAAATATTATTTTAATTCTGTCTACGAGAAAAATGCAACCATCCGTAAACCATGGTCATTTGAAGCACGAATGGCGCTGGTTTATGGCTTTTGATTAAAACAAAATGAAGAAGCTATTATTAATATTATTACTACCTCTCCTAATTGCGATCAATGGAGTCTCCGCAAAGACTTCATTTATGGTGAGTGTAGAGGGGGCAGTAATAAACACATTGACCAACAAGCCAATTGGGGGCTGCCTAGTGGAACTCAAGGCGTATAATTTTTCTGGCTACTCTTTCTATGAATCCAAACTATTGAGTGATAGATTGGGCCACTTTTCTTTTAAATTCCAATCTCAATGGGGCGGTGTTATTAAACTTCGAATCTCAGATCCTGCTTTCCCTACTAAGGATACTTTAATTATCTTCTCACCAACTTTTCATGAAGTAAAGACAACGATTCAAGTTAATGGAATTCACAATGTCTGTCAGGCTCTTTATCGTTATCATCAAATTGAAAATAGTTCCCTTGTTCAGTTTGAAAACAGTTCTTTGGGTAATATCTCCTCATGTCTATGGGAATTTGGTGATGGAACAACTTCCACTGAATCTTCGCCTCAACATGCTTTTAAGCCAGGTTCTTACATTGTAAGTCTATCTGTTTTTGGAGAGGGCAATCTCTCAGATAAAATTACAGATACGATTGAGGTGGTAGAGGTTTCGTGTGAATCCCAATTTACCTGGACCCCCACCGGTCCAATGAAGATTCATTTTGATGCAACTACATCAACCATGAATCCAGTTACTTTTTACTGGCTTTTTGGTGATGGTACTGAAGGTTATGGACAACGGATAGATCATTCTTATTCTAGTGCTGGACAGTATACAATAACACTTGTTACTACCGACGATTACGGTTGTTTAAGCGAACATCAAGGGATTATATTTGTCGATGAAATTCCTTCTTGTATAGCCCATTTTACAAGCACTCCAGATCCTGGATCTTCTCTCATGATACATTTTGCTAGTGAATCGGGTGGTAATAACTTGTTATATAAGTGGGATTTTGGGGATATGTCTTATTCGACTGTTCAAAATCCTACTCACATTTATAATAATGCTGGAGAATATCTTGTCACTTTATTTATCACTGACTCGGTTACTCAGTGTTATGACTCGGTTTCTGAATTAATAGGTGTTGGTCCTGGCTACTTTTTTAATATATCTGGGCAAGTTCTTGAAGGTTTCTTCCCAACAGATTCTGTTCTGGTCGAAGCTTTTATTGAGAATTCAAATCAAACAATCATCAGAAAGAACAGTATGGTTTCTGGCCCATACGGGATATATAACTTCTACGCTTTACCCAAGGGTAACTATATAATTAAAGCTACTCCTCTGTCTTCTTCTTCCTCCTTTAATAATTATGTGACTACCTATTACGGAAATACAGTTAACTGGAATGAGTCAACGCGAATTTCATTAACCCAAGATTTGAATGGAATGGATATCTCACTTCGAGAGAATCCAAATATTAATGGGGGATTTGGTCAGATTAAGGGGGAGATTTGGATTCAAACAGATGAATTTTTGCTCAAAGGAAAACCTGCCAGTGATATTCAGGTTCTGCTTTTTGATCAGAGTGATCATTTAGTCAACGGTTGCTTCAGTGATGATAATGGTACTTTTATTTTCTATGAAATTCCAATGGGAAACTACAAGCTTCGACCTGAAGTGACAGGTGTTACTGCAACTAATTTTGATATTGAAATAACGCCCGAGAATCCTAATCTTGAAGAGCTTATTGTTGTTATTCACGACAACACGGTTGCCTACGGAATAGAAGATGGTAATTTACCAACGCTTAAAGATATTGGAGGGATATGGCCTGTTCCTGCTACCAATGAAGTAAATATTGAGATCTTGTCAAAGCAAGCTGAAGAATATACTGTGACTATTTTCTCTGCTAATGGCTTAGCTGTGTCAAAGATTAGTTTTAATAATGGTGATTCACAAAACGTACTTAGAATTCCCTTGGATCATTTTGCTTCGGGTCTTTATTTGATAAAGATTGAAGCAGATGGATTTTTGCCGGTTTCTCGAAAATGCATCGTTAAGTAAGAATTTAGGAAGCTGCCTTTCAAAGGGCAGCTTTTTTTTTGGACGGTACTGCGAGTCAAATAAGGGGATTTGAAGTTTGACTTTTCACATTTAGCCTTATTGCTAATTGCGATTTTGAATGTAATTAGTGTTGAATTTTAATAAATAAGGTAAACCAAAATAAATTGAAAGATTTGTTAAAAAAGTAGGCAACCTTTTTTGATTACGGTGTTTTGACAGTATAAAAGGGACCAGGCAAGCTCCCTACCTGTCAAAAAAGTGATTATTGAAATGAGCCACCGAATTGATAACATAGATCCAAAAGATACTCAGAATACTTCACAAAAAGGATTTGTTGAGTTGAATAGGATGAATGAAGGTGGCCTTGGGTTTAAATCAAGTTGTACATATCCGAAAAATCCGGAAAGGCTGACTTTAAGTTATAACGAAGTCGCATTTTTAAGAACCTGTTGTCTTGGGAAAATCGCAAGAAGATTTCTTGCTCTAAGGAGATCTGGTATGGCGTATGTGATAAAACTGCGCCGTACCAGTACTGCCTTATTAAAAATGACTTTATTTAGTGATTGGTTTTTTATTTATAAAATCAACTTCAATCTTGCTTATTTTGTTGAAAACAAGCGGATTGATAATGCTCCAATACCTACTTATTTACTTTTCGATTGTGTTTATCTGAAAAAATCAATTCTTTTCAATCGACTCGTGTGCTGTTGATAATATTTGGATTCACGGTTTTCAACCCGATTAGCGAGGGTACAGCCACGAGTCGATCAAAATTGAGAATTAACATCCCTAGATCTACCCGGGAGGAATGAAATGGGAAATATTAATAATTCTGCTGTGTATTTTGGTTAACATCGCTGAAGAAGGCCGGTCAGAGACCGGCCTTCCGTTTTATTCATTAGTTGGTTTTTGTGAGCTCTCGTTGCCTGATAAGCCGTTTTTTTCTACTAATTGGTTAAAGAGGTTATCAACATAATTATTCTTATCGTCTAAAGCCAATACTTCCCGACGACTTGCTATTCTGTTGTTGAGTGGCTGGGATGATGCGATTGGTATCTTCAATGGTAATGGTAACTAAATCACTATCGGTAATACTCTCCATTCTGGATATTCTATCACTTTGTACTTGAGTTAGTTTCTCAAAGAGATTTCTAACCATGCGGGCATTACCAAACGATTTGTCCCTAGTTTCCCATAGATGGTCTAAGTATTGCCTGATTGCATCAAGAGCATCTTGTTCGCAGTTATAGCGTTGTTTTTTGATTAGATTTTCAAAGATTTGATATAGTTCGTCTGGGGAGTAGTCGTTAAAGAAAAAGTACCGATTAAATCGACTTCTAAGACCACTGTTAGAGTCGATCATTTCTTGCATTTCCTCGGTATAGCCTGCTAAAACAACTGCTAGCTTATCACGGTCATCCTCCATACGTTTAAGCATTGTGTCGATCGCCTCCTGACCAAAATCATTGCCGTTGCCTTTTTGTTTAAGTGCATAGGCTTCATCAATGAAGAGTACTCCGTGCAAAGCTTCATCAATTACCCTATTTGTTTTCGGAGCTGTATGACCAACGTATTCTCCAACTAAGTCTGCACGACTTACTTCAACAACTTGTCCAATTTTTAATAATCCTAAAACTTTAAAGATTCTTCCAAGAAGTCTTGCTACTGTCGTTTTTCCTGTACCCGGTGGCCCATAAAAGACAGTATGTAAAGCGGGCCTTTGCGTTGTAAGTCCTTTTTCGAATCTAATCTTTTCAACTTTAATGTAGTTGAGTAACATTATGACATCCTGCTTTACATTTTGAAGTCCTACCATTTCATTTAAATCTGATAACACCTTTTCTAAAGTGTCGTTCAGATCATCATCAAACTCATCAGAAAGTGCCATCCTAACGTCTGCTTCCGTAATGGTGATTAAATCCGCATCTGTTACCTCATAAAGTTCAGCAAGACGAGTTGACTGCATCCTAACTATCTCTTCCCAAATATTTCTTACTTTGCGCGCATTCCCAAATGTTTTAGTTCTGCTTTCATAGATATGGGTGAAATAGCGTTTAAGATAGTTTTCAGCATCCTCTAGGATTTTATACCCCGTCCCAGTAGCAATTTTTTGAAATATCTCTTGTAACTCTTCGGGTTTGTAATCTACAAATTTGAATGCACGGGTAAATCGACTTGTTAAGCCAGGATTTGAACCAATGAATAGGCTCATTTCATCGGTATATCCGGCTACAACAACCACTAAACGGTCGCGTTCATCTTCCATTCGCTTGAGGATGGTATCAATCGCTTCTTTGCCAAAATCTCTTCCTCCATCTGGTGGGTTTAGGGTATAAGCTTCATCAATAAATAGTATCCCATCTAGAGCGGAATCAATGACCTTGTTTGTCTTGATTGCGGTTTGCCCAATATATTCTGCCACTAAACCGCTTCTGTCAACCTCTACTACATGTCCTTTTTGTAGGAGACCCAATGATCGATATATCTTACCCAGAAGTCGAGCAACTGTGGTTTTTCCTGTACCCGGAGGTCCACTAAATACAGCATGCAACGACATTGAGGTTCCTGAAATACCTCTCTCTTTGCGCATCTTTTCGATTCTTAGATACTTCATCAAAGAATCAATATCGAGTTTAATCTCTTTTAGTCCGGTTAAGTTGTCAAGTTCTTTCTGTATTTCTTCAATAGAAACTAATTCCGGAACTTCGACTCGAATATTTCCTGGCTCAGATTCGTTGTTATCTCCTCCTTCAACTAGCTGTTTGATCTCTTCGTATTTTTCCTTGTAAGAATCATTCTCAGGACTGAGTGTTGAAGCTTTTTTATACCACTTAAGAGCCGTTGTAAGTTCTTTCTGCTGTTCATAATACTCTCCTAATCCATAACAACCTGTAGCATGGTCAATCTTCTCTATCGACTTCACAGGAGCCTCCTTGATAACCTTGCCAATGGCATCAATATTATCAAAATAGCTATACATAGAGATTAGATTTCCAAGTAATAAAGGTGGCTTCTTTGTTAATTGATAGGCTATTTCATAGTATTTTAAAGCTCCTTCATAATCATCAAGCCATGAGCAGCATACTCCAGCATAATTTAATGCTCCAATAAAATCGGGTTCTAGTTTAAGAACTTTCTGGAAACAGTTCAGAGCCTCCTTGTAGTTCTCCTTTTCCATGTAACTATTACCTTTTTCATAAATAGGTAATATGTCAGGATCTACCTTATCAGTTTCAAAGAGTTCTTCATTCAGTTCTAGAACTTCGTCTGTTTCATCTTCATCCTCATTCGTTTCTTGGTTGTCACCCTTATGGCCACCAGCTTCTGTTGTCTCATCGTCTGATTCAAGATCTCCTATGACCGATAATATGGCAATCCATATCCCATTACAATAGCTAACATTTGAGATTTCAAAGCCCTCTTTCATTTTGGAGCGAATATCTTGCTCCGGGAATTGACGGTTCCAAAAATAAAACTGATTTTCAAATCCGCAGTCTTTTGTCATTACCAGGATCCATTTCCCTTTTCCATAGACACAGAAGGAGACGTAGTAATCTTTACCCCAACCTTTTTTTATTTCCTCAGTGGGAAACTCGTTTGTGACTAGGTAGTATTGGTCGCCCCAACCAGTATCTTTACTCAGGACCACCCCCCACCTGTCAACACCATAATCCAGAGAAGTGATCCGATAACCTTCTTTTAGATATTTATATATATCAGATTCAGGTAGTTTAGCATTCGTAAACCATTTCTGGTCACTATAACCCGCTTCACCAGACATAAACAACACCCAGCGATCATAGCAATACGATAAATTGGTGATATCGTACGACATACCCCATCCTTCGGAGATCTCTTTTGTCGGAAATTCCCCGTTAGTCCACCAGGTTTGACCATTAAGATTACTTTCAGGATCAGTTAATAAGATCCAAAGTCCATCCCCAAATGTCAATCCGGTGACGTATTCATCTTTATCCCAAGCTTTACTGATTTCATCTTGTGGGAATTTCTTTAAAAGCAATAAATTTTTTCCAGCCATTATCTATTATATTTTTATCCACAATTCGGACAATTTGAACCATAGAAAATGGTTCCACATCTTGTACACCTGTATTTTCCACTACTTCCCATGCTGCCAAGAACGGTTAGGCCTAGCCATAGGGCTAACAAGATTATTACAGCGATAAATAGATAGAATGTGACCAATAAGGCTATTATATTCAATATTGTTAGATAGATAACTCTAAGTGTTCCTCCTATTGGCCCTCCAATAACAAAGCTCTCAAGAATAAGCGTTAGATAGGCAATCATGGAGGTTAGGGTAAGTGCCCATAATACCCAATGAATGGTTTGCGTGTAATCTCTTGGGATTATTCTAAAACCCCCATTGAAGAACCATTCCATTTCGCGACCATCCCATATAACTCCTCCAAATAGCATGATTGCCAGAATAATGCCGATAAATAGAACCCATTTTCTGCCTTTTTTAAATGGGAAGATTTTTTCCAGTATAGTAGGTTTATGCTCTATGACCGCTGCATTTTTCCCACCACTGGCCATCACCTCCTTTTGCTTTTTAAAGCGCATAAAGAAGTTGTCTATATAATAGAAAAACTTGGAGGCAAAGAAAAGAAGGAATGCAAGGACTAATATTATTATCCATGATCTTAAAGAGGTGAAGTTAAAGAGGTCGCTTAGGTGAATTTTTGTCCATACCAAGAATCCAGTCTGGCCTGGGGCATAAGTTCCATCGGTAATGGTTTTACATTTTACCATGCCTATTTTACCATCCTTACTATACTTTACTCTGGCATATTTTTCATCTCTTGAAAGAATCTGAAAGGTGTCTCCTTTGGCAATATAGTCGATGGTTTTCTCCATCTTCACCGTATCATAGACTCTTATTTCATCAGTAAGTGCGATTCTTGTTTTTAAGCTATCTAATTCAGCTCTTTCCCTAGCTTCTCTTTCAGCCCTATAATCATGTTTTTGTTCAATTGCATAGCTATCAATACCATCAGTAATAGCTAAACTACTTAATGTTTCAATCTCTTTAAGGGAAAGCACCCGGTTATAGATTTCGATTTTATCAAGACTCCCTTCAAAACCACCTATTTTAAGTTTCCCTACACATCGTATTGGTGAATATGACTGGGCAAATACTTTATTATTGATGATAAGTCTCACCGATTGATTTTTGGTATCATAGACCATTACAATGAAAGTCCATTCATTGGTTGTTGGTGATCCGAAAAGATATTCTTCATCTCCGATAAGCATAGACCAAACCGCTTTACCCTCTTGTCTCTGAATGGAGAGTCCTCTGGGTGGATCTTGAGTGTCTATCTGTAATATGG